>NZ_MUNZ01000124.1 GCF_002001205.1 Hydrogenophaga sp. A37
GCACAAGGCGGAAAAAGAAAAAGCCGCCGGGGAAACCGGGCGGCTTTGCGGGCTGCAGGGGATGAAGTTGGGGGTTGGAGCGAAGGGGCTTCCCTGGGTCATGAATTCATTATGCACGACTCACTGAGACCCTTCTCTCCAGCCTCTTCAGGCCGAAGGCTCTCGCGTCAAGCGGCCTTTTTGAGTGCCTTGACGGCTTTGAGGACTTCTTCCACATGACCGGGCACTTTCAGGCCGCGCCACTCTTGCTTGAGCACGCCGTCAGCACCGATCAAGAAGGTGCTGCGCTCGATGCCCTTCACCTTTTTGCCGTACATGATCTTGTTCTTGACCACGCCAAACATGTGACACATTTTTTCTTCTGTGTCGGCGATCAGCTCGAAGGGAAGTTCCAGTTTGGTCTTGAAGTCGTCGTGCGACTTCATGTTGTCTCTTGAGACCCCAAAGACATGGGCTCCAGCTTTGACGAAGTCTTTGTACTTGTCGCGGAACTGCATGGCTTCGGTGGTGCAGCCAGGGGTGTTGTCCTTCGGGTAGAAGTACAACACCACCGTTTGGCCGACATGCGACTGGTTGCTGACCTTGATGCCGCCGGTGGCCAGGGACTCAAATTCGGGAATGGGTTTATTGACAACGACTGCCATGCTGCGTGGACCCCTGACGTAGGTTGGTGGAGATGCGTTGGTTTTCTGTTGCCCATGACTCCCAGAGCAACGGCTGCTCTCGGGCAGCTGGAAGAAAACAATCGGGTATTTTACCCCGAACGGCTGTCCCGGTCTGGCGTTTCCCAAAAGCCTTTTTCTCGCATCGGATGGGTCGACCGGTTCAGGTCTTTTCTCCGGCCTCGATCAGCAGCGCCGCAATCACCCGGCGACCTTCGCCCGCCAGGATGTTGTAGGTCCTGCAAGCGGCAGCGGTGTCCATGGTCTCGACGCCGATGCGACTGTCCGTCAGGTGTTGGATCAGTGCTGGATGGACAAATCGCAACCGCCGTCCGCTGCCCAAAAGCACCAGTTCTGGAGGTGGCGCGCCATCCTCAAGCAGTTTGTCGAAGTCTGTGATCGACAGGCTCTCGAAACGGCTCACGCCCCAGGCGCGCAACGTGCCGGATGCGCTCAGGACAAGGCTGTCCGTGTGGCGCTGCCCGTTCACCGCGATCCATCCATCACCGTAGGCAGTGACCGAGAGCGCATCGGGTTTGTCGGCGTGCAGTTTCATGGGTGGGCGGTGTGCGATGCAAGGGTCAGGCGAGCAGCGGAAGCGCTGTCGAACTGTGGTCAAATTGCAGGTTTTCCCTTGGGTAGGCTTCGTAATATAGCGCCCTGAGTGATGCCCCCGATCCCATGTGTCCGTCTGACTCCCCCGGAGGGAAATTGAAAACCATCCACAAATCCGCCAAGCTGGCCAATGTGCTTTACGACGTGCGAGGTCCGATCGTCGAGGCGGCCAAGCAGATGGAAGACGAAGGTCAGAAGATCATCAAGCTGAACATTGGCAATCTGGCACCGTTCGGGTTTGACGCGCCGGAAGAGATCCAGCAGGACATGATCCGCAACCTGCCGGAGTCGTCGGGCTATTCCGACAGCAAGGGGATTTTTGCGGCACGCAAGGCGGTGATGCATTACAGCCAGCAGCAGGGCGTGGCGGGCGTCTCGCTGGACGACATCTACCTCGGGAATGGCGCGAGCGAGCTGATCGTGATGGCGGCCAATGCCCTGCTCGATGACGGGGACGAAATGCTGGTGCCCTCACCCGACTACCCGTTGTGGACCGCTGCAACCAGCCTGTCGGGTGGCAAGCCGGTGCACTACCGTTGCGATGAGGCCAACGGCTGGATGCCTGACCTGGATGACATCCGAGCCAAGATCACCTCAAACACCAAGGGCTTGGTGGTGATCAACCCCAACAATCCCACTGGCGCGCTCTACAGCGATGAACTGCTGTCCGGCCTGGTGCAGATTGCGCGCGATCACGGGTTGGTTTTGCTGGCTGACGAGGTGTACGACAAGGTGTTGTACGAGGGCGAAAAACACACTGCCATGGCCAGCTTGTCGACCGATGTGCTGACTTTGACTTTCAACTCCCTGTCGAAGGCTTACAGGGCCTGCGGCTACCGCGCCGGGTGGATGGTGATTTCGGGCGACAAGTCCTGTGCCAAGGACTACATCGAAGGCCTGAACATGCTGGCCAACCTCAAGCTGGGCTCCAACGTGCCCGGGCAGTGGGCGATTCAGACGGCGCTCGGTGGCTACCAAAGCATCAACGACCTGGTCAAGGAAGGCGGGCGCTTGCGCCGGCAACGCGACCTCGCCTACGAGCTGATCACGGCCATTCCCGGCGTGACCTGTGTCAAACCCAAGGCCGCCCTGTATATGTTCCCGCGCCTGGACCCGTTGATGTATCCGATCCCGGACGACCGGCAGTTTTTCATGGAAGTGCTGCGCGCCACCCGGGTGATGCTGGTGCAGGGCACAGGCTTCAACTACCCCGACCAACAGCACTTCCGCATCGTGTTTCTGCCACACGAGGACGATTTGCGCGAAGCCGTCGGACGTCTGGCGAAATTCCTGGAAGGCTGGCGCAAACGCCACGGCACCTGACACGGACATCAAAGCTGGCTGTCGATGTCATCAATGGCATGGCGGCGAGCCGATAGCATGAAACTCCCTGGGGGGATGTGATTTTCCCCTCTGTTTTTGAGCGAATGAGACAAAGCATGAAACCGATTCAAGTAGGCCTGCTGGGCATAGGCACTGTGGGCAGCGGCACGTTCAACGTGCTTCAGCGCAACCAGGAAGAAATCAAGCGCCGGGCCGGCCGCGGTATCGAAATCACCATGGTGGCCGACCTTGACGTGGCGCGAGCCCAGGACATCGTCGGTCCGAACGTGACGGTGGTGAACGACGCGCGCGCTGTGATCGCCAACCCTGAAATCGACATCGTGATCGAGCTCATTGGCGGTTACGGCATCGCCAAGGCCCTGGTGCTCGAAGCGATCGCGGCTGGCAAACACGTGGTCACCGCCAACAAGGCATTGCTCGCGGTGCACGGCACCGAAATCTTTGCCGCGGCCTCGGCCAAGGGCGTGATGGTGGCGTTTGAAGCGGCGGTGGCCGGTGGCATCCCCATCATCAAGGCGCTGCGCGAAGGCCTGACGGCCAACAGCATCCAGTGGATCGCCGGCATCATCAACGGCACCACCAATTTCATCCTGTCCGAGATGCGTGACAAGGGTCTGGATTTCGACGTCGTGCTGAAAGAAGCGCAACGCCTGGGCTATGCCGAGGCCGACCCGACCTTTGACATCGAAGGCGTGGACGCGGCCCACAAGGCCACGCTGATGAGCGCCATCGCCTTCGGCATTCCGGTGCAGTTCGACAAGGCCTACGTGGAAGGCATCACGAAGCTGGGTGCCGCCGACATCAAATACGCCGAGCAACTGGGCTACCGCATCAAGCTCTTGGGCATCACCAAACGAACCAACAAGGGCATCGAACTGCGCGTGCACCCCAGCCTGGTGCCGGCCAAACGCCTGATCGCCAACGTCGAAGGCGCGATGAACGCCGTGATGGTGCAGGGCGATGCTGTGGGCACCACGCTGTACTACGGCAAGGGCGCTGGCAGCGAGCCCACCGCCTCGGCCGTGATTGCTGATCTGGTGGACATCACCCGCCTGCACACCGCCGACCCGCTGCACCGCGTGCCGCACCTGGCCTTCCAGCCCGATGCGATGAGCGATCTGGCCGTCTTGCCCATGAGCGACGTGGTGACCAGCTACTACCTGCGCTTGCGCGTCGCCGATGAAGCTGGCGTGTTGGCCCAAGTGACGGGCTTGCTGGCCACCGCCGGTGTCAGCATCGACGCGGTGCTGCAGCGCGAGGCCGACGAAGTGGGCGGCGAGGGCGCCACGTCCACCGACCTGATCATCCTCACGCACGACACTCGCGAAGGCACCATGAATGGCGTGCTTGCGCAGATTCAGGCGCTGCCGACCGTGTTGGCGCCCATCACGCGGATCCGAAAAGAAGAGTTGAATTGAACCCCCGCGTCGCCTGCGGCGCCACCCCCAGGGGGCAATGCCTGTGGCCCGGCGGAGCCGGTTCCACGGCATTCTGGGAACGCACCCTCTGTGGCGATGCGTTTCAGTTGATGAATCTGGAACACTGACATGCTGTACCTCTCCACCCGCGGCCACGCTGACCGCAAACACTTCTGCGAAATCCTGCTCGAGGGCCTGGCGCCCGATGGCGGCTTGTTTCTGCCCGAGCGCTATCCGCAGGTCGAGGCGGACACGCTGACGCGCTGGCGTGGAGTGTTCAACGGCGGTGCGCCCGGTGGTTACGCCGCGCTCGCGTTTGAAATCCTGTCGCTCTACATCGACGACATTCCCGCTGCCGACCTGAAGGCGCTGTGCGAGAAGACCTACACCCAAGCGGTGTACGGCACGGCGGCCATCGTGCCGTTGAAGCAGCTGGAAGGCGGTTTCTACCTGGAGGCCCTGTCCAACGGCCCCACGCTGGCGTTCAAGGACATGGCCATGCAGTTGCTGGGCAACCTGTTCGAGTACGAGCTGGCACGTCGCGGCGAAGAGCTCAACATCCTGGGCGCGACGTCGGGTGACACCGGCAGCGCGGCCGAATACGCGATGCGCGGCAAAAAGGGCGTGCGCGTCTTCATGCTCAGCCCGCACGGCCGCATGAGCCCGTTCCAGCAGGCGCAGATGTTCAGCCTGATGGACGAGAACATCCACAACATCGCCGTTGAAGGCGTGTTCGACGACTGCCAGGACATCGTCAAGAACGTCAGCAACGATCTGGCGTTCAAGCGCAAGTACAAGATCGGCACCGTCAATTCGATCAACTGGGCGCGCTTGCTGGCGCAAGTCGTTTACTACTTCGCTGGTTATTTTCAAGCCACGACAGACAACGATCAGAAGGTCAGCTTCACCGTGCCCAGCGGCAATTTCGGCAACATCTGTGCCGGTCATGTGGCCCGCCAGATGGGCCTGCCGATCGAGCGCCTGGTGGCGGCCACCAACGAAAACGATGTGCTCGACGAATTCTTCCGCACCGGTATCTACCGGGTGCGCGGCAGTTCGGACACCTACGAGACCTCCAGTCCTTCGATGGACATTTCCAAGGCCAGCAACTTCGAGCGCTTTGTGTTCGACCTGCTGGGTCGCGACGGCGAGCGCACGAAGAATCTGTTCGACGACGAGCTGCGCCTGCACGGCCGCTTTGACCTCGGCGCTGATCCGCTGTTCGCGCACGCCGCGGCGATGTACGGTTTTGCCAGTGGCAAGAGCACGCATGGCAACCGCCTCGCCACGATCAAGGAAACCTTCGAACGCTTCGACGTGATGATCGACACCCACACTGCCGATGGGGTGAAGGTGGCGCGCGAGCTGCGCCATCCCGGGGAGATCATGGTCGTGCTGGAAACGGCGCTGCCCATCAAGTTCGCCGACTCCATCCGCGAAGCGTTGGGGCGCGATCCGCACCGGCCGGCCCAATTCGAGGGCATCGAAGCCCTGCCCAAGCGAGTGAGGGTGATGCAGGCCGACACGGTCGAGGTCAAGCGCTACATCATCGACCATTGCCCGGTGTGAACACCGGAGAGGCTCGCACATGAAGGTCGTTGGCTTCGCCGGTTTTTCGGGCTCGGGCAAGACCACGCTGGTGGAACAGCTGATCCCCGCGTTCAAACTGCGTGGCCTTCGCGTGTCGGTGGTCAAGCACGCTCACCACAAGTTCGATATTGACCACCCTGGCAAAGACACCTGGCGCCACCGGGAGGCCGGAGCCTTTGAGGTGGTGGTGGCGTCGGCGAGGCGGCTCGTGCTGATGCGCGAGTTCGAACGCGCCACCGAGTTGAGCGTGCACCACCTGCTGGCTGAGCTGTATGCCGGTGTGGACTGGGTGCTGGTAGAAGGCTTCAAGGACAGCGATCTGCAGAAGATCGAGGTCTGGCGCGCCGCCAGCGCCAAGCCCGCCCGCTACCCCGACGATCCGTTCATCGTGGCCATTGCCACCGACCGCCCCGAGCAGTTGCCTGAGGCGACCCAACGGCCGGTGCTGGATTTGAACAATGCCGACGCCCTGGCTGGCTGGCTGGTCGACAATGGGGAGCGTTTCGACTACAACCCCGACGCCTATCTCTGACAACGCTGTTGCGGAGCATCTCTTTCAACCGGACATGACCGCTGCACCCCATCCCCCACGTGTTCCCCTGATGTCGCTGGACAGCGCGCTGTCCGATGTGCTCGGTCGCGTGACGCCGCTGTCGCGAACCGAGTCGGTGGCCACCTTCGATGCCGACCACCGCGTGCTCGCCACCGACCTCGTGTCTGCGCTGCACGTGCCGCCGCAGGACAACTCGTCGATGGACGGCTACGCCGTGCGTGTGGCCGACGTGACCGAAAAGGGGGGGGTGCTGAATGTCAGTCAGCGCATCCCAGCGGGTCATGTGGCCCTGCCGCTGCAAGCCGGCACCTGTGCCCGCATCTTCACCGGTGCGAGCGTGCCTCCCGGCGCGGATGCCATCGTGATGCAGGAAGACACGCGCGAGGTGGGCGGCGACTTGCACGCGGTGCACATCGACGCCGTGCCCGCACCCGGCCAGTGGGTGCGTCGCGCGGGCGAGGATGTGGCGCGTGGCGCCGTGGTGCTGCTTCGCGGCACCCGGCTGTCGCCCGCCAGCCTGGGCCTGGCCGCGGGCATCGGCATGGCGCGCTTGAGCGTGATGGCCCGGCCGCGCGTTGCCCTGTTTTCCACTGGTGATGAACTCGTGATGCCCGGTGAGGTGGCGCCCGAGGCGATGAAACCCGGCGCCATCTACAACTCCAACCGCTTTTTTCTGCGATCCCTGTTGCTGCGCCTGGGGTGCGAGGTGAGCGACCTGGGCATCGTGCCGGACCAACGGGCGCTCACGCTCTTCGCCCTCAAGACCGCCGCCGATCACCACGACCTCATCCTCACCAGCGGCGGTGTCTCAGTGGGAGAGGAAGACCACATCAAGCCTGCGGTGCAGCAGTTGGGCAGCCTGGACCTGTGGCAGATCGCCATGAAGCCGGGCAAGCCGTTCGCCTATGGCACGGTGCGGCGTGATGGCGGCGCGGGCACCGACGCAGCCCAGCCTTGCCACTTCATCGGCCTGCCGGGCAACCCGGTGTCCAGCTTCGTCACCTTCCTGCTGCTGGTGCGGCCCTTCCTGTTGAAGTTGCAGGGCGCGCCGGTGCCAGCCTTGCAGCCGGTCATGTTGCCCGCCCACTTCGACTTGCCGCGCGCCGATAAGCGCCGTGAATTCCTGCGCGTGCGCCGCAACGCCGCCGGTGGCCTGGACCTGTTTCCCAACCAGAGCTCGGGCGTGCTGACCTCGGCGGTCTGGGGCGACGGTTTGGTGGACAACCCGGCCGGCAGCACCATTGCCCACGGTGACCCCGTGGCCTACCTCTCTTTCGCGGACCTGCTCGCATGAAAGTCAACCTGCGTTATTTCGCCTCCATCCGCGAGGCCATCGGGACCGGCAGTGAATCACTGGACACGGGGGCCACGACGCTGACCGCGCTGCGCGACGAGCTCATCGCCCGGGGTGGCGCCCACGCCGACGCCCTGGCGCGCGGGCGTGCGGTGCGCGTGTCGCTGAACCAGACCATGGCCGACGAATCGGCGGCGCTGGTCGACGGCGCCGAGGTGGCCTTTTTCCCCCCCGTGACCGGAGGCTGAACATGAACGCCCGCGTCAGCATCCAGACCGAAGACTTCGACCTGTCCGCAGAAGTCGCCAGGCTGCGCGCGGACGAGAAGGGGGTTGGCGCCATCTGCTCCTTCGTGGGCACCGTGCGAGACCGCAACGACGGACAGAGCGTCAGCACCATGGAGCTGGAGCACTACCCGGGCATGACGGAGAAGAGCATCGAAGCCATGATCGACGAAGCCTTCAAGCGCTTCGACATCTTCGGCGCGCGGGTGATCCACCGCGTGGGTCTGTTGCAGCCGCTGGATCAGATCGTGCTGGTTACCGTGACCTCGGCGCACCGGGGTGAGAGCTTCCAGGCCTGCGAATTCCTGATGGACTACCTCAAGACCCAGGCGCCATTCTGGAAGAAGGAACAGACGCCCGAAGGCGCGCGCTGGGTCGATGCGCGCGTCAGTGACGATGCGGCGCTCGCCAAGTGGGGCATTCAAAGTCAGAACGTCTGAGGCGTTGCCGATGACGGTCCAGACCTTGAACGCCGCCGACATCGCCTCCATCGAGCGCGCCACGCTGACGGCGGTGGCGCCCGAGCGCATCGAATCCATCGACGCTTGGCTGCTGCCCATGGACCACGGCACGGTGGGCCGCGCGCACAGCGCCGTGCCGCTGCACCATGGTTTGCACGCCACAGCCTTGATAGACGAGATCGCGCAACGCTACCGAGGCGCTGGTCTGCGACCGGTGTTTCGCCTGCCGGACGTCCCGTCGTTCGAACCCTGGTGGCCGGCGCTGGCGGCGCGGGGGTTTCAGCGCAGGCAGCCGACGCTGACCCAAATCGGCACGGTGGACGGTCTGCTGAACCTGGCCCGCGACGCCGAGGGCGTGTCGCTGGACCCGCGCCCCGACGAAGCCTGGATGGCGATGTTTCTGGGGGAAGGGCTGGACCCGGTGGACGGCGCGAGCCGCTCCAAGGCGCTGTCACGTGCCGAGGGCACGATGTTCGCCAGCCTGCGCGAAGGCGGGCAGACCCTGGCTTGCGGCGCGGCCAGCTTCACTGAGGGCTGGCTGAGCATGCACGGCCTGCGCACGGCGGCTGGCCAGCGCGGGCGGGGGCTGGCGGGCCGGTTGATCCGCGGCATGGCGCAGGAGGCGCAGCAGCGGGGAATTGCCCGCGTCTTCCTTCAGGTCGACGGGGCCAACGCGCCGGCGCTCGCTCTGTACCGGCGGGCTGGCATGGTCACCGCTTGGTCCTACGCCTACTGGCGCGCTGCTGCGTAAAAAGGGCACTTGCGCCGTTGTAGGCGCTGGAGAGGGCATCGCGCACGCTGTTGACGCAGGTCAAACGCCACGTCAAAGCGCCTTGAAAACCGCGCATTCAGCGCCAGATGCACTCCAATCAACTTTTTGCGGAGTGCCTTTTCATGCGACTCGACAAACTCACCACCAAGTTCCAGGAAGCCCTGAGTGAGGCCCAGACGCTGGCGCTGGGCGCTGACCATGCCTACATCGACCCGGCCCATGTGCTGCTGGCCATGCTGCGCCAGACCGACGGGCCGCAGTCGCTGCTGCAGCGCGCGGGTGTGAACGTGCAGGGCCTGGCCAAGGCGGTTGAGGCGGCGGTCAAGCGCCTGCCCGAGGTGCAGGGTCAGGATCAGGTGCAGGTCGGCTCCGACCTCACCAAGATGCTGCAAGCGACTGAAAGAGAAGCCATCAAACGAGGCGATGAGTTCATCGCCAGTGAGCTGTTCCTGCTGGCGGTGGCCGACCAGAAAGGCGAGCTCGGTCGCATCGCCAACGAAAACGGCCTGACCCGAAAGAGCCTGGAAACCGCGATCACCGCCGTGCGCGGTGGCCAGAAGATGGACAACCCCGAGGCCGAAGGCCAGCGTGAGGCGCTGAAAAAATACACGATGGACCTGACCGAGCGCGCCCGCCTGGGCAAGCTGGACCCGGTGATCGGCCGCGACGACGAGATCCGCCGCGCCATCCAGGTGCTGCAGCGCCGTACCAAGAACAACCCGGTGCTGATCGGCGAACCCGGCGTGGGCAAGACGGCCATCGTCGAAGGCCTGGCCCAGCGCATCGTGGCCGGCGAGGTGCCCGATTCGCTCAAGGGCAAGCGCGTGCTGAGCCTGGACATGGCCGCGCTGCTGGCCGGTGCCAAGTTCCGTGGCGAATTTGAAGAGCGCCTGAAGACCGTGCTCAACGAGCTGGCCAAGGACGAGGGCCAGACCATCGTGTTCATCGACGAACTGCACACCATGGTGGGCGCCGGCAAGGCCGAAGGCGCCATGGACGCGGGCAACATGTTGAAGCCGGCGTTGGCGCGCGGCGAGCTGCACTGCGTGGGCGCGACCACGCTGGACGAATACCGCAAGTACATCGAGAAGGACGCCGCGCTGGAGCGCCGCTTCCAGAAGATTCTGGTCGGCGAGCCGACCGTGGAGGCGACGATCGCCATCCTGCGCGGCCTGAAAGAGCGCTACCAGGTGCACCACGGCGTGGACATCACCGACCCGGCCATCGTGGCCGCGGCCGAGCTGAGCCACCGCTACATCACCGATCGCTTCCTGCCCGACAAAGCGATCGACCTGATCGACGAGGCCGCAGCCAAGATCAAGATCGAACTCGACTCCAAGCCCGAGGTGATGGACAAGCTGGACCGCAGGTTGATCCAGCTGCAGATCGAGCGCGAAGCGGTCAAGAAAGAAAAGGACGAGGCCTCGCAGAAGCGGATGACCCTGATCGAAGAAGAGATCACCCGGCTGCAGAAAGAGATCGCCGATCTCGACGAAATCTGGAAGGCCGAAAAAGCCACCGCCCAGGGCAGCGCCCAGGTGCGCGAGGAAATCGACAAGCTTCGCCAGCAGATCGAGACCCTGACCCGCAAGGGTGACCTGGCCAAGGTGGCCGAGTTGCAATACGGCAAGCTGCCCGATCTGGAAAAGCGCCTGACGGAAGCGCAAGACAAGGAAGCGGGCAAAGCCAAGGGTGGTGCCGGTGTCGGCCCGCAGCTGCTGCGCACCCAGGTTGGCGCGGAAGAAATTGCCGAAGTGGTGGCGCGCGCCACCGGCATTCCGGTCGCCAAGCTGATGCAGGGCGAGCGCGACAAGCTGCTGGTGATGGAAGACAAGCTGCACGCCCGCGTGGTGGGGCAGGACGAAGCGATCTCGGCTGTGGCCAACGCCATCCGCCGCTCGCGCTCCGGCCTGAGTGATCCGAACCGCCCGACCGGCTCTTTCCTGTTCCTCGGCCCGACCGGCGTGGGCAAGACCGAGCTGTGCAAGGCGCTGGCGGGTTTCCTGTTTGACAGTGAAGACCACCTGATCCGCATCGACATGAGCGAGTTCATGGAGAAACATTCCGTGGCCCGCCTGATCGGCGCGCCGCCCGGCTACGTGGGCTACGAGGAGGGCGGCTATTTGACCGAAGCCGTGCGCCGCAAGCCGTATTCCGTGCTGCTGCTCGACGAAGTGGAAAAGGCGCACCCGGACGTGTTCAACGTGCTGCTGCAGGTGCTGGACGACGGTCGCCTGACCGACGGCCAGGGCCGCACCGTGGACTTCAAGAACACCGTGATCGTGATGACAAGCAACATCGGCTCGCACCTGATCCAGGCCATGGTGGGCCAGCCCTACGACGACATCAAGGAAGCCGTGTGGGGCGAGCTCAAGGACCACTTCCGGCCCGAGTTTTTGAACCGCATCGACGAAACCGTGGTGTTCCATGCGCTCGACGCGCAACACATCGCGTCCATCGCGGCGATCCAGCTGAAAGCGCTGCAGGCACGCCTGCAGAAGATGGACCTGCGTCTGGAGGTGGCGCCCGCGGCCCTCGAAGAACTGGCCAAGGTCGGCTTCGACCCGGTGTTCGGCGCGCGGCCTTTGAAACGAGCCATCCAGCAGCGCATCGAGAACCCGCTGTCCAGGCTGTTGCTGGAAGGCAAGTACCCGCCGAAATCTGTGATTCCGGTGGACGTGGACCCGGTTCGAAATCCCGGCGTGTTCGAGTTCAAACCCGCGTCGATCGCCGATTGATGCAACAGGTCCGGGCACCTCGGCGCCCGGACCCGAGACCTCGTTGCCGCCGCATGGGGGTCCGCCAGAATGTGCGGTATTTCACGAATCGAGCCGGTGCAAGTGAAACCCTTTTCGTGGGCTCGTCAGGTTCGATCACACGGGTCGCTGGTGGGAAGTAAGCTAGCGGTTTGTCTGAATTTCACCCCGAACAGACGCTCCGATGACCCAGCAACATGTGACCCTGCTCGATCAATGCACCCTGGAGGCGGAGCGCTGCGCTCCCGATTTCCTGAAGCGTTGCATCGACGCCACCACAGACTCTTTGCAGAGCTCGGAAAACGCGAGCAGCGGTGGTCAGCAGCGGCAGCTTCTGACCCAGGCGGCCTGGAGCCTGACGCAGAGCCGCGCGGTGCTGATTCGAACCTATCCACGACGCCTGCGAGAAGCCTTCCAGGCCCGTGAGGCCGAGGCGGGCATGACGCAGTTGGCTGAGCTGTCCGATTCGTCCATGATGCAGCTGGTGGACGACCTGACCGTCACCGAGTCTCTGGAGGCGGTGCGTCTCCTCCAGAACCTGTTGCCGCTGGTGGAGCATTCCCTGCCGGTGCTGGACGCGCGCATGAGCTCGCTCATCGGACTGGATTCGGTGCGGGTGGAAAAGAACCCGCTCAGGCCTTCGGTGTTCGTTCGTGCGCTGCGGGAGCTCATGGCAGAGATCGAATCCGACGCGGCGGTGCGCTCGCTGTGGCTGCGCCACATCGCCCAACCGCTCGGCCGAGAACTGGGGCAGCTCTATGAGCAGATCGCCTTGATGTTGCAGCGGGCCAACGTGCAGGAAGCCAGCTACCGCATCCGGCTGGTGGACGATCCCCAGGCGGCCGTCCGTCCGGCGTCATCCTCCGGGTTCACGCCCGTCGAAATGGAGCACATCGGCGAGGGTTGGAGCGCCGCCGCCACGGGCGGCGGTTCAATGCCCGGCCAGAACGCTGGGGTGGGCATGAAGGCCCTCGGCCGTTCACGATCATCCATTGGGGGTACGGTTTTTCAGGCCTTTCTGGGCGATCCCAAAGCGTCCTTCGGGGGGCGACTCAATCAGGACTTTTACGAACAGGTCGACAAGGAGCTGCGCCAGGTCAGTGACTTTGCCCGGCTCCCTGTGCTGGACGACGTGGTCATCCAGCGCGAGCAGTCGCGGTACCGAGACGTGCCCGCAGTGGACCGCCCGGCCCGCGCGGTGTCCATCGAGTCCCCGCTGCGTGCCGATCGGTGGGGCGAGTACGGCCAGGCCCATGTGCGCACGCGCGTGTTTCTGGAACTCAAGCAGCGCGCCAAGAATGTGTCGCAGGCCCTCGGGCTCGACCTCGTGCGCAAGCTGGTCAACCAGGTGGCGCGCGACCCGCTGTTGCTTGCCCCGGTGCGCGAAGCGGTGGTGGCGCTGGAGCCGGCGTTGCTGCGCCTGGCGCTGGCGCAGCCTCGCTATTTTGGACAACCAGACCATCCAGCCCGGTGCCTAGTGGAGCAGGTGGCGCATCGCAGCTTTCGCTTCAACGACGAGTTCTCGGCGAACTTTGCCGCGTTTGCGGAGCCGGTGCGCGAGGCCTTCAACCAGCTCAACGCGTTGCAAACCGACGACGAGCGGCCTTTCGCCGATGCGCTGGCCCGTCTGCGCGAGCGCTGGCTAGAAGACGACGCCGCTGCGCAAACGGCACGCCATGCCCAGGTGCAGGCGCTGCAGTTTGCCCAGGGTCGCCAGGAGTTGGCCGATCAGGTGGCGTGGGAGATCAGCCTGCGCCCCGATGTGTTCAACGTGCCCGAGGTGGTGCTGGACTTTCTGTACGTCACCTGGTCCCTGGTGATCGCGTCGGCCGAGCTGCGCGAGCCCGACGCCGGACCCGACCCGAAAGGCTATCGCGCCGTGGTGGGCACCTTGTTGTGGAGCGTCCGACCTGAAATTTTGAGGCAACCCAAAGAGGTGTTCGAGGCCCTGCCGGGGCTGGTGCGCACACTGCACTCGGGGCTGGACATGCTGGGCAAGCCGTCGGAAGAAACGCATGGCTTCTTCGACGCCCTGATCCGGCTGCACAAGCCGCTGCTCAATCTGCGGCGTGCACGCGCTCGAAACGACACCGTTCAATCCGGGCTGACGCCGCTGGAGACCTCGGTTGCGGATGCCGCGCCGCTGAAGCGGGTCGCGGGGAGCAGCATGCGCCCAGTGCCAGCACAGCAACCCTGGCTCACCGCACAGGAGTTGGCCGGTGCTGGCTTTGAAGACACCCTCCCAGACATCCAAGACGACCCAGTGTCGGATGAGCCGGACACCTTTGCATCCGATGCCATGGCCGAGCAGGCCGCTGAAGAAGCGGCTCGCCACGGAAGGGAGGCGACCGTGGCAGGGCTGATCGCCCAGCTGCGCGCGGGCAGCCTGGTGGATCTGTATTCCCACGGCGAGTGGATCCGCGCCGAGCTGATCTGGGTCAGCCGTCGGGCCACCTTGTTCATGTTCACAAGCCACGGCGGGCGGGCGCACTCCATGACCTTGCGCAGCTGCGAAAAGCTCGTGGCCAAGCGCTGGATGCGCCTGGTCGACACGCGTGCGGTGGTGGAAGTGGCCATGAACGACCTTCTGAAGGATCACCCGAGCGAGAACCACCAGGTCCGGCAGCCTGAGACGGCCTTGGGCTGATCGGAAGAGCGGTACTTTCGCCGGCCATGGCGTTTCAATATGATGGAACGATGACCCAGGCACCCCCCGATATCCCCTTGCGTACCCTCTTCGACGCGCAGTTCCACGCCAGCCGCGCTCAGATCGAGGTGCCGATTGCGCTTCGGCGTGATCGCCTTCGCCGCATGCGGGCATTGATCGACGCGCATGGCCCTGAGCTGGCCGATGCCGTGCAGGCCGACTTCGGTGTCCGCTCCACGCGACTCACCGAGGTGGCTGACTTCTTCGTTCTGCGAGCACTGATCGGCGATCTGGAAAAACACCTCGCGTCGTGGATGAAGACGCGGCGCGTGCGCACCCCGATTTATTTGCAGCCGGCCAGCGGCCACATCCAGCGCCAGCCGCTGGGGGTGGTCGGCGTCATTGGCCCGTGGAACTATCCGCTGCAACTCACGCTGGGCCCAGCCGCCACTGCGCTGGCCGCGGGCAACCGCGTGATGATCAAGCCCAGCGAGCTCACGCCCCACACCTCGGCCTTGCTGGCCACCGTGTCGCACCAGGCTTTTTCGGCCGATGAGCTGTGTGTGGTTCAGGGCGGGGCGGACGTGGCGCACGAATTCGCCAGCCTGCCGTTTGACCACCTGTTTTTCACCGGCTCCACCGGCGTGGGCCGCAAGGTGGCTGCAGCCGCTGCAGCCAACCTCACGCCCACCACGTTGGAGCTGGGCGGCAAATCGCCCTGCATCGTCGACGTTTCATGCGACATCGGCAGCGCCGCCATCAAGATCGCGCACGGCAAGCTGCTCAACGCGGGGCAGACCTGCATCGCGCCCGATTACGTGCTGCTGCCCCGGGGCCGCGAGGCGGAGTTCGAACAGGCCTTCGCCGCCGCCGTGGCGCGCCTGTTCCCGACCCTTGCCGGCAACCCCGACTACGCGAGCATCGTCAGCGACCGCCACCACGCGCGCCTGCAATCGCTGCTGTCAGAGGCGCAGGCCCAGGGCGCCCGGGTGGTCGAGATCCAGGCCGGTGGTACCCCGCCGGTCGCCGGCAACCGCCAGATGAACCCCGCCCTGGTGTTCAACGCCCAGCCTGGCTTGCGCCTGATGGGCGAAGAAATTTTTGGCCCCATCCTGCCGGTGCTGCCCTACGACCGCCTGGACGACGCCATCGCCGCCATCAACACCGGGCCGCGCCCGCTGGCGCTGTACTGGTTCGGAACCGACACCGCCGCGCGCGACCGGGTGCTGCAGCGCACGGTGAGCGGTGGTGTGACGGTGAACGACACGCTGTTGCACATTGCCCACGAGAACCTCCCGTTTGGCGGCGTGGGCGAAAGCGGCTGGGGCGCCTACCACGGTGAAACCGGTTTCCTGCGTTTCACGCAGCAAAAGCCGGTGCTGGTGCAGTCGCGCTTCGCGATGGGCAGCCTGTTTTATCCGCCGTATGGTCCGCGCTTTGACCAGGTGATGGGGCTGCTCAAGCGCTGGCTCTGAGCGTTCAGCTGCTAAGCGTGGTGTCCACGTCGCTGTACATCACGAGTGGAATCGGTTGCAGGTAGCCCTCCTGCTGCAGTCCGTGGGCCAGCTCGGACACATCGTTGCCCAGCAGCATCGACAGTTCTCTCTCGCTGCGTCGGCCGTTGGCCATCAGTAAAAGGCTGTGGGCTTGGCGCCCGATCTGGCCTGGCCTGGCGAGCGCGTCCCAGGCCTTGGGTGTTTTGGCGAACCGTTCGATGCTGACCATGTGTGTTCTCCCTGTGCGTGTGACGTCAGAACAGCAAGATACGGGCCGCTCGTGACGAGGATGTGACGGTTCTTCTGCGCCCGATGGGCGGGCACGTTGCACCACGAGCAGGCGCTATGCTCACGCCCGCGTCCACCCTGGCACCGTCATGAAGCCCATGCATCCCGACATCACCATCTTCCACAACCCGTCCTGCGGCACCTCGCGCAACGTGCTGGTCCTGATTCGCGAGGCCGGATTTGAGCCGAGGGTGGTCAACTACCTGACAACCCCGTACACCCGGGAACAGCTCGCTGGCCTGCTGAATGCCATGGCCCTGCGACCACGCGACGTGCTCCGCACCAAGGGCGATCTCTACACCGAGCTGGACCTGGCGCGTGCCGACTGGACCGATGAGCAGTTGCTCGATTTCATGGTGAACCACCCGGTGCTGGTCGAGCGGCCCATCGTTGTCACGCCGTTGGGCGCGCGCCTGTGCCGGCCCAAGGAGCGGGTCTGGGAGGTGTTGCCCACCGTGCGACCTGCCTGATCAGGCGGACGCCGGCCGACCCGGTCCGAAGCGCGTGGGCGGCTGCCCCAGTGCGGCCCTGAACATGGCGGTGAAGGCGCTGTCGCTGGCGTAGCCGCTGGCAGCGGCCACCTGGCTCACGGGCGTGCCGCGCGCCAACATGGGCAACGCATGGGCCAGCACCACCTGCTGGCGCCAACGCTGGAAGCCGGTGCCCAGCTCTTCGCGAAACAGCCGCGCCAGCGTGCGTTCGCTGGCGGCGCTGTGCGTTGCCCAGGCGGCCAGTGTGGCGTGCTGTGCGGGTGCGTTCATCACGGCCTCGCAGAGGGCGCGCAGTCGGCGGTCGCCGTGTTGTGGGTCGGGCATCGGCACACCCAGTGGCTGGGTGGGCGCGTTCGCGATCTCGGCCAGAACCAGCGTGGCCAGGGCCTGCTGCTGGGGCACTTGCTGCGCGTGGGGCTGATCCATGCCGCGCACCAGCTCGCGCAGCAGCGGTGACACCACCAGGACGCGCGAAGAGCGCCAGTCCGCTGGCACCACCGACGCGTCGATGTAGAGGGTGTGCAATTGCGAGGCTTCGAGCATGGTGACGGCGTGCCGCGCCCCCGGTGGAATCCAGACCGCGCGCGATGGCGGCACGATGGTCGTGGTTTCGAAGGCGGGCGCGTTGCTGGTCGGGTCTCCCGGCCTGGACACCGTCACTTGCAACAGGCCGCTGGCGCAGTAGGCGAGCTGGCCCCATGGGTGGTGGTGCGGCTCGAACTGGGTGTCAGGCCCCATGGCGCGTGCGCGGCAACGCACCGGCCGCGCCGGTGTGGGTTCAAAGGGGTCGGTGTCGCCAACCGGGACGGCTTGGCGCGGGCGGCGGGGTTTCATGGATGAGGCAGGGCGGTTTGGCTGAAATTCGACAGGAATTGTCTTTGTATCGTAAAACAGCCCGTTCCGCCCACCCTACCATTGACCGCATGAACACCGCCACCCTGGGCGCCACAGCGCCGGTCAATCCCATTCCCCTCAAGCAGGACGCCGCCGTCATCGGCCTGGTGGGCCTGGCACACGGCACTTCGCACTTCTCGCACCTGTTGCTGGCACCGTTGTTCCCGATCTTCATGCGCGACTTCGGGCTGAACTATTCCGATGTCGGTCTGCTGATGACCATCTTCTTCGTGATCTCGGGTTCGGGCCAGGCCATGGCTGGCTTCGTGGTGGACCGAATCGGTGCACGACCGGTGCTGTTTGCCGCCATCAGCTGTTTCCTGCTGGCGGCGCTGGCCGCGTCCATGGTGACGGGCTACATGGGCCTGGTGCTGGTGGCTGTGTTGGCAGGGCTGGGCAATGCGCCGTTTCACCCGGCGGACTTCACCATCCTGAACCAGCGCGTGTCGGCACCGCGCCTGGGTCACGCCTTCAGCGCCCACGGCCTCACCGGTAACCTGGGCTGGGCGCTGGCGCCCGCGTTTCTGGTGGGCATCACCGCGCTGACCGACTGGCGCACGGCGTACCACGCCGCCGCGCTGCTGTATGTGGGCGTGCTGGCCCTGCTGTTCTGGCAGCGCGACAAGCTGCTCACCCAGGTGCATGTGCGCCACGCCGACGCGCCCAAGGGCTCGGACCTGGCCTTCATGAAACTGCCCGTGGTGTGGTGGTGTTTCTCGTTCTTTTTGCTCTCCACCATGACGCTGGCGGTGGTGCAGAGCTTTGCGCCGTCCATCTTGAAGGCGGTGCATGGCGTGAGCGTTGAGGCGGCCACATTCACCATCAGTGCCTACATGTTGTGTGGCGCTTTCGGCATGCTGGTCGGCGGCTTCGTGGCGGCCTACACGAAACAAAGCGACCGCGTGGTGGCACTGGCCATGTCGGCGGGCGCCGCTTTGCTGCTGGTGTGTGCCACCGGCTGGCTGGGCGCCACCGGCACCATGGTGGCGCTCGCCGCCACGGGCTTCGCCGTGGGCGTGGGGGGGCCGAGCCGCGACATGATGATCAAGAAGGCCACGCCCAAGGGGGCCACCGGCCGCGTCTACGGCACCGTGTACTCGGGCCTCGATGTGGGCTTTGCCGTATCGCCCTTGATCTTCGGTGGCTTCATGGACCGAGGCTGGTATGCGCTCACGCTGACCGGTGCGGCGGTGGCGCTGTTCATTTCGGTGTACGCGGCCCTCGGTGTCGGCCGCAGAACGGCTTGACACCTGTCGCGCGGCACAATGCCGGCATGACTGAAAAACTCGCTGGCCACCTGCTCGTCGAATGCCTGATCGCCCAGGGCGTGACCCACGCTTTTGGGGTGCCGGGTGAAAGCTACCTCGCCGCGCTCGACGGCTTCCATGCCCACGCCGACCGCATCCGTTTCGTGGTCAACCGGCAAGAGGGCGGCGCCGCCTTCATGGCCGAAGCGCAGGGCAAGCTCACCGGCCGCCCCGGCGTGTGCTTCGTGACCCGCGGACCGGGCGCGACCAACGCTTCCATCGGGCTGCACACCGCCTTTCAGGACTCCACGCCCATGGTGTTGTTCATCGGCGACGTGGCCAGCGACGCGCGCGACCGCGAAGCTTTTCAGGAGGTGGACTACCTGAGCTTTTTCGGCCCAACCACCAAGGGCATGGCCAAGCGCGTGGAGCGCATCGACGATGCGCGCCGCATCCCTGAATATGTGGCGCGCGCCTTCGCCACCGCCATGAACGGCCGGCCCGGCCCGGTGGTGCTTGTGTTGCCTGAAGACATGCTCACGCAGACCGTGGACGCACAGCCTCTGCCGCGCGTGGAGCCGGTGCAGGCCTGGAGCGACCCCGGCGCGCTGCGCAGCCTGCGCGAACTGCTGCTGCAGGCCCAGCGCCCGCTGGTGATCGCTGGCGGTGGCGGCTGGACCCCGCAGTCGGCTGCGGCCTTGCAGCGCTTTGCTGAAAACTGGCAACTGCCGGTGGCCAACGCCTTCCGTTTTCAGGACTGTTTTGACAACCACCACCCGCAATACGCGGGTGACGTCGGTCTCGGCATCAACCCGGCGCTGGCCGTGCGCGTGCGCGAGAGCGACCTGCTGATCGCCATCGGCCCGCGCCTGGGCGAATCCACCACCGGTGGCTACACGCTGATCGAAGCGCCGGTACCGAAACAGAAGCTGGTGCACATCCACGCCAGCGCCGAAGAGTTGAATCGCGTCTACCAGGCCACGTTGGCGATCAACGCGACCATGAACGCGGCCGCGCGCAGCCTCGAAGTCCTCACAGCCCCCCCGGGCGTGGCCTGGGGCCAGTGGACGCAGGCCTGCCACGCCGACTACGAGGCCAATGTGGACGTGGCCAACGGCGGCATCGTGCTGCCCGGCACGATCGACATGCCGGCCATCATCCACGCGTTGCAGCGCCACCTGCCGACCGATGCCGTGCTCTCCAACGGCGCCGGCAACTTCGCCAGCTGGTTGCACCGCTTTTACCGTTACACCGGTCTGGTCAAGGGCCACAAGACCCAGCTCGCGCCCACCAACGGCGCCATGGGCTACGGTGTGCCAGCCGGCATCGGCGCGGCCATCCTCACCGGGCGGACCGCCTTCACCATCGCAGGCGATGGTGATTTCCTCATGAACGGCCAGGAACTGGCCACCGCCGTGCAGCATGGTGCGAAAACCATCGTGCTGCTGCTCAACAACGGCACCTACGGCACCATCCGGATGCACCAGGAGCGCGAGTACCCGGCGCATGTGAGCGGATCGGACCTGCGCAACCCCGACTTCTGCGCGCTGGCCCGGGCCTACGGCTATGCGGCTGAGCGCATCACCCACACCGCCGAATTTGAACCCGCCTTGCTGCGCGCGCTGGCGGCACACACAGGCACGGTGATCGAGGTGACCCTCAATCCAGAAGTCATCACGACGCGGGGAACGCTCACGGCGATCCGGAACAAATCCCGCTGACCGGCGTTGATTTGTGGTGTTTTGGCAACCCGGTATGTGAATACATCACAAACCGCCGGGCAATGGCACACGGGCTGAACCAGTCCATTCTCCCTAAGCTTTCCTCACTCCCAACACCGAGGAAAGCACCATGCAAGCCACCATCCAACGCAGCGCCAGTGACTTCTTTTTCCACGCAGAACCAGCGTCCAGCAATGAGGGTTTCGGACAGGCCCTGTTGCTGCGTGTGCTGGACGAGCTGGACTACGGTCTGCTGGTGATCGATGCCCAGGGGCACATCCGCCACGCGAACCACCTCGCCAGGCACGAGATGGCCAAGGGGCGGCTGATCGTGACCCACGGCCATGCCTTGTTGGGGCGCAGCACCGATCTGACCGCCAAGATCCAGGTGGCCTTGGAGCACGCCTTGCGGGGTCAGCGGCGGCTGGTGCTGCTCAAGCAAGGCGAACAAGAGCTTTCCATGGCGTTTGTTCCCTTGAGCCACCCGCTGGAGTTCGAAGCGCCGTCGGTGCTGGTGTTGCTCTCCCGCCAGAACGCTTGTGACAATCTCGCGCTGCGCATGTACGCACGTGCCCAGAACCTGAGCCCCAGCGAAGAGTCGGTGCTGATTGCCCTGTGCCGAGGCTTGGCCATTCCCGACATCGCGCGCGAACACGGTGTGGCTGAGTCCACCGTGCGCAGCCAGATCAAGGCCCTGCGCGAAAAGACCGGTTGCAGCAGCATTCGCAGCATGATGCAGCGTGTGCACAGCCTGCCGCCCGTGGTGCCCGCATTGCGGGTGATCTCCCCGATGCTTCACAATGCCATGGAGTTTTCACAACCATGAGCCTGGATGCCCGCCTCCCCGTTTCTTCCCGCCAATGATGCGCCATCACCTCACATCAAGGCACTGGCCGAATTGGGTTTTCAGCGTCACTACCGCAGTGGCGCGCTGCTGATTCAGGAAGGTGAAACGGGCGACACGATCTACATCGTGCTCCAGGGCCGCCTGCGCGCCTTTCTCGGCGACGGCAACGGCAAGGAGCTGTCCCTGGGTTTTTACGGACCCCTCGAATACGTCGGCGAGATGTCGCTCGACGGCGGTCCACGCTCCGCCAACGTCGAGGCGGTGGCTGCCACCACCTGTTCGGTCGTGTCGCGGCCGGTGCTGCTGAGCTACATCGCAGCCCACCCTGAATTCGCGCTGGAACTGATGGCCCGCCTGATTCACAGGGCGCGCCTGGCCACGCAGAGCGCGGGCAATGTCGCCCTCATCGATGTCTACGGACGCTTGGTGCGATTGCTCAATCAGTGGGCCACCGAGCCCAACTCGCTCGGTGAACGCCGGCTCAGCGAGCGGCCCACCCACCAGGAGATGGCGCAACACCTCGCCTGTTCCCGCGAAATGGTCAGCCGTCTGCTGAAAGACCTTGAAACCGGCGGCTACATCGCCGTGCGCGCCCGCTGGATCTGGCTGCTCAAGACCCTGCCGACCCGTTGGTGAAGGGCGTGTTGATCAGGGTTCGGGCCGCCTGAGGCGCGGTGGTCGCACAGGCAAAAAAAGAGCCGGCATCTGCCGGCTCTTTTGGGGAGAAGTGACAGCGCCCCAAGCGCTGAGCACATCACACGATCACTTCAGGTGTTCGTTGATCATCTTGGTCATTTCGAACATCGAAGCCTGGGCCTTCTTGAAGATCTCCTTCAGCTTGGCGTCGGCATTGATCATCCGCTTGTTGGCAGCGTCCTGCAGCTTGTTCTTCTTGATGTATTCCCAGACCTTCTTGGTCACTTCGGTGCGGGGGATGGCGGTGCTGCCCACGATGGCGGCCAGCGCGGCGCTGGGCGTCATGGCCTTCATGAAGGCCGCGTTGGGGGTGCGCTTCTTGGCCGGAGCGGCGGCCTTCTTCGCAGGAGCAGCGGCTTTTTTGGCCGGTGCTGCGGCCTTCTTAGCGGGAGCAGCGGCCTTCTTGGCTGGTGCTGCGACCTTCTTGGCCGGAGCGGCCTTCTTCACGGGGGCGGCGGCTTTCTTGGCCGGAGCGGCTTTCTTTGCGGGAGCTTTTTTTGCAGTTGCCATGATGGTGTTTCCTTCTAGAAGTGGAATATTCACCAGCGGAAAACGCGCTTTCTCACTGGTGTCACGGATGCTAATGGAGATGCAACGCCATTCCAAGGTGGGTGATGGGTTTTTTTGCTGGTTTTCATAGGGGAAAGTGAGGTTTTTGACCCCGAAAACAACAATCAGCTGCGCGCGCTCTGCAAGCCATTTGTCAGAGCGAGCGGCCATGCTCCAATTTGCCTGTTGAAACAACCCTTCGCCGACGCGCTTTTCATCATGAATTCGATGCCCGACTTTTCAACCTGTGACCTGTGCGACGCGCACAAGAGCGACACCACCGGCGCGTTCCGCGTGTTGCCACCGATGTTCCGCGACTTCGGTGGTTTGCAGCGGTTTGCAGGACCTGTTGTCACGGTGCAGTGCCTGGACGACAACAGCCTGGTCAAAGCAGCCGTGGAGAGCGTTGGCGAAGGACGCGTGCTGGTGGTGGACGGTGGTGCTTCACTGCGGCGTGCGTTGCTGGGCGGCACCCTCGGGGCCGCTGCCGCAAACAATGGCTGGGCGGGCGTGCTGATCGATGGCTGTGTTCGCGACGCGGCCGAACTGGCGGTGTGTCAGACCGGCATCCGTGCGCTGGGGCTCATGCCACTGCCGACCGAGCGGCGCCAACAGGGTCTGCGCGATCTGGTGGTGCGCATACAGGGCGTCTGGGTGCGCCCGGGCGATTGGCTTTACGCCGATGAAGACGGCACCGTCATTGCAGACCGGCCACTGCACGCAGCCTGATCAGGCAGACAGGCCTTTGTAGAGCATGTAGGCCGCCAGCACATACAGGATGCCCGCGAACACGCGCTTGAGCGATTTGACCGGCAGTGCATGGGCCGCCTTCACGCCCAACGGTGCCATGAACACGCTAACGATGGCGATCACCAGCAGGGCCGGCAGGAACACATAACCCAGCGATCCGCTGGGCAGGTTGGCCACACCGTGGCCTGAGATCACATAGCCGATGGCGTTGGCCAATGCGATGGGAAAGCCCAGCGCCGCGCTGGTGGCCACGGCGTTGTGGATGGCGACGTTGCACCAGGTCATGAAGGGCACGCTCACGAACCCACCGCCGGCTCCAACCAGTCCTGACAAAAAACCGATCGCGGTGCCCGCGCCGAGCTGGCCAGCCAGGCCAGGCAAGGTGCGCGAGGCTTTGGGTTTTTTATCGAGCAGCATTTGCGTGGCGGAGAAGCTCACGAATGCCGCGAACAGCAGCGCCAGTGATCCGCCTTTCAGCACCGCAAACACCCCGAGGCTGGCAATGCACGCGCCCAGCACGATGCCCGGCGCCAGGCGCTTGACGATGTCCCATCGCACGGCGCCGCGTTGGTGGTGGGCGCGCACGCTGGAGATGGAAGTGAAGATGATGGTG
Source organism: Hydrogenophaga sp. A37 (assembly GCF_002001205.1). Lineage (GTDB taxonomy): Bacteria > Pseudomonadota > Gammaproteobacteria > Burkholderiales > Burkholderiaceae_C > Hydrogenophaga. The sequence continues at coordinate 23,989 of NZ_MUNZ01000124.1, forward strand.
GCCATCGAGGTGGCGATCGCCATCTTGACCGCCAGGCCCGGCTCCACGCCCCGGTGGCTGAGGATGGCGCTGATGAAGGGCACCATGATCATGCCGCCGCCGATGCCCAGCAGGCCGGCGAGGAAACCCGTGCACAGACCGAGCGCGACCAGTTCAACGATCAGAAGTGGGTCGAGGCTCATGGGCAGCTGGGGAATGCAGAGGGACCACTCAAGGGGCCACAAACGACTTGCGGCCCACAACGGGCCGCAAGGGAGGAAGAAGGTGTCTGCAATGCCGCCGGACCGTCATCCTGAACCGGGGTTCAGGTGGGCCAGGGCAGCGTGACTTCGGGTTCATCTGACGCGAGATGCTCACACCCATCAGGCAATGTACCTAGCCCGTGCTCATGGAGCATTGGTTCAAGGAAATATAAAGCCCGGCGCGCACTGCAGACAGTGCAAATTGTAGGCGCAGCCAGCGCGTTGTGCCGCAAGTTCGTGCAATAAAAGCGTGCGAAACAGCGGCCTTTTCAGAGCAACTGACCGTCGCTGCCCAGCGAGTGGTCCAGGCGACGGATCAGGTCGTCCATGCGGGCTTGTGACGCTGGGTCGACCGGTTCGCCGCTGGAAGGAAAGCCGTGCTCCTGCAACGGGGCGGGTTCCGACTGCGCGAAGGACGACGCTGAGAAGCTCTGGGCCTCTTTCTGCGACAGCTCGAACGCGAGGTTGAGCGAGGCGAGCACGGCAATGCGGTCCCTGGCCTTGACTTTGCCGGCGTCGCGGATGCGGCACATCGCGGTGTCGACCCGTTCGACGGCGTCCAGCAGCGAAGACTCGCCGCCTGTCGGGCAGGCGAGCAGGTAGCTCTGGCCCATGATCTGGACTTCGATCTGCTTGGACGCGGGCTTGTTCATTCGGTGTCCTTGGGCGTGTCTTCAATGCCTGCGGGGAGGCGGTCGAGCAAGGCGTCAATGCGCGCGCGTGCCGCGTTCAGCCGTGATTTGAGCGAGTCGCGCTCGCTTTTGAGGGCTGCCACCTGGTCGAGCAACAGACTATTGGTGCGCTGCAGTTCTTCATGGCGCAACAGCAAGCGCTCGACGCGCTCGGCGATCAGATCAAGGTGCTTGGGATCGGCCATGGTGACAAAGTGTTGGTTTTGCATTGTAGGGTTCCCGCAAGAAGGCCGGGCTTACAATCCCGCTCGTTGGTGCTCGCGGTGTGGTTCACATGCCGCAGTTCAACGGGAAGCAGGAGGGAAAGTTCACACGAACAGACCTAACCTGCGCTGCCCCCGCAACGGTAAGCAGACGGGACCACTGAAGCCATTTCAGGTGTCTCCGCTTTCATCCCGCAGCCACTGGCGAACCGGCTCAGACCGGTTCACTGGGAAGGCGATGAAGGTTGTTCTGTCAGCCCGGATACCGGCCAACAAGGTGGCGGTGCGTCCTTCGTGGGATGCGCCGTCTTGACGCCCATGCGCTGTCGGGGAAGACGGCGAGGGCACATCAGCTTGTGATCTTTCATGAAAACCCGTGCTTTTTCCGTGCGTCTGGCCGTTCTTCCCTTGGCCTGCGCCGCTGCTTTTCCCGCCCTGGCCCAGACGCCCCAAACCCTGCCCGAAACCGTGGTCACGGCGACCCGCTCCCAGATTCCCGTGACCGATGTGGTGGCCGATGTGTCCATCGTGGACCGGGAGGAGATCGAGCGCAGCGGCGCCAACGGTCTGGCCGACGTGTTGTCGCGTGTGCCAGGCATCACCGTGACCCGCAATGGCGGCCCCGCTTCGACCACCAGCGTGTACCTGCGCGGTGCCGAGACGCGCTTCACCGCTGTGTTCGTGGACGGGGTCCGCGTGGATTCGCAGTCCACCGGCGGCGCCAGCTGGAACGCGATCCCCTTGGCGCAGGTCGAGCGCATCGAGGTGCTGCGCGGTCCTGCGGCCGCGATCTACGGGTCGGACGCTCTGGCCGGTGTGGTCCAGATCTTCACCCGCCAGGGCGAAGCGGGTTTCTTTCCCTCGGTGCATCTGGGCGTGGGCACGTACAACACACGCGACATGAGCGTGTCGCTGCGGGGCGGCGAGGGCGCGGTGAACTACGCGCTGGGTCTGTCGGGCGAACGCAGCGACGGCTTCAATGCCAAGCCCACCGGCAACCCGGACCGCGACGGCTACCGGAGCCAGTCCGTCTCTGGCCGGCTGGGCTGGAAGTTCGCACCCGGTCATGAGTTGGAAGCCACGCTTCTCGACAGTGAGCAAACCTCGGCATACGACGGCTTCCGCCCCGGCCAGGACGACCAGAGCCAGCAAGACCTGCGCACCCTGGGGCTCACCTGGTCTGCGGCCTGGAACGACACTTGGAAAACCCGGGCGGGTGTGACCCGCGGCATCGACCGCTATCAAACCACGCCGTCGCCATACCTCACCAACACGCGCATCGACACCTACCTCTTGCGCAACGAGTGGCGCATGGGCACGGCCACCCTGAGCGCCGATCTGGAGCGCCGCGAAGACCGTCTCATGAACGCCAGTACCACCCCCGAACAGACCGACCGCGACCAGAACGCGCTCGCGCTGGGTTACACGCTGCGCCAGGGTGCGCACACGCTTCAGCTCAATGCCCGCCACGACGATGACAGCGAGTTCGGTGGCCAGTCCACCGGCGGCGCCGCCTACGCGTTTGCGTTCACGCCCGCATGGCGCGCGACCGTGTCGGCCGGCACCGCGTTCCGCGTGCCCACCCTGTTTCAGCGCTTCAGCTTTTACGGCACGCCCGAGCTGAGGGCAGAAACGGCCCGCAACTTCGAAGCTGGCTTGCGCTACCAGGCGGGTCATGATCGGGCCGGGTTTGCGCTGTACCGCAACGATGTGAAAAATCTGATTGATTACGTGGAGGGGCCTGGAACCTGTGCCAACGGCATGGGTGAATTCGCGGGTTGTTACGGCAACACGGGCCGGGCGCGCTACAGCGGCATCACGCTCAGCGGCGGCACCCGTGTGGGCACGGTCAACCTGGGTGCTTCGCTCGATCTGATGCGTCCCAAAGACCAGGAGACCGGCCTGCGCCTCGCGCGTCGCGCCCAGACCCAGGCCACGCTGACCGCCGACACCCCGCTCGCCAGCTGGACACTCGGTGGCGAGTTGCAGCATGTTGGCTCTCGCTTCAACGACGCCGCCAACTTGCAGCTCCTGCCGGCCCACAGCCTGCTGAACCTGACGGCCAGCACCGCGCTCACGCCCGACTGGAAGCTGCAGGTCCGTGTCGACAACCTGACCGACAAGGCCTACGAGTCGGTGCTGGGCTACGCCACCGCCGGCCGCACTTTGTATGTCGGCCTGAACTGGTCGCCACGCTGAGTGCCGCCATGGACCACGCCGTTGCTGTCTGCCCCGCGCTGCTGATCGCGGCCCCGGCGTCGGGCCAGGGCAAGACCACCGTGACGGCGGCGCTCGCGCGGCTGCACACGCGGCAAGGCCGCCGGGTGCGGGTGTTCAAGTGTGGTCCTGATTTTCTGGACCCGCACTGGCACACGCTCGCCAGCGGCCACCCGGTGCACAACCTCGACCTCTGGCTGAACGGCGAGGCCGACATCCGCGCCCGCCTGTTTGAGGCCGCTTCGTCGAGCGACCTGATCCTGATCGAAGGGGTCATGGGGCTGTTCGACGGTGAGCCCAGCACGGCCGACCTCGCGCGGCGCTTCGGGCTGCCGGTGCTGGCGGTGATCGACGCGTCGGCCATGGCGGGCACCTTCGGCGCGCTGGCGCACGGGCTGCGCCACTACCAGGACGGCCTGCCCTGGGCGGGCGTATTGGCCAACCGGGTCGCCAGCGAGGGGCACGCGCAGATGCTGCAGCGCTCGTTGCGACCGGCGATGGCCGACGGTGATGCGGTGGGCATCGACGCCGGCTGGCTCGGGGCATTGCAGCGAGACGCGGGCTTCACGCTGCCCGAGCGGCACCTCGGCTTGACGGTGGCGTCCGAGCTGCCCGACGCCATGGAGCGGCTGGACGCCGTGGCCGACGCGCTGGCGCAGACGCCGCTGGGGCAGCTCGACCACGCGGGTTGGCAGCGTTGGGCGGTGCGGTTTGACGCGACAGCCGAGGCCCCCGTGGTGCCGATGCTCAAGGGCCGCACGGTGGCGGTGGCGCGCGATGCGGCCTTCTGTTTCATCTACCCGGCCAACCTGGACAGCCTGCGCGCACTCGGCGCTGAGCTGGTGTTTTTCTCGCCGCTGGCCGACGGGTCGGTGCCGGCGTGCGATGCGGTGTGGCTGCCGGGCGGCTACCCGGAGTTGCACGCGACCACGCTGACGAAAGGCGCGCGCTGCCGTGCCTCGTTGGCCGAACATGTCGCGGCCGGTCGGCCCGTCTGGGCCGAGTGCGGCGGCATGATGCCGCTGTTTGACACCCTGGCCACCGCCGATGGCGACGAACACCCGATGTGGGCCCTGCTGCCTGGCCGCGTGACCATGCAGAAGCGCCTGGCCGCGCTCGGGCCGCAGCGCTGGGACACGGCGCAGGGCGAGTTGCGCGGGCACACGTTTCACTACTCGACCACCGATTCGCCGTTGGCCCCACTGTCCCGGACCGAGGCGCAGCGTGCGGGCGGGCGCGGCGAGGCCATCTACGCGCAGGGTCCGGTGCGGGCCAGCTATTTCCACGCCTGGTTTGCTTCGAACCCTGAGGCTGCCGCCTCGCTGTTCCTTGAGGAGGTTTTGTGAGCACACAGCACCTGGGGCCTCAGCGCATCGTGTGCCTGACCGAAGAGACCACCGAGTGGCTCTACCTGCTGGGGCAGGAGCACCGCATCGTCGGCATCAGCGGCTACACGGTGCGCCCGCGCCGCGCGCGCGACGAGAAGCCCAAGGTCAGCGCGTTTCTGAACGCGAAAATCGACAAGATCCTCGCGCTGCAGCCCGACTGCGTGTTCGGTTTTTCGGACCTGCAGGCCGACATCGCGGCGGCGCTGATCCGTGCCGGTGTGCAGGTGACGGTGTTCAACCAGCGCAGCGTGGACGAGATTTTTTCCATGCTGTTTCAGGTGGCCGCGATGGTGGGCTGCGCTGAGGACGGCCTGGCGCGCATCGACGTCATGCGCCAGCGGCTCGCCGCGATCCGCGCCGAGGTGGCCGCGCTGGTGGCAGCGGGCAAGCGCCGCCCGTGCGTGTTCTTTGAAGAGTGGGATGAGCCGCACATCAGCGGCATCCGCTGGGTGTCCGAGTTGTTGGGCATCGCGGGCGGCGACGATGTGTTTCCCGAGCTGGCGGTGCAGTCGCTGGGCAAGCACCGCATCATTGCCGACCCCACCGAGATCGTGGCGCGCGCGCCCGATATCGTGATCGGCTCCTGGTGCGGCAAGAAGTTCCGCCCCGAGAAGGTGGCAGCGCGTCCGGGTTGGCAGGATGTGCCTGCGGTCAAGAACGGCCAGCTGTTCGAGATCAAGTCGGCCGACATCCTGCAGCCCGGCCCCGCAGCGCTGACCGATGGTGTGGAGCAGATGCACCGCATCGTGAAGCAGTGGATGGTGGCTCATGGTTGAGGTGGCCTGCAGCGAATTCATCCTGGGCGGGCAGCGCAGCGGCAAGTCGCGCCGCGCCGAAGTGCTGGCTTGCCAGTGGCTGGAGCGTTCGCCCGATCACCGTGCCATGCTGATCGCCACCGGCCAGGCCTGGGACGGCGAGATGCGCGAACGCATCGCGCGCCACCAGCGGGACCGCGCAGAGCGGGTGCCGGGCATGGTCACGGTGGAGGAACCGCTGGCGCTGGCCGAGGCGCTGCACCGTGCCAGCGACGCGAAGACCCTGGTGGTGGTCGATTGCCTGACGTTGTGGCTGACCAACCTGATGATGCCGGCCGACGCTGCGCTAGCCCTGGATGAGACCGCCGTTGTAGCCGCGGGTCACGCGCTGTGCGAGGCCATCGCCGCCGCCCCCGGCCCTGTCGTGCTGGTGGGCAACGAGATCGGTCTGGGCGTGATCCCCATGGGGCGTGAGGTGCGCGCCTTTGTGGACGCGCTGGGCCGTCTCAACCAAAGCGTGGCTGCCGCGTGCGAGCGCGTCACGCTGATGGCGGCGGGACTGCCGCTGACCTTGAAAGACAAGCCATGAATCCGATGCGTGACATCCTGGCCGCTGTGGCATTGGCTGGGCTGGTGCTGCTGTCCCTGCCGGCCCACGCCGCACTCCAGATCACCGACGACCACGGCGTGGTGGTGAACTTCGAGCGCTCACCACAGCGAATCGTGAGCCTGCTGCCTTCGCTGGCCGAGACGGTGTGCGAACTCGGTCAGTGCCAGCGCCTGGTGGGGGTGGACCGTTACACCAACTGGCCCGAGAGCGTGAAACCCTTGCCCAAGGTGGGCGGCGGGCTGGACCCGAACATCGAACAGATCGTGGCGCTGCGGCCCGACGTGGTGCTGATGGCCACGTCTTCGCGCGCGGGCGACCGGCTGCGTGCGCTGGGCCTCAAGGTGGTGGCGCTGGAGCCCAAGACACATGCCGACGTGCAACGCGTGATGCTCAAGATCGGGCAACTGCTGGAGGTGCCCGACGCGCAGAAAATCTGGCGCGCCATCGACGCAGCCGTGATGGCAGCCGCGCAGTCGCTGCCCGCCAGCGTGCGTGGCACGCGGGTGTATTTCGAGGTCAATCCCGGGCCGTATGCCGCGGGTGAAAGCTCCTTCATCGGCGAAACGCTGACGCGCCTGGGCGCCAAGAACATCGTGCCCGCGTCGCTCGGGCCGTTTCCCAAACTCAACCCCGAGTACATCGTGCGCGCCGACCCCGACCTGATCATGGTTGGCCAGCGCAGCGTGGACGGCATGTTGCAGCGCCCGGGCTGGATGGCCATGCGCGCCATGCGCGCGCAGCACCTGTGTGTGTTCCCGGCCGAAGAGTCCGACACCCTGGTGCGGCCCGGCCCGCGCATGGCCGAGGGTGCCCGGCTGATGGCGCACTGCCTGGCCGAGAAGGCGCCCGGCGCGAAGCCGCCAGCCGGAGCGCGCCCTTGAACGCACGCCGCGCGTCATGGTTGGTCGTCGCCCTGCTGCTGGCGGCCGCGGCGCTGGCCGCACTCGGCGTCTGCGTGGGCAGCGCGGGCTTCGAGAACCTGGTCGGCCCGCTGCTGAACCCGCACGCCGACCCGGCCGCCACCGCGATGGCGCAGCAGATCGTGTGGGAGATCCGCCTGCCGCGCACGCTGGGTGCCTGGGGCGCAGGCGCCTTGCTGGGGCTGGCCGGCGCGGTGGCGCAGGGCCTGTTCCGCAACCCGCTGGCCGATCCGTTTCTGCTCGGCAGCGCCTCGGGTGCCTCGCTCGGCGTGGCGCTGGCGCTGGCCGCGATGGGCGGCGGCGCGGGCATGTTGGGCGCCAGCATGATGAACAGCGGTGTGGCGGTGAGCGTGTTCTCCAGCAGCGCCTGGGTGCGCCTGGGGCTCACCGGTGCGGCCTTCGGCGGCGCGGTGCTGGCGGTGCTGCTCACGCTGCTGCTCTCGCGCGGCGTGCAGCACACGCTGCGCCTGCTGCTGGCCGGTGTGGTGGTGGGCGTGGTGCTCAGCGCCATGACGCACCTGGTGCTGCTGTTCTCGCCCGAGTCGCTGCAGGCCATGCAGGCCTTCATGCTCGGCTCCACCAGCTTCGTGGGCTGGACGGCCTGCGTGCTGATGGTGGCCGTGTGGGCGCTGTGCGCGCTGGCGGCCTGGCTGCTGGCGCGGGTGCTCGACGGCCTGAGCCTGGGTGACGCCACGGCGCGCAGCCTGGGCCTGCCGCTCGGCCCCATGCGCGCGGCGCTGGTGGCGGTGCTGGCGCTGGCCACCGGTACCGCCGTGGCGCAGACCGGGTTGATCGCTTTTGTCGGCCTGGCCGCGCCGCACCTGGTGCGCTCGCTGGTCAAGACCACCAGCGCCCGGCTGATGCTGCTGGCCAGCTGCATGGGCGGCGCGCTGCTGATGGCGGCCGACACGCTGGCGCGCTGGCTGATCGCGCCGCAGGAGCTGCCGGTGGGCGTGCTCACCGCCGTGTTGGGCGGCGGTTATCTGCTGTGGCTGATGCAACGCAACACGCGCGTGTCGCGGGGGGCGGGGCTGTGAACGTGCCCATGAACGCCAACGCCATCGCCGTTGAAGCGCGCAACCTGAGCGCGCGGCTGGGCGACACCGAGATATTGCACAACATCACCCTGGCGCTGCCGCGCGCGCGCTGGACCAGCATCGTTGGCCCCAATGGCGCGGGCAAGTCAACGTTGCTCAAGGCACTCGCCGGGCTGTTGCCGCGCAGCGGTGAGGTCGCTTTGCTGGGAAAGCCGCTGGCCGTGTGGCCCCATCGCGCCCGCGCGCAACAGCTCGCCTGGCTGGGGCAGAACGAATCCAGCGGCGACGACCTCACCGTGTGGGACGTGGCCATGCTCGGGCGCCTGCCGCACCAGGCCTGGCTCAGCCCGCCCAGCGCCGCCGACCACGCCGCGGTGGAGCGCGCACTCAAAGCCACCCAGGCCTGGGACTGGCGCGCCCGCTCGCTCGGCCAGCTCTCGGGCGGCGAGCGCCAGCGCGTGCTGCTGGCCCGCGCGTTGGCCGTCGAGGCCCAGGTGCTGCTGATGGACGAACCCCTGGCCAACCTCGACCCGCCACACCAGGCCGACTGGCTCGATCTCGTGCAGGCGCTGGTGCACGAGGGCAAGACCGTGGTGAGCGTGCTGCATGAGATCGCCATGGCCCTGCACGCCGACGAACTGGTGTTGATGGCGCAAGGCCGAGTGACCCACCAGGGCCTGTGTGCCGAGCCCGCCACGCACCGCGCGCTGGAGGCGGTGTTCGACCACCGCATTGCCGTGCATGCCCTGCACGGTCAGTGGGTGGCGCTGCCGCGCTGATTTTTTGAGTTCTTAAACCCGCGTTGTCGACAACGCATTTGCCCCAAGGAGAAACGCCATGCACATCGAACCCGGACTGGTTGATGGAACCAAAATTGTCCTGAGCCATGCCACCGCCGCCGGTGCCCTGGGCTATGCCGCCAAATTGGCGCTGGACACCGCCCGGAAAGACGGCATCCCCGCGTTGTTGCTCCGCTCGCTGATCACCTCTGCCCTGGTGTTCTGCTTCTTCGAGTTGTTTCCGCACCACCCGGTCGGCGTGTCGGAGGTGCACCTGATTCTGGGCACCACCTTGCTGCTGATCTTCGGGCAGGCGCCGGCCGCCATCGGACTGGCCGGTGGGCTCTTGCTCCAGGGGCTGTCCTTCGCTCCGTTCGACCTGCCTCAGTACGGCATGAACGTCACCACGCTGCTGGTGCCACTGTTCGCCACCTCTGCACTGGCGCGCCGTGTCATTCCCGACAATATGGCCTATGTGGACATCGGTTACAGCCAGGCGCTCAAGCTGTCGCTGGCCTACCAGGGTGGCATCGTGTTGTGGGTGGCTTTCTGGGCCTTGTACGGTGCGGGCACCGGCTCGGAGAACCTCGCCAGCATCGGCAGCTTCGGTGTGGCCTACATGGGCGTGGTGCTGCTGGAACCCCTGATCGACCTGGGCATTCTCGCGCTGGCCAAGCTGGCGCACCAGCTCAAGGGTTCGGTGGTGGTGCACCAGCGCCTGCACCACCCTGTCTAACGGGAGTCGAACGCCATGGACATCGAAACACCACCGGTGCTGCGCGATACCCCCAAAGCCCAGGGCGACCGGCGGGGCCTCGTCATGGTCCACACCGGCAACGGCAAGGGCAAGAGCACGGCGGCCTTCGGGCTGGCTGTGCGGGCCCATGGCCGCGGCAAGAAGGTCAAGATCTACCAGTTCATGAAGGTGCCGTCGGCCCGCTTCGGGGAGCACCGGCTGTTCGAACAGCTGGGCATCCCCATCGAAGGGCTGGGCGACGGTTTCAGCTGGAAGAGCCGCGACCTGGCCCACTCGGCCGAGCTGGCGCAGGCCGGGTGGTCCAAGGCCGAGGCCGCGATCCGTGCGGGCGAACACTTCATGGTGGTGCTCGACGAGATCATGTACCCCTTGCGCTACGGGTGGATCACGCTGGAGACGGTCTTGACCTGTCTGCGCGAGCGGCCGTCCTCGGTGACCGTGGTGCTCACCGGCCGCAATGCCCCGGCCGAGCTGATCGAGCTGGCCGACACGGTGACCGAGATGACGCTCATCAAACACCACTTCAATGCCGGCGTTCCGGCGCAGCGCGGCATTGAGGACTAGGATGAAACACCCCCCGCGCCGCTTCGCGTCACCCCCCTCAAGTGGGGCGGCACTGGCCGTCCGGCAAAGCCGGCCCGGCGGTGCCTCTGGGTGGCGTTGTTTCATGCATCGCGGGTGGCGCTCCGGCGCCTTGGAAAGCTGACATGGCCTTTGTCGCCCAAGCGCCGGCCGCCGCCCTGATGGCCATGGGCATGCTGGTCATGCCGCCGGCCCTGGCCCAGCAGCGCATCGTGACCCTGTCGCCTTCGCTGACCGAGGCGGTGTGCGCGCTTGGCCGCTGCGCGGCGCTCGTGGGCACCGACCGGCATTCGAGCTGGCCCGAGAGCGTGCACCGATTGCCTCAGGTGGGCGGGCTGGCGGACGCGCAGATCGAGAACATCGTGCTGCTGCGTCCCGACCTGGTGCTGCTCGGTCCGCGCAGCCGGGCCGAGGAGCGGCTGCAGTCCCTGGGCATTCCGGTGCAGAAGTTCGATGCCCGCACCCATGCGGACCTCAAGCACACGCTGCTGGCCCTAGGGCGGGTGCTGGGCGAGCCGGCCAGGGCGGCCGAGCTGGTGCGCCGCATCGAAGACGAGCTCCAGGCCGCCGCCCGCCGCATGCCGCCGGCCCTGCGTGGGCGCAGCGTCTATGTCGAGGTCGGGGGCATTTCGTCTGCCGCCAGTGCCGGCAGCTTCATCGGCGAGACGGTGGCCGCGCTGGGCCTGGTCAACATCGTGCCGGCCGACATGGGGCTGTTTCCCAAAGTGAACCCCGAGATGGTGGTGCGCCGTGCGCCCGAGCTGATCATCGCGCCGCAAAGCAGCGCCCAGGGCATGGCCGACCGGCCAGGCTGGAGCGAGATCCCCGCGGTCCGCCAGGGCCGCATCTGCCTGCTCGACGACGCGCGCATGGACCTGCTGTCGCGCCCCGGCCCCCGCGTGGGCGAGGCGGCCCGGATGCTGGTGGACTGCCTCAAGGCCCTGCCGGCGATCCCCCATTGAGGGCCTCCCTTCTGGCCCTTCTATCAACCCTGTTCCCTTACTGCCAAGGTCCGACATGAACCTCCAGAAAATCCCCGCCACCGTCATCACCGGTTTCCTCGGTGCGGGCAAGACCACGCTGCTGCGCCACCTGCTCTTGAACGCGCAGGGCAAGCGCATCGCCGTCATCGTCAACGAGTTCGGTGAGCTCGGTATCGACGGTGAACTGCTGCGCGCTTGCGGCATCGGCTGCGACGAGAGCGGCGCCGACAACGGCCAGCTGTTCGAGCTGGCCAACGGCTGCCTGTGCTGCACGGTGCAGGAAGAGTTTGCCCCGGTGATGGAGCTGCTGGCCGCGCGGCGCGACCAGATCGACCACCTCGTCATAGAGACGTCTGGCCTGGCCCTGCCCAAGCCGCTGGTGCAGGCCTTCCAGTGGCCCAGCCTGCGCAACACCTTCACGGTGGACGCGGTGATCACCGTGGTGGACGCGCCCGCCGTGGCCGCCGGCACCTTCGCCGACAACCCGGTGGCGGTGGACGCGCAACGCCGTGCCGACGACAACCTGGACCACGATTCGCCGCTGGCCGAGCTGTTTGAAGACCAGTTGGCCACGGCCGATCTGGTGGTCATCAACAAGACCGACGGTCTGGACGCGGCCGCGCTGGCGGAGGTGGAGGCCATCATCCGCAAGGAAACGCCCGCTGGCGTGAAGCTGGTGCACGCGCAACACGGCCGGCTGGACCTGGGTGTGCTGCTGGGTCTGGAGCGTGCGGTGGAAGACGCGATCGACGGCCGCAAGACCCACCACGACGAGGAAGAAGACCACGACCACGACGCGTTCGATTCGGTGTCGATCACGCTGGACGTGGCAGACCGCCAGCGCCTGCTGGACGCGCTGACCGCGCTGGTGCAGCGCCACGAGATCTACCGCGTGAAGGGCTTTGTGGCCCTGCCCGGTGCGGCCATGCGCCTGGTGGTGCAGGGCGTGGGCCAGCGCTTTGACAGCCACTTCGACCGCCCCTGGCGCGCCGACGACCTGCGCACCACGCGCCTGGTGCTGATCGGCGACCACCTCGACGGCACCGCCCTGCAAAACGAGCTTCAAGCCGCGCTGCTCGCTGACACCGCCACCGCCTGAAGCCATGCACCTGCTCAGCACGCGCCCCGGAGGCCACGTCGAAGACGGCGGGCAGGGCGTGGTGCGCGTGGCGCAGACGCCGGGCGACATCGTGGTGCTGAGCGCGGCCGACACCACGCTCTCGCTGCTGGCCGACGCGGCCGCCAGCCTGGGCGACAGCTTTCCCAAAGTGCGACTGGCCAACCTGATGTGGCTGCGCCAGCCCGCGTCCACCGACATGTACGTGGACGACGTGCTGCGCCACGCCGGCGTGGTGGTGATCGACCACCTGGGCGCCCCCAATGACTGGGCCTATGTGGTGGAGCAGGCCACGTCGCTTGCCGCGAAGCACGGCCAGTGGCTGGCGCTGTTTTCCGGCGACAACGTGCAAGACCCGCAACTGCTCATGCGCAGCACCGCGCCGCCCGAAGACTGCGACCGGCTCTGGCGCTGCCTGCGCGAAGGTGGGCGCGACAACGCGCTGGCCTTCTTCTCGCTGATCGGCCACGCCGCCTTCGGGCTCGGTCAGCCGCCATCGCCACCAAAACCCCTGCCGCCGGTGATGCCCTACGCGCCGCAGGCCGCTGCGCCCTGGCGCGCGGGCGCGCCCGTGGCGCTGCTGGTGTTCTACCGGGCGCACCTGCAGGCGGGCAACACGGCCGTGTTCGACGCCATGCTGGCTGCGCTGACGGACGCCGGCCTCAACGCGCTGGCCGTGGCGGTGGACTCGTTGAAGAACCCGGCCAGCCTGGCCATGCTGCAGACCATGGCCGCCGATCACGGCGTGGGCGTGGTGCTCAACGCCACCAGCTTTGCCATCGCCTCGCTCGATGGCGGCGACGAAGCCCCTGCGAACGAACCGCTGGCCGGCGATGCGCCGGTGCTGCAGCTCATCACCGCCGGTTGTTCGCTGGAGCAGTGGCAGGCCGACCCGCACGGCCTGGCGCCGCGCGACCTCGCCATGCAGGTGGTGCTGCCCGAGGTGGACGGCCGCATCGGCACGCGCGCCATCAGTTTCAAGGGCCTGGCCTGGCGCTGCGAGCGCACCGAGGTGGACGTGGTGCGCTACCAGCCCGAGCCCGAGCGCATTGCCTTCGTGGCCGAGCTGGCGCGCCGCTGGTGCGTGTTGCGTGAGAAGCCGAACGCCAGCAAACGCATCGCCCTCATCCTGGCCAACTACCCCAACGACGACGCGCGCCTGGCCAACGGTGTGGGGCTGGACACGCCCGCCTCCACCGTGCTGGTGCTGCAGGCCTTGCGCGACGCGGGTTACGGCACCGGCGAGCTGCCCGACAACGGCGACGCGCTGATGGCGCAACTGGTGCGGGGCGTCACCAACAACCTCGACAGCAACCACCATCGACCCGCAGGCCAGAGCCTGGCGATGGCCGATTACCTGGCCGACTTTCACCGCTTGCCGCCCGACAGCCAGCAAGCGGTGAACGCGCTGTGGGGGCCGCCCGAACACGACCCGATGCAACGCAGCGGCCGCTTCATGGTGCCGGGCCAGCGCCTGGGCCAGGTGTTCGTGGGCATACAACCCGCGCGCGGCCGCGATCTGGACTTGGTGGCGAGTTACCACGACGCCGACCTCGTGCCCACCCACGGCTACCTCGCCTTCTATTTCTGGCTGCGCCGCGCCTTCGTGGTGGACGCGGTGGTGCACGTGGGCAAACACGGCAACCTCGAATGGCTGCCCGGCAAGAGCGTGGCGCTGGGTGCGGCCTGCTGGCCCGATGCCATCCTGGGTCCGCTGCCGCACCTCTACCCCTTCATCGTGAACGACCCGGGCGAAGGCAGCCAGGCCAAGCGCCGCACGCAGGCGGTGATCATCGACCACCTGATGCCCCCGCTGACCCGCGCCGAGACCTACGGGCCGCTGCAGGAGCTGGAGCGGCAGATGGACGAGTACTACGAGGCGCTGTCGCTCGACCCGCGCCGCGCGAAGCTGCTGCGCGAAAGCATCCTGCAGCAGGTGCTCAAACACCAACTGCACCAGGAGCTCGGCTTCCTGGCGCCGGCCGACGAGGCACAGCGCGAGCAGTTGCTGGCGCGGCTCGATGCCTACCTGTGCGAGATCAAGGAATCGCAGATCCGCGACGGCCTGCACATCTTCGGCCGCTCGCCGCAGGGCCGCCAGCGCACCGACACGCTGGTCGCGCTCGCCCGCTTCCCCGGTGGCCAGGCGGCGGGGCAGGGCAGCCTGCTCGTGGCACTGGCACACGACCTGGGCCTGGAGGGCTTCGACCCGCTTAACCCCGAGTGGGCGGACGCCTGGAGCGGCCCGCGCCCCGAGGCCTTGCAGGTTCTCAGCGACGAACCCTGGCGCCACGCGGGCCACACGCGCGAGCGGCTGGAGCTGCTGGCCATCGCGTTCGTCACGGAGCACCTGGGCAGCGAAGACACGACGCTCGACGCGCAAGCCTGGCCACACACCGCGCCCGTGATCCAGCGCATGCGCCAGACGCTGGCGCCGCGCCTGGACGCCTGCGGCCCGAACGAGATCGAGCAGTTGATGCGCGGGCTCTCGGGCCGCTTCGTGCCCGCCGGCCCGAGCGGCGCGCCCTCGCGCGGCCGGCCCGACGTGCTGCCCACCGGGCGAAATTTCTATTCGGTGGACACGCGCGCCGTGCCCACGCCCACCGCCTACGCCATGGGTGCGCTGGCGGCCGAGCGCGTGATCGAGCGCCACCTGCAGGACCACGGCAACTTCCCCCGCGCCATCGGCCTCTCGGTCTGGGGCACCAGCACCATGCGCACCGGCGGCGAAGACATCGGTCAGGCCTTCGCGCTGCTGGGTGTGCGGCCCAAGTGGGCACCGGGCAGCCACCGGGTGGTGGACATCGAGGTGCTGCCCATGGCCATCAGGAACCGGCCGCGCATCGACGTGACCCTGCGCGTTTCGGGCTTCTTCCGCGATGCGTTTCCGAACGTGATCGACCTGTTCGACACCGCGGTGCGCGCCGTCGCTGCGATTCCGGAAGACGACGAGCCGGACGACGTGAACCCGATTCGCGCCCGTGTGCGGCGCGAGGCCGCTGCCGCGGTGGCGGCCGGCGCGGCGGCCGAAGATGCGCAGCGCAGCGCCACCTGGCGCGTGTTCGGTCCGCGCCCGGGCGGCTACGGCGCGGGCCTGCAAGAGCTGATCGCCAGCGGCCGCTGGAACGAACAGGCCGACCTCGCCCAGGCCTACCTGCGCGCCGGCGCTTTCGCCTACGGGCAAGACGGCCATGGCAGCGCCGCGCGCGCGGCCTTCGAGCAGCGGCTGGCGCTGGTGGACGCGGTGCTGCACAACCAGGACAACCGCGAGCACGACATCCTCGACTCCGACGACTACTACCAGTTCCAGGGCGGCATGGCCTCGGCCGTGCAGCACCTGGCCGGTGCGCCCGCCGCGCTGTACCACGGCGACTTCAGCACGCCCGGCGCGCCGCGCGTGCGCACCCTGGGTGAAGAGGTGGCGCGCGTGGTGCGCGCGCGCGCCGTCAACCCGAAGTGGATCGATGGCGTGAAGCGCCACGGCTACAAGGGCGCGTTCGAGATGGCCGCCACGGTGGACTACCTGTTCGCCTTCGACGCCACCACCGGCGTGGTCGGCGACCACCAGTACGCGCTGGTGGCCGACGCTTATGTGCACGACGACGCCACCCGCGATTTCCTGCAGCAACACAACCCGCTGGCCTTGCGCAGGATCGGCGAACGCCTGCTCGAGGCGATGCAGCGCGGCCTGTGGGCCGAGCCGGGCGAGCACCGCGAACGCATCGAACAGACCCTGCTTGAGCTGGAACACCGGCTTGAAACCCAGGGTGAAGGACCTCTGACATGACGCAAAACCCCCTCCACACCGAACGGGCACCCGACCCAGGCTTCCCCTTCTCCGCCCTGGTGGGTCATCCCGAACTGCGCCTGGCCTTGCTGCTCGCTGCGGTGGACCCGGCCATTGGCGGCGTGCTGATCAGCGGCCCGCGCGGCACCGCCAAATCGACCGCGGCGAGGGCCCTGGCGGCGCTGTTGCCGGGCGCACCCTTCGTCAGCCTGCCGCTGGCCGCCAGCGTGGAGCAACTGGTGGGCACGCTCAACCTGGAAGGCGCGCTGCGCGACGGGCAGGTGCGCCTGGCGCCGGGCATGGTGGCCCGCGCCGATGGCGGCGTGCTGTATGTGGACGAGGTCAACCTGCTGCCCGACGCGCTGGTGGACGCGCTCCTGGACGTGGCCGCCAGCGGCGTCAACACCGTCGAGCGCGACGGCATTTCGCACCAGCACGCGGCGCGCTTTGTGCTCGTGGGCACCATGAACCCGGAAGAGGGCGAGCTGCGTGCGCAACTGCTCGACCGCTTCGGCCTCTGCGTGGCACTGGACAACCCGGCCACCCCCGAGCTGCGCCAGGCCATCGTGCGCGCCCGTCTGGCGTTTGACCAGAACCCGCAGGCCGTGCATCGGCAGCAGGCCGCAGCGCAGGCTGCGCTGGTCAACCGCCTGGCTGCTGCCCGGTTGGCCCTGGCGCAGCTGGACTGGCCCGACGCCGTGCTGGCCCACGCCACCGGCCTGGCCCTGGCGGCCGGTGCGGATGGCGTGCGCGGCGATCTGGTGCTGCTCAAGGCGGCGCGGGCCCACGCCGCCTGGCAAGGCCAGTCGACCGTGAGCGTGGCCGATGTGGACACCGTGGCCGAGCTGGCCCTGGTCCACCGCCGCCAGCAGACCGCACCACCCCCACCGGCGTTCCGGGCATCCACCGCGCCACAGGCGTCAGGCCCCACGCAGGCGCCGGCCACTGACCACGCCACAAACGGCGACTGGGGTGCGCTGCCACCGCAAGCCGAAGGCATGGCCGCGCTGCGGCCCACGGGAGGGCTTGTCGCAAAAAAAGCCTGAGCCACCCCGTGGGGCGGGCGCCCGTGGTGCCCGGCCTGCGGCGGTGGCCCGCCCACACAGCCGCGCTGGCGCCACGCCTGGCTTCAGCCGAGCGTCCGGTGCAAGCTGAAGACGCCGCGCGCATCCACTGGCCACGCACCCTGGTGCGCAAGGGGCCTGAGCGCTTGCGGCCTGAGCACCTGCAACGCGTGCGGCCGCCGGCCGAGGTGGGGGCCCTGCACCTGATTGCACTGGACAATTCCGGTTCCATGCGCAGCGCTGCGCGCCTGGCCCAGGCCAAGGCATTTGCGGCCAGCCTGGTGGACGATGCCGCCCGCGCGGGCACTCATGCGGCTCTGCTGCTGTTTGGCGGGCAGGGTGTGCAGTGGCTCCAGAACGCGGCCCCCGCGCGGCGTGCGGCCATCGGCCGCATCGGCCGCCTGGGGGGCGGAGGCGGCACGCCACTGGCCGAAGCGCTGCGTCAGGCGCAGAACGAGCTGCAGGCGTTCCGCCGTCGGCACGGAGCGGCACCGCGCACGCTGTGGCTGCTCACCGATGGCCGCAGCCTGGAGCGACCCGCGGCGCCGCCGGCCGCTGACCATGTGGTGATCGTCGATTTCGACGACCCGATGCGCCCGCTGGGCCGCTGCCGCGACTGGGCCCGGCACTGGGGTGCCGAATGGCGCCGTCCCCTGACCACCCTTGATTGAGAACCCATTGCCCACATGACCGAACTCATCATCTGCACCACCTGCCGAACCGCTGAGACACCGCGCGACCAGCAGGCGGCCGGCGAGATCCTGTTCCACGCCGTTCAGGCCGAACAGGCCTTTGGCGATCAGCCCGAATGGGCGGCCGTGCGCGTGCGTGGCGTGGCCTGCACCGCCGGCTGCTCGCGCGCCTGCACCGTGGCCTTCCAGGCACCGGGCAAGCACAGCTACCAGTTTGGCGACCTCGCACCCGCAGAAGGAGTTGCCCAGCAGTTGCTCGACTGCGCCGTGATGCACCACCGGGCGCCCGATGGCAACCTCGCCCGCGATGCGCGCCCACCGTTGTTGCGCAACGGCATCTTGTGCCGCCTGCCGCCCACCGTGATCACCGGTGGAGAAGCCCCATGACGATCCAGGTGGCATGACGTGACCCAGGCGACCACCTCCGATCAGGCTTTTTCTCCGGCCGAGCGCGATGCCGTGTATCGAGCCATCTTCGAGCGCCGCGACATGCGGCACTTCGCGGGGGGTACGGTCGCGCCCGAGCGGATGCGCCGACTGCTCACCGCCGCGCACCACGCGCCCAGCGTGGGGTTCATGCAGCCATGGCGCTTCGTTCGCGTGGCTTCGCGCGCACTGCGGGCCGAGCTGCACGGGCTTGTGGAGCAGGAGCGCATGGAAACCGCCCAGGCTCTGGGCGAGCGCTCGGAGGCATTTCTGCGCCTG
The DNA here is from genome assembly GCF_002001205.1 of Hydrogenophaga sp. A37. GTDB lineage: Bacteria > Pseudomonadota > Gammaproteobacteria > Burkholderiales > Burkholderiaceae_C > Hydrogenophaga. Next base: position 42,519 of record NZ_MUNZ01000124.1, read on the forward strand.
AAGGTCGAAGGCTTGATGGACGCTGCCGAGGTCTGGGTGGTGGCGCTCGCAGAGGACCGTGAAAGGCATGTGTTTGGCCGCCGGACCCTGCCGCAGATGGACCTCGCCTCGACCGCCTGCGCGATCCAGAACCTGTGGCTGGCCGCCCGCGCCGAGGGCCTGGGCATGGGCTGGGTATCGATGTTCGATCCGGTGGCGGTGGCGGCGCTGCTGGGCATGCCCGACAGTGCCGAGCCCGTGGCCGTTTTGTGCATCGGCCCGGTGCAGCATTTCTATGAGGAGCCGATGCTCCAGCAGCAGCGCTGGGCCCAGCGCTGCGCATTGGACAATATGCTGTTTGAAAACGCCTGGGGCCAGCCCTTGGGCACCCGCGAATCGGTGACGGGGTGACCCCACCGCTGCTTGAACTTTGAGGAGACCACGATGACGACCAACACCACCCTGCTGCCTTCCACCGAGCAGACCCTGCATTTCCACGCCCCGCGCAAAGCCGCAACGCCATCTGTCGAGGCCCGCCAGCAGGCCTGGCCAGTGGCCGAGGTGCAGGCCCTGCTGGACCTGCCGTTTCCCGAACTGATGCACCGCGCCCAGACCGTGCACCGCGAGCACCACGACCCGACCCACATGGAGCTGGCCACGCTGCTGTCCATCAAGACCGGCGGCTGCCCCGAAGACTGCGGCTACTGCCCCCAGTCGGTGCACCACGAGACCGGTGTGCCCGCCACCAAGATGATGACGCCCGAGGAAGTGCGCGAAGCCGTGCTCGGCGCCAAGGCGGCCGGTGCCTCGCGCTTCTGCATGGGCGCGGCCTGGCGGGCGCCCAACGACCGCGACCTGGAGAAGGTCGAGGAGCTGGTGCGCGTGATCAAGGACGAGGGCCTGGAGGCTTGCTGCACCCTGGGCATGCTCACGGGCGACCAGGCGCAACGCCTCAAGGGCGCGGGCCTGGACTACTACAACCACAACCTGGACACCGCACCCGAGCTGTACGGCGACATCATCACCACGCGCGACTACCAGGACCGGCTGGACACCCTGGGCCACGTGCGCGGGGCGGGCATCCATGTGTGCAGCGGCGGCATCGTGGGCATGGGCGAATCCCGCGCCGGGCGCGCCGGCCTGATCGCGCAGCTGGCCAACCTGGCGCCGTACCCCGAGTCGGTGCCGATCAACCACCTGGTGAAGGTGCCGGGCACGCCGCTGGCCGACGAGCCCGACCTCGACCCGCTGGAGTTCGTGCGCACGGTGGCCGTGGCCCGCATCACCATGCCCAAGGCCAAGGTGCGCCTGTCGGCCGGGCGCCGGCAGATGGGCGAATCGACCCAGGTGCTGTGCTTCCTGGCCGGTGCCAACTCCATCTTCTATGGCGACAAGCTGCTGGTGACCGGCAACCCCGACGTGGAGGCCGACCAGGACCTGCTGACCCGCGTGGGCATGCACACCACACGCGCGCACGCCTGACTTTGGCCTTGTCGATGGCCGAGACCCCCTGAGTTCAAGGAGATCCCTCATGTTCCGCACCCTGCTGAAATCCAAAATCCACCGCGCCACCGTCACCCACTGCGAGCTGCACTACGAAGGCTCCTGCGGCATCGACGAGGACCTGCTGGAGGCGAGCAACATCCGCCCCAACGAACAGGTGCACATCTGGAACATCAACAACGGCGAACGGTTTATCACCTACGCCATCAAGTCGCCGCGCGGCAGCGGCATCATTTCGCTCAACGGCTCGGCCGCCCGGCGCGCCAGCGTGGGCGACCTGGTGATCATCGCGGCCTTCGGCATGGTGCACGAAGACAAGCTCGACGAGGTGATCCCCAAGCTGGTGTTTCCCGACGCCGCCAACCGCATCGTCGAGACCCGCAGCGAACCCGCCGGTCCCCAGGCCGGCGACCCGGTCATCCTGCCCCTGGGCGCCGAGCTTTGACGCAGCCCGTGTCGGCCAACGCCGCCTGGCGCCAGCGCAGCCTGGCCGCCGTCTGGCACCCCTGCACGCAGATGAAGCTGCATGCGCCCGACGGCGCGGCCTTGCCGCTGATCCCGGTGGCGCGGGCCGAGGGCGTGTGGCTGCACGACCACGAAGGCCGGCGCTATCTGGACGCCATCAGCTCCTGGTGGGTCAACCTGTTCGGCCACAACCACCCGGCGATCCGCGCCGCGCTCATCGACCAGCTGCACACGCTGGACCACGTGATGCTGGCTGGCTTCACCCATGGGCCGGTGGTTGAACTCTCCGAGCGCCTGGCCGCGCTCACCGGCCTGGGCCACGCCTTTTACGGCAGCGACGGCGCCAGCGCCACCGAGATCGCGCTGAAGATGAGCGCCCACCACTGGCGCAACGCGGGCCGGGCCGAGAAGAGCCGGTTCGTCGGCGTGGCCGGGGGTTACCACGGCGAGACCGTGGGCGCGCTGGCCGTGACCGACATTGCGCTGTTCCGCGAAGCCTATGCGCCGCTGGTGCGCCTGGCCGCCACCGTGCCCAGCCCCGACGCCCGCGGCGCGGCGCCGGGTGAGTCGCCTGCCCACGTGGCCGAGCGGGCCGCCGCCGCCCTGGGCGACTGGCTGGCCGAGCACGCGCACGAGACGGCCGCCGTGATCATCGAGCCGCTGATCCAGTGCGCCGCCGGCATGGCCATGCACGATCCGCTCTACCTGAAGCTTGCGCGCGAGCTCTGCGACCAGCACCAGGTGCACCTGGTGCTCGACGAGATCGCGGTCGGCTTCGGCCGAACCGGCACCCTGTTCGCGCACGAGCAGGCGGGCATCCGCCCCGACTTTCTCTGCCTCTCCAAGGGCCTGACTGGCGGCACGCTGCCGCTGTCGGTGGTGCTCACCACAGACGCGGTGTACGCCGCCTTCTACGACGACGAGGTGGCGCGCGGGTTCCTGCATTCGCACAGCTACACCGGCAACCCGCTGGCCTGCCGCGCGGCGCTGGCCACGCTGGACCTGTTCGAGCAGACCGACGCGCTGCGCCTGAACCTGGGCACCAGCGAACGGCTGGCCGCGCAGTTCGCGCCGATTTCCAACCACCCCCGCGTACGCCACGCGCGGCGCAAGGGCATGGTCTTCGCGTGGGACGTGGCGAGCAGCCTGCCCGACTTCGGCCGCCGCTACGCCCGCCACGCGCTGGCCCAGGGGCTGCTGCTGCGCCCCATTGGCCACACGCTCTACGCCATGCCGCCCTATGTGATCGACGAGGCCGAGGGCGAGTTGCTGGCCCGCGGCGCGCTGGCCGCGCTGGAATCCACGCTGGCCGAAGAAACCAGCCCGGCGACGGTGAGCGGAGTGCCCGATGGCGTTTGACGGCTGCTTCGTCACCGGCACCGACACCGGCGTGGGCAAGACCCTGGTGAGCGCCGCGCTGCTGCACACGCTGGCGCGTCACCACGCCCGCGTGGTTGGCATGAAGCCGGTGGCGGCCGGCCTGGTGCAACAGAACGGCGCGTGGGTGGCGGAAGACGTGCTGGCCTTGCGCGCCGCGTCCACCGTGGCCGTGCCGCCCGCGCTGGACAACCCGGTGGCGCTGCCCGAGCCGCTGTCGCCCCACCTGGCGGCCGCGCGCGCGGGTCGGCGCGTGGGCGTGGCCGAGCTGGTGGCGGCGCACCGCGGGCTGCTGAGCCTGGCCGACGTGGTGCTGGTCGAGGGCTCGGGCGGCTGGCGCGTGCCGCTGAACGACAGCGAAACCCTGGCCGACCTGGCGGTGGCGCTGGCCCGGCCGGTGGTGCTCGTGGTGGGCCTGCGCCTGGGTTGCCTGAACCACGCGCTGCTGACGGCCGAAGCCATCCGCGCCGACGGCCTGCCGCTGGCCGGCTGGGTGGCCAACACCGTGGACCCGGCCATGGCCTGCCGCGACGAAAACATCGAAACACTGCGCCAGCGCCTGGCCGCGCCACTGATGGGCGTGCTGCCCTGGCACCCCCAAACCCCCGATGCACGCCAGATCGTGCTGGATCTGCCTGAAACATGGCGATGAAAGGATGGCCATGAGCTGGCTGAACGAATTTGACGAGCGCCTGGCCGCGCTGGACGCGCAGTCGCTGCGCCGTGTGCGCCGCGCGGTCACGCCCGAGCCGGGTGCCCGGCTCAACGTGGACGGCGAGTCCCTGCTGGCCTTTTGCAGCAACGACTACCTGGGCCTGGCGCAAGACCCGTTGCTGCGCCAGGCGGTGCACGCCGCGGTGGACCGCTACGGCGTAGGCTCAGGCGCCTCGCCCATGGTCAGCGGCCACAGCGTGGCCAACGCCGCGCTGGAGCGCGAGCTGGCCGAGGCCGTGGGCCTGCCGCGCGCGCTGTATTTCTACGCTGGCTACGCCACCAACGCCAGCACCGTGCCGGCATTGGTTGGCGAGGGTGATGCGCTGTTCTCCGACGCGCTGAACCACGCCTGCCTGATCGACGGCGCGCGCCTCTCCAAAGCCACGGTGCACCGCTTCTCCCACGGCGACCTGGCCCGGCTCGACGCCTTGTTGGCCGCCAGCCCGGCGCGCCGCAAGCTGGTGATCAGCGACGCGGTGTTCAGCATGGACGGCGACGTGGCCGACATCGCCGGCCTGCATGCGCTCTGCGAGCGGCACGATGCCTTGCTGCTGCTCGACGACGCACACGGCTTCGGCGTGCTGGGTCCGCAGGGGCGGGGCGCGCTGGCCGCCGCCGGCCTGACCGGCGCGGGCGCCTCGCCGCGTGTGCTCTACATGGCCACGCTGGGCAAGGCCCTGGGCGTGGCGGGCGCCTTCGTGGCCGGGCCCGAGCGGCTGGTCGAGTGGCTGCTGCAGAAAACCCGCAGCTACACCTACGCCACCGCCGCGCCGGCCCTGCTGGCCGAGGCCGTGCGCGCCGGTCTGCGCTGCGCGCTGGGCGCTGAGGGCGAGCGCCGCCGACAGCACCTGAACGCTTTGATCGCGCAACTGCGCGAAGGCCTCGCGCCCGGGGCCGATGCCGCGGTGGATGCCGCCGGCTGGACCCTGATGGCGTCAAGCACCGCGATCCAGCCGCTGGTGATCGGCGACAACGGGGCCGCATTGGCGGTGATGGCCGCGCTGCGCGAGCAGGGCATCTGGGTGCCCGCGATCCGCCCGCCCACCGTGCCGGTGGGTACCGCGCGGTTGCGCATCGCACTGTCGGCCGCACACCAGAGCGAAGACGTGGCCGCGCTCGTGGACGCGCTGCGGGCCGCAGCCGCCGGCCTGGGCGCGGGCCGCGCCGATGGGCCGGGCCAGCACCGCGCGGCCGCAGCCGCGCTGGAGGCCTGAGCCCCATGGTCGAGCTGGCAACGCTGCCTGATGGAGCCGCGATGGCCCTCGCTGTCTGCGTGGCTCTGCTCGTCGATGTCCGCTGGGGCGAGCCACCGCCCCGCTGGCACCCGGTGGTGTGGATGGGTCACTACCTGGAGGCGCTGGGTCGGCGCATCGCGCCCGCTGTGGGCGAATCGTCTGCTGGAGCGGCCGGGCCGTTCGTGCGCGGCGCGCTGGCCTGGGTCGCCGGGGCGCTGCTGGTGGTGTCGGTTGCGCTTGCGGCGGTCTGGGTTGTGAGCGGCGGGCCGCTGTGGCTGCAGGTGCTGGTGTTGGGCCTGCTGCTCAAGCCGCTGTTGGCCTGGCGCATGCTGCGCGACGAGGTGCGTGCGGTGGAAACAGCGTTGGGCGAATCGCTGGATGCGGGCCGCGCGCGACTGGCCTGGCTGGTCAGCCGCGACGTGACGGCGCTGAGCGAGCGTGAGGTGCACGAAAGCGCCATCGAAACCCTGGCCGAGAACCTCAACGACTCCGTGGTCGCGCCGCTGTTCTGGTTCGCCGTGGCCGGCCTGCCGGGCGCCGCTCTCTACCGCTTCGCCAACACGGCCGATGCGATGTGGGGCTACCGGGGCGAGCGCCAGGGCCGCGATTGGACCTGGGCGGGCAAGTGGGCCGCGCGGGCTGACGACGTGATGTCGTGGCTGCCCGCGCGCATCACGGCGGCGCTGCTGGGTCTGCTCGGCGCGGCGCACACGTTGCGGCAGTTGCCGGCGCAGGCGGGCCGCACACCTTCGCCCAACAGCGGCTGGCCCATGGCCGCCATGGCGCTGGCGCTGAATGTGAGCTTGGCCAAACCCGGCGTGTACACCTTGCACCCGGCCGGGCGCAGCCCGCAGGCGGCTGACACCGCGCGCGCCCTGCAGCTGGCAGGCCGGGTGGTGGGCGCATTGGCCTTGCTGGCCGGCGCAGTGGCGTTGTACGAGATGGGGAGGGCGTTTGCATGAGCGCCGCGCTGGGCCGTTCCCAAGCGAGCTCGAACCGCAGCTCGACGAGCGGAGGTATGTCAATGAGCCATGAACACGGCGGACCCGATGCCCTGGGCGTGCCCCGCTGGGACTTTTCGACCAACGCCAACGCCGTCGGGCCGTGCCCCACGGCGCTGGCCGCTGTGCAACGGGCCGATCCGCAGCGCTACCCCGACCCCGCCTACACCGGCCTGCGCGGTGCGCTCGCCGCTTTTCACGGTGTCGCGGCCGAGCGCATCGTGGTCGCGGGCAGTGCGAGCGAGTTCATCGCGCGCACCACGGCAGCCGTGGTGCGCGTGGGCGGGCAAAGCGTCTGGTGGCCTGCGCTGGCCTATGGCGATTACGCACACGCGGCAAAGGCCTGGGGCCTTCAACGTGTGGACGATCCGGCAAAGGCCGATCTGCTGTGGCTCTGCGAACCGTCCAGCCCGCTGGGCACGGCCGAACCCCTGGCGCAGGCGGTGGCTGGGCAGGGCGGTGTGGTGGTGCTCGACCGCGCCTACGAACCGCTGCGCCTGAGCGGCGACTGCAGCCTGGGCGCCGACGCACTCGACTCCGTGTGGCAACTCTGGTCGCCCAACAAGGCGCTGGGTCTGACGGGGGTGCGCGGTGCCTACGCCATCGCGCCGCTGCAGGGCCTGGCCCTGGCCCGCTCGCTGGAACAGATGGCGCCATCGTGGCCCCTCGGTGCCCACGCGGTCGCGATGCTCACGGCTTGGGTGCAGGCTGACACGCAGCGCTGGCTGGTGCAAAGCCGCTTGCAGCTGGCCGAGTGGAAGACCGCTCAGCGGGCGATGCTGCAAGACGCGGGCTGGCAGTGCCTGCCCAGCGAGGCGAACTACCTCTGTGCCCGCGCGCCGCACGCGCTGGACGTCGAAGCCCTGCGCGCCCAAGGCATCAAATTGCGCGACACCACCTCGCTCGGTCTGCCCGGTCACTGGCGCCTGGGCGTGTTGTCCCCTCAGGCGCAGGCGGCGCTGGCCGAGGCGCTGCAAACCAACACGGAGATCCATTCATGACCGCCCTGTGTGTGATGGTGCTCGGCACCACCAGCGGCGCCGGCAAAAGCTGGCTGACCACGGCCCTGTGCCGCCACTACGCGCGCCAGGGCCTCAAGGTCGCGCCGTTCAAGGCGCAGAACATGAGCAACAACGCTCGGGTGGTAGCAGGTCCCGGTGGTGCCCTCGGCGAGATCGGCAGTGCGCAGTATTTCCAGGCGCTCGCCGCGAACACCGAACCCGAGGTGCGCATGAACCCGCTGCTGCTCAAACCCGAGGCCGACACGCGCAGCCAGGTGGTGCTGATGGGGCAGGTGAGTGAAGAACTCTCGACCATGCCCTGGCGCGGCCGCAGCGAGAAGGTCTGGCCGGCGATCACGGCCGCGCTGGACGCGCTGCGCGCCGAGAACGACGTGGTCGTCATCGAAGGCGCGGGTTCGCCGGCCGAAATCAACCTGCACGCCAGCGACATCGTCAACATGCGCATCGCCCGCCATGCGCAGGCGCGCTGCCTGCTCGTGACCGACATCGACCGCGGTGGCGCCTTCGCCCACCTCTACGGCACCTGGGCGCTGCTGCCGGCCGACGAACAGGCGTTGATCCGCGGCTTTGTGCTCAACAAGTTCCGCGGCGACGCGGCGCTGCTCGCGCCCGGCCCGCAGATGCTGCAGGACCTGACCGGCGTGCCCACCGTGGCGACGCTGCCGATGTGGTGGCAACACGGCCTGCCGGAGGAAGACGGGGTGTTTGACATGACCCCCACGCTCGGCACTGGCGTGTCCTCGCTGCCCCCCAAGGGGGCTCGTTTCGCCTTGGGGCGGCCCGGCGGCGAAACCGCGACAAGACCCGCGTCGATCACCATCGCCGTCATCGCCTACCCACGCATCAGCAACCTCGACGAGTTCCAGCCGCTGAAGAACGTGCCCGGTGTGCGCCTGGTCTGGGCGCGCAGCCCGGCCGATTGCGCGGGCGCGGACTGGATCGTGCTGCCGGGCTCCAAGGCCACCGTGGCCGATCTCGCCTGGCTGCGCGCGCAGGGACTGGACCGCGCCGTGGCCGAACACGCGGCGTCGGGTGGTGCGGTGCTTGGCATCTGCGGCGGCCTGCAGATGCTGGGCGAGGCGTTGATCGACACGCACGGCATCGACGGCAACGCGCCCGGCCTGGGCCTGCTGCCGCTGGTGACCGCGTTCGATCCGCAGAAAACCGTGCGCCACACGCAGACGCGTTTCACCGCGCTGGCGGGCCTCTGGGCGGCGCTCTCTTCGGTGAAAGCCGCCGGCTACGAGATCCACCACGGGCAAACCGCCCAGCACCCGGCCATGGCCGCCAAGGGCGACGTGGCGCGCGCTGTGTTGCCCGACGGCCTGGGCTGGCAAAACGCCGCCGGCAATGTGCTCGGCGTCTACCTGCACGGCCTGTTCGAAGACCCGCGCGTGTTGCACGCGCTGTTCGGCGCCAGCGCGCCCACGCTCGACAGCGTGTTCGACGGCCTGGCTGATTTCATCGAACAGCACGTCGAACCCGGCGTGCTCAACCAACTCATCCAACCCTGACCCTGGAGCCTGCCATGTCCTACACCCCTCCCGTCATCGCCGACATCGCCCAGCCCGCGCTCGCCGCGCGCCTGCAGCACCTGCTGGACAACAAGACCAAGCCGCTGGGCTCGCTGGGTCGCATCGAGGCGCTGGCGCATCGCATCGGTGTGATCCTCGGCAACGAATCGCCCGAACTGAAAGACCCACAGCTGGTGGTGTTTGCCGGCGACCATGGCCTGGCCGCACGCGGCGTGTCGGCCTACCCGAGCGATGTGACCTGGCAGATGGTCGAGAACTTCCTGGCCGGCGGCGCGGCGGTGAGCGTGCTCGCGCGGCAGCACGGCATCGGCCTCACGGTGGTGGACTGCGGTGTGCGTCACGACTTCGCTCCTCGCAAGGGCTTGCTCATCCACAAGGTCGCGCCCGGCACGGCGGACGCGCTCGAAGGCCCGGCCATGAGCGCCGCGCAGCGCGACACCGCGCTGGCCAACGGCGCCGCGCTGGTGAAGGCGCTGCCGGGCAACGCGCTGCTGCTGGGCGAGATGGGCATCGGCAACACCTCGGCCGCGTCCATGCTGCTGTCCCGTCTGGCCGGCCTGGCCGTGGCCGACTGCACCGGCGCCGGCACGGGGCTCGACGCCGAGGCCGTGCAACGCAAGATCGGCATCCTGCGCGAGGTGCTGGAGCGCCACGCCGAGGCACGGCAACCGATGGACGCGCTGGCGGCGTTCGGCGGTTTTGAGATCACCACCATGGTGGGCGCGGTGCTGCAGGCGGCGGCCGAGCGCCGCGTGATCGTGGTGGACGGTTTCATCGCCAGCTCGGCCGTGCTGGTGGCCGCGGCATTGCAGCCGGCCGTGCTGCAGCGCTGCGTGTTCGCGCACCGCTCGGGCGAACGCGGCCATGCGCTCATGCTCGCGCACCTGCGCGCCGAGCCGCTGCTCGACCTGGGCCTGCGCCTGGGCGAAGGTTCGGGTGCGGCCATGGCCTGGCCGCTGCTGGTGAGCGCCTGCGCCATCCTGCGCGAGATGGCGAGTTTTGAGGCGGCGGGGGTGTCGCGCAGCGACGAAACCACGCCTGTCTGAGGAGCGCACGGTGCACGGCGAAGACGCTGAGCGGCCCTCCGACCGGAGCGCCAGCCCTGGAACCGGCTGGGCCGGGCCAGAGGCTGTGTCCCCCCTCCCGCAGGAGAGGGGGGAAGACGCGCAGCGGCGCAGGGGGGTGTTCATGCCCGTCCGACACTTCCTGCTGGCCCTCCAGTTCTTCACCCGCATCCCGGTGACGGGCCGGCTGGCGGCCTGGGTGGGCTTCAGCCCGGCCATGCTGCGCGCCAGCGCCGCGCACTTCCCCGGTGTGGGCTGGGTCGTTGGCGCGTCCACGGCGGCGGTGTTCGCAGGTGTGTGGTGGTTCCTGCCCGCGCAGCCGGCGGCGCCCTGGGTCGCGGCGCTGCTCAGCACCGTGTTCAGCGTGATGCTGACCGGCGCGTTCCACGAAGACGGCCTCGCCGACACGGCCGACGGCCTGGGTGGCGCGGTGAGCCGCGAGCGCGCGCTGGAGATCATGAAAGACTCGCGCATCGGCTCCTACGGTGCGATCGCGCTGGTGCTGGCCTTGCTGAGCAAAGTCGCGTTGCTGGCGCTGATCGCGCAGAGCGGCGGCGCGGCGGTGGCGGCGCTGGCGCTGTTGGCCGGGCACGTGACCTCCCGGCTCATGCCGCTGTTCATCATCCACACGCTGCCCCACGTGGGCGACACGCCTTTGTCCAAGTCGAAGCCACTGGCCGAGAGCATCGGCCTGGGTGGCCTCGTGGTGGGGCTGGTCTGGTGGGGGCTGGCGATGGCGCTGGTCCTGTGGCTGTTGCCCACCGTGCGCTGGGCGCAGGCCGTGCTGGGTGCGCTGATCGGCCTGGCCTGGATGTGGCGCCTGCTGCGCCGCCGCCTGCAGGGTTTCACCGGCGATGGCCTGGGCGCCACGCAGCAGGTGTGCGAGCTGCTGTTTTACCTGGCGCTGGCCTTGTCATTGCCCGCGGTCGCACCGTGAAGCTCTGGCTGCTGCGCCACGCCCGCGTCACGCTGGAGGCCGGGCTGTGTTACGGCGCCAGCGACGTGCCGGCGGACGCCGCGCTCACGCAGGGCGCCGCCGAATCCGCCGCTGCGCTGCTGCCGCAGGGGCTGCCGGTCTGGGTGTCGGGCCTGGGGCGCGCGCAGCAACTGGCCCACGCGCTGCGGGCACTGCGCCCCGACCTTCACACACCGCTCACCGACACACGCCTGAACGAAATGGACTTTGGCCACTGGGAGCTGCAGCGCTGGGACGCCGTGCCCCGAGCGGCCTTCGACACCTGGATGGCCGACTTCGCCCATCACCGTTTCGGCGGTGCCGAGAGCACGCAACAGGTGATTGACCGCGTGGCCGACGCGCTGCATGGGCTGCGCGAAAGCGGGGCCAGCGAGGCGTTGTGGGTCACCCATGCGGGCGTGATCCGCGCGGCACAGTTTGTGGCCGCGCACGGGCGTGGACCGATCACCGACGTGGCGCAGTGGCCGCAAGAAGCCCCCGAGCCCGGCAGCCACCTCTGCATGGACATCTGATCAGGGCACACTGTTGCCCATGGACATCCCACACTCCAACCCCCGAGCCAGCCTCGCCCGCATGAAGGCGCTGGCGCTCGGCTTGCTGCTGCTGGCCGTGGTGATTTACAGCGTGGCCACACTGCTCACCCCGCGCCACCCCGCCTGGGCCTATGTGGCCGCCGCAGCGGGCGCGGCGGTGGTGGGCGCGCTGGCCGACTGGTTCGCCGTGGTCGCGCTGTTCCGCCATCCGCTGGGCCTGCCCATCCCGCACACCGCCATCATCGTGGCCAACAAGGACCGGCTGGGCGCGCAGCTCGCGCGCTTCCTGGGCACGCACTTCCTCACCGCCGAACACGTGCGCCCCATGCTTGAGCGCTGGGACCTGGGCCAGGAGCTGGGCCGCTGGCTGGCGCAGCCCGAGTCCGCCGCGCGCGTGGGCCGGTGGCTGCAGCAGGCCACGCCGGCTTTGCTGAACGCGCTGGACCAGCCGCTGGTGCGCCAGTGGGTCGCGCAACTCGCGCAGCGCCTGCTGCGCCAGGTGGACGTGGCCACACTCGCCGGGCAAGCGCTGGCGGCGCTCACACAACACGGCCACCACCAGCAGTGGCTCAACGGCCTGTTGCAGCAACTGGCGCACTGGGCCGAACAAGAGGGTGTGCAAGAGCAGCTCACCGAGCGCATCGCGGGCGAGCTCAAACAACTCAAGTACGTGGGCCTCGACCAAATGGCCGCGCGCCTGGCCACCCGCAAGCTGGTGGCCGCGCTCACCCACACCCTGGCCGACGTGGCGGCCGACCCGCAGCACGAGCTGCGCCACCGCTTCGACGACTGGATGGCGCAGTCCATCCAGCGCCTGCAGACCGACGCCGACTGGCAGGCCCGCGTGGCCACCTGGCGCGACGCCTGGCTCGATCAACCGTTGTGGAACGAGCCCATCGAAGCCTGGTGGCACGAGGTGATGCAGCGCCTGGGCGACGAGGCGCTGCAACCCGACACCACGCTGGCCGAGCGCTACGCCAGCGTGGCGCAGACCGCCGGCCAGCAGCTGCTGGCAGACGCCAGCTTGCGCGGCTGGCTCAATGCCCAGGCCCAGCAGGTGCTGCTGCGCGCGTTGGAGGGCAGCCGCGACAACATCGTCGGCTTCGTGGCGCAGCGGGTGGAAGCCTGGGACGCGCACGACATGAGCCGCGTGCTGGAAGAGCACATCGGCCGCGACCTGCAGTTCATCCGCATCAACGGCACGCTGGTGGGGGCGTTGGTGGGGTTGCTGCTGCATGCCTTGACCGAAGCGGCGAAGGCCTGGATGGGCGGGTGAGGGCTCAGGCCGAACGGATCTGTGGTTGCCGTTCAGCCCACCGTCTTCGGCGTGAAATCGCAATACGCCGACACCGCGCACCGGTGGCACAGCGGCTTGCGCGCTTGGCACACGTAGCGCCCCAGCAAGATCAGCCAGTGGTGCGAGTCCACCGCGTAGGCGGGCGGCACGCGCTTGAGCAGCTGTTGCTCCACCGCCAGCGGCGTCTTGCCTGGGGCCAGGCCGGTGCGGTTGCTGACGCGGAAGATGTGCGTGTCCACCGCCATGGTGGGCTGGCCGAAGGCCACGTTGAGCACCACGTTGGCCGTTTTGCGGCCAACGCCGGGCAGGGCTTCCAGCGCCTCGCGCGTGCGCGGCACCTCGCCGCCGTGGCGCTCCACCAGCATCTGGCAAGTCTGCATCAGGTGCTTCGCCTTGCTGCGGTACAAGCCAATGGTCTTGATGTAACGCTCCAAGCCGTCCTGCCCGAGCGCCAGCACTTTCTGCGGCGTGTTCGCCACGGGAAACAGCTTGCGCGTCGCCTTGTTCACGCCCACGTCGGTGGCCTGGGCCGAGAGCAGCACAGCGGCCAGCAGCTCGAACACGCTGGTGTATTCCAGCTCGGTGACCGGGTGCGGGTTGGCGGCCTGGAGGGTGGCGAAGAAGGCTTCGATGGCGGCGGTTTTCATGCCGCGCAGTGTAGTTCGGAGGTAGAAGAATCCATGGGACGGGTGACCGTCCGACGCCGAGGCGGCCCACCCCAGGGCACCGCCGGGCCGGCTGTGCCGGACGGCCAGTGCCGCCCCCTGGGGGGTAGCGCGAAGCGCTGCGGGGGGGACTCAATGCACTGTGGACGCGTCCACGAACATCTGCGCCTGTGGCAGGCGGCTGCTGAGCCAGTCCACATCGACGTGCAGGGCGGCCAGCACGTCGCCCGGCAGCTTGTCCACGGTGTCGGGGTTTTTGGGGTCCGACTCGGCCAGCAGTTCGGCCACGTGCAGCACCGCGCCCAGGCGCGAGAAGGGCCGCGCAGCCATCGGGTCGGCCGATGCCTCCAGCGCGTGCACCACGGCCTCAGGGAAGCGCCAGCGCCGCGCCATCTCGGCCGTCACCTGGCCTTCAGTGAAGCCCAGCATCGCCGACTCACGTTCCCAGCGGGCGCCGGGGTGGTGCGGCAGCTTTTCGATCTCGGTCAGGCAGCCGGGGATGTTTTGCGCCATCACCAGTTCACCCAGCCGCACCATGAAGCCGGTGAGCCAAGCCTGGTCTGAGTCGGCGCCGATGCTGTTGGCCAGCCACTGCGCGTAACCCCCGCAGACCTGGCTTTCGCGCCAGAAGCTGTCGCGGCTCAGACCGGGCACCACGGGGAAAGCGTCGTTGAGGCAAGACGAGAGTGCCAGCGTGCGCACCTGGCTCACACCCACGAGGGCCATGGCGTCGTCGATGCTGCTCACCGTGCGCGAAGCGCCGTAGCGCGCGCTGTTGGCCAGGCGCAGCAGCTTCACGGCCAGCGCCGGGTCCTTGGCGATGGCTTTGCGCACCTGTGCGAGCGGCGCATCGTCGTCGTTGAGCGAACGGATCAGTTCGTGCGCCACCTCGGGCATGGTCGGCAGTGTGAGGTTCTTGAAGAAATCGGCCATCTGGGACATCGTGTGGCTCCGGTGTGGGACGTCGGCGATGGCGTGCGCTCAGTGCAGGCGCGACGCTTCCATGTAGCGCTGCGCCTGTGGCAGGCGGCTGCGCATCCAGTCGGCGTCCACGTCGAGCGCGGCGAGCACGTCGGCGGGCAGGTCGTCCACCGCCGCGAAGCTCGGTGTGGGTGTGGCGGCGAGCAGCTCGGCCACGTGCAGCACCGCGCCCAGGCGCGAAAACGGCTGGGCCGCCATCGGGTTGGCGGCCGCGTCCAGCGCGCTGACCATGTCGTCGGGAAAGTTCCAGGCGCGCGCCAGTTCGGCGCTCACCTGGCCCTCGGTGAAGCCCAGCATCGCCATTTCGCGCTCCCAGCGGGCGCCGGGGTATTGCGGTTGTTTTTCGAACTCGATCACGCAGCCCGGCACCTTCAGCCCCATCAGCAGCTCGCCCACCCGAGCCATGAAACCCGTGAGCCAGGCCTGCTGGCAGTCTGAGCCGGTGCCGCTGGCCAGCCACTGCGTCAATCCACCGTAGCTCTGGCTCTCGCGCCAGAAGGTTTCGCGGTCGAGGCCCGGCGCGATGGGGAAGGCATCGTTGAAGAACGAGGCCAGCGCCAGCGCGCGCACCTGGCCCGTGCCCACGCGGGCGATGGCGTCATCGATCGTGCCGACCCTGGAGTGGTTGCCATAGTGCGCGCTGTTGGCCAGGCGCAGCAGTTGCACGGCCAGCGCCGGGTCGCGCGAAATCACGTCGCGCAGCTGGTCCAGGGGCACGTCGTCTTCGTTCAGCGAACGGATCAGCTCGTGCGC
>NZ_MUNZ01000059.1 GCF_002001205.1 Hydrogenophaga sp. A37
GGGAAGACTGGATCAATGTCCTGCCAACAGGTGCCGACGACGCCGGCGTTTAACCCCTATCCCCGATCAGTTCAGGTGGGGGAGTTTGAGGTGGCCATAGACGGGGGAATTTGACTGGCCATCAGGGCGGCAGGCGAAAGCCTGGTGGCCGCGCAACTCGTTCCAGGCGCCCAGCGCAAGCCCTGAAGGCACGCCCGGGGCGCCGGGTAAAATCGCGATTTTGCTCTTGAATCAGCAGCGTTCGCCGGCACATTCTGTGTAGCCGCTGTGCCGCTCAGGCTGGTAGGGGATTAACGAGTTTTTTGCCTGCCCGGATGTTTGTCTGGGGGTGGGCTGCACCTATGGCCACAAACATTCTCACCAAAATATTTGGTAGCCGCAATGACCGGTTGCTCAAGACCTACCGCAAAACGGTGGAGCACATCAATGGCCTGGAACCCCAGTTCGAAAAGTTCACCGATGAGGAATTGAAGGCGCAGACGGAGACCTTCAAACGCCGTGTCACTGAAGGGGCTTCTCTGGAGTCCATCCTTCCAGAGGCCTTTGCCGTGGTGCGTGAGGCCAGCAAGCGCGTGATGAAAATGCGTCACTTTGACGTGCAATTGGTGGGGGGACTGGCGCTGCACCACGGCAAGGTGGCAGAGATGCGAACTGGTGAGGGCAAGACCCTGACCGCCACTTTGCCCGTTTATCTCAACGCGTTGACCGGCAAAGGCGTGCATGTCGTGACGGTGAACGACTACCTGGCCAGTCGCGATGCACAGTGGATGGGTCGGCTCTACAACTTCCTGGGACTTACGGTGGGTATCAACCTGCCGCAAGCCCCGCGTGAAGACAAGCAGGCCGCGTACCGCTCGGACATTACTTACGGGACCAACAACGAGTACGGCTTCGACTACCTCCGTGACAACATGGTGTACGAGGCGGCAGACCGCGTACAGCGCAGCCTGAATTACGCGATTGTTGACGAAGTGGACTCCATCCTGATCGACGAGGCTCGCACGCCGCTGATCATCAGTGGTCAGGCCGAAGACCAGACGCCTGTCTACAACGCCATCAAACAGCTGATCCCCTATTTGACCCGTCAGGAGGGCGAAGCCGATCCTCGCACGGGAGAGGGCGTCATCAAGCCTGGCGACTTCACCGTCGACGAGAAGGCGCATTCCATCCACATGACGGAGCAGGGTCACGAGAACGCCGAGCGCCTGCTCAGCCAGGCCGGCTTGCTGCCCGAAGGCGCCTCGCTGTACGACCCCGCCAACATTGCACTGATGCATCACCTGGTGACCTCGCTCAAGGCCCACCATCTTTATCACCGTGACCAGCACTATGTGAACCAGGGTGGCGAGATCGTCATCGTTGACGAGTTCACAGGGCGTCTCATGTCGGGTCGACGCTGGAGCGATGGCTTGCACCAGGCGGTGGAAGCCAAGGAAGGTGTTGCTATCCAGCCAGAAAACCAGACGATGGCGTCGATCACGTTCCAGAACTACTTCCGCCTTTACAGCAAGCTTTCCGGTATGACCGGCACCGCCGACACCGAAGCCTACGAATTTCAGGAAATCTACGGTCTGGAGACGGTGGTGATCCCGCCCAATCGGATCAGCAAGCGCACCGATCAGCTCGACCGCGTGTACAAGACGACCAAAGAGAAGTACGTTGCCGCAATCCAGGACATCCGCGAGTGTCACGAGCGTGGCCAGCCTGTGCTGGTGGGGACCTCTTCGATTGAAAATTCGGAAATCATTGCCGAATTGCTGGTGGCCGAGAAGCTGCCTCACGAAGTTCTGAACGCCAAACAGCACGCCCGCGAGGCCGACATCATCGTGCAGGCGGGTCGTCCTGGTGCGATCACGATCGCCACCAACATGGCGGGGCGCGGTACCGACATCGTGCTGGGAGGTAACCTGGAAAAGATGAGCGCGGCCATCGAGTCCGACGAGTCACTGGATGACTCGACCAAGGCGTCGCGCATCGATGCCCTTCGTCAGCAGTGGCAGCAGGACCACGACAAGGTGAAGTCGCTGGGGGGTCTTCGCATCATTGCCACGGAACGCCACGAGAGTCGCCGCATCGACAACCAGCTGCGCGGCCGTTCGGGTCGCCAGGGTGACCCGGGGTCGTCTCGCTTTTACCTGAGCCTTGACGATTCGCTGATGCGCATCTTTGCTGGCGACAAGGTGCGGGCCATCATGGACCGCTTGAAGATGCCCGAGGGCGAAGCCATTGAGGCCGGCATCGTCACGCGCAGCATTGAAAGCGCTCAGCGCAAGGTGGAAGCGCGCAACTTCGACATCCGCAAACAACTGCTGGAGTACGACGATGTGTCGAACGACCAGCGCAAGGTCATTTATCAGCAACGCAACGACATTCTCGATGCGCAAAGTTTGCGTGCGCAGATCGACTCGCTGCGTGAAGGCTGCTTCACCGATATGGTTCACCAGTTCGTGCCTGAGGGCAGCGTGGAAGAGCAATGGGATCTGCCGGGGCTGGAGCGGGTGCTGCGCGAGGAGTGGGCGGTGGACGTCCCTGTGGCTTCATGGGTGTCGGATGCGGAGTCCATGGATGCTGATGAGGTGGTGGCGCGTGTGCTGGCCGCGTCGAAGCAGGTGTTCGATGACAAGGTGGCCCAGGTGGGCGACGAGAACTTCACTCGGTTCGAGCGCATGGTGCTGCTGCAGACCATTGACAGCCAGTGGCGCGATCACCTGTCAGCGTTGGACTATCTGCGCCAGGGCATTCACCTGCGCGGCTACGCCCAGAAACAGCCCAAGCAGGAATACAAACGTGAAGCTTTCCAGTTGTTTGGGCAGTTGCTGGACAGCGTGAAGAACGATGTCACGCGGGTGTTGGTGAATGTGCGAGTTCAGTCAGCCGAACAGATCTCCGAGGCGGCCGAGCAAATGGAAGCCCGGGGCGAACAGATCGCCAACGTGACCTACACCGCCCCCACCGAAACCGGTGAGGTGGAAAGCAGCACCGAGCCGAGTACTGTTGTGGCAGACGTGCAGCGCGTGGGTCGCAACGATCCCTGTCCCTGCGGTAGCGGGAAGAAGTACAAGCATTGCCACGGCGCGCTGACATGAGCGTAGCGCCGGGCCGTTCCCAAGCCTGCTCGCACCGCAGCCCGCAGGGCAAAGGTACTCCAGTGAGCGCTGTGCGGCCGGCATCGTTTGGCGACCGCCTGTGGTCTGGCGAAGCCAGTTCAACGGTGTTCTGGAACCACTTCGCCGCGCTCGACGCGATTCATCTGACAGGAACCCTTTGACATGGCTGTGAATTACACCGCACCCCAAGCCTCGAACCTTCTGCCTGTCGCTGGCGTGCGCATTGGTGTGGCCGAGGCAGGCATCCGCAAAGTCAACCGCAAAGACCTCACGGTGTTTTTGTTGGACGAAGGCAGCGTGGTGGGTGCTGTGTTCACCCAGAACCGCTACGCGGCCGCACCGGTGCAAGTGTGCCGCGAACACCTGTCCGCAGGGCAAGGCATCCGTGCCATGGTGATCAACACAGGGAACGCCAATGCGGGCACGGGTGAGTCAGGCCTCAGTCACGCGCGCCTGACGGCCCATGCACTCGCCTTGGCCTTGGGCGTCAAACACGAACAGGTGCTGCCATTTTCCACCGGTGTCATTATGGAACCCCTGCCGGTGGACCGTCTGATTGCAGGTTTGCCGGCGGCTCTTGCCGACGCTGCAAGCGCCCAGGGTGCCTCGGGTGCTCAATGGCTCAAGGCGGCCGAAGGCATCATGACCACCGACACCTTGCCCAAGGCCATCAGCCGCCGTGTGAGCGTGGGCGGCAAAACCGTGTCCATGAGCGGCATCGCCAAGGGCGCGGGCATGATTCGGCCCAACATGGCAACCATGCTGGGCTACGTGGCCACCGATGCAGCCGTCTCGCCGGCGATCATGAACACGCTGGCCAAGCGCCTGGCCGATGTGTCCTTCAACCGCGTGACCGTGGATGGGGACACGTCCACCAACGATTCCTTTGTCGTTGTTGCCACGGGCAAAGCCGGCAATGCCCCGGTGACTGATCTGGACGGCCCCGATGGCCAGGCGCTGCTGCTGGCACTGACGGAAGTGGCTCAGTTCCTCGCACACGCCATCGTGCGCGATGGCGAAGGGGCCACCAAGTTCATCACGGTGCGTGTCGAAGGGGGGCAGAACAGCGAGGAGTGCCTCAAGGCCGCCTATGCCGTGGCCCACTCTCCGCTCGTGAAGACGGCTTTCTTTGCGAGTGACCCGAACCTTGGCCGCATCCTGGCGGCTGTGGGGTATGCGGGCATCACCGATCTGGACGCGACGAAGATCGAGCTGCATCTGGGTGATGTGCACGTGGTCCGACAAGGCGGTCGCCACCCCGACTATCGCGAAGAACAAGGTCAGCGCGTGATGAAAGCGGCTGAGATTCTGGTGCGCATCGGGCTCGGACGTGGCGACGTTACCGAGACGGTCTGGACCTGCGATTTCAGCCACGACTACGTGACGATCAACGCCGACTACCGGTCTTGAGCCCAGGCTTGCGGGCTTGTTTCTCTGGACGCTGCAGATGAACGAACATTTTGAACGGCTCATTCAGCGGGTTGAACAGCTGATTGACCGCATCGAGTCGGTGCTGCCCCAGCCGCTGGGTGCGCCTGACTGGTCGGCGTCAGTCGCTTATCGCTACCGCAAGCGCAGCAGCGGGCATGGCGCGTTGGAGCCGGTTCGGCAAGTGGCTCAGATGCAGCTGTCTGATCTGCAAGAAATCGACGGCCAGAAAGAAAAGATCCAGCGCAATACGCTGCAGTTCGTCAGGGGCCTGCCGGCCAATAACGTGTTACTCACCGGTGCCAGGGGCACCGGGAAGTCGTCGCTGGTCAAAGCCTGTTTGCAGGAGTACGCGTCTCAAGGGGTCCGTCTGATCGAGGTCGATAAAGCTGATCTGGTGGATTTGCCCGACATTGTCGATGTGGTGGCCAACCGACCCGAGCGCTTCATCGTGTTTTGTGATGACCTCAGTTTTGAGGACGGAGAGGCGGGCTACAAGGCGCTGAAATCCGTTCTGGATGGCTCGGTGTCTGCTGTTGGTCACAACGTGCTGATCTATGCAACCAGCAACCGCCGCCATTTATTGCCTGAGTACATGAAGGAAAACCTCAGCTACACACACACGCCCGACGGTGAAGTGCACCCGGGCGAAGTGGTGGAAGAAAAGATTTCGCTGTCCGAACGGTTCGGACTGTGGGTCAGCTTTTATCCATTCAGTCAGGACGAATACCTGACCATCGTGAAGCAATGGCTCTCGTCTTTCGACGTTCCTGCTGTTGCCATTGAAGCGGCTCGTCCACAGGCATTGGTCTGGGCCTTGGAGCGTGGCTCGCGCAGCGGTCGTGTGGCCTACCAGTTCGCGCGTGACTATGCTGGATCTCATGGCGCAGGTACCTGAGCGTCTGCGCGGGGGTGAACCCTTGCTGGTGGTGGATGGGGGCGGCGGCGTCCTTGGTGTCGATCACCGCCCCGTGACGGAGGTGGCGGTGGGGGTGCTTATCGACACCGACGGGCGCTTCCTGCTCACTTCACGCCCGGAAGGCAAAGCTTATGCTGGTTACTGGGAATTTCCGGGGGGCAAGCTGGAAGCGGGCGAAACGATTGAGCAAGCGCTCCGGCGCGAACTGCAAGAGGAAATTGGCGTCATGATCGGACCGGCCCACCTTTGGAAGACCTCCATGGTGGACTACCCGCATGCGCTGGTGCGCTTGCACTTCTGCAAAGTGTTCAGTTGGGAGGGTGCATTGCAGATGCACGAAGGCCAGCGCTTTGGCTGGGAGCGGCTTCCCGTGAGTTGCGAACCGGTATTGCCCGGTACGGTGCCTGTGCTGGGGTGGCTCAGCGACGAAATGAAGGGTTGACGAGATCAGCTGCTCTCAAAGCCCGGATCGCTACTGGCCTCTTGTTCTGGCAGCGAAAACCGTTCGCTGGCCCATGCACCCAGATCCAGGTTTTTGCAGCGCTCACCACAAAACGGCCGGTAGGGGTTGGATGGGGCGTAAATGCTCTGACCGCCACAGGCAGGGCAGCGAACCTGTTTCAAAGGAACGTCCGGCGAACTCATCCGAAACCTCAGATGCAAAGCGTCAGTTCGAATGCTGCATCATCCTGCGCCGGGTGAAGACGCTCGTCGTCTCCCTGCCGCAGCAGTCGCACCGACAGCATCAACCGGTTGCCACTGATTTCAGGTATCAAGCCCATCAAGGGGTCAATGGCCAGGCGCAGCAACTGGTAGGTCCGGCCTTGCGGCAGGTTCTGTTGAAACTGCCCGGCAGGTGCCATCACCTTGTGGGGAGAACCCGAGTCCCGCATCATCTTCATCAACAGGGAAATGGCCTCGGCCAAGGGCACCAGAACCTGAACCCAGCGCTGAAGGTCCGCTTGGCGCTGCTGTGCGGGGCGATGTTGCCAATGGAAATACGCGGGCAGATCGAACTCACAGGTGCCACCGGGGATGCCAATGCGACTGCGTATGGACATCAGCCAGTCGTTTTCGGTGAGCGACTGCCCCGTCTTACCGGCCAGCCCGCTGAGTTGGGTGAAGCAGGCATCCAGTTGGCCGATGACCTCGTCCAGCACACGTTCCGAAATTGCCGGGTTGCCCCGATAGCTGTTGAGTTGAAGACGGTGTCGGTCGATATCCTTCAGTACGTCGGACTTCATATCCGCGCGCGCAGCCACATCCATGACTTCAAAGATGGTTTGAATGGCGAAGTGATGATCGAGTGGGGTGGCTCGAGACATCAGTTCGGAGAGCCGTGCAAACAATTGCTCCAGCCGGAGGTAGGTCCGAACGCGTTCGTTGAAGGGGTATTCGTACAGGATCACGGCGGCGGCGGTTCGCGGAGAAGAGCGTCGTTCATTGGAGAGGCATCATAGCCCCAACCGGGAGGCCATTAGCTGCACCTCATGACGAAGGACCTGCAAGTCAGTGTGGTCGTTCCAAAGCACCCAATCAGCTGCTGCCAGCCGATGTTCTCGGGGGCTCTGTTGGCGAATGATGGCTTCAACGGTGGCTCTGTCCCAGCCATTGCGCGCCTGCACACGGCGGATCTGTGTGTCTTCAGCGCAATCAACGACCAGGATGCGGTCCAGCTGACGCCGCCAGTGGGGCGACTCCACCAGCAACGGTATGTCGAAAACCAGGCACGGTGAGCAGACCAATTCCGACTGACGTCGGATTTCCTGCTGAACCAGCGGATGAATGATGGCCTCCAGCGTCTGGCGGGCTTCGGGATGCGCAAAGACATGCTCCCGCATGCGGTTGCGGTCCATGGCGCCCTCAGGTGTCACGAAGTGGGCGCCGAATTGGTGTGTGATGGCAGGCATGGCCAAGCCCTTGACCATCGTGCAGCGGCGGGAGATGTCATCCGCGTCGATCAGCGCAGCTCCCATGCTCTGCAGTTCACGTGCCACGGTGCTTTTACCGCTGCCAATCCCCCCGGTAAGTCCCAAGCGCAGCACTGGATTGCTCCGTCAAAGACCGATCACCGCCAGGATCGATTGGGGACCAAACAAGAGGGACGTCAGGCCCGCCAATGCGAGAAAAGGACCAAAGGGCAGGTACCCACCTTCTCTGAGCTGAGCAAACACCTTCATGCCAATACCGATGGCAGCACCGATCAGCGATGCCATGAGGATGATGGGAATCAGCGCTTGCCATCCAAACCAGGCGCCCAGCGCCGCAAACAGTTTGAAGTCGCCATAGCCCATACCTTCTTTGCCCGTGGCGAGCTTGAAGGCCCAGTACACCAGCCACAGCGACAGGTATCCCCCCACCGCGCCCCACAAGGCATCGGGAAGTGGTGTCTCGGTGACGCGCAGGGCAGCGGCACACAAGCCGGCCCATAACAAGGGCAGTGTGATGTCGTCGGGTAGCAGCGTCGTGTCCCAGTCAATCCACGCCAAAGCAAGGATGGCGGCAGCAAAACCACACCATGCGAGCGCAGTCCCGTCCAGTCCCCAGGTCCAGCCGCACCAGGCAAACAAGGCGCCATTGACAAGTTCAATCAGCGGGTAGCGTGGGCTGATCAGTGCGCGGCAGTTGGAGCACTTGCCCCTCAAAACCATGTAGCTGGCCACCGGAATGTTTTCAAACCAGCGGATTTGATGGCCGCAATGAGGGCAGCGTGATCGAGGCACCATCAAGTTGAAAGGTGGAGCCTTCTTCGCGGGCTCATCCAGCGACGCGGTTCCCTGGAGTTCGGCGCACTCAGCCGCCCACCGCATCTCCATCATCTTGGGCAGACGGTGGACGACCACGTTCAGGAAGCTCCCAACCAACAGCCCAAGCACGCCAAGAATGGACGCATCGAGCAGGCTCGCTGCGTTGATCAAACCACCTGGCCCAACTTGAAGATGGGCAGGTACATCGACACCACAATGCCGCCGATGATGGTGCCCAGAACCACGATGATGATGGGCTCCATCAAACTGGAGAGGCCGGCAACCATGTCATCGACTTCAGCCTCATAAAAATCGGCCGCTTTTCCGAGCATGTGGTCGATAGAGCCCGACTCTTCGCCGATCGCGCACATCTGCAGAACCATCGAAGGGAAGAGATTGGCGTTGCTCATCGCATTGGTGAGACTGGTGCCCGTAGAGACTTCTTGCTGGATTCTTTCGGTTGCCTTCGCATACACCGAGTTCCCGGAGGCCCCACCGACAGAGTCCAGGGCCTCAACCAAGGGCACACCCGCTGCAAACATCGTAGACAGCGTGCGCGTCCACCTGGCGATGACAGATTTTTCCACGAGCGTGCCGAAAATCGGCATTCTCAGCATCACCCGGTCCATGAACATCTGGACCTTTTCATTGCGCCTCCAAGCCTGCATGAAAAAGTAGATGCCACCTCCCAGACCTCCAAAAATGAGCCACCAGTACTCGGTGAAAAACTCACTCATGGCGATCACGAACAATGTGGGGCCCGGCAGATCGGCTCCAAACGAGGTGAACACCTGCTTGAAGGAGGGGATCACAAAAATCATGATCACCGCGACGACAACAAAGGCCACGATGATCACCGCCACTGGGTACATGAGCGCCGACTTGATCTTTGACTTGATCGCTTCGGTTTTCTCCATGTAGACAGCGAGCCTGTCCAGCAGCTCTTCCAGAATACCGGCTGCTTCCCCAGCTTCCACAAGGTTGCAATAGAGACTGTCGAAGTACAGCGGATTTTTTCTGAAAGCCGCACTCAACGAGGTACCTGTTTCCACATCGGACCGAATGTCGTTGAGGAGCTTGGACACGCTGGGATTGGGATTCCCTCTTCCTACAATGTCGAAGGCTTGCAAAAGCGGGACGCCCGCCTTCATCATGGTGGCCAGTTGCCGCGTGAAAATGGCGATGTCCTTGGGCTTGATGCGCTTGCCCGAGCTCATGCGCCGCTTTTTGACCTTCGTCGCCACAATGCCTTGTCTGCGCAGGGCAGCCGACACTTGATTCTCGCCAACAGCACGCGTCTCACCGCGAACCGGTTTGCCGTTGCGGTCCTTGCCTTCCCATTCGAAAACGAAGTCCTTGGTGGTTTTACTTGCTGCGGTTGCCATGTGATCCTCGGGTTCTGGGCCGGATACGGACTTATTCGTTGGTGACGCTGAGCACTTCTTCCAGCGAAGTCATGCCTTGCCTGACCTTGAGAAGGCCCGACTCACGCAAGGACCGGACGCCTTCCCGTGTGGCCTGTTGCGCGATATCAAGCGCGCTGCCGCCTTTAAGAATGATTCTTTGAATCTCTTCCGTGATGGGCATCACCTGATAGATACCGACCCGGCCTTTGTAGCCATTGTTGCAAGCAGAACAGCCAACAGCCTTGTATGGGGTCCACGTGCCATCCAGGTCCTCGGCTTTGAACCCCGCGCCCAGCAAAGCCTTTCGGGGTACATCCAGCGTCGTTTTGCAGTTGGGGCACAGGCGACGAGCCAATCGTTGCGCGGTGATGAGGATCACGCTGGAGGCGATGTTGAACGTGGGAATGCCCATGTTCATCATCCGCGTCAGCGTGGTGGGAGCGTCATTGGTGTGCAATGTCGACAGCACCATGTGACCGGTCTGCGCGGCCTTGATCGAAATGTCGGCGGTTTCCAGATCGCGAATTTCACCCACCATGATCACATCGGGATCCTGGCGCAAGAATGCCTTGAGGGCCGCCGCAAACGTCAGGCCTGCTTTTTCGTTGACGTTGACCTGATTAACCCCAGGCAGGTTGATTTCCGATGGATCTTCCGCCGTTGAGATGTTGATACCCGGTTTGTTCAGCAGGTTCAGGCAGGTATAGAGCGACACGGTCTTCCCGGAACCGGTAGGGCCCGTTACGAGAACCATGCCGTAGGGTCTGGAAATGGCGCTCAGCAACCGCTCCTTCTCTTCCGGCTCATAGCCCAAGGCATCAATGCCCACTTTGGCGCTGCTCGGGTCCAGGATACGGATCACGATCTTCTCGCCAAACAACGTGGGCAGCGTGCTGACACGAAAATCGATCACGCGTTCAGGCCCCACCTTGAGCTTCATGCGTCCATCCTGCGGCACCCGTTTCTCGGAGATGTCCATGCGGGAAATCACCTTGATGCGGGAGGCAAGCTTGTCCTTGATCGCGATGGGCGGAGACGCGATTTCCCTTAGTTCGCCATCGACGCGAAAACGCACCCGGTAGGTGTGTTCGTAGGGCTCAAAATGAAGGTCGGATGCGCGCATGTTGAACGCATCCAGCAGCATCTTGTGGAGAAACTTGACGACCGGCGCGTCATCAACCTCCGACACTGCATTCTTGTCTGGAGCATCTTGCGCATCAATGGGGATGTCGTCGAACTCGAAATCACCGCCGACGATGTTGTCCATCGCTTCATTGGCCGTTGTCGACTGACTCTCTACCAACTTGCTGAGTTTGTCGTATTCGGCAATGACCCAGTCAACGCCCAACTGGGTCGCGAACTTGATCTTCTCTGCCGCCTGCTGGTCTGCTGGGTCCGCTGTCGCGACCATCAAGCGGTTGTTGCGCTTGCTTAGAACAACGATGCGATAGTCGCTGCAGATCTTGGCGTCTAGCAAGCCTTTGGGAAGGCGCGGGAGATCGATTGCGTCAAGATCCAGGAGCGGTGCGGCAAATGCCGTCGACATCGTGTGAGCGAGGTCCGAAGGCGATACCGCTCCAGACCCGGTCAGTTCTGCAATGAAGCTGGTGCGGCCACTCTGGGCTTTCTTGTAGAGATCTTCTGCTGCCTTTTGCCCCAGCTTTCCCGCTGAAACGAGCGCACGACCGAGGCCAGGCAGGGCCACGGCCGGTGTATCTTGGAGTACTGTATCGACAGATGCCATAACTGCGTAATCTATCGTAAATCAACGACTTGGAAGACACAATTCACGCAATCTGTGCCGAAATTGCGCATTCTGGCAAGGCCAGCGTTGTAACGAGGTATCGAAAAGACCTCGGTAAGGAACAGCGACCGTTCGTGAGTACGATCAACTGGTCGGGGTGAGAGGATTCGAACCTCCG
The DNA here is from genome assembly GCF_002001205.1 of Hydrogenophaga sp. A37. Taxonomy (GTDB): domain Bacteria; phylum Pseudomonadota; class Gammaproteobacteria; order Burkholderiales; family Burkholderiaceae_C; genus Hydrogenophaga. The sequence continues at coordinate 11,530 of NZ_MUNZ01000059.1, forward strand.
GCCTCTACGTCCCGAACGTAGCGCTCTACCTGGCTAAGCTACACCCCGATGGATCACAAGGGCCGCACGGCGCGGCCGCAAGATGCCAAATGGCCTCAGGAGCGGCGCTCCAATAAGCCAGCCGCTAATTGTAGCAAAGCCGAACTGTATTCATTTACGGGAAGATGGCTCGCGGCATCCATGGCGCGCTGCGCTTCTGCGGCTGCGCTGGCTCGCGCAGCATCGAGTGCTCCGGTGTCCCGGATGATGCTGACAATGTCTTCCAAATGGGAGGCATCACCTTCCTCGATCGCGCTTCGAATAAGTGTCTGTTGGCTGGTGTTTGCACTTCGCAAAGCACAAATGATAGGCAAAGTGACCTTACCTTCTCGCAAGTCGTCGCCCAAATTTTTGCCCAGAACATCAGCGCTGCCCTCGTAATCCAGCACATCGTCGATGACTTGAAACGCTGTGCCCAGTGCCTGTCCGTATGTCGCACAGACAGCTTCTGTCTCGCTGTTGGCTCTCGCCAAAATGGGCGCAAGCCTTGCGCTGGCCTCGAACAGCTTCGCGGTCTTGGAGCGTATGACTTTGAGGTAGGAGGCTTCGTTCAGCGATGTGTCATGCATGTTCATGAGTTGTTGCACTTCGCCTTCGGCGATCACGTTGGTGGCGTCGGAGAGCACTTGCATGATGCGCATGTCGTTCACGTCCACCATCATCTGGAATGCGCGTGAGTACAGGAAATCTCCCACCAGGACACTTGGCGCATTGCCGAACCGTTCGTTGGCAGTGGCACGACCCCTTCGCAACGTCGACTCGTCGACCACATCATCGTGCAAGAGCGTTGCCGTGTGAATGAACTCAATCACCGCAGCCAAGGTGTGGCGGTGCGCATGACGGCTGCCGAGGGCGCCGCTAACGAGCAAAAGAAGCGCAGGGCGCAAGCGCTTTCCGCCGGCTGAAATGATGTACTGCGCCACCTCGCGCACCAGAGGGACCTCGGTATTTAGCCTTGCGCCGATGACCAAATCGACGTGTTTCATTTCCTCCTGAATCAGGTCCAGAGGGTGGGCTGTGGATAGTTCGGTGGAGGTCAAAGTGCGCGGTGGCAAAGGCCGTTGGTCGGGTTGTTCGCATGGATTATAGGAACCACCGCTGCACCTCGGGGCTGGCTTCCAATTCCTCTTGCTGCCGCGCGCCCGCATGCACAATTTCCGCAGACTTGAATCAAGTGGCCGGCCATGCTAGAATCGCGAGCTCGGCAGAAATTCGTCTTTCGGGATTCCATTCGTGGAAAATTTTCAAGAGGTTCATATGTACGCGGTCATAAAAACCGGTGGCAAGCAATATCGTGTTGCTGCCGGCGAAAAAATTAAAGTAGAACAGATTGCTGCGGATGTGGGCCAAGAGATCGTGTTTGACCAGGTTCTGGCTGTCGGTAACGGCAGCGAGATCAAGGTGGGCACTCCCTTGGTTTCCGGCGCAACAGTCACGGTCACGGTGTTGGCTCATGGTAGGCACGACAAGGTCAGCATCTTCAAGATGCGCCGTCGCAAGCACTACCAAAAGCGCCAAGGTCACCGTCAAAATTTCACCGAACTGCAGATCTCGTCGATCGCAGCCTGAGGAGTAGGTCAGCATGGCACAGAAAAAAGGCGGCGGCTCAACGCGAAACGGGCGCGATTCCAAGCCCAAGATGCTCGGTGTGAAGGCGTTTGGTGGTGAGCTGGTCAGCGCCGGCTCCATCATCGTGCGCCAACGCGGCACCAAGTTTCACCCTGGTTTGAACGTGGGCGTGGGCAAAGACCACACCCTGTTCGCCACGGCCGATGGTCACGTCAACTTCGCCATCAAGGGCGAGTTGAACCGTCACGTGGTGAGCATCACGCCGGTCTGAGGTCGGTTTGTGTCGTCGCAACGCCTCTGATTCAATGAATCTGGGGTGGTTCAAGCGGCACAGGTGATGTCTTGAAGGTAAAAGGCCCGCCGATGCGGGCCTTTTGTGTTGGTTTTTACAGGTACACAGGTCATGAAATTTGTTGACGAGGCCACGATTGAAGTTGCTGCGGGCGATGGCGGCAACGGCTGCGCCTCGTTCCGGCATGAAAAGTACAAGGAATTTGGCGGACCTGACGGTGGCGATGGTGGTCGCGGTGGGCATGTTTTCGCGGTGGCCGATGCCAGCCTGAACACCTTGGTCGACTTTCGCTACACGCGGCGTTTCGAGGCGGAGCGTGGCGAACACGGCAAGGGCTCGGACATGTTTGGTGTCAAGGGCAACGACATCGTGCTCAAGATGCCGGTGGGCACCATCATTGCGGACGCCGAGACCGATGAAGTGCTGTTCGAGTTGTTGCAGCCCGGTGAGCAGATCGTCATTGCCAAGGGCGGCGACGGCGGGTTTGGCAACATGCATTACAAGAGTTCGACCAATCGGGCGCCCAGGCAAAAGACACCGGGCTGGTCGGGTGAAAAACGCTCGCTCAAACTTGAACTCAAGGTGCTGGCCGATGTGGGGTTGCTGGGCATGCCCAACGCGGGCAAGTCCACGCTGATCGCCGCCATTTCCAACGCCCGACCAAAGATCGCCGACTACCCGTTCACCACCCTCTACCCGAACCTGGGTGTGGTGCGTGTGGCGCCTGAAAAGAGCTTTGTGGTGGCCGATGTGCCAGGTCTGATCGAGGGCGCCTCCGAGGGTGCAGGACTGGGTCATCAGTTCTTGCGGCACCTGCAGCGCACCCGGGTGTTGTTGCACATGCTCGATGTGGCGCCGTTTGATGAAGGTGTTGATCCTGTGGTGCAGGCCAAGGCCATCGTGTCCGAGCTCAAGAAGTTCGATGCCAAGCTGGTTGAAAAACCGCGCTGGTTGGTGCTCAACAAGCTGGACATGGTTCCTGCAGAAGGGCGTGAGGCGCTGGTGAAGGACATCGTCAAACGGCTCAAGTACAAAGGGCCCGTTTTCGAGATTTCAGCGCTGACCCGTGAGGGTTGCGAGCGGCTGGTGCAGGCGGTGTACGAGTACCTTGCACGGGAGTTCCAGTCGCACCAGGCGCCCGTCGATGTGGATCCCCGCTTTGTGGATGATCCGCGCGGTATCTGAGCCACGGTCTTTTTTGTCTGATTCATCTGAAAAGCCAAACACCCCATGGCCGATGTTGCTGCGAATGTGAACGAACGGGTTGAAGTGTCCAGTGTGTTGAAGACCGCGCGCCGCATTGTGGTCAAAGTGGGCTCCAGCCTTGTGACCAACGAGGGTCGGGGGCTGGACGAGCAGGCCATCGGGCAGTGGAGTGAAGAACTGGCCTTGCTGGTCAAGCAGGGCCGTGAGTTGATCATGGTCAGCAGCGGTGCCGTGGCCGAGGGTATGAAGCGTCTGGGATGGACCACACGACCGAAAGAAATCAACGAGCTGCAAGCCGCCGCGGCCGTGGGCCAGATGGGCTTGGTGCAGATGTATGAAACCAAGCTGCGCGAATGTGGCGTGGGCAGCGCGCAGGTGCTGCTGACCCACGCCGACCTTGCCGACCGCGAGCGCTACCTCAACGCCCGGTCCACCCTGTTGACCTTGTTGCAACTGGGCGTGGTGCCCGTCATCAATGAGAACGACACCGTCGTCAACGACGAAATCAAGTTCGGTGACAACGACACCCTGGGCGCGTTGGTGGCCAACTTGGTGGAGGCCGACGCACTGGTGATCCTGACCGATCAAAAAGGTCTGTACACGGCCGATCCGCGCCGAGATCCTTCTGCCACTTTCGTGCATCTGGCCCGTGCGGGCGACCCACAGCTCGAAACCATGGCCGGTGGTGCTGGCTCCGGGATCGGCAAGGGCGGCATGATCACCAAAATCCTGGCTGCCAAGCGCGCTGCCGGATCGGGCGCGTCGACCGTCATCGCTTGGGGGCGTGAGCCGCGCGTGTTGCAGCGCTTGTGCGAGGGCGAGGCCATCGGTACCTGTCTCGTGGCGCAGACCGGAAAGAACCAGGCGCGCAAGCAGTGGATGGCCGACCACCTTCAGATGCGCGGCGCGGTGGTGGTGGATGATGGCGCGGTGGACAAGATCACCGGGGAGGGCAAAAGTCTGCTGCCGATCGGTATGACCGAAGTCACCGGCGATTTCTCACGCGGCGACGTGATTGCGGTGCGGGACGCGCGGGGTGCTGAAATCGCCCGTGGGCTGGCCAACTACGCCAGCTCCGAGGCGCGTCTGATTTGCCGCAGATCTTCAGGTGACTTCGAACGCCTGCTGGGTTATGCGGCCGAACCGGAAATGATCCACCGCGACAACCTGGTGCTGTCGCGGTCTTGAGAGCCTACCCTTTTCAGGAGGGTTTGGGGCCGTTGCTCCGCAAGTCAAACTGGGGATCTGGATCAAACATGGCGCCGGGTGGCAACTCCATGCCGGGCGGACTCTGGGCCATGAAGGGCATCAGGTCGTTGGCATCTTCTGGTGAGCGCGGGCGGCCCGCACCGCGCAAATAGCGGTTCCGGTGCTCGTTCTTGGGCAAATACCGCGCGAGCTCGGTCAGCGCCATTTCGTACACGCCCCGCTTGAATTCCACGACCACGTCCAGTGGCACCCAGTAGTCGTGCCAGCGCCAGGCGTCGAACTCGGGATGGCTGGTGGCGCGCAGGTTCAAGTTCCAGTCTTGTGCGACCAGTCGCAGCAAATACCAGATCTGTTTCTGACCTTTGTAATGCCCGCGTGCATCGCGGCGGATGAAGCGGTCCGGCACTTCATAGCGCAACCAGTCCCGCGTGCGGGCAACGATGTTCACGTGTTCGGGCATGAGGCCCACTTCTTCGTGCAGCTCGCGGAACATGGCCTGCTCGGGGGTTTCGCCCCGGTCTATGCCACCTTGCGGAAACTGCCAGGAGTGGGATCGGATCCTCTTGCCCCAAAACACCTGGTTTCTCTGGTTGAGCAGAATGATGCCGACATTGGGCCTGAAGCCTTCTCTGTCAAGCATAATCAACCCCAAATTTTTTGAACTGTCTGGATTATGCATCGCCCCTCGCGGCTTGCGAAGCGATGCTCTCCCGTTGCGATGCAATGACGGGTTTATCCCGATGTCTTGATGACATCGAAGACGTCTTCCAGGCCTTGTGCCTCCCATTGTCCAGACCCACGCAGCCGCCTGTGGCGGCCCTCGCCCATGAAAGCCTCGCAGTTTTTTATCTCCACCCTCAAAGAAGCGCCGGCCGATGCAGAAGTGGTCAGCCATCAGCTCATGACCCGCGCAGGCCTGATCAAGAAGCTGGGCGCCGGCATCTACAACTACATGCCGATGGGATTGCGGGTGATCCAGAAGGTGGAGAAGATTGTCCGCGAGGAAATGAACCGGGCCGGTGCGGTGGAGCTGGCCATGCCGGTGGTTCAGCCCGCGGAGTACTGGCAAGAGACGGGGCGTTTCGACAAGATGGGCCCTGAGTTGCTTCGCATCAAGGACCGCCATGGTCGCGACTTCATCGTGCAGCCCACGAGCGAGGAAGTGGTCACCGATATCGCTCGCCAGGAGTTGCGCAGCCACAAACAGCTGCCGAAAAATTTCTACCAGATCCAGACCAAGTTTCGCGACGAGCGCCGTCCGCGTTTTGGCCTGATGCGCGGGCGGGAATTCATCATGAAGGACGCCTACAGCTTCGATCGCGACGAAGCGGCCGCCAAGACGAGCTACCAGGTGATGGCTGCCACCTACCGCCGCATCTTCGACCGATTTGGTTTGCGCTACCGTGCGGTGGCGGCCGACAGTGGCGCCATCGGAGGTGACTTGAGCGAAGAGTTCCAGGTGATCGCGGCCACGGGTGAAGACGCCATCGTCTACTGCCCGGCCAGCGACTACGCGGCCAACATGGAAAAAGCCGAGGCGCTGGCGCCCACCGGCCCGCGCGCTGTGGCGTCGAACGCCATGGCCAAGACGCCGACACCGGGCAAGAGCACCTGCGCCGATGTGGCGGAGTTCCTGGGTGTGCCGCTGGCCACCACGGTGAAGTCGCTGGTGCTGGCCACCGACGAGCTCAACGAGGCAGGCGAAATCGCGCGGAGCCAGGTCTGGCTGCTGCTGCTGCGCGGTGACCACGGCATGAACGAGGTCAAGGTCAACAAGCTGCCGGGCCTGAGCGCCGGCTTCCGCTTTGCCACCCTGTCTGAAATCGATGCTCACTTCGGCTGCAAGCCCGGGTACCTCGGCCCCATTGGTCTGAAGCTGCCGGTGAAGGTGGTGGTGGACCGGGAGGCGGCCGTGCTGGCCGACTGGATCTGTGGCGCCAATGAGCCGGACTTCCACATGACGGGTGTCAACTGGGGGCGTGACCTGCCCGAGCCCGAATTCGTGGCTGATATCCGCAACGTGGTCGAAGGCGACGCCTCGCCCGACGGCCAAGGCGTGCTCGCCATCGAGCGCGGCATCGAGGTGGGCCATGTGTTCTACCTGGGCACCAAGTACAGCAAGGCCATGAACGCCACCTTTCTTGCCGACGACGGCAAGCCCCGGCACTTCGAGATGGGCTGTTACGGCATTGGCATCACGCGCCTGCCGGCGGCGGCCATCGAGCAGAACCACGATGAGCGCGGCATCATCTGGCCCGACGCCATCGCGCCTTTCACCGTGGTGGTGTGCCCCGTGGGTGCTGATCGCAGCGAGGCGGTGAAGGCCGCCGCTGACGATCTCTACCAAGGTCTTCTGGCTGCGGGCATCGACGTGATCATTGACGACCGCGGCGAGCGCCCGGGCGCCATGTTTGCCGACTGGGAACTGATCGGCGTGCCGCACCGCGTGACCATTGGTGATCGCGGTCTCAAAGAGGGCATGCTCGAGTACCAGCACCGCCGCGATGCGGCAGCAACGAAGGTGCCGGTGGCCGAGGCGATGGCCTTCATGCGAGACCGTCTGGGCGTGTGAGCTTGCAGCCCTTTGATGTGGTGATGGATGCCGAAGCGTCCGGGACCAGCCGCCGTCTCTGGCTGCTGCGCGGCGCGGCCCTCGGTGCGGCCGGCTGGCTGACCGCTGGCCCGGCCCAGGCCGGCCGCCAGGCAGAAGAGCCGCTGGCCGATTCGGTTCGCTCGGCACTCAGCTCGGCCATTGCCAACAGCGCGCCGCCGGTGCCCGAGTTCTTCGACATCAATCAGCGCCTCGCCTATCTGCGCTGGCTGGGCACCATGAGTGAGCGCCTGAAGAAAAAGAAGCCCGATTTCCAGACCCGCATCGAGTTCCTGCAGACCGTCTGGTACGAGTCGCGCCGCGCCGGCCTGGACACCACCATGGTGATGGGTTTGATCCAGGTTGAGAGCGCGTTCCGCAAGTTCGCCATTTCACGCGTGGGCGCTCGCGGCTACATGCAGATCATGCCGTTTTGGTCGCGCGTGATCGGCGACGGCGACCCGACGCGGTTGTTCCACATGCAGACCAACATCCGCTTCGGCTGCGTGATCCTGCGCCACTATCTGGACCGCGAGCGGGGCAACACCCATCTGGCGCTGGGTCGCTACAACGGCAGCCGGGGGCAACCGCAGTATCCGAACGCCGTGTATGCAGCGGCGAAGAACTGGGTTCACCAAGACGCTTGAGTCTCAGCTCATTGCAGGAATCCGATCCGCGCCTTGCCTGAGCCCGTCTTCGGAAGGTCATCGGCCTCCACGCAGTAGCGGTTGTCCAGTCGCGCATTGCCGAATGCGGTGACCAGCGCGCGGCGCATCTCGCGCGGGGCCATGATGGCGAGCTGGTCCAGCACGTCGCTGGAGGGTTCGGGATCGAATCGTTGTCCCCAGTCGTGTTCACCGAGGATGCCGCGGTACAGGTGGGCCGCGATCTTGCGAGCCGCTTCGGGCGAGGGCGTCGCGATTTCGAACACGTTCATGCGATTGCGGATCGGCGCGGGAATGGTGCGTTCGTCGTTGGCGGTGGTAATCCAGATCACCTGACTCGCATCGATGGGCACCTCGGCGAACTCGTCCACGAAGTTCTGTGCCGTGTCGTGCTCCAGCAGACTGTACAGCGCGCCCAGCGGGTCGTACTGCGCGTCGGCGCTGGCCTTGTCAATTTCGTCCACCACGATCACGGGGTTGGCGTACTGGCCATCGACCAGCGCCTCGAACACCTTGCCAGGCTTGGCGCCTTTCCACTGGGATGAGGAGCCCGAGAGCAACCAGCCGGCCGTCATGGAACTCATGGGTACCAAGCTCATGCTGGTACCCAGCAGGTCGGCGATCTGTTTGGCGAAGTGGGTTTTGCCCACGCCGGGCGGGCCGAGCAGCAGGATGGGCGTGACCTCCAGGCCATCGTGGCTGTCCTGGCTCAGGGCAACGTGGCGCTTCACGTCGTCCAGCACCTCACCAAAATTGGGCAGCAGGTCGTAGAGCGGTGCCATGTCGGGCACACCTGAGGGCTTGACGGCGAAGCGTTGCGAACCGCGTTCCAGCATGCGCTGCCATGTGTTGCGCAGGCCTTCGTATTCGCGTTCGTTGCCGCTGGCCTGCAGGTGGGCGAGCTTGCGCTCGACCTCGCTGGCACTGAACACGCTGCGCATCTGGGCGATGGGCAGTCCGAGGGAGGGTGAAGCGACCAGGCTGCGTGAGCTCATGCGGTTCTCCTTGAAGGGTTCGGCAACGCTTTCATTCAAGCACAAGACATGCCTGGCCTCAATGCGGAATGAACCCTTGAAAGACCGCGCATTCTTTTGAATCGGCCCGGGCCGTGTGAAATGCCTCAGCCCGTGAGCCGTCCAGAAACAACAAAGCCGCCCGAAGGCGGCTGTCGCTAGGTGAAGGCGGTGTCAGGCTTGGCCGTTGATGACTTTTTGCAGTTCACCCGACTCGTACATCTCCATCATGATGTCGGAGCCGCCAATGAACTCGCCCTTGACATAGAGCTGCGGGATGGTGGGCCAGCTGCTGTAGGTCTTGATGCCCTGGCGGATGCCTTCGTCTTCCAGCACGTTGACGGTTTTCACCGTTTTGGGATCGACGCCGCAGGCTTTGATGATCTGGATCGCGCGGCCAGAGAAGCCGCACATCGGAAAGCTGGCGTTGCCCTTCATGAAGAGCACGATGTCATTGGATTTGACCAGTTGGTCGATTTGGGTCTGGGCGTCGCTCATGGCAAAAAACTCCTGATCGGGGCGGGCCGGTCGTGGCTCGGGATGGCCATGATTATCGCTGCTGCGGCCAGATGCCGCCGCTGCAGCGTTCGATGCCCGCCAGATCGGTGCGGCTGCCAACCCGCTCGAAGCCTTGCTGCTGCAGCAGGGCGCGCACGGCGGCCGCCTGATCGTGTCCGTGCTCCAGCAGCAGCCACCCACCGGGGAGCAGGGCACCCGGCGCCTGCGCCACGATGGTGCGGATGTCGTCCAGCCCGTCGGGCCCTGCCGTGAGTGCGCTCATGGGTTCGTGCGTGAGGGCGGCCAGGTGCTGGTCGCCTTCAGCGATGTAAGGCGGGTTGCTGGCGATCACGTCGAAGCGCTGGCCGGGCACGGCCTGCAGCCAGAAGCCGCTGCAAAAATCCACCGTGAGACCCAGGCGTTCCGCGTTGGCGCGGGCCACCGCCAGGGCGCCCGTGCTGGTGTCGGTGGCGGTCACCGCCACGTCGGGTCGCTGCGATTTCACGGCCAGGGCGATGGCGCCGCTGCCGGTGCCCAGGTCCAGACACCGCGCGGCGTTGAGGGGCAAGGCGTCCAGCGCCCACTGCACCAGCGTTTCGGTGTCGGGACGGGGCACCAGCACGCGGGCGTCCACCCGAAGGTGCAGGCCGAAGAAGTCCTTTTCGCCTGCCAGGTAGGCGACAGGTTCACCGGCCAGGCGGCGGTGCACCAGTTCGGCGCAGCGCGCTGCGGCGTCGGTGGGCATGGGGTCGGTGTCGTGCGCTAACAGCCAGGCGCGATCATTCATGTCGCGCCCCAGCGCCAGCAGCAGCAGCATCTGGGCGTCGAGCCGGTCCAGACCTGCGGCTGCTGCTTGTTTCAGAGCGTCGGCCAGCGTCATGGGGGGAGCCCCATCCAGGGCGCCCGTGGAACCGGCTTTGCCGGGCCACCAAGTGCGTCCCCCTGGGGGGAAGCCGCGAAGCGGCGCAGGGGGGTCATATTTTCCCTTCCAGTTCCGCCAGCAGTTCCGTGCCTCGCGCCACCTGCAGCGCATGGATCACGTCGCCCAGATCACCTTCCATCACCATCAGCAGCTTGTACAGCGTGAGGTTGATGCGGTGGTCGGTGAGGCGGCCCTGAGGGAAGTTGTAGGTGCGGATGCGGTCGCTGCGGTCGCCGCTGCCCACCAGGCCCTTGCGCGTGGCGGCTTCTTTGGCGGCGCGCTCACTGCGGTCTTTTTCCTGCAGGCGGGCCTGCAACACCTGCAGGGCCTTGGCCTTGTTGCTGTGCTGGCTGCGGCCGTCCTGGCACTCGGCGGTGATGCCGGTGGGCAAGTGCGTCACGCGCACGGCCGAGTCGGTCTTGTTGATGTGCTGACCACCGGCGCCGCTGGCACGGTAGGTGTCTATGCGCAGTTCGGCGGGGTTGAGCTTGACCGCGAAGGCCTCATCCGGCTCGGGCATCACGGCCACGGTGGCTGCGCTGGTGTGGATGCGGCCCTGGGTTTCGGTCACGGGCACGCGCTGCACGCGGTGGCCGCCCGATTCAAAGCGCATCTGACCGTAGACGGCGGCACCCGGGCCGCGCCCCGCCATGCGCAGCACCACCTCCTTGTAGCCGCCCAGTTCGCTGGGCGACTCGCTCACGATCTCGGTGGTCCAGCCCTGGCTGTCGGCGTAGCGGGTGTACATGCGCGCCAGGTCGCCCGCAAACAGCGCTGACTCGTCGCCGCCGGTGCCGGCGCGGATTTCGACGAAGGCCGGGCGCGCATCGTCGGGGTCCTTGGGCAGCAGCAGTTGCTGCAGTTCGGCGTCGATCCGCTCCAGGTCGACCTTGGCGGCGCCGACTTCTTCTTCGGCCATCTCGGCCATGTCGGGGTCGGTCAGCATGCCGTTTGCGGCGTCCAGGTCGGCCTCGCGCTGTTCGTGGCGGTTGAACACCTCGACGATCACCGAGGCGTCGGCGTGCTCACGGCTCAGCGCGCGAAAGCGCTCCATGTCGCTGACCACGTCGGGTGCCGAGAGCAGGGCGTCCAGTTCGTGCAGGCGGGCGCGCTGGCGCAGGAGGGTGTCACGGACAAAGGGTTTCATGCGGGAAAGAAGAAAGGCGACGGCAGCGGGGTGGATGCACGGGGCCGACGGGCCGTGCCGGGGCGCCGGGCGCCCGGGGCCCCGTCGCTAGGACTTTTCGCGCAGGAACAGGCGCGAGACGGTGTGCGCGGTGGCGGCGCGGGTCTGGGCGTCGCCCGCGTGCAGCTCGGCCAGGGTGCCGTGCAGCATTTTCTGCGTCAGGCCCTTGGACAGGGCTTCGAGCACGGCTTCGACCGGCTCACCTTTGGCCAGCAGTTTTTTCGCACGGGCCAGTTCCGCCGCGCGCCAGCTGTCGGCCTGGGCGTTGATCTGCTGGATCAGTGGCACCACGCCGCCCTTGTCCGGGTCGCGCTGGTCCAGCCAGTGCATGAAGCTGAGCACGCCCGCGTCGATGATGGCCTCGGCCTGCGCCACGGCGGCCTGGCGGTTGTCTTTGCCCGTCTGGACCACGCTGGCCAGATCGTCCACGGTGTACAGATAGACGTCGCTCAGGCCCTTGACCTCGATCTCGATGTCGCGCGGCACGGCCAGATCGACCATGAACATGGGACGGTGTTTGCGCTTCTTGAGCGCGCGCTCCACAGCACCGAGCCCGATGATGGGCAGGGTGCTGGCGGTGCAGCTGATCACGGCGTCGTATTCGTGGAGGCGATCCGGGATGTCGGCCAGGCGCAGCACCTCGGCGCCGAAGCGCCCGGCCAGCTTCTCGCCGCGCTCCAGCGTGCGGTTGGCGATGGCCATGGCTTTGGGCGTCTTGGCGGCGAAGTGGGTGGCGGCGAGTTCGATCATCTCGCCGGCGCCGACAAACAGCACCTTGATGTCTTTCAGGTCTTCGAACAGCTGGCTGGCCAGGCGCACGGCGGCGGCGGTCATGCTGATCGAGTGGGCGCCGATTTCGGTGGAGCTGCGCACCTGCTTGGCCACCGAGAAGGAGCGCTGGAACAACTGGTGCAACGTGGTGCCGAGGGCGCCGGCCTCGTCGGCGGCGCGCACGGCGTCTTTCATCTGACCGAGGATCTGCGCCTCGCCCAGCACCATGCTGTCCAGGCCGCTGGCGACGCGGAAGGCGTGGCGCGCCGCCTCGCCTTCACGCAACACATAGGCATGTTCTTTGAGCACATGGGTGCTCACGCCGCCGGTCTGGGCCAGCCAGACCAGGGTGGGCTCCACGGCGGACTGGTCGCCCGCGCCGTACAGCTCGGTGCGGTTGCAGGTGGAGAGCAGCGTGGCCTCGGGCTGGCGGACCAGGCTCTGGCGGTAGCCGTTCAAGGTGGGCTGGATCTGGTCGAGCGCGAACGCAAAACGGCCCCGCAGATCGAGCGGAGCCGTGTGGTGATTGATGCCGAGCGTCCAGACAGACATGGGCCGATTATAAAATTGCGCCTCCCTATGAACGCCCCGGACCACAAAGAATGACTTTTTTCGACTTGTTGGGGCATCTGGCCGGCTTTCTGGCGCCGGCCCTGGGCCTGGCCACGGTGTTGTGGATCGCGCCCCGCCTGTGGAAACGGGCACGCTCAGCCCGCTGGTCGTCACGCACCGAGGCGCTGATGCTGTTGGGTTCGGGCTTGGCGGTGTTGGTGGCGGGCCTGATCGTTTTCGGGCGCGACGGCAAGATGTTCACCTACACCGCCCTGGTGCTGGTGCAGGCCTCGGTGGCCTGGTGGAACCGAAGCCGCTGACTTGCGGGCTGCAGGGGTGATCAGCCCGGCGGGAACAGATCAACCCGGTCGGTGATGATTCCGTCGAGACCCAGGTCCAGCAGGCGCTGGGCCGCTGCCGGCTCGTTGACGGTGTAGGCCAGGCAGCGCATGCCCGCCTGCCGCACCTGCGCGACTGTGATGGCGTCCCACAGCACCTGATCGCACACCACGGCTTCGCAGCCGAGCCCGACCGCCACGTCCAGCCAGCCGGTCCACAGCGATTCGAGCAGCAGGCCCCTGCGCACACCGGGCGCCACCGCCTGTGCGCCCGCGAGCGCCTCGGGCTGGAACGAGGTCAGCAGTGGTGTGGGGCGCCCGTCGGGCAGGGTCGCGCTGCCGTTCGGCGGCAGGTGCCAGAGCCGCAGAACCGCTTGGGCCACTGCGCGCCCGGTGACCAGTTCGGTGCCCGTGGTCGGCTTGATCTCGATGTTGAGCGCATGGTGGTTGGCCTGGCAGAACCGCGCTACGGCCTCCAGGGTGGGCAGCGGTTCGCCCGCGTGCCTGCGCGAGTGCCAGCCACCGGCGTCGAGCTGGCTCAGCGCCGTCCACGGCTGGTCGCCTGCGACGCCGTGGCCGTTGCTGGTGCGCTCCAGCGTGTCGTCGTGCAGCAGGAAGACCACGCCGTCGGCGCTCAGTTTGGCGTCGCATTCGTACATGCGGTAGCCGTGGGCCGCGCCGAGGCGGAAGGCGGCGAGGGTGTTTTCCGGGGCCAGCTTGCCGGCGCCGCGGTGGGCGATCCAGCAGGGGTAGGGCCAGGATTGGAGAGCGTTGTCGGTGGCGGTCATGGGCATGCCTTCGCCCTGTGGGCTGTGCGGTGCAGGCGGGTTGGGGAACGGCCCGGCGCTCGTCTCAGGGAGCGTCGGGTCGTCGCTGGCCGCTCGCGGCGTCGAACCAGTGCAGACGATCAGCGCGCGGCTGAACATGGATGGTAGCGCCCAGCGCAGGGGCACCCTGGTCCTCGTGGATGCGGATCACCAGGCTCTCGTCGCCCAGCCGGGCATACACCAGCCGCTCGGCGCCCAGCATTTCCACGGCTTCGATCTGCACCGCCCAGCCCCCGTCGCCGATGTCCAGGTGCTCGGGGCGCACGCCCAGCACCGCACCGGCCCGGCCACCGGGCACGTCTTTCAGCAGGTTCATCGGCGGTGAGCCCATGAAGCTGGCCACGAAGGTGGTGGCGGGGCGGGCGTACACGTCTTCGGGCGTGCCGAACTGCTCCATGCGCCCGGCGTTCATGACGATCATGCGCTGCGCCAGTGTCATGGCCTCAACCTGGTCGTGGGTGACGAACAGCGAGGTGATGCCCAGCTCGCGGTGCAGCTTCTGGATTTCGAGCCGGGTCTGCGCGCGCAGCTTGGCATCGAGGTTGGACAGCGGTTCGTCGAACAGAAACACCTGAGGCTGGCGCACGATGGCGCGGCCCATGGCCACGCGCTGGCGCTGCCCGCCCGAGAGCTCGCGCGGCTTGCGCTGCAACAGGTGGCCCAGCTCCAGGATCGCAGCGGCCTTGTCCACGCGCTGGCGGATCTCGCCCGCCGGCATCTTCTGGATCTTCAGGCCATAGGCCATGTTGTCGTACACGCTCATGTGCGGGTACAGCGCGTAGTTCTGGAACACCATGGCGATGTCGCGGTCGGCGGGCTCCAGCCGGTTCACCACACGGTCGCCGATGCGGATCTCGCCCTCGCTCACCTCTTCCAGCCCGGCCACCATGCGCAGCAGGGTGGATTTGCCGCAACCCGAGGGCCCGACGATCACGACGAACTCGCCGTCGTGGATGAGCGCGTTGACGCCGTGGATCACCTGGTTGGCGCCCAGGCCTTTGCCGTAGCGCTTGATCAGTTGGGTGAGCTGGATGGATGCCATGTGGATGTGTTCCTGAGCGCCTCGGTGGCCCTCATTTCTCGGTGTCGACCAGGCCCTTGACGAACCATTTCTGCATCAGCAGCACCACCGCCACCGGCGGCAGCATGGCGAGCATGGCGGTGGCCATGACGATGTTCCATTCGGTTTGCGCGTCTCCGCCGGAAATCATCTGCTTGATGCCGATCACCACCGGGTACATGTTTTCTTCGGTGGTCACGAGCAGCGGCCAGAGGTACTGGTTCCAGCCGTAGATGAACTGGATCACGAACAGCGCGGCCATGGTGGTGGCCGAGAGCGGCAGCAGCACGTCAAAGAAGAAGCGCATCGGGCCCGCGCCGTCGATGCGCGCCGCCTCGACCAGCTCGTCAGGCACGGTCAGGAAGAACTGGCGGAACAGGAAGGTGGCGGTGGCCGACGCGATCAGCGGCACGGTCAGGCCTGCGTAGGTGTTGAGAAGCCCCAGGTCGGCGACCACCTGGTAGGTCGGCCCAATGCGCACCTCGACCGGCAGCATGAGCGTGACAAAAATCGCCCAGAAGAAGAACTGCCGCAGCGGGAAGCGGAAGTAGACGATGGCAAAGGCCGAGAGCAGCGAGATGCCGATCTTGCCCAGCGCGATCACCATGGCGCTGATGAAGCTGACCGTCATCATGCGGCCCACGGCGGCGTGGGTGCCGGTGCCGGTGCGCCCGCCGAACAGCGCGATGCGGTAGTTGTCCACCAGCTCCGCGCCGGGCAGCAGGGGCATGGGCACCTGCACCACCGCGTCCATGGTGTGGGTCGAGGCGATGAAGGTGATGTAGACCGGCAGCGCCATGACCAGCACCCCCAAGACCAGGATGGCATGGGCCAGCCAGCGCAGGCCGCCGCGTTGTTCAACCATGGTGTGTGTTCTCGTTCACTTTTTTGCGGTGCCAGAGCCCCATCCCGCTTCGCAAGAAAAAGCGCCTCCCAGGGCACCGCCGGACTGGCTTTGCCAGACGGCCAGTGCCGCCCCCTGGGGGGTGACGCGAAGCGGCGCGGGGGGGATCAATACGTCACTTTCTTTTCGACGAAGCGGAACTGCACCACGGTGAGCGCAATTACGATCACCATCAGCACCACCGACTGCGCGGCCGAACCGCCGAGGTCCATGGCCTTGAAGCCGTCGAAATACACCTTGTAGACCAGAATGGCCGTGTCCTTGCCTGGGCCGCCCTTGGTGGCGGCGTCGACGATGGCGAAGGTGTCGAAGAAGGCGTAGACGATATTGATCACCAGCAGGAAGAAGGTGGTCGGCGAGAGCAGCGGGAACTGGATGGTCCAGAAGCGGCGCCAGGGGCGCGCGCCGTCGATGGCTGCCGCCTCGATCAGCGACTTGGGAATGGACTGCAGGCCGGCCAGGAAAAACAGGAAGTTGTAGGAGATCTGCTTCCACACCGACGCCATCACGATCAGCGCCATGGCATGGTTGCTGTTGAGCAGCGAGTTCCACTCGAAGCCGATGTGGCGCAGGGCGTAGGGCAGCACGCCGATGCCTGGCGAGAACAGAAACAGCCACACCACACCCGCCACTGCCGGCGCCACCGCATAGGGCCAGATCAGCAGGGTGCGGTAGATCAGGGTGCCTTTGACCACCCGGTCGGCAAACACGGCCAGCAGCAGCGCCAGGCTGATGCCGAAGAAGGCCACCAGCACCGAGAAGATGGCGGTGGTCTGGAACGATGCGAGGTAGCTCTCGTCGTTCCAGAGGTTGCGGAAGTTCTCCAGCCCGACCCATTCCACCGTCGTGCCGAAGGCGTCCGACTGCTGCAGGGACTGCAGCAGCGCCTGGCCGGCAGGCCAGAAGAAGAACACCGACACCACCAGCAGCTGCGGCGCGATCAGCAGCCAGGGCAACCAGGCCGACCGGAATACGACCTTCTTTTCTGCGGCCACGGGTCAGTCGCCCGGGGTCAGGACTTGTTGGCCTTTTCGAAACGTTCGAGCAACTCGTTGCCGCGTTTGACCACCGCGTCCAGCGCTTCCTTGGCCGACTTCTTGCCGGCCCAGACCTGCTCCAGCTCTTCGTCCTCGATGGCGCGGATCTGCACGTAGTTGCCCAGGCGGATGCCGCGCGACTTGTCGGTGGTTTTGCGGATCATCTGGTTGACGGCGGTGTCGGTGCCGGGGTTCTGCTTGTAGAAACCCGACTGCTCGGTCAGCTTGAACGCGGCCATGGTGATGGGCAGGTAGCCGGTGCGCTTGTGGCTGGCGGATTGCACATCGGCGTTGGACAGGAAGTCGAAGAAGGCGGCCACGCCCTTGTATTCAGGCGCCTTCTTGCCCGAAAGCACCCAGAGGCTGGCGCCGCCGATCACGGTGTTCTGGGGTGCGCCCGGCACGTCGGGGTAGTAGGGCAGGGTGGCCAGACCGTAGGCGAACTTGGCGTTCTTGGCCACGTTGCCGTAGAAACCTGACGAGGTTGAAATCATGGCGCACTCGCCCGACACAAAGCTCGCCTCGGGCACGTTGGCTCGGCCCTTGTAGACAAACAGGCCTTGCTTGGCCATGTTCGAGAGGTTTTCGATGTGGCGCACGTGCAGCGGCGAGTTGGCCACCAGCCGCGCGCTGGCGCCGCCCAGGCCGTTGCGCTGGGTGGCGAGTTCGACGTTGTGCCACGTCGAGAAACTCTCCAGCTGGGTCCAGCCCTGCCAGGCGGTGGTGAAGGGGCACTTGTGGCCGCTGGCTTTGAGCTTGGCCGCCGCCAGGGCCACCTCGGGCCAGGTCGTGGGTGGCTGGCTGGCGTCCATGCCAGCAGCCTTGAAGGCGTCCTTGTTGATGTAGAACACCGTGGTCGAGCTGTTGAACGGGAAGCTCAGCATCTGGCCGTTGGGCGCGGTGTAGTAGCCCGCCACGGCCGGGATGTAGACCGAGGGGTCGAACTTGTAGCCAGCGTCTTTCATCACCTGACCGACCGGCACGATGGCGCTCTTGCTGGCCATCATGGTCGCCGTGCCCACTTCGAACACCTGCAGGATGTGGGGCGCGTTGCCGGCGCGGAAGGCCGCGATGGCCGCCGTCATGGACTCGTCGTAGGTGCCCTTGAAGGTGGGCACGATGCGGTAGTCCTTCTGCCTCTCATTGAACTGCTTGGCGAGGTCGTTCACCCATTCGCCGTTGACCGCCGTCATGGAGTGCCACCACTGGATGTCGGTTTGTGCCTGGGCGGTGCCACCAAAGACGGCGGTCAGTGCCACGGCGGTGGCGATGCGGGTGAAGCGCTGGCGCATGGGATGCTCCTGGGGGGTTGAATGAATCGGCCGAGCCTAGGGGCTTTGCGTACCAAACCATTGCACAGCCGTTTCAGTGGCGTGACAACACGGGGTTTCCATGAGAAGGGTGTGTCTTGTTGCGCTGCGGTACCATCGTCGGTTCAGCGTTTTCTGCTGATCGTTTGCCATCTCAAATGAACGCCCCCACGCCGCTCTCGCTCCTGGAAACCACCACCGAGGACGCGCCGCGCCTGCGCGAAATCCCCTACAACTACACGTCGTTTTCAGATCGTGAAATTGTGCTTCGGCTGCTCGGTGCCCGGGCCTGGAGCCTGCTGGATGGTCTGCGGGGCGAACGCCGCACCGGCCGTTCGGCGCGCATGTTGTACGAGGTGCTGGGCGACATCTGGGTGGTGCAGCGCAACCCGTATTTGCAGGACGATCTGCTGGACAACCCCAAGCGCCGCGGCGCGCTGGTGGACGCCTTGCACCACCGCCTGGGGGAGGTGCAGAAGCGCCGCACGCCGCAGGACGATGCCGCGCGCGACGCGCTGGTGGCCGAGCTGCTGACGGCGGCCCGTGGGGCGGTGGACAGTTTTGCCCGCTCGTTCGAGGAGATGGCCGCGCTGCGCCAGCGCGCCACCAAGGCGCTGCGCCGCCTGACCGCCAAAGACAACATCAAGTTCGATGGCCTGTCGCGCGTGTCGCACGTGACCGACGCCACCGACTGGCGCGTGGAATACCCGTTCGTGGTGCTGACCCCCGACACCGAGGTCGAGATGGCCGAGCTGGTGCGTGGCTGTTTCGAACTCGGCCTGACCATCGTGCCGCGCGGCGGCGGCACCGGCTACACCGGTGGCGCGATCCCGCTGACCTGGAAGAGCGCGGTGATCAACACCGAAAAGCTCGAAGCCATGACCGAGGTGGAGTTCGTGACCGTACCCGGCCACGCCGAGCCGCTGCCCACGATCTGGACCGAAGCCGGTGTGGTGACGCAGCGCGTGGCCGATGCGGCCGAGCGCGCCGGCCATGTGTTCGCGGTGGACCCGACTTCGGCAGAAGCCTCGTGCGTGGGCGGCAACATCGCCATGAACGCTGGCGGCAAGAAGGCCGTGCTCTGGGGCACGGCGCTGGACAACCTGGTGAGCTGGCGCATGGTGACGCCGCAGGCGCAATGGCTCGAAGTCACGCGCCTGGACCACAACCGCGGCAAGATTCACGATGCCAAAGTTGCCACCTTTGAACTCAAGTACTTCGAAGCCAACGGCAAGACGCTGCTGCGCACCGAGCAATTGGTGATTCCCGGCTCGACCTTCCGTAAGGAAGGCCTGGGCAAGGACGTGACCGACAAGTTCCTGGCCGGCCTGCCGGGCATCCAGAAGGAAGGCTGCGACGGCCTGATCACCAGTGCGCGCTGGCTGGTGCACCGCATGCCGCAACACGTGCGCACCGTGTGCCTGGAGTTCTTCGGCAATCCCAAGGACTGCGTGCCGTCCATCGTGGACATCAAGGACTTCATGTTCGCCGAGATGAAGCGCCCTGGCGGTGCCATCCTCGCCGGCCTGGAGCACCTGGACGACCGTTACCTCAAGGCCGTGGGCTACGCGACCAAGAGCAAGCGCGGCACGCTGCCCAAGATGGTGCTGGTGGGCGACATCGTGGGCGACGACGCCGACGCCGTGGCCCGTGCCACCAGCGAGGTGATCCGCCTGGCCAACGGCCGCAGTGGCGAAGGCTTCGTGGCCATCAGCGCCGAAGCGCGCAAGAAATTCTGGCTCGACCGCAAGCGCACCGCGGCCATCAGCAAACACACCAACGCCTTCAAGGTGAACGAAGACGTGGTGATCCCGCTGCCGCGCATGGGCGAGTACACCGAAGGCATTGAGCGCATCAACATCGAGCTCTCGCTGCGCAACAAGCTCAAGCTCTGTGAGGCGCTGGAGGCGTTCTTCACCCGCGGCCAGTTGCCGCTGGGCAAGACGGACGACGCCAACGACATCCCCAGCGCCGAACTGCTGGAAGACCGCGTGCAGCAGGCGCTGGCGCTGGTGCGCGAGGTGCGCTCGCTGTGGGCTGGCTGGCTGCGAGACGTGGACACCCTGTTCCCTCAGCTGCAGGACCATACCTTGCGCGCGAGCTGGAAGACGCAGATCCGTGCGCCGCTGCAAGGCATCTTCAATGGCGCGGCGTTCGCCACGATCCTGACCGAATGCACGGCCATCCACCAGCGCGTGCTCAAGGGGCGGGTCTGGGTAGCGCTGCACATGCACGCCGGTGACGGCAACGTGCACACCAACATCCCGGTCAACAGCGACGACTATCAGATGCTGCAGACCGCGCACGAAGCGGTGGGCCGCATCATGGTGCTGGCGCGCAGCCTGGACGGCGTGATCTCGGGTGAGCACGGCATCGGCATCACCAAGCTGGAATTTTTGACCGACGACGAGCTGCGTCCGTTCGCGGAATACAAAGCCAAGGTGGACCCGGAAGGCCGCTTCAACAAGGGCAAACTGCTGCGCGACCTGTCGGGCGTGAACGGTCTGGCCGCCGATGCCAACCTTCGCAGCGCGGACCTCTCAAACGCCTACACGCCCAGCTTCGGCCTGATGGGCCATGAGTCGCTGATCATGCAGCAGAGCGACATCGGCGCCATTGCCGATTCGGTCAAGGACTGCCTGCGCTGCGGCAAGTGCAAACCGGTTTGCGCCACGCACGTGCCGCGCGCCAACCTGCTCTATTCGCCGCGCAACAAGATCCTGGCCACCTCGCTGCTGGTCGAGGCCTTCCTGTACGAAGAGCAGACGCGGCGTGGCATCAGCATCAAGCACTGGGAAGAGTTCGAAGACGTGGCCGACCACTGCACGGTCTGCCACAAGTGCCTGAGTCCGTGCCCGGTCAAGATCGACTTCGGCGACGTGACCATGAACATGCGCAACCTGTTGCGCAAGATGGGGCAGAAGAGTTTCCGCCCGGGCAACGCCGCGGCCATGTTCTTTCTGAATGCCACCAACCCCGAGACCATCAAGTTCATGCGCTCGGCCATGGTGGACGTGGGCTTCAAGGCCCAGCGCCTGGCCAACAAGGTGATGACGCTCGCCGCGCGCAAGCAGACCAGCGCGCCGCCGGCCACGCTCGGCCCCGCGCCGATCAAAGAGCAGGTGATCCACTTCATCAACAAGAAGATGCCGGGCGGCCTGCCCAAGAAGACGGCGCGCGCGCTGCTGGACATCGAAGACAAGGACTACGTGCCCATCATCCGCAACCCGGTGGGCACCACCGCCGAGACCGAGGCGGTGTTCTATTTCCCCGGCTGCGGCTCGGAGCGCCTGTTCAGCCAGGTCGGCCTGGCCACGCAGGCCATGCTCTGGCACGCGGGCGTGCAGACCGTGCTGCCACCCGGTTACCTGTGCTGCGGCTATCCGCAGCGCGGCTCGGGCCAATTCGACAAGGCCGAGAAGATCATCACGGACAACCGCGTGCTGTTCCACCGCGTGGCCAACACGCTGAACTACCTGGACATCAAAACCGTGGTCGTGAGCTGCGGCACCTGCTACGACCAGCTGCAGGGCTACGAGTTCGACAAGATTTTCCCCGGCTGCCGCATCATCGACATCCACGAATACCTGCTGGAAAAGGGCATCACGCTGCCGGCCGGGCAGGGTGGTTACCTGTACCACGACCCCTGCCACACGCCCATGAAGCTGCAGGACCCGATGAAGACGGTGAAGGCGCTGGTGGGCGACAACGTGATCGAGAGCAAGCGCTGCTGCGGTGAGAGCGGCACGCTGGGCGTGACGCGGCCCGACATTTCGACCCAAATCCGCTTTCGCAAGGAAGAAGAAATCAAGAAGGGCGAGGCGCAGCTGCGTGCCGCCGGCACCGTGGGCGCCCAGGACAACATCAAGATGCTGACCTCGTGCCCGAGCTGTCTGCAAGGCCTGACGCGCTATGGCGACGACCTGAACAGCGGCCTGCTCGAAGCCGACTACATCGTGGTCGAGATGGCCAACCAGATACTGGGCAAAGACTGGCTTCAACAGTACGTGGCACAAGCCAACCAGGGCGGCATCGAACGCGTGCTGGTCTGATCACAAGCAACGCAACAGGAGACAGCCATGGCCGGACTCGACAAGAACACCCCGACACCGCAGGACATCACGGTGCACAGCCAGTCGCGTGTGCTCCAGGTGAGCTTCTCTGACGGCAGCGACTTCCGCATCCCTTTCGAGCTGATGCGGGTGTATTCGCCATCGGCCGAGGTGCAGGGCCACGGCCCGGGGCAGGAGGTGCTGCAGACCGGAAAACGCGAGGTCGGCATTCTGGCGCTGGAGGCTGTGGGCAACTACGCGGTGCAGCCGACCTTCAGCGACGGGCATGACAGCGGCATCTTTTCCTGGGACTACCTGTACTTTCTCGGTGTGAAGCAGGACGAGTTGTGGGCCGACTACCAGGAGCGCCTCTTGAAAGCGGGGGTTGACCGCGACGCTGCCATGCCGGAAAAACCAGGCTCGGCCTGCGGCAGCCACTCTCACTAGGACAGCACCATGGCCTCCACCCATTTCGGATTCAAGACGGTCGACGAGCAGGACAAAGCGAAACACGTGCGCAGCGTGTTCGATTCCGTCGCGTCCAAGTACGACGTGATGAACGATCTCATGTCGGCAGGCCTGCATCGCGTTTGGAAGCGATACACGATCACGGTGGCGAATCCCCAGCCCGGCGATCAGGTGCTCGACATCGCCGGCGGAACGGGTGATCTGTCGCTGGCCTTCGCCAAGAAGGTCGGGCCCTCGGGGCGTGTGGTGCACACCGACATCAACGAAGCGATGCTCAGCGAGGGGCGCAACCGCCTGCTGGACCTCGGCGTGGTATTGCCCACCATGGTGTGTGATGCCGAAAAGTTGCCATTCGCCAGCGGGTCGTTTGACATCATCACGGTGGCTTTCGGCCTGCGCAACATGACCAACAAAGACCACGCGCTGGGCGAAATGCTGCGTTGCCTCAAACCTGGGGGCAAGTTGCTGGTGCTGGAGTTCTCCCGGGTGGCCAAGCCGCTTGAAAAAGTCTACGACTGGTACTCGTTCAACATCCTTCCCAAGCTGGGCAAGCTGGTGGCCAACGACGAGCACAGCTACCGCTACCTCGCCGAGTCCATCCGCATGCATCCAGGGCAAGAGGAACTGAGGCAGTTGATGAAGGCCGTGGGCTTTGGTCACGTGGATGTGCACAACCTCAGCGCCGGTGTGGTGGCGCTGCATGTGGGCATCAAGTGTTGAGCACAACAAGATTCAAGGGGCAAGGGCAATGAGCAGGTGGTGGTCGTTGGTGCTGGTGGGCTTGATGATGGTGCTGGGCTCGTCGCAGGCGGTGACCAAACGCCTGGGCAGTGGCACGTCGGTGGGCCAACAGTCGGGTCAGGTGACACACCCCTCCGCTGCCCAGGCACCCGTGTCGCCAGCCGTGTCCCCGGCAGCTCCGGCTGTGGCGGGTCCCGCTGCCACCGTCGCTTCTCGACGACCCTGGGGGACGGTGTTGGGCGGTGTGGCCGCCGGGTTGGGTCTGGTCTGGCTGGCGTCTTCGCTGGGTCTGGGCGAGGGGTTTGCTCAGGTGCTTCTCTGGGGGGCGCTGGTGCTGTTGGCGGTGACGCTGTTCCGCACATTGGCTCGCCGCAGCACCCCCGCGCTGGCCACAACGGGCGCGTATGCCTCCTCCTCAGAGGGTGGTGACCCGGTTCCCGTGCCACGGGGCTACAGCCCGAAAAACGTGGGCAACGACGCTTCGGCCCGCCCTTGGGAAAACCAGGCCGTGTCGCCGGTCGACGGCACGAAGACCGGCGCAGCGCTGGCGGACGCCACGCCATGGGGGGTGCCGGAGGGCTTTGACACCGCCGGGTTCCTGCAGGCGTCCAAGGCGAATTTTGTCAGTCTGCAGGACGCCTGGGACCGGGCCGACATCCCCAATTTGCGCGCCATGATGACCGACGGCATGCTTGCCGAGATCCGCAGTCAACTGGTCGAACGGGAGCACGCCGGCGCCGGCGACAACAAGACCGAGGTGGTGATGCTGGAGGCACGGCTCCTGGGCATCGAAGAACTGGCGAGCGACTACATGGCCAGTGTCGAGTTCTCCGGCCTGATTCGCGAAGACATGTCGTCTGGGCCCAACCCGTTTCGCGAGGTGTGGAACATCACCCGGCCCAAGTCGAACGCCGGTGGCTGGCTGGTGGCGGGCGTTCAAGCCCTGCAATGAGGCGGTGCGGCGCCGGTGTCGCAGCCGGTGGTTCGGTCCCGATTCCCGGAGCCGCGGGCGTTATCCCTCAAAATCGGAGCAACCATGAAAAATGAATCCCCCGTTTCTCCGCCCGGGTCCAGCGCCACGTCTCCGCTGGGTTTTTTGCAGTCCCTGCTGGGCAGCGTCCGCCCCCCTGAATGGGTGGTGGACGAGGTGCAAAACCGCGTTGTCCTGTTTCTGAACCATGTGCTGATGCAGGAGCCGCAGGCACAGCAGCGGCTCAAGCGCCAGAAGGGGAAGCCGGTCAAGGTGCAGTGGGGCGACTTTCATCTGACGCTCGCGGCCACGGCCGCCGGTCTGCTGGAGCGCCCCTCGGGGGCCGCACAGCCTGAGCTGAATGTCACCCTGACCCAGTCCTCGCCTTTTGACATGGCCCAACGGGTGTTGTCGGGCGACAAGCCGGGCGTGGACATTCAGGGTGACGTGCAACTGGCCGCCGAAGTGGCGTGGCTGGTCGACAACGTGCGCTGGGACGTGGAGGAAGACCTCTCGCGTTTTCTCGGTGATGCGGCGGCGCACACCCTGGTTCGTTTCGCGCGCAGTGCGGCCTCGGCGGTCAAGGGATTTGCCGGGCGCCGGCCTGCTGCGGACGCTCCTGGGCACGGTGACGGACACGCGGCATGAGTCGCCTGTTTCGCGGCGTCTTTATCGTCTGGGTGGTGTTTCGTTATGGGCTGGACGAGCTGGTGCTCTCCAGCTTCCAGCGGCCGGCGCTGCGGCTGATCACGCGCATCGTTTCCATTGGCCGCAACCTGGACGCACCGCGTGGCGAGCGGTTGCGCGAGGCACTCGAGCGGCTCGGGCCCATCTTCGTGAAGTTCGGCCAGGTGCTGTCCACCCGGCGCGACCTGTTGCCGCCCGACATCGCCGACGAGCTGGCCCGCCTGCAAGACCGGGTGCCGCCGTTCCCCAGCGCGGTGGCGGTGGCGACCATCGAACGCGCCTTCGGCAAACCGCTGGACGCGGTGTTTACCCACTTCGAGCAGGTGCCGGTGGCCAGCGCTTCCATCGCCCAGGTGCACTTTGCCACCTTGCGCGACGGCCGCCATGGCGGGCGTGAGGTGGCGGTGAAGGTGCTGCGGCCTCACATGGGCCCGGTGATCGACAAGGACATTGGCCTCATGCGCATGATGGCCGGTTGGGTTGAAAAGCTCTCTTCGGACGGGAAGCGCCTGAAACCGCTGGAGGTGGTGGCGGAGTTCGACAAATACCTGCACGATGAGCTCGACCTGCTGCGTGAGGCGGCCAACGCCGCCCAGTTGCGCCGCAACATGGCCGGGCTGGACCTGGTGTTGATCCCGGAAATGTTCTGGGACTATTGCCACACCGAAGTGATGGTGATGGAGCGCATGCACGGCCTGCCCATCAACCGGGTGGACGAGTTGCGTCAACAAGGGGTCGACATCCCCAAGCTGGCACGCGACGGTGTCACCATCTTTTTCACCCAGGTGTTCCGGGACGGCTTTTTCCACGCCGACATGCACCCGGGCAACATCCAGGTCAGCGTCGATCCGGCCACCTTCGGGCGCTACATCTCGCTGGATTTCGGCATCGTTGGCACGCTGACCGAGTTCGACAAGGAATACCTGGCGCAGAACTTCACCGCCTTTTTCCGGCGCGACTACAAGCGCGTGGCCGAGCTGCACATCGAGAGCGGCTGGGTGCCGGCGGACACGCGGGTGGACGAACTCGAGTCGGCGATCCGTGCGGTTTGCGAGCCGTATTTTGATCGGCCGTTGAAGGAAATCTCGCTCGGCATGGTGCTCATGCGCTTGTTCCAGACCTCGCGCCGCTTCCACGTGGAAATCCAGCCTCAATTGGTGCTGCTACAGAAAACACTGCTCAACATCGAAGGACTGGGGCGAGAACTGGACCCGGAACTGGATCTCTGGAACACCGCCAAGCCCTTTCTAGAGAAGTGGATGCTGGAGCAAATCGGTCCCAAAAAGCTGCTGGAACAGCTGAAGGCCGAGGCCCCGCAGTACGCCAAGCTGATCCCCGCCTTGCCCCGCCTGATGCACGATTTTTTGCAGCACAAGCCACACGAGCTGCGCCAGGAGCTGGATGCACTGCTCATCGAGCAGCGCCGCACCAACCGGCTGCTGCAAGGCATTGTCTGGGGGGGCGTGGGGTTCCTTCTGGGGTTGCTCCTGATGCAAGTGCTGGTGCGCGTGCGCATCTGGTGAAGACACGGGGTTCCCGGCCATTGCGTTCAGAGGGGCAGGGCTCAATTTATAATGTCAGGTTTTGTTCGACCGCCTGACAGACAGCGTCTGTCGGGCCCGGCCCGGTTCGGCCTGCATTGACAGACACCGGGCGCATTGCCGGCCCATTTTCCGGCTCACCTACAGGTTCCGCCATGCCGATTTATGCCTACAAGTGCGCGTCCTGCGGCCATGCCAAGGACGTGTTGCAGAAGATGTCCGACGACCCGTTGACCGTTTGTCCGGCCTGCGGTCAGTCCAGTTTCCAGAAACAACTTACCGCTGCAGGCTTCCAGCTCAAGGGCTCGGGCTGGTACGTGACCGATTTCCGTGGTGGCAACACGGGCGCGCCCGCGCCCGCAGTGGCGGGTGGTGAAGCCGCGGGCGGCACCGACGGTGCAGCGGCAGCTCCCGCCGCCACGTCAGCCGCTGCGCCTGCGGTTGCCGCGCCGGCAGCGGCCCCGGCCACCAGCACGCCACCCCCGACATCGTCCACCTGAGCGCGCCCCGCATGCTGTCTTTGCGCAAATGGCTGCTCGCTGGCCTGCTGGTTCTGGTGCCCCTGATCATCACCTTGTGGGTGCTGGACTGGGTGGTGGGCACGCTCGACCAGACGCTGCACATCCTGCCGCAAACCTGGCAGCCCGACCAGTTGTTTGGGGTCCACATTCCTGGTCTGGGTGTGATCTTTGCGCTGGTGGTGGTGTTGTCCATCGGTGCCCTGGCGTCCAACATCATCGGCAACCGCCTGATCAACTGGTGGCACGCGCTGCTGCACCGCATTCCGGTGGTGCGCTCCATCTACTCGGGCGTGAAGCAGATTTCCGACACGCTGTTTTCCGAGAAGGGCAATGCCTTTCGCAAGGCCTTGCTGGTGCAGTGGCCGCACGCCGGCATGTGGACCATCGGATTTCAGACCGGTGCTCCCAATGGCGAAGTGCTTGCGCACCTGCAGGCCCAGCCAGGCAGCGCCAGCGATCACGATGAGTTCCTGAGCGTGTTTGTGCCCACCACGCCCAACCCCACGGGTGGCTATTTCGTGGTGGTGCGCAGGAGCGAATGCCTGGAGCTGCAGATGAGCGTGGATGAAGCGCTGACCTACATTGTTTCCATGGGTGTGATCGCGCCCGGTGCGCCGAAAACCTTGCCTCCCAAAGTGATGGCGCCCGGCACCGCCTCGACCCCGACCTGATGACCCCGCCGTGTCACACGGCGAACCTGCTGAAAGAAGAATTGATATGGCCATGCGCTCCCACTATTGCGGTCTGGTGACCGAAGCCCTGCTGGGCCAAACCGTGCAACTCTGTGGCTGGGTCAACCGCCGCCGTGACCACGGTGGCGTGATCTTCATCGACCTGCGCGACCGCGAAGGCTACGTACAGGTGGTCTGCGACCCCGACCGCGCCGAGATGTTCAAGACCGCCGAAGACGTGCGCAACGAGTTCTGCGTGCAGGTCACCGGCCTGGTGCGCGCGCGCCCCGAGGGCACGACCAACGACAAGCTCAAGAGCGGCCAGATCGAAATCTTGTGCCATGAGCTCAAGGTGCTCAACGCGTCGGTCACGCCACCGTTCCAACTGGACGACGACAACCTGAGCGAGACGACTCGCCTCACGCACCGCGTGCTCGACCTGCGTCGCCCCTACATGCAGAACAACCTGATGCTGCGCTACCGCGTGGCGATGGAAGTGCGCAAGTTTCTGGACGCCAATGGCTTCATCGACATCGAAACGCCGATGCTGACCAAGAGCACGCCCGAAGGTGCGCGCGACTACCTCGTGCCCAGCCGCGTGCACGACGGTCACTTCTTTGCGCTGCCGCAGTCGCCCCAGCTGTTCAAGCAGTTGCTGATGGTGGCGGGCTTCGACCGCTACTACCAGATCACCAAGTGCTTCCGCGACGAAGACCTGCGCGCCGACCGCCAGCCCGAGTTCACACAGATCGATATCGAAACCTCGTTCCTGACCGAGGAAGACATCCGCGACATGTTCCAGGGCATGATCAAGACGGTGTTCCAGAACACCCTGGGCGTGGATCTGGGCGAGTTCCCCATCATGGCCTACAGCGAAGCCATGTTTCGCTTCGGCTCCGACAAGCCCGACCTGCGCGTCAAGCTCGAATTCACCGAACTGACCGACGTGATGGCCGACGTGGACTTCAAGGTCTTCAGCGCGCCCGCCACCATGAAGAACGGCCGTGTGGTCGCCCTGTGCGTGCGCGGTGGTGCCGAGATCAGCCGCAGCGAGATCGACGCCTACACCGAGTTCGTCAAGATCTACGGCGCCAAGGGCCTGGCCTGGATCAAGGTCAACGAAGTGGCCAAGGGCAAAGACGGTCTGCAGTCGCCCATCGTCAAGAACCTGCACGACAAAGCCATTGCCGAGATCCTCAAGCGCACCGGCGCGCAAGACGGCGACATCATCTTCTTCGGCGCCGACAAGGAAAAGATCGTCAACGACGCCATCGGCGCGCTGCGCCTGAAGATCGGCCACAGCGAACTGGGCAAGAAAAACGGCCTGTTCGAAGCCCGTTGGGCGCCGATGTGGGTGGTGGACTTCCCCATGTTCGAACACGACGAAGAAGCCGACCGCTGGACCGCCGTGCACCACCCCTTCACCGCGCCGAAAGACGGCCACGAAGACTGGATGGTCACCGCGCCCGAGAAGTGCATCGCCAAGGGCTACGACATGGTGCTCAACGGCTGGGAGATCGGTGGTGGCTCGGTCCGTATTCACACCGCGGCGGTGCAGCAGAAGGTGTTTGACGCGCTGAAGATCACGCCCGAAGAAGCGCAAGTCAAATTTGGCTTCCTGCTGGACGCGCTGCAATACGGCGCGCCGCCGCACGGTGGCCTGGCTTTCGGTCTGGACCGCATCGTCACGCTGATGACCGGCGCCGACTCGATCCGCGACGTGATCGCCTTCCCCAAGACCCAACGCGCTCAGTGTCTGCTGACGCAGGCGCCCAGCCTTGTCGACGAGAAGCAGCTGCGCGAACTGCACATCCGCCTGCGCAACACGGACCTGGCCAAGACGGCCTGATCGCCGACGGATTCAAAATGCAAGGGCGCTGATTCAGCGCCCTTTTTCTTTGCCTGGACCTGCCCGATGACACCGATCCGGCCTCACAAGATCCCGCAATCCGTGTTGGTGGTGATCCACACCTCGGCGCTGGAGGTGTTGCTGATCGAGCGCTCCGATGCCCCGGGGTTCTGGCAGTCTGTGACTGGCTCCAAGGACCATGTGAACGAGTCCTTCGAGGTCACAGCGGTTCGGGAGGTTTTCGAGGAAACGGGCCTGGATGCCCACGCGCCGCACCATGTGTTGCGCGACTGGGCGCTGGAGAATGTCTACGACATCTATCCCCAATGGCGGCATCGCTATGCGCCAGGGGTCGCACAGAACACCGAGCACCTCTTTGGTCTTTGTGTGCCGCAGGCGTTGCCCGTGCAGCTGAACCCGAGGGAACACCGTGAACAGGTGTGGTTGCCATGGACCGCAGCGGCCGACCGGTGTTTTTCGCCTTCCAATGCCGAAGCCATTCTGAATCTGCCCTTTTTTGGTGCACCACATCCCATGAAAGACGTGAGATTTTGACCTTTGGCGGTTGCTGATGGGTGGAATATTGTGTCCTTTCGCTGCGACGCCTGCGCTTCAAAACTGTGCGACAAGTTACGAAAAAGGTGTAGATATGCTGGGTTCGTCTCGAAAAATGGCAATAGAACCTTAAGGCTTTGGTACCCTCGACGGGATTGAGCCTAGGTAACAAATGAGGGTGTCTGGAAACATCCGATTACATTTTTGCGCACCAGCATGAACACGTCATACAAATCGATCTGGAACGAAACCCTCGGCACTTATGTGGCTGCAGCTGAGACATCCACCTCCAGTGGTCGAAAGGTGTCGTCTGCACGCAAGTCACGAAGGGCGCCATTGCGGGCCCATTCGAGCCAGATCGCTTTGGAGCAACGCATCGTTTTCGATGCCGCCATGCCTGCCACCATGATCGACACCCAGACAGACAAGGCGCCGGGCGATACCGCCTTGCTGGAAGACCTGGACCGACTGGAGGCAGACGATGCACAGGCGGACGAGCCTGTGGCAGAGGTTGAGGCTCCCGAGCCCGCTGCATCGCCTGCGTCCACCGTGGTGGTTGCTACCCCTTCTGCTGACGAAGAGGAGGGCGGTGCAGCGCCAGTGGCGGGGGCGGATGACGTGGCGGATGCCGACGTTGCAGAGGAAGAGACGGTTGAGGTTGTGGCTTCACCAGACGAAGCCGATTCGCCCGAAACAGCCGAAGCGCCTGAGCTGGACCCTGCCGAAACCGATGCAGCGACCACCGAGGCTTTGGCGGCGGAGGCATCCGAAGAACGTGTCGAGATCATCTTTGTAGACGCCGTGGTGGCGGACATCGCCGATGACCTGAGCTGGCACTCCGGTGAGGTCTATGTGCTGGACGCCAACCGTGATGGCGTCGAGCAGATGGCTGAAATCCTGAACGGCCGCACAGGGATCGATGCGATTCACATCCTCAGCCACGGCACCCCGGGTCGCCTGGAGTTGGGCAACACGACACTGGATGCGACCTCCATGGCCGGCGACCACGCCGACGAGCTGGCCGCCATCCGCGCCGCGTTGTCTGACGATGCCGACCTGCTGCTGTACGGGTGCGACGTGTCGTCCACCGATGCCGGCGTGGCCTTTGTCGAGGCGCTGTCCGAAGCCACGGGCGCCGATGTCGCTGCGTCCAACGACGACACCGGCGCAGAGGCGCTGGGCGGTGACTGGGTGCTGGAGACGCAGGTGGGCGGCACCATCGAGACCGCTGTGATCACGGTCTCCCAGATGGCGGGCCTGCTCACCACGGCGGTCATCAACGGCGCCGGCGCTGTCCTGGGCGTCCAGGGCATGACCATCTACAGCATCGACCTCACCACCGGCAAGGCCACGCCGCTGACCACGGTCCCAGCCACCGTCGGTGGCATTGCACTCGCCGCCGCCGACGGCCTGAACTCGTTGGCCGTGGATCAGGCCAACGGGCTGATCTACTACATGTCCAACACGGCGAACGCCGCCAACACGGCGCTGTTCGCCTACAACTTCATCACCAACACCCACGTCCTGATCGACGCCAACCTCACCGACAACGGCGTGCAGGTGGGTGCCACTGGCGTGGGCAGCGGCGCGGCCACGTTTGCCAACGGGCTCCTGTACATCGGCATCGAGAACAACAGTGGTGGTGATGGGTTCGGCACCGTCACGGACGACTCGATTTACCGGTTGACCATGTCTGCGAACGGTCTTTCGGTGGTGTCAGGTGCGTCCCTGGTGCTGAACATCACCAACAACGACTGGGGTGACCTGGCCTATGACTCGGCCACCAACACCTTGCAAAGTTCGACGCTGAACGCGGCCCAGACGGCCGTGAACATGACACGCTACACCCTGAACACGGGCGGAACGGCGGTCACCGCAACCAACACCGTCGCGGTGGCCACCACCGCTTCCCAAGGTGCTCAGAGTCAGGTGGGTGGAACGTACCTGCTCAGCACCACGGTGCAGCAATACAACCCGGTCACCGGCGCCTTGATCGACTCTCCGGTGGCGATCACCACCAACGGCACCACGGCGCTGGCTAGTTCGTTGAGCGACGCGGCCAGCTGGACGCCGCCCACCGCCACGCTGGGCGACCGGGTGTTCACCGACACCAATGCCAACGGCACGTTTGACGGTACCGACACTGGCATTGCCGGCGTGACCGTGAGGTTGGTCGACGACGTCAACAACAACGGCATCGCGGATGTCGGTGAACGCGAGCTGGCGATCGACACCACGAACGCCAACGGCGAATACATGTTCACGGGCGTGTTGCCCGGCAACTACATCGTGCAAGTCACGGACACGGGTGGCGTGTTGGGCGGCGGGCGTGTCTACACCACGGCGGGCGGTGCCACCAATGCCAATGGCGACATCACGCTGATCGGGGCCACCAATCTGAACCTCGACTTCGGGTTGAACAACCGACCACCCCTGAACGTGGTTCCTGGCGCACAAACCATTGCCGAAGACACCACACTGACCATCACCGGCGTGTCGGCCAACGATCCCGACGGCAATCTGAGCACCACCCAGCTGACGGTGACCAACGGCACGCTCAATGTGAACCTGGCCGGTGGCGCCACCATCTCTTCGGGAGGGAACGGCACGGGCTCGCTCACCCTCTCGGGCACCGCTGCCCAGATCAACGCTGCACTGGCTTCGATCAATTACCTGCCGACCTCCAACTACTTTGGCCCGGCGGTGTTGACCGTCCGATCGACCGACGTGGCGGGGCTCCAGGACACCGACACCGTCAACATCACGGTCTCGGCCGTCAATGATCCCCCGGTGGATGGCAACGAGACCAACACGGTCATCGAAGACACGACACTGACCGTGGCCAATGGCGCGGCGGGCGACTTGCTGAACAACGTGACCGATGTGGATGGCGGCACGCCGACCATCACACAGTTCACGGTCAACGGCAATACGCTGACGGCCGGTCAGACCGCGACCATCGCGGGCGTGGGCACTCTCACGGTCAATGTCAACGGCAGCTACGTCTTTGTGCCCGTGCTGAACTACGCCGGTGCGATCCCTGTGACCACCTACACCGTGTCCGACGGTGCCGGCGGGACCGACACCTCCACGCTGACGCTGGTGATCACGCCGGTGAACGATGCGCCGGTGGCGATCAATGACAGCATCACGGTGACCGAAGACACGCCGTTCACTTCGGTGGTCGATTTGGATGCCAACGACATCGACATGGACGGCGACGCCCTGACGGTGGTGCCGGGCAGCTTCACGACAGTGCAAGGAGGCACCATCGTGATGGCAGTGGATGGCAGCTACACCTACACACCACCGGCCAATTACTCAGGCACCGACAGCGTGGGCTACACGGTGACCGATGGCACGGCCTCGGACACGGGCATTCTGAACATCACCGTTGTCCCCGACTTCGACAGTGACGGCGTCAACGACGACGACGACATCGACGACGACGACGACGGCATCATCGATTCGGTGGAGGCAGGGACCCCCCTTGTCGCCATGGTGTCTCCCACCACGGTGCAGGCCGACGTGCTGGAAAACGCGCCATTCAGCCACACCTTTCCGCTCGACCCGGCAGGCGCGGCCACCCTCCCGGATGGGGGTGTCACCGTCACCGTGTTGTCAGGGGACGTGGGAGGAGGTAATCAGTGGCAGGGATATCAACCTCCGATCACCTCGATGACGGTCGAAATGTATGGCACCTCCGTGACCATGCCGACGCAGTACCTGGACTTGATCGGCTCGATTCCGCGCGTGATCGAGATCGACTACGGCGCGACGGCCGACAGCCTCGATACCGCTGATCACGAGTACCACTTCGTGATTGGCATCGCCGGACTGGCCCAAGAGTTCGGCGGAACGGCGTTCACCACCATCACGTCCAGCACCAACCTCACCGTCCTGGCCAACGCAGACGTCTTTGGATCCAACCAGTATTCCCTGCTCGATGGCGTGGAATCCACCACGCCGGGCATGACGGGCACCGTCGTCAGCTCCAATCTGTCCACCGTGGCCAACGGCTACACCTTTTACGAGATCGCCGGGGACATCTCCAGCTTCACACTGACCTACACCGGTAACGACCCACACGGTCTGATTTTCGGGGTGGTCACCGTGCCTTTGGGCACTTCGCGGGACATCGACGCGGATGATGATGGCATCACCGACAACGTCGAGGCACAAACCACGGCGGGATACATCGCTCCCTCGGGCACCGACAGCGACAGCAACGGGCTGGATGACATTTACGAAAGCGCACCGGGTGCTGGCGAGGGATTGACCCCGGTCGACACCGACGGTGACACCGCGGATGACTATCTCGACGCCGACAGCGACGCCGACGGCACGGCGGATGTGGCCGAGCGTGGAGACGGTGGCCCGACCTCTGTCACCAGCACCACCGATACAGACGGTGATGGCCTGTTCGACACATTTGAAGGGAGCGATGTCAACGATGGCGTCGACACCAACGACGAAAACCTGACGGGCACCACCTTCAATCTGGACGGTGTTCCTGCGTTGGCGGCCGATGGCTCCAATGCGGTTCCGTTGACGACCGACTTGTTGTTCAGGGATGTCAACGACGCACCGGTGGACGGCAACGAGACCAACACGGTACAGGAAGACACGCTGTTGACGGTGACCGATGGTTCGCCGCAAGACCTGCTGGCCAACGCCACCGACGTGGACGGCAACCCGCTGACGATCACGGACTTCACGGTGAACGGCAACACGCTGACGGCGGGCCAGACCGCGACCATCGTGGGTGTGGGCGACCTGACGATCAACGCCAACGGCTCGTACAGCTTTGCGCCGGCCACCAACTACACCGGCGCGATTCCGGTGGCCAGCTACACGGTGAGCGACGGCCAGGGCGGCACCGACACCTCCACGCTCACGCTGACGATGGCGCCCGTCAACGACGCCCCGGTGGACGGCGATGAGAGCAACACGGTCACAGAAGACATCACACTGACGGTGGTCGATGGTGCGGCAGGACCGCAGGGCGACCTGCTCAACAACTACAGCGACATCGAAGGCGGCACGCCGACGATCACGGACTTCACGGTGAACGGCAACACGCTGACGGCAGGCCAGACCGCGACCATCGTGGGTGTGGGCAACCTGACGATCAACGCCAACGGCTCGTACAGCTTTGCGCCGACCACCAACTACACCGGTGCGATTCCGGTGGCGACCTACACGGTGAGCGACGGTGCTGGAGGCACAGACACCTCCACGCTGACACTGACCATGGTTCCAGACAACGACCCGCCAGTGCTGGACCTGGATGGCGACGACTCCAGCGGTGCATTGGGTGGGGGCACGACCTTGGGCTCCAACCTGGTGGTGAATGGCGACTTCGCGGCTGGAAATTCCGGCTTTTCGTCCGTTTACACGACCGGCGGCGGATCCTTCGTCTTGTTTAACGAAGGGCAGTATTTCATTGGCGATGCCAGTGTGAACTGGATGCCCAACGGGTCCGACCTGGTGACTGCAGATCCGTTTGGCAGCACGACAGGTCAGATGATGTACATCAATGGCTCACCCACGGCAGGGGATGTCTATTGGTCGCAAACGCTGACGGTGGAGCCCAACACCGACTACGAGTTTTCCGTGTGGGCCACCAATGTGAACGACTGGGCAGGTCCGACCGGCGATGGGTCCGCAGACCCGCAATTTGAATTGCGCATTGACGGCGTCGTGGTCGCTTCCGGGCAGCTGTCTTACCTCACGGCCGGTGTGTGGGAGCAGTTTTCAGGCACCTGGAATTCGGGCGCAGCCACCAGCGTGACGCTGGCCATGTCCACAGCCTCGGGTGCTGGGGATGGCAATGATCTCGCAGTGACGGGTTTTGCACTCAACGAGGTGGTGGTCAGCTCCAACCCGAACTATGTGACCACCTTCACGGAAAACGGCCCGGCGGTCGCCATTGCCGATCTGGACTCATCTGTCACAGACGTGGACGATACCCACATTGAGTCGGCCACGGTGGTCCTGACAAACGCACAGACGGGTGATGTGCTGTCGGTGGGCGGCAGCTTGCCAGCAGGTATTGCGGCCAGCATCGACACCAGTGTTCCCGGGCAAATCACTGTGACGTTGACCGGCTCTGCAACGCTGGCGCAGTATGAGACTGCGCTCGAAGCGCTGCGCTTCGAAAACACCTCTGACACACCCGATGTGACAGATCGAATGGTCGAGGTCGTCGTCAACGACGGTACATTCAATTCAAACACCGCAACCACCACCATCCATGTGGTTCCGGTCAACGATGCGCCAGTGGACGGCAACGAGACCAACACGGTCACGGAAGACATCACGCTGACGGTGGCCGACGGTGCGGCAGGACCGCAGGGCGACCTGCTCAACAACTACAGCGACATCGAAGGCGGCACGCCGACGATCACGGACTTCACGGTCAACGGCAACACACTGACGGCGGGCCAGACCGCGACCATCGTGGGCGTGGGCAACCTGACGATCAACGCCAACGGCAGCTACAGCTTTGCGCCGGCCACCAACTACACCGGTGCCATTCCGGTGGCCAGCTACACGGTGAGCGACGGCCAGGGCGGCACCGACACCTCCACGCTCACGCTGACGATGGCACCCGTCAACGATGCGCCAGTGGACGGCAACGAGACCAACACGGTCACGGAAGACACCACCCTGACGGTGGTCGACGGTGCGGCCGGCCCGCAGGGTGACCTGCTCAACAACTACAGCGACATCGAAGGCAACCCGCCGACGATCACGGACTTCACGGTGAATGGCAACACGCTGACGGCGGGCCAGACCGCGACCATCGTGGGTGTGGGCAACCTGACGATCAACGCCAACGGCTCGTACAGCTTTGCGCCGGTAGTCAACTACACCGGTGCCATTCCGGTGGCCACCTACACGGTGAGCGACGGCCAGGGCGGCACCGACACCTCCGCGCTCACGTTGACCATGGCACCCGTCAACGACGCACCGGTGGACGGCAACGAGACCAACACGGTCACGGAAGACATCACGCTGACGGTGGCCGACGGCGCCCCAGGCGCACAAGGCGACCTGCTGAACAACTACAGCGACATCGAAGGCAACCCGCCGACGATCACGGACTTTACGGTCGACGGCAACACGCTGACAGCCGGCCAGACCGCGAGCATCGCGGGCGTGGGCAACCTGACGATCAACGCCAACGGCTCGTACAGCTTTGCGCCGGCAACCAACTACACCGGTGCCATTCCGGTGGCCAGCTACACGGTCAGTGACGGGCAGGGCGGCACGGACACCTCCACGCTCACGTTGAGCATGGCGCCCGTGAATGACGCGCCAGTGGACGGCAACGAGACCAACACGGTCACGGAAGACATCACGCTGACGGTGGTCGATGGTTCGCCGCAAGACCTGCTGGCCAACGCCACGGACATTGACGGCAACCCGCTGACGATCACAGACTTCACGGTGAATGGCAACACGCTGACGGCGGGCCAGACCGCGACCATCGCGGGTGTTGGCGCGCTCACGATCAACGCCAACGGTTCGTACAACTTTGCGCCGGCCACCGACTACACCGGTGCCATTCCCGTGGTCACCTACACGGTGAGCGATGGCGCTGGCGGTACCGACACTTCCACGCTCACGCTGACGATGGCGCCGGCGAACGATCCACCCGATGCGGTTGACGACACGCAAGCCGCCGTCGCAGAAACGCCAACCGCATTGACATTGCTGGCCAACGACTCTGATGTGGATGGTGACTCACCACTGACGGTGACAACAGCCACACTGGCCAACCCCGCCCTGGGCACACTGAACAACGTGGGCGGCGTGTGGACCTTCACCTCGGCCCCGGGCGTGAGTGGCCCGGTGGTGATCAACTACACGATCAGCGATCCCACAGGTGCCACAGACAGCGCAACGCACACGGTCAACGTGGCGAACCAGCCACCGGTGCTGACCGATCCGGACCCGACACCGGGCACGCCAAGCATCGACCCGGGCGACCCGAACAACCTCTTGGTTCCGGCGGTGGACAACGTGCCGGTGTCGGTGGACCTGGACAGCTACTTCACGGACCCGAACACGGGCGACGTGCTGACGTTCACACCCGATCTGACGGGTCAACCAGCCTGGGTGACCTACGACCCGGTGACCCATGTGCTGGGCGGCACGCCGCCGGTGGACAACGCGGGCACACCCGTGGTGGTGCCCGTGACGGTGAACGACGGCCAAGGTGGAACCTTCACAGGCACGATCACGATCACGCCGGTGAACCCCGGGCCGGACGCGGTGAACGACACGCAAGCCGCTGCCGCAGAAACGCCAACCGCATTGACGCTGCTGGGCAATGACACGGACCCCGATGGGGATCCGCTGACGGTGACGACGGCCACGCTGGCCAATCCGGCCCTGGGCACACTGAACAACGTGGGTGGTGTGTGGACCTTCACCTCGGCCCCCGGGGTGAGTGGCACGGTGGTGATCAACTACACCATCGTGGACCAGGACGGCGCCACAGACAGCGCAACACACACGGTCAACGTGGCGAACCAACCACCAGTGCTGATCGATCCGGACCCAACACCGGGCACGCCAAGCATTGATCCGGGCAACCCGAACAACCTGCTGGTACCTGCGGTGGACAACGTGCCGGTGTCGGTGGACCTGGACAGCTACTTCACGGACCCGAACACGGGCGACGTGCTGACGTTCACCCCCGATCTGAGCGCTGCGCCAGCCTGGGTGACCTACAACCCGGTGACCCACGTGCTGGGCGGCACACCCCCAGTGGACAACGCCGGCCCGGTGAGCATTCCCGTGACGGTGGACGACGGCAACGGTGGCAGCTTCACCGGCACGATCACGATCACCCCGGTGAACCCTGGACCGGACGCGGTGAACGACACGCAAGCCGCTGCCGCAGAAACACCAACTGCATTGACGCTGCTGGGCAATGACACGGACCCCGATGGGGATCCGCTGACGGTGACGACGGCCACACTGGCCAACCCGGCGCTGGGCACGCTGAGCAACGTCGGAGGTGTGTGGACCTTCACCTCGGCCCCCGGGGTGAGTGGCACGGTGGTGATCAACTACACCATCGTGGACCAGGACGGCGCCACAGACAGCGCAACACACACGATCACCGTGGCGAACCAACCACCAGTGCTGATCGATCCGGACCCAACACCGGGCACCCCGAGCATCGATCCAGGCGACCCGAACAACCTCTTGGTGCCGGCCGTGGACAACGTGCCGGTGGCCGTGGACCTGGACAGCTACTTCACGGACCCGAACACGGGTGATGTGTTGAGCTTCACACCGGACCTGACGGGTCAACCGGCCTGGGTGACCTACAACCCGGTGACCCACGTGCTGGGCGGCACGCCGCCGGTGGACAACGCCGGTCCGGTGAGCATTCCCGTGACGGTGAACGATGGCCAAGGTGGCAGCTTCACGGGCACGATCACGATCACACCGGTGAACCCCGGACCGGACGCGGTGACCGACACGCAGGCGGTGGCGCCAGAAGTGGCCACGGCGGTGACGCTGCTCGCGAACGACACGGACCCCGATGGGGACCCACTGACGGTGACAACGGCCACGCTGGCCAACCCCGCGCTGGGCACGTTGAACAACGTGGGTGGTGTGTGGACCTTCACCTCGGCCCCGGGCGTGAGTGGCCCGGTGGTGATCAACTACAGCATCGTGGACCAGGACGGCGCCACGGACAGCGCAACACACACGGTCAACGTGGCGAACCAACCACCGGTGCTGACCGATCCGGACCCAACACCGGGCACGCCGAGCATTGATCCAGGCGACCCGAACAACCTCTTGGTTCCAGCGGTGGACAACGTGCCGGTGTCGGTGGACCTGGACAGCTACTTCACGGACCCGAACACGGGCGACGTGCTGACGTTCACACCCGATCTGAGCGCTGCGCCAGCCTGGGTGACCTACGACCCGGTGACCCATGTGCTGGGCGGCACGCCGCCCGTGGACAACGCGGGCACACCTGTGGTGGTGCCGGTGACCGTGAACGACGGCCAAGGTGGCACCTTCACCGGCACGATCACGATCACGCCGGTGAACCCTGGACCGGACGCGGTGAACGACACGCAGGCGGTGGCCCCGGAAGTGGCCACGGCGGTGACGCTGCTCGCGAACGACACGGACCCCGATGGGGACCCGCTGACGGTGACAACGGCCACGCTGGCCAACCCCGCCCTGGGCACGCTGAACAACGTGGGCGGTGTGTGGACCTTCACCTCGGCCCCGGGTGTCTCCGGACCGGTGGTGATCAACTACAGCATCGTGGACCAGGACGGCGCCACAGACAGCGCAACGCACACGGTCACCGTGGCGAACCAGCCACCAGTGCTGACCGATCCGGACCCCACACCGGGCACGCCAAGCATCGACCCGGGCGACCCGAACAACCTCTTGGTGCCGGCCGTGGACAACGTGCCGGTGGCCGTGGACCTGGACAGCTACTTCACGGACCCGAACACGGGCGACGTGCTGAGCTTCACACCGGACCTGACGGGTCAACCGGCCTGGGTGACCTACGACCCGGTGACCCACGTGCTGGGCGGCACGCCGCCGGTGGACAACGCCGGTCCGGTGAGCATCCCCGTGACGGTGAACGACGGGCAAGGTGGCACCTTCACGGGCACGATCACGATCACGCCGGTGAACCCCGGGCCGGACGCGGTGAACGACACGCAAGCCGCTGCCGCAGAAACACCAACTGCATTGACGCTGCTGGGCAATGACACGGACCCCGATGGGGACCCACTGACGGTGACGACGGCCACGCTGGCCAACCCGGCCCTCGGCACGTTGAACAACGTGGGTGGCGTCTGGACCTTCACCTCAGCACCCGGGGTCTCCGGACCGGTGGTGATCAACTACACCATCGTGGACCAGGACGGCGCCACAGACAGCGCAACGCACACGGTCAACGTGGCGAACCAACCACCAGTGCTGATCGATCCGGACCCAACACCGGGCACCCCGAGCATCGATCCAGGCGACCCGAACAACCTCTTGGTTCCAGCGGTGGACAACGTGCCGGTGGCCGTGGACCTGGACAGCTACTTCACGGACCCGAACACGGGCGACGTGCTGAGCTTCACGCCAGACCTGACCGGTCAACCAGCCTGGGTGACCTACGACCCGGTGACCCACGTG
The DNA here is from genome assembly GCF_002001205.1 of Hydrogenophaga sp. A37. Lineage (GTDB taxonomy): Bacteria > Pseudomonadota > Gammaproteobacteria > Burkholderiales > Burkholderiaceae_C > Hydrogenophaga. The sequence continues at coordinate 52,763 of NZ_MUNZ01000059.1, forward strand.
CTGGGCGGCACCCCCCCGGTGGACAACGCCGGTCCGGTGAGCATTCCCGTGACGGTGAACGATGGCCAAGGTGGCAGCTTCACGGGCACGATCACGATCACGCCGGTGAACCCCGGGCCGGATGCGGTGAACGACACGCAGGCGGTGGCCTCGGAAGTGGCCACGGCGGTGACGCTGCTCGCGAACGACACGGACCCCGATGGGGACCCACTGACGGTGACGACGGCCACGCTGGCCAACCCGGCCCTGGGCACACTGAACAACGTGGGTGGTGTGTGGACCTTCACCTCGGCCCCGGGCGTGAGTGGACCGGTGGTGATCAACTACAGCATCGTGGACCAGGACGGCGCCACGGACAGCGCGACGCACACCTTGGATGTGACCAACCTGCCACCGATCCTGATCGATCCGGACCCAACGCCAGGCACGCCAAGCATCGATCCGGGCGACCCGAACAACCTCCTGGTGCCGGCGGTGGACAACGTGCCGGTGGCCGTGGACCTGGACAGCTACTTCACGGACCCGAACACGGGCGACGTGCTGAGCTTCACACCCGATCTGACCGGTCAACCGGCCTGGGTGACGTACGACCCGGTGACCCACGTGCTGGGCGGCACACCCCCAGTGGACAACGCCGGCCCGGTGAGCATTCCCGTGACGGTGGACGACGGCAACGGTGGCAGCTTCACCGGCACGATCACGATCACCCCGGTGAACCCCGGGCCGGTGGCGACGGACAACGTGGAGACGACCACGCAGGATGTGCCCGTGAGCGGGAACCTGATCACGGACAACACCGGAGACGGTGTGGACAGCGACGTCGACGGCGACCCGTTGACGGTCAGCGGCTTCACGGTGGGGGGTGTGCCTGGCGTGGTGGGCACGCCGCAGAACATCACCAACGTGGGCACGCTCACGGTCAACGCCGACGGCAGCTACACCTTCGATCCGCTGCCCACCTTTGTGGGTTCGGTGCCTGCGATGGTGTACACGCTAAGCGACGGTGATGGCGCAACCGACACGGCCACCCTGAGCCTCACGGTGGAGCCCTTGAGCGAGACACCCTCGCTGGTGGGCGACAGCGCGACGACGCCCGAAGACACGCCGGTGACCATCGACGTGCTGAACAACGACGCCCCGGGCAGCGAAGGACCGCTGACCATCACGGAGATCAACGGCCAGCCGATCGCGGTGGGCACGCCCGTGGTGCTGAACGATCCGATCACCGGTCTGCCGGTGGGCGAGGTGAGCCTGAACAACGGCGGCACGCCGGGCGACCCGACCGACGACGTGCTGGTGTTCACGCCAGAGCCGGGCTTCAACGGCCCGGTGGACTTCACCTACACGGTGCAAGACCGGCTGGGCAACGAGCTGCAAGCGCCCGTGACGGTGGAGGTGACCCCGGTCAACGAACCCCCCGTGGCCACGGACGATGCCACGGTCACCCCGCTGAACACGCCCGTGAGCATTGACGTGCTCAGCAACGACAGCGACCCCGATGCCGATCCACTGACGGTCACCGAGGTGCAAGGCCAGCCGATCACCGAAGGTGGTGCGCCGGTGCCCGTGCCCAACGGCACGGTGTCGCTGGTGGGCGGCGAGCTGGTGTTCACCCCGACGACGGGTTACACCGGCCCGGCGGCGTTCGACTACACGGTGGAAGACCCGTCGGGCGCCACGGCCACGGCCACGGTGACGGTCACCGTCGGCCAGACCAACCTGGCGCCGGTGGCACAAGCCGACACCAACGCGACCACCGAAGAGGCGCCGCTGAATGTGCTGGCGGCCAACGGTGTGATCCAGAGCACCGGCACCCCCGGTGGTGTGGACAGCGACCCCAATGGCGACAGCCTGTCGGTGAGCGCGGTCGATGGTGTGGCAGGCGACGTGGGCCAGCCGGTGCTGGGCACCCACGGCACGCTGGTGCTCAACGCCGACGGCAGCTACAGCTACACCCCGACGGCAGCGGCACAGGCGCTGGCCGATGGTGAAGTGGTGACGGACGTGTTCTCGTACACCGTGACCGACCCGAGCGGCCAGACGGCCACCACGACCCTGACCATCACGCTCACGGGCGTGAACGACGCGCCGGTGGCGGAAGACAACAGCGCCATCACGGCGCCCGACACGACGGTGAGCGGCAACCTGCTGACCGACGACGGCAACGGTACCACCGCGGGTGGTGTGGACAGCGACCCCGATGGCGACCCATTGACCGTCACGGGTTTCACGGTCAACGGCGTGCCGGGCGTGCTGGGCACACCGGTGAACATTCCCTTCGTGGGCGAGCTCACGATCAGTGGCGACGGCAGCTACAGCTTCGACCCGGTGCCCGGGTTCGAGGGCGCGATCCCACCGGTGATCTACACCATCAGCGACGGTGAAGGTGGCAGTGACTCGGCGGCGCTGAACATCCTGGTGGATGCGGCCAACGATCCGCCGGTGGCGCAGGACGACAACGTGCGGGGTCTGGAAGACCAGCCTGTGACCTTCAACCCGCTGACCAACGACAGCGATCCGGAAGGCCAGCCGCTGACGATCACGGAGATCAACGGCAGCCCGATCGTGACGGGAACGCCGGTGGTGATCAACGATCCGAACGGAACGCCGGTGGGCACCCTGGTGCTCAACCCGAACGGCACGCTCACGTTCACACCGAATCCGAACTACAACACCACGACACCGATCCCGGTGGACTACACCATCGCCGACCCGGACGGCCTGACCTCCACGGCCACGATCCACATCCTGATCGACCCGGTCAACGATGCGCCGGTGGCGACGGACAACGTGGAGACGACCACGCAAGACGTGCCGGTGAGCGGGAACCTGATCACGGACAACACCGGAGACGGTGTGGACAGCGACGTCGACGGCGACACGTTGACAGTGAGCGGCTTCACGGTGGGCGGTTTGATCGGGGTGCCGGGCACACCGCTCAACATCCCCAACGTGGGCACGCTCACGGTCAATGCCAACGGCAGCTACACCTTTGACCCGGTGTCCACCTTTGTGGGTGCGGTGCCAGCGGTGGTGTACACCTTGAGCGACGGCAACGGCGGGACCGACACGGCCACGCTGAACATCACGGTGCAAGCGGGCACACCGGTGCCCCCGCCGGCGCCCGCGCCCCAGCCGGCGCCGCCACCGGCGCCCGCGCCTGCGCCTGCACCCGCTCCCGTGCCACTTCCGGAAGATCCGTCCCCACCGCGTGAGGGCACACCGGTCCCGGTCACTCCGCCAC
>NZ_MUNZ01000084.1 GCF_002001205.1 Hydrogenophaga sp. A37
GGCGGTGGTGCGGGCTCGGGCGAGACGCCAGAGGGTGAGCGGGCGGGCGGCGAACAGGCCGCTGAATGCGCCGTAGGCGGCGGCCAGGCCGAGGGCGAACGTCGCTTCGTGGCGCAGCCCCGGCTGCATGGCCAGCTCCATGCCCACGCCGTACTTCACGAAGAAGATCGAGAGGATGGTGAGCAGGGGAACCACGCTGCCCGGCAGCTGAAAGCGCCCGGTGGTGGCGTCGTAGCGGGTGCCGGCGCGGGGTGCCCGCAGCGAACCGACGACCAGCATGGCGCTGGCGGCCAGCAGCCACACCACCAGCGCCAGGCCCGCCGAGGGGCTGGCCGACAGGTCGGCGCCGAGGCTGACCGCCGAAAACAGCGCCAGGCCCAGCGAAGGCAACGCGGCGCGGCGCCAGCCGATCTCGCGCTGGCGCAGCTGGATCAGTCCGAGCAGCACCAGACCAGCGAACAAGCCCCAGACCCACACCGGCGTGCGCTGCACGATGGTCAGGGCGGCGGTGGGCTGTTGGAGCAGCAGTTGGATCAGCATGTCGGGTCTCCTGGGGCGGTGTCGATGGGGTGCACTGTGCCGGCCGTGGGCGGACCTCGCCACGGGCCTGCGATGGATTGCGGATTTCCGGGCGCGAAACGCGGCTGTGGGGGAGCGAGCGGTGGGCGCTCCGCGCGCTTCCTACAATGCATCGGCACGCCAGCGCCACGCTTGGCTTTCCGCTTCATGTCATGAGGACCCTCCCACCATGCACACCCCGAACACCGCCCGCCGGCGTTTTGCCGCCGGCTCTTTGTTGCTCATTGCGCTGACCGGCTGCGGCCTGATGCAGCCCGGGCCGCGCCAGATCGACGTTTCCGAGGCCCAGTTGCAGAGCCGCATCGCCAGCCAGTTCCCGGTCAAACAGCGCCAGCTCGGGCTGTTCGACGTGACGCTGGAGCAGCCGCGCCTGCGCCTGCTGCCCGAAGAAAACCGGGTGGTGACCGAGATGACCTACGCCGTGGGCGTGGCGCTGACCGGTGTGGCGCCGGTGAAGGGCCAGCTGGAGCTGAGCTACGGCCTGCGCTACGAGCCCAGCGACAGCACCGTGCGCCTGCACCAGGTGCGGGTCGAGCGGTTGGGGGTGGACGGCCTGTCGGCCGCGCAGGCGGCCCAGGTGAAGAAGATCGGCGGGCTGATGGCCGAAGACTTGCTTAAAGAAGCCGTGGTGCACCGCGTGAAGCCCGAAGACCTGCAGTCACTCTCCGGGCGCGGTTACCAGCCGGGAGTGCTGAAGGTGGTGCCGGGCGGGCTGCGCTTGCAACTCGATCCTCTGGACACGAAGTAGATCGCCCCCGCGCTGACTGAAGTTTGTTGAAAACAGGAATCTGAAATGGACGTTGTGTTGTTGATCAAGGCCGCCATCATGGGCGTGGTGGAGGGCCTGACGGAGTTTTTGCCGATCTCTTCGACCGGTCACCTGATCCTGGCCGGGAGCCTGCTGGGCTTTCACGACGAGCGGGCCAAGGTGTTCGAGATCGCGATCCAGACCGGCGCGATCTTCGCGGTGATCATCGTGTACTGGCAGCGGCTGCGCACCACGCTGCTGGGGCTGAGCTCGCAGCCCACGGCGCAGCGTTTCACCCTGAATGTGGTCATCGGCTGCCTGCCCGCTGTGGTTCTGGGCTTGCTGCTGGGCAAGGTCATCAAGGCCCACCTGTTCACGCCGACCGTGGTGGCCACCGCGTTCATCCTGGGGGCCTTCGTCATCCTCTGGGCGGAGCGGCGCCAGCAGGCCAGCGTGCGTGTGCACGATCTGGACGACATGACCCCGATGGACGCGCTGAAGGTGGGGCTGGCGCAGTGTTTCGGCCTGATCCCCGGCACCAGCCGCTCGGGCTCCACCATCATCGGCGGCATGCTGTTTGGCCTGTCGCGCAAGGTGGCGACCGATTTCAGTTTTTTCCTGGGCATCCCGATCCTCATGGGTGCCGGCGCCTACAGCCTCTACAAGGCACGCGACATGCTCTCAGTGGCCGATCTGCCGCTGTTTGCCGTGGGCCTGCTGTTCGCGTTTCTCAGCGCCTGGGTCTGCATCCGCTGGCTGCTGCGCTACGTGGCCAGCCACAGCTTCGTGCCGTTCGCCTGGTACCGCATCGCCTTCGGTGCGCTGATCTTGCTGACGGCCCACTTCGGCTGGGTGGAATGGGTGGCTTGACGGCGCCTATTCAACGCCGTCGGGCAGCGTGAAGCAGAAGGTGGCGCCCTGACCGGGGACGCCTTCGGCGCGCATGGTGCCACCGTGTCGCTGCACGATGCGGCGCGCCGTGGCCAGCCCGATGCCCAGGCCCGAGAACTCGTGGGGCTGGTGCAGGCGCTGGAAGGGCTGGAACAGTTTGGTGGCACGTGCCATGTCGAAGCCAGCGCCGTTGTCGTTGACGCAGTAGTGCCGCTGGCCATGGGCGTCCTCCGTGAAGACGCGGATGTGCGCGTCGGGCACCTCGGCCGTGTACTTCCAGGCGTTGTGCAGCAGGTTCTGCATCACGGCCTCGATCAGGGCGGGGTCGGCCAGGACCTCCAGGTCGGGCTCCACCGTCCACGTCACCCGACGCCCTGGGTCGGAGGCGGCCAGCTCTTCCAGTTGCCGGGTGGCGATGCCGCTCAGGTGCACGGGAACCCGCTGCACCTCACCGCGCGTGTATTGCGAGAGCTTGAGCAGGCCGTCGATCAGCTCGCCCATTTTTTTGCTGGCGGCCATGATGCGTTGCAGGTGGGTGCGGCCGGTGGCGTCCAGCGCCGGGTGGTCTTCCTGCAGGGCCTGGGCAAAGCCGTTGATGATGCGCAGCGGTGAGCGCAGGTCGTGCGCCACGGCGTAGGAATAGCTCTCCAACTCGTCGTAGGCGCCCCGCAAGGCCTGGGTGCGCTGCCGGATGCGCTGCTCCAGCGAGGCATTGAGGCGCTGGATTTCGAGCTCGGTGTGTTTGCGTTCGGTCACGTCCTGCGTGACGCCCAGTGCGCGCACGGCGCGACCCTGTGCGTCGCGCTCGAATTCGGCCTGTACCGTGTGCCAGCGCTCCTGTCCGCCGATCAACACCCGGTATTCGACGTTGTAGGGCAGCTTGCCCTTGACCGCCAACGGCCATTGCCGCTGCACCAGCGGGCGGTCTTCCGGGTGGATGATGGCCATCAGATCTTCGGCGCCGTAGTCGGTGGAGGGCATGTCGAGAAACTCGGGCGCTTGCGACACGGTGGTGTAGCGCCCTGTGGCCATGTCGGCCTGCCAGGGTGCCAGACGTGCCATGTGCTGCGCCTGACGCAACAACTGTTCGCTGTCGCGCAAGGCCACCTCGATGGCCTTGCGGTCGCTCACGTCCTGCACCACCGCGATCAGGTAGTCGGGTTCCCCCGCGGGCGTGTGCACCAAGGACAGCGTGAGGTGCACCCAGACGGTGTGGCCCCGTTTGTGGACGTAGCGCTTCTCGATGCTGTAGTGGTCGACCTCGCCCGACAAGGTGCGCGCCAGCAGCTCCAGGTCCAGCCCCAGGTCGTCCGGGTGGGTGAAGTCCCGGAAGCTCATGGTCTCCATTTCCTGCCGGGTGTAGCCGACCAGATCGCAGTAGGTCTGGTTGACCCGGATCCAGCTCCCGTCCAGCCGGCTGTGGGCCATGCCGGTGGCGCTGTGCTCGAAGGTGTCTTCCAGTTGCCGGATGCCCCGTTTCACCGTTTCATTGGCTTCGCGCCACAGGCGGTTTTGCCGCTGCTTGAGCGCGATGGCCCCCACCACCACCAGTTGGGTGATGAAGTGCCAGAGATTGAGCCAGATCGCTTCGCGCAGGCCTTGAAACGCCAGCGACCCAGAAGGGCTGACCGGGAAGAAATTGACCAGCACCATGCCCAGCAGGGTGCTGAGCATGCCGGCCTGGAACCCGCCGTACAGCGCCGAGAGGGCCACCGCCAGGGAGAGGGTGATGAATCGCCCACCCGATTCGGCCGGCGCCAGGGCCAGTCGCAACCCGGCGGCCGCCAGCGTGATGACCACGGCGACGGCGCAGCGCCTCCAGAGGCTGTGGCGGTCGGGCTGCCAACCCGCGACCTGCCGCCAGAGGCGATGAATCGGGTTCGACGGCGTGTCGATGTAGGGCATGGGTGCTTGGGGGCAGGGTCCGGGGGTGGATGACCACTCCCGTCCGTTATACCGGAGGAAGCCCCAGGCCGGTGGCTCGAACAAGCGCAGGAATCCCTGCGTGTTTCACTTCAGCGCGACAGGCCGTGCAGTGCCCGTTCGATGGCCGCAGCCGTTTCCTGGGGGTTTTCCATCGGAAACAGGTGGCTGCCTTTCACCATGATCAGTCGCTCGGGGTGGTCCCGCCCCACGAGCCGGTGTGTCATGGTCATGCCAACCTGCTTCATCTCCTGCGACTCGGTGCCGCCCAGAAAGGCCACCGGGCATTGCAGCGGGTGGCGCCGCAGCAGGCGGTCGAGGTTGTGGGGCAGGGTGTTGTAGATCGCGGTTTCCACCTCGCGGTCGAACCCGAGCACGCGGCGCACGCCCTGCGCGGTGGCTTCGTCGTGCGTTCCGTGGGTGATGTAGTCGCGCAGCACCTGCGGGTCCCAGCAAGCGAAGGCCTTCTTGCGGGCGAAGTGCTCGTGTGCGGCGGTGGCGTCGGGCCAGGCGTTGCGGCGCTGGCGGCTGATCTTGCCCGGCGAGATCGAGCCCACGAGTTGGGTGCGCTTGACCAGCTCCACCGTGCGCGCGCGCCACCCACCGAGCACCGGCGAGTCGATCAGCAACACCCCTTTGACGGCGTGGCCACCGAGCTGCGGGTGGCGGGCGGCACACATGAGACTCAGAAATCCGCCCAGCGAATGCCCGACCAGCCAGGCGCCCTCGCCATGGCGTTCGATTTCGGGCGCGGCGAAGTCGGCCAGCTGCTGCACCAGATGCGGCCAGTTGCTGGTAACGGGGTACTTCGGGTCATGGCCGAACTTCTCCAGCGCCCGCACCGCATAGCCGCGGGCGCGCAGCGACTTGAACAGCACGCCGTAGGTGCTGGCGGGGAAGCTGTTGGCGTGGGAGAAGATGATTAAAGACATGCTGGAGGGATATTCAACGCAAACAGCTCCGGCGCGAGGTGTCCAACCAAGGACACCGCCGGGCCGGCTTTGCCGGACGGCCAGTGTCGCCCCCTGGGGGGTGACGCCACAGGCGGCGCGGGGGGGTTAAATCAACTTCTCTTTGGCGTTGGAAATCTTCCGAATGGGCTGGTTGCGCCCCGTGGTGCAGATCAGTGGCACTTCGGTGTGGGCGCCGTCCCAGGTCGGGTGTTCGATGCTGTCGAACACCTCGCGCAGCTTCTGGCCCCAGGTGTTGTGCACCATGCGAAAGTAGGGGTTGTTGTCGTCGATGCAGGTGATTTTGTCGCTCTGAAGCTGGTCGACCTCGTACACCGCCAGGTCCAGCGGCAGGCCCACCGAGAGGTTGGACTTGAGCGTGGAGTCCATGGACACGAGCACGCATTTGGCGGCCTCGTTGAGCGGGGTGTTGGGCGTGATCACGCGGTCGAGCACCGGCTTGCCGTATTTCGATTCACCGACCTGGAAGAACGGCGTCTCGGCCGTGGCCTCGATGAAGTTGCCCGCCGAATAGACCTGGAACAGGCGCATGCCTTCGCCCTTGATCTGTCCGCCAAAGATCATGGAGACGTTGAAGTCCACGCCCGCACGCTTGAGTGATTCGCCGTCGCGCTCGTACACATGGCGCACCGCCGAGCCGAGCACACGCGCGGCGTCGAACATGCTCTTGGCGTTCCAGATGGTGATGGGTTCACTGCCTTCGTGGTCCTCGACCTGCTCGATCTGCAGGATTTCGCGGATGGACTGGGAAATGCTCAGGTTGCCGGCGGACAGCAGGCACATGAAGCGCTCACCCGGCTTCTCGTAGACGATCATTTTGCGGAAGGTGCTGATCTGGTCCAGGCCCGCGTTGGTGCGCGAGTCGGACAGGAAAACCAGCCCGGCGTTGAGTTTGACGGCGACGCAGTAGGTCATGGTTGCAGGCTGAGTTTCTTGAGTTGGTAGAGCTGGTCCAGCGCTTCGCGCGGGGTCAGTGCGTCGGGGTCGATGCCTTGCAGCGCGGTTTGCAAGGGGTGGGCTTCGGGTTCGGCGCTCGGTGGCGGTGGAGCAAACAGGTCGACCTGGCTGCGGCTTTGTTCGCTGTGGTTCTCCAGCGCGGCCAATGCGTGGCGCGCGTGCTGCACCACCGCCGCCGGCACGCCGGCAAGCCTTGCAACTTGTATGCCGTAGCTGCGGCTGGCCGGGCCGGGTTCGATCTGGTGCAAGAACACGATGCCACTCTTGCCTCCGCCTTCGACTGCGCTCACATGCACGTTCACCGCGGCGTGGTGGCCGGCAGGGAACTCGGTGAGCTCGAAATAGTGGGTGGCGAACAGGGTGAAGGCCCGGGCCTTGTCGTGCAGGTGCGCGGCAATGCCGCCGGCCAGCGCGAGGCCGTCAAAGGTGGAGGTGCCGCGGCCGATCTCGTCCATCAGCACCAGACTTTGTGGCGTGGCGGCGTTCAGTATTTGAGCGGCCTCGGTCATCTCGACCATGAAGGTGGACTGCGCGTTGGCCAAGTCGTCGGCCGCGCCGATGCGGGTGTGGATGGCGTCGATCGGCCCGAGGCGGCAGGTCGTTGCTGGCACGTAGCTGCCCACGCTGGCGAGCAGCACGATCACCGCCACCTGGCGCATGTAGGTGCTCTTGCCGCCCATGTTGGGGCCGGTGATGACCTGCATGCGCTGTTTGGTGCCCATCAGCGTGTCGTTGGCGATGAAGCTGCCTCCGCTGGTCTCATTCAAGCGCGCTTCCACCACCGGGTGGCGCCCGCCGCGAATCTCGATGCAGGGCTCGGCCACGAATTGCGGCGCGCTCCAGTTGAGCGTGAGCGAGCGTTCGGCCAGGGCGCAGAGCGCGTCCAGTGCGGCCAGCGCGCGGGCCAGGCGGGTGAGCGGGTCGATGTGGGCCTGCAGTTGATCGAGCAGCTGCTCAAACAGCAATTTCTCGCGCGCCAGCGCACGTTCCTGCGCGCTGAGCGCCTTGTCTTCGAAGGCCTTGAGCTCGGGCGTGATGAAGCGCTCGGCGTTCTTCAGCGTCTGGCGGCGGCGGTAGTCGTCGGGCACCTTGTCGATCTGGCCCTGCGTGACCTCGATGTAGAAGCCGTGCACCTTGTTGAACTGCACGCGCAGGTTGGCAATGCCGGTGCGTGCGCGCTCGCGGGTTTCGAGGTCGATCAGGAAACCATCGCAGTTGGTCTGGATGCCGCGCAGCTCGTCGAGGTCGGCATCAAAACCGTTGTTGATGACGCCACCGTCGCGCACCAGGGCCGCCGGCTCGGGCAGCAGCGCGGCCAGCAACAGGTCGGCGCAGCCGGCGGGTGGCGTCAGGTCGGCGGCGATCTGCAACAACCGCGCCGGGCCGCCCGCGGGCAGGCCGTGTTGCAGTGCCTGGGCGAGTTGCTGCGCTCGGCCCAGCGTCTGGCCCAGGCCCACGAGTTCGCGCGGGCGCACCTGGCGCAGCGCGGTGCGCGCGGTGATGCGTTCCACGTCGCTCGCGCCTTTGAGCGCATTTCGCAGTGTCTGACCCAGGCCGTTGCGCAGCAGGCCGATGGCGTCGAGCCGTGCTCGCGCTTCCGTGCGCTCACGTTGGGGCTCCAGCAGCCAGCTGCGCAACGCACGGCTGCCCATGCCGGTCTGGCAGACGTCGAGCAGGGAGAGCAGCGTGGGGCTGGTCTCGCCGCGCAGTGTGTGGGTGAGTTCGAGGTTGCGCCGCGTGGTGATGGGCAGGTCGATCAGCTCGTCGCTGCGCGCCACGCGCAGGCTCTTCACATGGCTGAGCGCACGGCCCTGCGTGTGTTCGGCGTAGTCGAGCAGGGCGGCGGCGGCGGCGTGTGCGTCGCTCAGGCCCTGTGCGTCCCAGGCGGCGAGACTGGCTGCGCCCAATTGTTCGAGCAGCTTGCGTTCGCCCAGAGGGCCGTCAAACGCCCAGGCGGGCCGCAGCACGGCGACGGTGCGCTGGCCGTTCGCCAGCGGCTGGGCCGCGAGCGCCTGCAGGTTTTTCTCAAACGCAGGGGTGACTTCGGCGCTGTAGAGCAGTTCGCCGGGTGCGGTGCGCGCGATCCAGTCGGCCAGCTCGTCGCTGGCGCACTGGGCCAGGAACACGATGCCCTGCGTGACCGACATCCAGGCCAGGCCGACGCCGGTGCGCGCGCCCGCGTGCACGGCCATCAACACGGCCTCGGTCTTGTCGGAGAGCAGCTCGCTGTCGGTCAGCGTGCCGGGCGTGACCACTCGCACCACCTTGCGCTCCACCGGCCCTTTGGCCGTGGCCACGTCGCCCACCTGCTCGCAGATGGCGGCCGATTCACCGAGCTTGATGAGGCGCGCGAGGTAGTTGTCGATGGAGTGGAACGGCACGCCGGCCATCACCACCGGCTCGCCGGCCGACTGGCCGCGCTGGGTGAGGGTGATGTCGAGCAGGCGGGCGGCTTTTTCGGCGTCGCCGAAGAACAGCTCGTAGAAGTCGCCCATGCGGTAGAACACCAGCGTGTGTGGGTACCCGGCCTTGATGGCAAGGTACTGCTGCATCATGGGGGTGTGTTTGTCCAGCGGGGCGTTCAAGGCGGGCACGTGGGGTGTTTTGAAGACAGCCGGCTACTTTATCAGGCTGTTTTTGGTGGATCGAACCACCCTACCATGCCCCACAATCCTGCGTTTGCACCTCCACCGCTTGTATCCCCACGCATGGCATCAGCCGACTCCCATCCCGAGCCCCTCACCGGTGCCACCTTGCCCTGGGAGGCGATGTTCAATGGGTCCCCTGCGCCGACCAGCCTGAGCCGGGTGCGCGACGGCTGTTTGCTCGCCGTCAACGACGCCTGGCTGGGCACGGTGGGCCTGACACGGGAGCAGACGCTGGGCCGCACCACGGTGGAGCTCGGCCATTGGCCCAACGAGGCCGCCCGCCAGCGGTTCCTGGAGAGCCTTGGCCAAGGGCCGACCTACCAGATGCTGTGCCTGAGCGAAGGCCAGACGCTCCGCGTGCGCCTTCAGTCCACGGTGTTGGCGGTGGAGCCCGAGCCGCTGTTGCTGGTGGTCTTGAGCGAGATCTCCCATGAATACGAGGCTGAGCAGGTCTTGCAGCAGGTCAATCTGGAGTTGCAACAGCAGGTGGAGCTGCACGGGGAGATTGAAAAGCTGGCCCGTGTGGGCCACTGGACCCATGCGGCCAACGATCATGATGTGTTGTGGTCGGCCGGTCTGTCCGAGCTGACGGGGCTGCCACTTCAGTCAACGATCAGCCGTGACCGGGCGCGCAGTGGCATTCATGTCGAGGATCGACCCGCATGGCTCGCTGCGCGCGAGGCCATGGACGGGCGCACGGTGGAGTTCCGCTGGCTGCGACCCGACGGTGAACAACGCTGGTTGCGCACGCGCATGGGGCGCACCGCCGTGGCGGGCAACACGCAGACCGACTTCGGCGTGGTGCAGGACATCACGGCCGAGAAGCAGGCCACCCTGGCTCTGGCGGGTCAGCTCGAATTCATCCACAACATCACCGCGCGGGTTCCGGGCATCGTGTACCAGGCCCGGTTGCGGCCCGACGGCAGCAGCACGTTCCCCTATCTGAGCCAGGCCGCGGCCGACATGCTGGAAATCGATCCGGCGGCGTTGCAGAACGATGGCAAGCTGCTGTTCTCGCGCGTGCACCCTGACGACAAGAAGGCCATGGCTGCTTCGCTGGCGGAGTCGGCACGCGAGCTCTCCTTTTGGCGCCGGGTGTACCGCGTGGCGTTGCCGCGCCAAGGGGTGCGCTGGTACAGCGTGGAGGCGCTGCCGCAGCGTGAGGCCGACGGTTCGACGCTGTGGCATGGATTCACCAACGATGTGACCGAATCCAGGCTCGCTGAACAGGAGTTGGCGCGGCAGCACCGCCTGCTCGAAGCCGTGCAGCAGGCGCAGTCGGCGTTCATCGAGTCCGATGACCGGCATCAGGCCTTCGAGGGCCTGCTCGCCACCCTGCTGCGGGTGACCGGCAGCGAATACGGATTTGTGGGTGAGGTGCTGTACGACATGCACGACCAGCCCTATCTGAAGACACATGCCATCACCAACATCGCCTGGGACGAAACCACCCGCCGCATGCACGATGAACAGGTCAGCACCGGCATGGAGTTCCGCAACACACGCACGCTGTTTGGCCATGCCCTGCTCACCCACGAAACGGTGATCTCCAACGATCCCCGCAACGATCCGCGTGCGGGTGGTCGCCCGAGCGGACATCCGGGCATGTCGGCCTTTTTGGGCATACCGTTGGCGGTGGGCGACCGGCTGGTGGCCATGGTCGGCCTGGCCAACCAGCCGGGTGGTTACAGCGAATCCGATGTCGAATTCCTGCGGCCCTTGCTGGGCGCGGTGCGCCAGCTGGTTCTGGCCTGGCGTGGTCACGCCGAACGCCAGCGCGCGCGAGAGCAGTTCGAGGCCACCAGCGCCTTGCTGGCCGAAAAAAGCGCTGCACTGCAGGTGACGTTTGACAGCATGAGCCAGGGCCTGACCATGGTGGATGCCAATGGCATCGTGCGCTTCTACAACCGGCGCTTTCTGGAGCTGCTGGACCTGCCGGAGGCTTTGCTGGCGAGCCAGCCCGAGCACCGTGATGTGGTGACCTTTCAGCGCGACCGCGGCGACTTTGGCGAGAACTTCAACCTCATCGATTCTTCGGTTCGCGCTTATATAGGGCAGGAGCCGGCGGTGCTGCCGCCCGAGCGTTACCTGCGGCGGACCCGCGATGGCCGTGTGCTGGAGGTCCACACCCGGGTGCTGGCAGAGAGCGGCATGGTGCGCACCTACACCGACGTTTCCTCCTATGTGCAGGCAGAAGAAGCCTTGCGCGATGAGCGTCAGCGCCTGCAGTGGGTGCTGGAGGCCACACGCCCGGGCATCTGGGAGACCAATGTCGAGACCGGTTCGATGGCGATCAACGACCGTTGGGCCGAGATGCTCGGCTACACCGTGGCCGAGCTGCAACCCACCACTTTCGACACCTGGCGCCGGCTGGTACACCCGCAGGATCTGGAGCGCGCCGAGCGCGTGCTGCAGCGGCACTGGGCAGGTGAGCAGCCGTTCTATGAGTGCGACATCCGCATGCGTCACAAGGACGGTCGCTGGATATGGATCAACGACCGTGGCCGCGTGCACCGTCGAGGCACCGGTGGCGAGGCGCTGTACATGTCGGGCACCCATCTGGACATCCACGACCGTGTGGCCGCGCAAGAGCAGGTGCGCGCGCTCAACGCCAGCCTGGAGCGGCGTGTGGCGGAGCGCACCGCCGAGCTGGAGCGGTCGATGAAAGACATGGAGGCCATCTCCTACTCGATTGCCCATGACCTGCGCGCGCCGCTGCGTTCGGTCAATGGCTTTGCGGCGCTGGTGGCAGAGACAGATGGTGATCGCCTGAGTCCCGAGGGACTGCAGATGTTCGAGCGCATCACCCGCTCGTCGCGCAACATGGGGCAGATGATTTCGGACATGCTGGAGTTGCTGCGCGTGGTGCGCGTGGAGATCGATGCGGTGCCGGTGGACATGAATGCGCTGGCGCGCTCTGTGGCAGAGGCCCTGGCACCCGCCGTGCCGCACGCACACGTCCAGTTGCTGCCGCTGCCCGTGGTGCTTGGGGATGCGGCGCTGTTGCGGCAGGTGTTGGTCAATCTGATGGACAACGCGCTGAAATACTCGCGTCACCGCGACCAACCTTGGATGGAACTGGGCTTCGACAGCGAGCGCTCAGCGTTTTACCTGCGTGACAACGGCATGGGCTTCGACATGGCCCATGCGAGCAAGCTGTTTGGTCTGTTCCAGCGGCTTCATGCGGGTGCGGACGCGCCCGGCGGCACGGGCGTGGGGTTGGCGATCGTGTCGCGAACGCTGGAGCGCCACGGTGGGCGCATCTGGGCCGAATCGTCGCCGGGGCAAGGCGCCACTTTCTGGTGGACGCTGCCGCGGGTCTGAAGGGAAACACCCCCCGCGCCGCTTCGCGCAACCCCTCCAAGAGCGGCAGCACTGGCGGTCCGGCAAAGCCGGCCCGGCGGCGCCGCTCGTTGTGACAGCTTCAGAACGGCGCGGCGTGCTCCGCGGGCGGGGTGTCGTCGGCCGGCTTGTCGTCGCCGGCGCCATCGGGCTGTGCCGCCGCCAAGGATTGGCGCAGTGCGGCCTTGTCGCCTGCGCTCGCGAACTTGCTGTATTTGCCAGTGATGCCGACCAGTTGGCCGTAGATCTTGGGGTTGGCGGCCATGCATTCCTTCTGTTCCAGGAAGTTGGCCTCGCCGGTGAAGTTGCCCACCAGACCACCCGCTTCGGTGACCAGCAGTGCGCCCGCGGCCACGTCCCAGGGCGAGAGACCCATCTCAAAGAAGCCATCGGTGAAACCTGCGGCCACATAGGCCAGGTCGAGCGCGGCGGAGCCTGGGCGGCGCACGCCCGCGCATTTGGGCATCACGTCACCCAGCATCTGCATGTAGGTCTGGAAGGCGTCGCCCGGACGGAAAGGAAAGCCGGTGGAGATCAGGCAGTCGCGCATCGCGATGCGTTTGGCCACCCGGATGCGACGGTCGTTCATGTAGGCGCCGCGTCCCTTCGTGGCGCAGAAGAGGTCGTTGCGGCTGGGGTCGTACACCACGGCCTGTTCCAGCTTGTTGCCGATCATGAGCGCAATGCTCACGCAGTAGACCGGGAAGCCGTGGATGAAGTTGGTGGTGCCGTCCAGCGGGTCGATGATCCAGGTGTGGTCTGCGCCGCCGTGTTTGCCCGGGCGCTTGCCCGACTCTTCGGCCCAGATGGCGTGGTCGGGGTAGGCGGTGAGCAGGGTGTCGATGATCGCGGCTTCGGCCGCGTGATCCACCTCGGTCACGAAATCGTTGGTCTGTTTGGCGGAGACCCGGACCGACTCCACGTCCAGCGCAGCGCGGTTGATGATGGTACCGGCGGTACGGGCGGCCTTGATGGCCACGTTGAGCATGGGGTGGAGTGTGGACGACATGGGTTGTATACCTTTGCGCGGCAGCGGGGCTGCTCGCGGGACAGTGGAAGAGCGGTAAGGCTGAGCCCCAGGCGATGCAGGGCGGCGACAATCGAGGATTTTACCGGTTCAACACACCAAAACCCTGCTCGGCGCTCGCGCACCACCCACAAGCACACCGCAGAACCGCCCTTCGACAAGCTCAGGACGGGCTGCTGGTGTGGCCTCCTGGGGTGACGCGCAGCGGCGCGGGGGGATTCTTATGCGTACAAGATTCATCCTGATCCAGACCAGCCACGCGGGCAACGTGGGTGGCACCGCGCGCGCCATGAAGGTGATGGGTTTTGATGATCTGGTGCTGGTGGCGCCGCGCTGGGCCAACGTGCTGCGGCGCGAAGAAACCATCCAGCGCGCCAGTGGCGCCAACGACGTGCTCGACAATGCGCGCATCGTGGACACGCTGGACGAGGCGCTCGACGGCATGGACCACCTGTGTGCCACCGCCATGACGCCGCGCGACTTCGGGCCGCCGACGCGGCATCCACGCGAGCATTTCGCGTCGCTGCTGGAAGGGGCTGGTGCAGAGGTCGCCAGGCCGGGTGGCGTGGCCTTCCTGTTTGGCTCCGAGCGCTTCGGCATGCGCAACGAAGACGTGTACCGCTGCCACAGCTGCCTGAGCATTCCGACCGATCCGTTGTTTGGCTCGCTCAACCTGGCCGCCGCCGTGCAGCTGATCGCCTACGACTGGCGCCAGGCGCTGGGCGGCTACGCCTTGCCGCCGGCCAGTGCCCCCGAGCGCCCGCTGGCCGATGCGAAAGCGCTGGCCGGCATGCTGCAGCACCTGGAGCAGGCGCTGGTGGCGGTGGATTTCCTGGACCCGGAGGCGCCGAAAAAACTGATGCCGCGCCTGAACCAGCTTTTTAACCGCGCCGCACCGACCGAAGAGGAAGTCCACATCCTGCGCGGTGTCGCCAAGGCCATGCTGCAGACCGCCGATCGGGCGAAGCGATAGACTGACCGCCCGATTCCAGAAACAAGACCCCATGTTCGCCCGCATCCGCTCCGACATCCAGTGCGTCCTTGACCGTGACCCCGCTGCGCGCGGCACCTGGGAGGTGATCACCTGTTACCCAGGCCTGCACGCCGTCTGGCTGCACCGCCCGGCGCACTGGTGCTGGACGCATGGCTTCAAGTGGCTGGGGCGCTTCATCTCGCACATCGCGCGCTGGCTCACCGGCATCGAGATCCACCCCGGCGCCAAGCTCGGCGAGCGGGTGTTCTTCGATCACGCCATGGGTGTGGTGGTGGGTGAGACGGCCGAAATCGGCGACGGCTGCACGATCTACCAGGGCGTGACGCTCGGTGGCACCTCGCTCTACAAAGGCTCCAAGCGCCATCCCACCCTGGGCAAGGATGTGGTGGTGAGCGCGGGCGCCAAGGTATTGGGCGGTTTTGTCGTGGGCGACGGCGCCAAGATCGGCAGCAACGCGGTGGTGATCAAGCCCGTGCCTCCAGGCGCCACGGCGGTGGGCATTCCGGCGCGCATCATCCCGAGCAAGACCGGCGAGAGTGCCGATGTGACCGAGGCCCACCCCAAGTTCCAGGCCTACGGCATCACGCAGGAAGACGACCCGCTGTCGCAGGCCATGCGCGGCCTGATCGACAGCGCTGCCGGGCAGGAGCACCAGATCGCCTTGCTGTGGCAGGCGATTGAAACGCTCTCAAAGCAGCAGAAAGGTGACTGCGTGCCATCGGACGCGGCGCGCAGCGAGTGCTTCGAGGCGGAGAAGCTGAATCAGCTGGTGGGCAAGTGACCGCTACCGGGCAGCGACGCGGCGGTGGCCGGTGGGGTTTGCCCGTCTGTCATCACCTCCGCTGACAGCCATCCCCTCAGGCCGTTGTAGAAGGCCAGGCCGTCTGATCGAGCCAGATCCCCGAGAGTGAGCACTGCCTCCTGGAGGCGCCCCTCGGCCAGCAGCTCGGCGCGGTAGGTGCCACCCAACAAGCCGCTGGACAGCGCGGGCGTCAGCCACACACCGTCGAGTCGAAGCGCCACGTTGCCACGCGTGAACTCGGTGATTTCGCTGCGTTCGTTGATCAGCAGGTGGTCGAAGACGCCGGGGTCGGTGGGAGCCAGCGCCTCGTAGTGCGCGCGACGCGTGGTCTTGTACCGGATGAATTCCTGCAGCGCTCCGCTCGTGGGCAGGGGCGCGGGCGCCAGCGCCACGCGAACGGGTTGGGCGGTCTCGGTCATGGCGAAAGCCTGTATGTCGATCACGCCTTGGGCATCCAGGGTCAGGCGCACACGCCACAGGCCTTTCGAGTGCTCTGGGGCCAGTTCCGCGAGGCGGTCTTCCAGCGCGGAGCGGTCGCAGGCATAGCCAAAGTGCCGTGCACTGTCCTGCAGTCGCCGCAGATGGCGTTCCAGCAACCAGTACACGCCGTCTTCCAGTCGCAGGGTTTCCAGCAGCGAGAAGGGTTCGCTGACCCGGTGCAGCAGGTGGCTCTTGGTCATCAGTTCGTCCCATTCGGCCGCCGGATCGGCGCAGACGGTCAGCCCGCTGCCCACGCCGTACCGGGCCTGCCATTCGGTGGTGGTGTCTGTGCGCTGCAGGGTCAGGGTGCGGATCGGCACATTGAAGCTGGCGTGCCCACCCGGGCGGACCACGCCCAGCGCGCCGCAGTAGATGCCCCGGGGGCCCGACTCCAGGCGTTGAATCCAGCGCATCGCCTGCCGTTTAGGGGCGCCGGTGATGCTGCCGCAGGGAAAGAGGGCACGGAACACGTCGGTGAGCGTGGTGCCCGCGCGGGCCTGGGCCGAGAGGCTGGAGGTCATCTGCCAGACCGAGGGCCAGGCCTCGGCCGCCATCAATCGGTCCACCCGCACGGAGCCCGGCCGCGCGATGCGGTTCAGGTCGTTGCGCAGCAGGTCCACGATCATGACGTTTTCGGCGCGCTCCTTGGCGCTGGCCAGCAGGCGCTCGCGGGCGGCAGCGTCCAGGGCCGGGTCGGCCTCCCGGCGCGCGGTGCCTTTCATCGGGCGACAGCTCAGCCGACCACCCTGCGCGTCCGGTTGCCAGTCGAAAAACAGCTCGGGTGAGGCGCTCAGCACGTGACGCTGCCCGCCATCCAGCCACAGCAGGTAGCCCTCGGGTTGGCGTTCGCGCAGGGCACGCATCCAGGCCGACGGCTCGCCGGTGAGCGTTCCCTTCAACGCCGTGGTCAGGTTGATCTGGTAAGCCTCGCCAGCGGCCATGGCCTGCTGAGCTTGGTCCACCTGTGCCAGGTAGTGGGCACGGGACTCGGGCAGGGTCCAGTGCGCGGTCCCCCGTGTGGCTGACAAAGGGGTGGGGCTGGCCAGCGGGGCCTCGTACACACCGAACCACACCAGGGGCCAGTCGGTGTCGGGAGCGCGCGTGGGCAGTGCGGTGTCGAAGGCCGGCGCAGCCTCGTAAGACAGGCCGCCGACGCACCAGCGGCCCGCGTCCGCCTGGGCCCTAACCCGCTCCATGGCGGACAGCACCTCGGCCATCGACCACGCCTCGATCACCTCGATGGCGTCGCCAAAGCTGGCTTGAAACCGGTCGCCTGGCACCGCATGCGAGGCGGTGTCGGGGAAGTCGATGAAGGCCCGCAAACCGGGGCGCGGCGTGTCGGCGACGCTCAGTGGTGGTGCCCGTGGGCGCCGTGCGCGTGGCCGTGGGCCACCTCTTCGGTCGAAGCCGGCTGCACGTCCACGACCTTGACCGCGAAGTGCAGCGTCTGCCCGGCCAGCGGGTGGTTGCCATCCAGCAGCACCGTGTCACCCTTGATCTTCATGACCGTGAACACCTGCTGGCGCCCCTTGTCGTCCACCCCTTGCAACTGGCCACCCACCTTCACGCCGGGCGGGAACTCGCTCTTGGGGATGCTGGTGGCCAGGCTCTCGTCGCGCACGCCAAACGCGTCCTCGGGCGGCAATGCCAGCGTGGCGGCAAAGCCCTTCTCCTGACCTTCCAGGGCCTTCTCGATGCCCGGCAGCGTGTTGTTGTAGCCGCCATGCAGGTACGCACGCGGTTCCTTGCCGTCCTCCAGCAATTTGCCCTGCGCATCGGTGGCGCGGAAGGTGATTGTGACGATGGTGTCTTTGGTGATTTTCATGAGGGACTCTCGGAGTGAAATGCCTTCTTCGTGGGCACCCGTGGAACCGGCTTCGCCGGGCCACCAGGTGCGTCCCCCCACCGGGGGGAAGACGCGAAGCGGCGCAGGGGGGTTACCGTTTTGGTCTCCAGGCCTTGCAGACCGCGTCGTTCGTTTCCAGGTAAGGCCCTTCGATCAGGTCGATGCAGTAGGGAACGGCGGTGAAGATGCCGTTGACCTTCGGGCTGCCGTCGGCGTTCTTCAGGCCTTCCAGCGTTTCGGCGATGGCCTTGGGCTGGCCGGGCAGGTTGATGATCAGGCTCTGATCGCGGATCACAGCCACCTGGCGAGAGAGGATGGCGGTGGGCACGAAGGCCAGGCTGATCTGGCGCATCTGTTCGCCAAAACCGGGCATCTCCTTGTGGGCCACTGCCAGCGTGGCTTCGGGCGTCACGTCGCGCTTGGCTGGGCCGGTACCGCCGGTGGTGAGCACCAGCGCGCAGCCGGCGTCCACCAGCTCGATCAGGGTTTCGCTGATCTTTGCCTGCTCGTCGGGGATCAGTCGTGGTTCAAAGGTGATGGGGTTTTTCAGGGCGCGCGTGAGCCAGTCCTGCAGCGCGGGCAGGCCTTTGTCTACATAGACGCCGCTGCTGGCGCGGTCGCTGATGGAGACGATGCCGATGCGCACCGGCGCTGGGGCGAGGTTCTCGGTCACCGCTCAGTCCTCCAGCGGTTCTTCGGCGTTGTCTGCCGATGCGTCGTTGGGCGTGAGCGCGGTGCGCACGATCTGAAAGATCTCGCGGTAGGCCTTGCCGTGGCGCAGGGCTTCGCCCGGGCGCTCGGTCACAGCCTGCGCGTCTTTGCGCGCCTGGCGGATCAGCGCGCGCAGGTGCTGCACGTCGGCCGCCGGGTCTTGCTCCAGCCAACGGGTGAGCGCATCGTCGTCAGCCACCAGCTTGTCGCGCCATTGTTCGGCCTGGTGCAGCGCCAGCGTGGCCTGGGCCGAGGGCTTGCGCTGTTCTTCGAGCGCGGCTTCGACGGCGCTGATCACGCCGTCATCGAGCTTGCGCATGAGCTTGCCGATGAACTGCATCTGGCGGCGGCGGCCTTCGAAGTTGGTGATGCGTTTGGCATCGGCCACGGCATCGACCAGCTTCTCGGAGAGTCCATGGGTTTCGATCAGGCGCGTCATGAGGCCGGCGTTGAGCGTGAGCAGGTTTTCGCCGAGCAACTGGAGGCGGTCGCTTTCCTTTTTCAGGTCGGTCTTGCTCATGTCGACCGAACCCTTGAGCTCGCGCTTGAGCTCCAGGTCGAGTTCGCTGCCCTCGGCAATGAACTGGCCACGGACGAAGTAGCCTTTGGTGGGTTTGCGGGACATCGGGTTTCTTCAAATGGGCTTGTGCAGGGCCTGCAGCAGCCAGAGGGGGCGGCAAGTATCATAGCCGTCGACATGAAAAAAGCCCCCAACACCCCGTCCCAAGCCCCTTCCTCCACCGCCAGCCAGCCGCTCGCCGGTTTCCAGTACGCACGCAGCCAGTTCGAGGAACTGGTGGACCTTGCGCTGGGCCATGCCAAAAAGCTGGGTGCCACCGACGCGGGGGCCGAGGTGTCCGAAGGCGCCGGCCTGAGCGTGTCGGTGCGCAAAGGTGAGCTGGAAAACGTGGAGCGCAACCGCGACAAGTCGCTCGGCGTCACCGTCTACCTGGGGCAGAAACGCGGCAACGCCTCCACCTCTGATTTTTCACCCGCTGCCGTGCGCCAGACGGTGCAGGCGGCCTACGACATCGCCCGCTTCACCGCCGAAGACCCTGTGGCCGGTTTGCCCGACGTTGAAGACATCGCCGACAGCTACCCCGATCTCGACCTGTTCCACCCTTGGGCGATCGGTTCCGAAGAGGCGCTGCGCATCGCCCTCGAATGCGAGGCCGCGGCCTTCGCCACCAGCAAGAAGATCAGCAACAGCGAGGGCGCGGGCGTGTCGGCCCAGCAATCTCACTTTTTCACCGCCCACATGCGCGGCGGCGAACGCGGCCAACCCGGCATCTTCAGCGGCGGTTACGCCAGCTCGCGCCACAGCCTGTCGGTGGCGCCCATTGCCGGCAAGGGCGCGAACATGCAGCGCGACCATTGGTACAGCTCGATGCGTTCGCCCGAAGACCTCGCCAGTCCTCAGGCGGTGGGCCGCTACGCTGCCGAGCGAACGCTCGCGCGCCTGAACGGTCGCAAGATCGCCACCACCGAATGTCCGGTGCTGTTCGAGTCGCCGTTGGCCGCCGGTCTGCTGGGCGCCTACGTGCAGGCCACCAGCGGTGGTGCGCTGTACCGCAAGACGACCTTCCTGAACAACAGTCTGGGCAAGCGGGTGATGGCGAAACACCTTGACATCGTCGAAGACCCGCACGTCATCAACGGCAAGGGCAGCTCGCCGTTCGACGACGAAGGCGTGCGCACCGTCCGGCGCAAGGTGCTGAGCGCGGGCAAGGTGCTGGGCTACTTTCTCTCCACCTATTCGGCGCGCAAGCTCGGCATGCGCACCACGGGCAACGCCGGCGGTTCGCACAACCTCACACTCACCAGTCGCCTGACCCAGCCCGGTGACGACCTCAAGGCCATGTTGCAGAAGCTGGGCCGCGGCCTGTTCGTCACCGAACTGATGGGGCAGGGCGTGAACTACGTGACCGGCGACTATTCGCGTGGCGCCTCGGGCTACTGGGTGGAAAACGGCGTGATCGCCTACCCGGTGCACGAAATCACCATCGCGGGCAATCTGAAGGACATGCTCCGGGGCATCGAGGCCGTGGGTGCCGACGCCTACAACTACGGGGCCAAGACCGTGGGCTCGATTCTCATCAACAAAATGAAGGTCGCGGGGAGTTGAAAGCCCCCACGCTCCGCCGCTGCGCGGGTCGCTGCCCCCCAAGGGGGCTGGGCCGCCTTGGGAGCGGCCCGGCGGCGGCCCTGTTCCGTTGATTCGGTTCCTTGGTCATGCGTCCTGAAGCACTGGCGCTGCTGGCCGCCGCCTGCTGGGCCGTTTCCAGCCTGTTCTCTGCGCCGCCCGCCCAACGCCTGGGGGCGTTCGCCTTCAGCCGCTGGCGCATGGTGTTTGCCTCGCTGATCCTCTGGGGCCTGGCGCTGGCCAGTGGTGGCTGGCGCAGCCTGGACATGGCCACCGTCGCCCTGCTCGGGCTCTCGGGCGTGGTGGGCATCTTCATTGGTGACACGGCGCTGTTCTCCTGCATGAACCGGCTCGGGCCACGGCGTTCGGGCGTGCTCTACGCCACCCACGCGCTGTTCTCAGGCGTGCTGGCCTGGGCGCTGCTGGGTGAGGTTCTGTGGGGCTGGGCCTTGCTGGGCAGTGGCCTGTTGGTCGGCGGCGTGATGGTGGCTGTGGCCTGGGGCAAACGCGGCGACGAAACCCATGTCTGGGAGCAGACGCGCGGGCCGCTGGCGATCGGCGTGGCGCTGGGGCTGCTCTCGGCGCTGTGCCAGTCGCTGGGCACGTTGATGATCAAACCGCTGATGGGCACGGGCATCGACCCGGTGGCGGCATCGGCCACGCGCATGAGCCTGGCCCTGGCGGCGCACACGCTGCTGTTCGCATCGGGTTGGTCGGGCGCCCGGGCAAAGGCGCCGCTTCGGCGGCACGATGGGTTCCTGATCTTCATGAGCGCGGCCGTGGCCATGGCGCTCGGCATGACCCTGATCCTGATCGCGCTGCGCGACGGTCAGGCCGGCCTGGTCGCGGTCATGTCCTCGGTCACGCCGGTGCTGATCCTGCCTTTGCTGTGGCTGATCTATCGGCGCCGTCCCGGAGCGGGCGCCTGGCTGGGCGCGGTGCTGGCCGTGGTGGGCACGGCATTCATCCTGGTCTGAGTGGCCGCAACGCAGCGGCGGAGTGCGGGGGTAAACGATCCACCGCTGGGCCGCCCCAAGGTGGATCCGCCCCCTTGGGGGGCAACGACCCGCGCAGCGGCGGAGTGTGGGGGTTCTATTTCTTGCGTTGCACGAACAGGTTGCGCTTCGCGTCCTCGGGGTAGGCAAAGGTCACGGCGCCGTTGCGCACCTTGCCCATCACCAGCATGTTGGGCGTGACGGCGTCCTTGTCCTCGGCGCTGAACGGTTTTTCGTAGGTGGCCACGACGCCGTAGTAGACGCGCGGGATGTTCTCCAGCGCGGCCTTGACCGCTGGGCCGCTGAATTTGCCATCTCGGATGCCGAACAGCGCATAGGTCAGCAGGTAGGTGCTGTCGTAGGCCTGGGCCGCCGCCATCGGCACGGCGATCTTGTGTTTGTATTTGCGTGAATAGGCGCTCAGGAAAGCCGCCCGCCGCTCGTTGCTGGGCTCCGCGATGAAGGTCTGCGCCATCAGCGCGCCTTCGGCGGCCTGTTTGGCGCCCTCAATGAAGAAGGGGAAGGACAGGGGCCATGCCCCCACCTGATGCACATCCCACTTGAGCTCACGCCGGCCATTGGCAATGGCCGCGTTCTCCGGGCCCACGGTGTAGCTGAACACCACGTTGGCACCGGCGGCTTGCGCGGCTTTCAACGGCTCCTTCAGGTCTTTCACGCCGAGCGGAAAACGCGACACGTGCACGGCTTTGAGGCCTTTGGCGGCCAGCGCGGCCTCCACATCCTTCAAACCGGCCTCGCCATAGCCCGTGGTGTCGGCAAAGATTGCCACCTGGGTCCAGCCACGTTTGACCAGATCGTCCACCACGAACGGCGCCTGGATCGAGTCACGGGCCGAGGTTCGGAAGATGTAGCTCTGTGGCGCGGGAAATTTGGCGGTGAGCGGGGTACCGGTCGCGCAGGGAATGATCAGCGGCACCTGGCTGTTCTGGAACACGTCCAGCGACTGGGCCGCCACACCGGTGTTGCAGAAACCAATGGTGGCGACCACGCCCGCGCTGACCAGCTCCTGGGAGCCCTTGAGGCCCACGTCGGGCTTGCCCTGATCGTCCTTGACCACCAGTTCCAGAGGACGGCCCAGGTAGCCACCGACCGCGTTGATCTCTTCAACGGCCAGTTGCACACCGTGCAACATGGGGTTGCCAAAGTCGGAAGAGGGGCCGCTGAAGGGGCCGATGAGGCCGATCTTGACGGAGGTTGGCGCTTGGGCCGTGGCCGAGCAGGCGAGCACGGTGGTCAGCACCCCGACGGCCAGGGAGATACGGAGACGCGTTCGCTGCATGGGGCACCCCTTGAATGTGCCGCGAGTGTAGGGAGGCCCGGGCGCCCGGAGGGACGCGGTTTTCCCTGAGAAGGGCTGTTGTGGTCAGCGATCCGTCAGCCTGCGGCACCCGTCGGTCGGCTGCCGTGGCTCAGCCCGCGAGCGCAGCCTTCACGGCGGCCGAGACCTGGCCCATGTCGGCCTTGCCCGCCAGACGGGTTTTGACCGCGCCCATGACCTTGCCCATGTCGCCGGGGCCTTTTGCGCCCAGTTCGGAGACGATGGCGCTGACTTCAGCGGCCACTTCCTCGGCCGACAGGCGCGCCGGCAGGTAGGCCTGCAGCACCTTCATCTCGGCGCTTTCTTTGTCGGCCAGGTCCATGCGGTCGGCCTTGGTGAAGGCCTCGATGCTGTCCTTGCGCTGCTTGATCAGCTTGTCCACGATGGCGATCACCATGGCGTCGTCCAGCTCCACGCGCTCGTCCACTTCCTTCTGCTTCATCGCAGCGGTCAGCAGGCGGATGGTGCCCAGGCGCTCACTGTCCTTGGCGCGCATGGCGTTCTTCATGTCTTCGGTGATCTGTTCCTTGAGGCTCATGGTGTGCTTTCTGTGGTTCGGTGAACCGGGAATTCTCTCAGACCCCATCCCGTGACCCCACGCTCCGCCGTTGCGCGGGTCGCTGCCCCCGAGGGGCTGATCCGGCTTGGGGCGGCCCGGCGCCGGATCGCGGTTTACACCGCTTCCAGCGAGAGCAACTCCTCCACCGTCTGCCGGCGGCGGATCAGGCGGTGGCTGTCGCCATCCACCAGCACCTCGGCCGCGAGCGGGCGCGTGTTGTAGTTGCTGGACATGGACGCGCCGTAGGCCCCCGCGTCGTGCAGCACCAGCAGGTCGCCCACGCGGGCTTCGGGCAGCTCGCGCGTGAGCACCACGCCGCCTTCGGCCTGGGTGAACACGTCGCCCGACTCACACAGCGGGCCGGCGACCACGGTCTCCATCGTCGCACGCTGTGTGTCGTCGGCAGGGATCAGGCTCATGCCATGGAAGGCGCCATACATGGACGGGCGCATCAGGTCCGAAAAACCCGCGTCCACCAGGGTGAAGTGGTTGCCGCCCATGGCCTTGGTGGCGCGCACCTCGGTGAGCAGCACGCCGGCCTCGGCCACCAGGTAGCGGCCGGGTTCGATCTCCAGGTGCACGGCGTGGCCCAGGTGCGTGGCGATCTCGCGCCGCGCGGCGTCCCAGAGGCTGAAGTAGTGCGCGGTGTCGATGGGGGCCTCGCCCTCGCGATAGGGGATGGACAGGCCGCCACCGGCCGAGATGGCCTGCAGGTCCGCGCCGCAACCCTTAACCAGATCCACCATGGCGCTGCACACCTGCTGCAGGTGGCCGTAGTCCACGCCCGAGCCAATGTGCATGTGCAGGCCCACGAGCTGCAGACCGTGCTGTGCCACGGCGGCCAGCGCGGCCGGCAACTCGGTGTGCCAGATGCCGTGTTTGCTGTGTTCGCCGCCGGTGTTGGTCTTGTTGCTGTGGCCGTGGCCGAAACCGGGGTTGATGCGCAGCCAGACCGCGTGGCCGGGCGAGACGGCGCCCAGTTGGTGCAGCATGTGAATGGAGCCGGCGTTCACCGGCACCCGGTGCTGCACCACGGTGGCCAGGGTGGCATGGTCGAACAGGTCGGCGGTGAAGACGATGCCGGAGGCACCTTGCTCGTCGGGCGCCGCGGTGTAGCCCGCGGCCAGCGCGCGCTCGATCTCGCCGCGGGACACGGCGTCGACCACCACGTCCTGCTCGCGCATCAGGCGCAGCAGGTGGGTGTTGGAGTTGGCTTTCTGGGCGAAACGGACCGTGTCAAACACACGCAGGTCGGCAATGCGCTGGCGGATGGTGGCGGCGTCGTAGACCCAGAGCGGGGTGCCGTGCTGGCGGGCGAGGGACTGGAGGAGGGTGGGGGGGAAAGGGTTCATGGCGCCGATGATCCAGGTTCTGGTCATATTGAGCAATGCCAGATAATCCAACGAGCATTCAGTATTGATATGAAACTGACCCACCGCCAGATCGACTTCTTCCGCGCCGTGATGGGCACCGGCCACGTCACGCGCGCGGCCGAGCTGCTGCACACCTCGCAGCCCACCGTGAGCCGGGAGCTGGCGCGGCTGGAGCAGGTGCTGGGGTTTGCCTTGTTTGAGCGCATCAAGGGGCGCCTGAAACCCACCGTGCGGGCGCTGGCGCTGATGGAAGAGGTCGAGCAGTCCTACGTGGGACTGGAGCGCATCGCAGCCACGGCGGTGGCGCTACAGGCCTATGCCCAGGGACGCTTGCAGCTGGTTTGTCTGCCGGCGCTGTCGCACGCGCTGTTGCCCGACGCGGTCCGGCGTTTCGTGCAGCGCCAGCCCGAGGCGGCCGTGAGCCTGACGCCGATCGAATCGCCCCAGCTGGAAGCGGCGCTGGCCGAGCAGCGTTTCGACCTGGGCCTGAGCGAACGCCACGAGGCACCCGCGGCCTGCGGCCTGCAGACGTTGCTGGTGGCGGACGAGGTGTGTGTGCTGCCCTCGGGCCACCCGCTGGCGTTGCGCGCGCAGTTGCGGCCTGCCGACTTCGAGGGTGAGCCCTTCATCAGCTTCGCCCCGACCGACCCCTACCGGCAGCAGGTGGACGCGCTGTTCGCTGCGGCCGGTGTGCAGCGTGGCCTGCGGCTGGAAACGCCGAGCGCGGTGTCGGTGTGCGCGCTGGTGCGCCAGGGTCTGGGCCTCGGCATCGTCAACCCGCTGACGGCGCTGGAGCTGGCGGGTAGCGGGGAAGAAGGGGGTTTGGTGGTGCGCCCGCTGTCCTTCAGCATCCCGTTCCACGTGGCGCTGATCCGGCCCAGCTGGCGGGCGGCCCACCCTTTGCGCGAAGACTTCGAGGCGGCGCTGGTCGAGGCGGCTCAGTCCTTGAAGGCACGGCTGGCACAGACCGAACAGGCGTAAAAAAACCCGCTGCAGCGTCCTGAGCGGGTTTTTCGAAGGGCTCTGAAAATCAGAACAGCTTCTTGGGCAGCTGCATCGAGCGGATGCGCTTGTAGTTGCGCTTGACGGCGGCGGCCTTCTTGCGCTTGCGCTCGGCGGTGGGCTTTTCGTAGAACTCACGGGCGCGCAGGTCGGTCAGCAGGCCGAGTTTTTCGATGGTGCGCTTGAAGCGACGCAGAGCGACGTCAAAGGGCTCGTTGTCTTTTACACGGATGGTCGTCATTGAAGGAGAAATTCCAGAATGCACAGAAAGAGGATGAACGGGAAGATCGGGCCCAGGCATCGTTTCTGCAAAGTTCCCCCGCCTGTTAACTAGTATTGGCCGACGGGGGTTTGCCAGCAAAGCCTTGGATTATAGCCTTGTCGGCCCGGTTTGCCAGCCCTTGGCCGCTTTTCGAGCACGGCGATTCGCCGCCGGGCCGCCCCAAGGCGAATCAGCCCCTTCGGGGGGCAGCGACCCGCGCAGCGGCGGAGCGTGGGGGTCACAGTCCCACGCCACAAGCGTGCGCGCTGGCCCAGGCCCATTGGAAGTTGTAGCCGCCGAGCCAGCCGGTCACGTCCACCACCTCGCCGATGAAATACAGCCCGGGCTGCTTCGATTCCATGGTCTGGGACGAGAGCTCGCGCGTGTCCACGCCGCCGAGCGTGACCTCGGCCTTTTTGTAGCCTTCGCTGCCGGTGGGGGTGAGTTCCCAGCGCGAGAGGCGCTCGGCCAGCCGGGCCAGGGCCTTGTCCGAGGCCTCGCTGATGGGCCGTTGCCACTCCTTGTACTGCGCCACCCAGGCGTCGGCCAGTCGGCTCGGTACCAGCGTGGCCAGTTCGTTGGCGATCAGCTTGCGCGACGTGGCCTTGGCGCGCGCCAGCGCCGCGGGCAGGTCCACCTCGGGTGCGAGGTTGAGGCGGATCGGTGTGCCTTCGCGCCAATAGCTCGAAATCTGCAGCACCGCCGGGCCCGAGAGGCCGCGGTGGGTGAACAGCAGGTCTTCGGCGAAGCTCATTCTGTTCTTCTTGTCGCCGGTCTCGATCAGCACGGGCAGCGAAAGGCCAGACAGACCCGCATACGGGGCCCAGGCGTCGCCGTCAAAGGTCAGCGGCACCAGGCCGGGGCGGGGTTCGACGGTGCGCAGGCCGAACTGCTTCGCCATGCGGTAACCGAAATCGGTGGCGCCGATCTTGGGGATGGACAGGCCGCCCGTGGCGACCACGACCGCCCGGCTTTGCACCGTGCCACGCTCGGTATCGATCAGGTACGAACCGTCGCCGTCCACCCGCACGGCTTTCACGCCACAAGGCTGCCAGCGCTGCACGCCGCCGGCCTCGCATTCGGCCAGCAGCATCTGGATCAGGTCTTCGGCGGAGCGGTCGCAGAACAACTGGCCCTTGTGTTTTTCGTGGAAGGCAATGCCGTGCTTCTGCAGCAGGGCGATGAAGTCGGCCGGTGTGTAGCGCGAGAGCGCCGAGCGGCAGAAGTTGGGGTTCTCGCTGACGAAGTGTTTGTGCGGCTGGCGCACGTCGATGTCGCGGTTGGTGAAGTTGGCCCGGCCGCCGCCCGAGATGCGGATCTTTTCGGCCACCTTCTCGCTGTGGTCAAGCACCAGCACGCGCAGGCCGCGCTGACCCGCGACGCAGGCACAGAAAAGACCGGCCGCACCCGCGCCGATGACGATGGCGTCGAAATTTTGCATGGCGCGGAGTGTAGGCGCAGGGACCGGTGAGCGATCCGACTCGAACGAGGTGACCAAGCCCAGGGGTACCGCGGAACCAGCTTCGCCGGGCCGCAGGTGCCGCCCCCTTGAGGGGGACGTGCGAAGCACGGCGGGGGTGTCTCCTTATCTTCTGCTGCGTTCCGCCAGCACCGCCGCCTTGCGCGTGAGCCGGTCGATTTCGCCGGTGATGTCCGACAGCACGTTGGCCACCACGGCGAATTCGCGGCCATGTTGCCCGGCCCTCGCGGCCATGACTTGTGCGTTGAAGCTCACCACCTTGGCTTCCTTGGCCACGCTCTGGATGTCGTCCACGATGCCCACCAGTTCTTTCATCAGGGCGTCCGAATGGGCTTTGGCGACTTCATCGAACGCAGTGGTTGCGGTGTTGAGGGCTTCGAGGATGCGATCGGTGTGACCGACCAGCTCGGCCGTGGTGGCCGAGACGCGCGGGCTGTGCGCCTCGATCTGGTCGAGCGCGTTGCGCATGAGCTGCATGAAAGCCTGCACGACCGGGCCGACCCCACGCGGGCCCTGGTAGGTTTCGGTGATCTTGCGGGCGCTGGTGGGTTCGAGCTGTTCGATGGTGGCCAGCAGGTGCTGCTGACTTTCGGTGAACATGCGCAGGCTGCGTTGGGCGGCGCGTTGCCATTCGGCGTCACCGCTGGCGGCCAGCACGGTCTGCAGGATCATGCGCTGCGAGAGCATGCGCTGGCGTGCGGCGAGGTTGACCAGCGACAGGCCTGCGATGTGGTCCGGCGTGTCCTGGCGCGATGGGGCGGGGCTTCGGTTGCCGAGGGGTGTCATGGCCAACACCAAGCAATCACCGGGCCAACGTTGAGCACTTCGGCGGAACGCTGCGCACCAGCGTGGCGCACGGCTTCGCGCCTTGTTCGACGCTTGAATGCAAAGCCGTATCAGGCGGCGCGGCGTGCTGCGCCGATGGCAGGTAGACACGCGGCGGCCGCGCCGCGCACGACATCACCCACCACGATCACCGACGGGCTGCCCAGGCCTTCGCGGGCCAGCGTGGCCGTGAGGTCGCCGAGGGTGCTCAGGGCGTGGCGCTGCTGCGGCAGGCTGGCGTGCTGGATGATGGCCAGCGGCGTGCTGGAGGGCAGGCCGGTCAGCAGGTCGGCCTGGATCTGCGCGGCGCTGGACACGCCCATGTAAATCACCAGCGTGAGCTTGGCGTCACGCGCGGTGGCGGCCAGGGCCTGCCAGTCGGTGCCGGCGTCACCGGGTTTGGCGTGGCCGGTGATGAACACCACGCCGTGCGCGTGTTCGCGGTGGGTGAGCGGTGTGCCCAGCGAGGTGAGCCCGGCCAGGCCGGCGGTGATGCCGTTGAGCACCTGCACCTCGATGCCCTGCTCGCGCAGGTGCTCCACCTCTTCGCCGCCGCGACCAAAGATGAACGGGTCGCCGCCCTTCAAGCGCACGACCACCTCGCCCTCGCGAGCGGCCATGACCATGAGCTTTTCGATGAAGGCCTGCGGCGTGCTCTTGCAGCCGCCGCGTTTGCCCACGTGCACGATGCGCGCGCTGGCCTGCGCATGCACCAGCACCGCGTCGCTCACCAGGTCGTCCACCAGCAGCAGGGTGGCCGCAGCGATGGCCCTGGCGGCCTTGATGGTGAGCAGCTCCGGGTCGCCTGGCCCGGCGCCCACGAGGGTGACGGTGCCGGGATTGAACTGGGTTTGTGAGGTGATGACGGTGGCGGGTGCGTTCATGTGGGGCTGACCGCGAGGACGCGGTTTGTCTCTGTGGTGGGCTGACGTTGCAACTCTTGCAGGATGTGTGCCACCTGCAGCGCGATCGGCGTGGGCACGGGCTTGCGACCGTGGAGCACGTCACGGATGTAGGCGGCGGTGCTGGCCGCGTCCACTTCGCGGGGCAGCTCGGGCAGGCTGGCGAGCGAGCCCGCTTGCGCGGCTTGCAGCAGGTGGCGCTCGCCGTCGCGGAAGGCGTCCATCTGCGGCGTGCGGCGCGCGTCGGCCACGGGCTCGCCTTCGGTGCCGCGCAGCAGCAGCGCGTGCGCGCCGGTCAGGGCAAAGGTCTGCGCCATCGACACCGCGTATTCAGGGTGGGTGTAGCTGCCCACGATCAGCGCCGGGCCGTTGCAGGGGTTCATGAGCTTGACCAGGCTGTGTGCCGGGTTGCGCAAGCCGACGGCGCGGCGCACGTCGAGCAGGCGCTTGAGGCCGGGGCTCAGCACCTCGGTGGGCAGGTAGGCGCAGTCGCCGGCGGCCAGGGCTTCAACCCGGGTGGCGGCGGGGTGGCCCAGCGCGGCGAACACCGCTTCGCTGGTGACGCGTTTGTCTTCGGTGGCGGTGCCGTGCACCAGCACCGCCGCACCCTCGCGCGCCAGCAGCAGGGCCAGTAGCGGGGTGAGCACCGGCAGCTTGCGCGCGCCGTTGTAGCTGGGCAGCACCACGGTGGTAAGGCCGCTGTTGGGCACGCACTTGAGGCGGGCGTGTGTCGCGTCCAGGAAGCCCGCCATCTCTTCGGGCGTTTCGCCCTTGATGC
Organism: Hydrogenophaga sp. A37; assembly: GCF_002001205.1. Lineage (GTDB taxonomy): Bacteria > Pseudomonadota > Gammaproteobacteria > Burkholderiales > Burkholderiaceae_C > Hydrogenophaga. The sequence continues at coordinate 29,578 of NZ_MUNZ01000084.1, forward strand.
GCATGGCCAGGCAGAAGCCGCCGATTTCCAGGTCGGTCACGCTGCCGTCGAGCACCTGGCCCAGCAGGTCCGAAGCCTGGGCGCGCGACAGCGAACGGGCGCCGTCTTTGCCGCGCCCGATCTCTTTGATGTAGTGGCTGATGCTCATGGGCGCGATTGTCCGGCAAGACACATGACTTCGGGTGATATGGCCACTGCGCCTCAGGCGATCTGCAGCGGATGCCCGATGGCCGGGTGGGCGCGCACCAGGCGCCGCAGTTCGGGGATGCAGGAACCGCAGTTCGTGCCGCATTTCAGGCCGGCTTGCAGTGCGGCCAGGCGCTGGTCGTCGCTGCCGTGGTTGGACTTCAACTGCGCGCCGATGTCGTCTTCGCTCACGTTGAAACAGGTGCACACCTGCTTGCCCTTGGCCACCACCGCCACCGGCGCCTTGGCGCCGGGCATCAGCAGCAAGCGGCCGTAGGCTTCGGCCGGCAGCTCGTCTTGCAGCAGCGGCTTGATCCAGGCCTCGGCGCGCACGTCGCCCGCGAGCACGAAGCCTTCAAGCCGGGTGGCGCCTTCGGTGCGCAGCAGGCGCGCGGTGCGGCGCTGGCCCAGGCGTTTGTCCACATAACGCAGTGCGTCGGTGCCGCCCAGACCGAGCAGCGCCTCGATGCGCTCGACCGTGGCCACATCGGGTGCTTCGTGCGCCGCAGCGCGGAACAGCACGCCGGTGCGCTCGCGACCAAAGGGCACGCAGGAAGCGAACTCGAACGAGGGCATGAGCGCACGCAGCTCGGCCTGCGCGGCCAGCGCGCGGTCGGCCGGCAGCCAGGCCACGGCCAGCAGGTTCCAAGGCAGCTCGGCCTTGAGGATCTTGACCGCCGCGTGCTTGAGCTCGGGCTGTTTGGAGGTGGGGCAGTAGGCCGAGGTGGTGAGCGCGTTCACGCCCGCCAGCGGCTCGCCCATGCTGCTGCGACCACTCAGGTATTCCGCGCCCCAGTGCATGGCGATGAAGGCCTGCGACAGGCCGATTTCTTTGCTGGCCTGCACCGGCAGCACGATGGAGCCTCGCTTGCTGGTCACATGCACCAGGTCGCCTTCGGTGAGGCCGCGGCGCTCCATGTCTTGTGGGTGCATCTGCACCGCGGGCTCGGCCACGTGGCCGAACAGGCGGCCGAGCGTGCCGGTGCGTGTCATGCCGTGCCACTGGTCGCGCAGGCGGCCGGTGGTGAGCGAGAACGGGTAGCGCGATTCGCGCGGCTCGGCCAGCGGGCGAAAGGGCATGGCCGCAAAGCGTGCCTTGCCGTCGGTGGTGGGGAACACGCCGTCGGCGTAGAGCCGCACCTTGCCTTGTGTCTCGCCTTCGCGCAGCGGCCATTGTTGCGGGCCTTGCGCGTCCAGCATCTCGTAGGAGAGACCGGTGATGTCGAGGTCGCGGCCACGGGTGGACTCGCGGTGTTCGAGCCAGATGGACTCGGCGTCGGGGTAGGGGAACAGCGTGGGCTGGCCGGGGCGCAGCGTGGCTTCGAGCCGCTGCGCGAAGTCCACCACGGTGCGCCAGTCGTGCCGGGCTTCACCGGGCGCGGGGATGGCGGCGCGCACGCGGCTGATGCGGCGCTCGCTGTTGGTGACGGTGCCTTCCTTTTCGCCCCAGGTGGTGGCGGGCAGTAGCAGGTCGGCCCAGTCGCAGGTGGCGGCGGTCGCGTAGGCCTCCTGCACCACCACGAACTCGGCGCGTTCCAGCGCGCGGCGCACGGTGGCCTGGTCGGGCATGGACTGCGCCGGGTTGGTGCAGGCGATCCACAGCGCCTTGATCTCGCCGTCGGCCGCGGCCTCGAACATCTCCACCGCCGTCTTGCCGGGTTTCGAGGGCACGTCGGCCACGCCCCAGAGCGCGGCCACTTCGGCGCGGTGCGTGGGGTTGGCCATGTCGCGGTGCGCGCTCAGCAGGTTGGCCAGGCCACCCACTTCGCGCCCGCCCATGGCGTTGGGCTGGCCGGTCAGGCTGAACGGGCCCGCGCCGGGTTTGCCGATCTGGCCGGTGGCCAGGTGCAGGTTGATGAGCGTGGCGTTTTTCGCGGTGCCGCTGCTGCTCTGGTTCAGGCCCTGGCAGTAGAGGCTGAGCGTGGCGGGCGAGGTGGCGAACCACTTTGCGGCGGTGAACAGGTCGGCCTTGGGCACACCACACACCTGCGCCACCTGCTCGGGCGTGCACTCGCGCACCAGCGCCTTGAGTTCGTCGAAGCCGGTGGTGTGGGCGGCGATGTAGTCGGCCTTGATCCAGCCTTCCCACAACATGATGTGCAACAGGCCGTGGAACAGCATCACGTCGCTGCCGGGCTGAATGGGCAGGAACAGGTCGGCCAATTCGGCGGTGTCGGTGCGGCGCGGGTCGGCCACGATCACCTTCATGCCCGGGTTCTGCTTGCGCGCTTCCTCGATGCGGCGGAACAGCACCGGGTGGGCGTAGGCCGCGTTGCTGCCGACGATGAACAGGCACTGCGTGTGGTTCACATCGTCGTAGCACGCGGGCGGCGCGTCGGCGCCCAGCGTGGCCTTGTAGCCCGCCACCGCGCTGCTCATGCACAGGCGCGAGTTGGTGTCGACGTTGTTGGTGCCGATCAGGCCTTTGGCCAGCTTGTTGAAGACGTAGTAGTCCTCGGTCAGCAGCTGGCCGCTGATGTAGAAGCCCACGGCGCCGGGGCCGTGTGTGGTGATGGTTTGGGCGAAGCGGTCGGTGGCCAGCTCCAGCGCCGCGTCCCAACCCAGCGGTGTGGGCGCGGCTTTCCGCGTCAGGCGCTGCAGCGGCTGCAACAAGCGGGTCTGGCGCGTCAGCTCCGGCGTGGCCGTGAGGTGCAGTGTCGTGCCCTTGGTGCAGAGCTTGCCGAAGTTGGCCGGGTGGTCCGGGTCACCGCGCACGCCGGTGATCTGCTGGCCCTCGGTTTCGATGAGCACGCCGCAGCCGACGCCGCAGTAGGGGCATGTTGATCGGGTGACAGAGGGTTCCATGGTGGTTCTCAGGCGCAGGTGGTGCGACGGGCCGGACCGGCGATGGGGCGGGTTTGATCGGTGGCCTGGGTGGCCAGTTCGTTCGCGTCCAGGAACACCTGCCCGTCCTCCACCTTCACGGTGAATTTCGGCGTGCAGCCTTCGTCGGGCGCGGCGGCCTGGCCGGTGCACAGGCCAATCGTCCAGTTGTGCAGCGGGCAGGCCACACTGGTGCCGAACACGATGCCTTGCGACAGCGGGCCGCCTTTGTGCGGGCAGCGGTCGAGCAGGGCAAACACCTCGTCTTTGTCGTTGCGGAACACGGCGACATCGAGGCCCTGGTCGCGCGCCACGCGGCGTGAACCGAGCACGGGGATGTCTTCAACGCGGCAGATGGCTTTCCATGGGTTCATGTCAGGGTCCTCAGGTTTTGATGGCGGCGAACAGACCGGTCACCCGGTCCATCACGCTCAGCAGGTTTTCACTCGTCACGAACACGTCGGACAAAGGTTTGGGGGACGCTCCAGCGCTCTGCATGCGCTGCAGGGCCTGGTCGAAGAAGAACCACTGGCCGTCGGCCAGCTTCAGTTCGTCGCGGATGCGGTCGGTTGCCTCGGGGGCGTTGCGCAGCAGGTCCATGGCACTCAAGAACTCGGTGCGGGCCTTGCCGATCTCGGTGGCCGCGGTCGATGCATCGACCGGCAGCGTGGCGGCGAAGTAGAACTTGGCCATGCGCTGCGAGAGCATGCGCTGGCGGCCGGCCAAGTTGACCAGCTTGCCCACCGGGCGGCCCGAGGCGGCTTCGTATTGCACCGTGCCCTGGTGCGCCAGCGCCAGCACGCGGGCATCGGCCTGCAGCACGGCGGCCGCGCCTGGCTTGCCCGGCGCCACGCCCACGAGCGCGGTCTTGTAGTCGCTCCATGCGCCTTCGAGCTTCACGTAGGTGTCGCGGATGTCGTTCGATGGTGCGTAGGCCTTGAGCTCCACGAGCTGGCGGTCGAACAGGGCCATCGACTTGTCGAGCACCACCTGTGCGGTGGCGCTTTCGGTCTTGTGCACCAGCGCCAGCCAGGCCTTGCCCATGCGCTGGCTCAGCATGCGCTGGCGGCCTGCCTTGTTGATGGCATCCCCCAGGTCATTGACCTGGGCATGCACACTCAGCAGGGGTAGACCCACTGCGGCAACGATCAGCGTACGACGGTTCAACAGATTGGTTTTCATGATGCAGCTTTCAAAAAAAGACGCCAGTGTCCTGAATAGCGCCATTCTCAAAAATGCAGTAGTTGAAGAATTTCATGGATTGCCGTAGTCAGTGCTCACAGATTGATGTACATCAATCTCTGCTCAGGCGTTCACTGCCGCAAACTGGCGGGTATCGACTTGGGCTTCCTTGAAGTCGAACCACGGGTCGGGCTCACCGTCGAGCGCGAACTGCAGGCGCTCCCACAGCGCCTTGCGGCCGGCGGCGTCGTCGAGGATGCGCTTCTTCACGTAGTCCAGGCCCACGCGGTTGATGTAGTGCACCGTGCGTTCGAGGTACCAGCCTTCGGTGCGGTACAGCTCCATGAAGGCGCCGGTGTACTCCATCACCTCTTCGGCCGTTTTGAGCTTCACGAAGAAGTGCGCCACCTCGGTCTTGATGCCACCGTTGCCGGCCACGTACATCTCCCAGCCCGAGTCCACGCCGATGATGCCCACGTCCTTGATGCCGGCCTCGGCGCAGTTGCGCGGGCAACCGCTCACGGCGAACTTCACCTTGTGCGGCGCGTACATGCGCCACATGGCTTTCTCCAGGTCCTTGCCCATCTGGGTGCTGTCCTGCGTGCCCATGCGGCACCACTCGCTGCCCACGCAGGTCTTCACCGTGCGCAGGGCCTTGGCGTAGGCGTGGCCCGAGGGCATGCCGATGTCTTTCCAGACGTTGACCAGGTCTTCCTTCTTCACGCCCAGCAGATCGATGCGCTGGCCGCCGGTGACCTTGACGGTGGGGATCTTGTACTTGTCGACCGCATCGGCGATGCGGCGCAGTTCGTCGGCCGTGGTCTCGCCGCCCCACATGCGCGGGATGACCGAGTACGTGCCGTCTTTCTGGATGTTGGCGTGCGAGCGCTCGTTGATGTAGCGGCTCTGGGGGTCGTCCTTGGCTTCCTTGGGCCAGGTGCTGATCAGGTAGTAGTTGATGGCCGGGCGGCAGCTCGCGCAGCCGTTGGGCGTCTTCCAGCCCAGGTGCGAGAACACTTGCGCCGTGGTCAGCAGCTTGCCGCCGTCGGCCAGCGGCGTGCGGATCGCTTCGCGCACGGCCTCGTGGCCGTGGTCGGTGCAGCCGCACATGGCCTTGAGCTTGGGCGTGGCCGAGTAGTCGCCGCCGGCGGTGAACATCAAAATCTGCTCGACCAGGCCCGTGCACGAGCCACAGGACGCGCTGGCCTTGGTGTGCTTCTTCACCTCGTCCAGCGTGAACAGGCCCTTGTCGCGGATCGCCTTGCAGATGGTGCCCTTGGTCACGCCGTTGCAGCCGCAGACCTCGTCGCTGTCTTTCATGGCGGCGGCCTTGTTCTGGCCCTGGTGGCCCACGTCGCCGATGTTGCTCTCGCCAAACATCAGCTTGTCGCGGATGTCGGCCACGCTGCGGCCGTCGCGCAGCAGCTTGAAGTACCAGCTGCCGTCCACGGTGTCGCCGTAGAGGCAGGCGCCGATCAGCTTGTCGCCCTGGATCACCAGCTTCTTGTAGACACCGCCCGAGGGGTCGCTCATCACGATCTCTTCGGTGTCGTCGCCGCCGGTGAAATTGCCGGCGCTGAACAGGTCGATGCCCGTGACCTTGAGCTTGGTGGAGGTGAGCGAGCCGGTGTAGCGGCCGATGCCGAACTCGGCCAGGTGCGTGGCCAGCACCTTGCCCTGCTCAAACAGCGGGGCCACCAGACCGTAGGCGATGCCGCGGTGCGCCGCGCATTCGCCCACCGCGTAGATGCGCGCGTCGGTCATGGTCTGCATGGTGTCGCTCACCACGATGCCCTTGTTCACATGCAGGCGCATGCTCTCGGCCAGCGCCGTGTTGGGGCGGATGCCCACGGCCATCACCAGCAGGTCGGCCGGCAGCTCGGTGCCGTCCTTGAAGCGGATGGCCTTCACGCGGCCACCCTTGCCATCGTCTTTGTCGCCCACCAGCTCCTGCGTCTGCGCGCCGATCAGGAACTTCATGCCGCGCTCTTCCAGCGAGGCTTGCAGCATCTTGCCGGCCACGTCGTCGAGCTGGCGCTCCATCAGCCAGGGCGCCACGTGCACCACGCTCACCGTCATGCCGCGCTTCATCAGGCCGTTGGCCGCTTCCAGGCCCAGCAGGCCGCCGCCGATGACCACCGCGTGTTTGTAGGTCTTGGCGGCGTCGATCATGGCCTGCGTGTCGGCAATGTCGCGGTAGGCCAGCACGCCCTCCAGGTCTTTGCCGGGAATGGGCAGGATGAAGGGGTTGGAGCCCGTGGCCATGATCAGGCGGTCGTACTCGGCCGACACCCTTTCGCCGTTCGGGCCCACCGCATGCACCACGCGTTTGATGCGGTCCACCTCGGTCACCTTGTAGCCGGCGTGCAGGGTGATGCCGTGGTCGGTGTACCAGCTCCAGTCGTTCAGCACGATCTCTTCCAGCGTCTGCTCACCCGCGAGCACCGGCGAGAGCAGGATGCGGTTGTAGTTGGGGTGCGGCTCCGCGCCAAAGACGGTGATGTCGTAGAACTCCGGCGCGATCTTCAGCAGCTCTTCGAGCGTGCGAACACCGGCCATGCCGTTGCCCACCATCACCAATTTAGATTTTTTCATCGCGGCTACTCCAGTTGCGGTTCGCTAGGGTTGGGTGCGTGCCGGTGGCGTGCGCGATCCCGCGCAGGCAACATGGCACCAAGAAAGGTCTGAGGAAAAGGGTTTCAATGGCCGGCGGCCAAGGCCAGGCTTGCCAAGTTGCAAGTCCGGTATCACGCTGCACACGTCGTTGTATGCAGAGCCCACGACGCTGCGGTCGGGGTCGAGCGCTTCGTCACGCTCGCTTCGAGTTATGCAAAAGCTGTGCCATATGATCCGGCGCTCGCGTGTGGTGGCTCGGCGGGGTGCTGTTCTGGGTGGGCGCGCGCCTTGCGTGCGACCGGTGTGTTGGGTTCAAGTCCTTGATTCATATGACATCTGTGCTGGTTTTTCTGGCGGGTCCACGGGGCGCGACACCCTTGGTGAGCGACCTCGAAGCGGTGGGTGCCCAGGTGGTGGCGGTGATCGACACCAGCAGCAATTTGGTGCGGGAGGTGGTGCGCCATGCACCAGACCTGGTGGTGGCCGACCTGCCGTCGCCCGGCGACGCCTGGTTTGAAGCCTGCAAGAGCCTCGGCTCGGTGGCGCCCTGCCCGGTGCTGGTGTTCACCGCCGACGGCGATGCCGCCCACACCGAGCGCGCGGTGGCATCGGGCGTGCACACCTGGGTGGTCAACGGCTACGGCGCCCAGCGCCTGCGCCCGCTCATGCAACTGGCCCAGGCCCGCTTCAAGCGCGAGCAGGCCCTGCTCGAAGAGCTGCGCGACCTGTCCTCCCGCTTTGAAGAGCGCAAGGCCGTGGAGCGCGCCAAGGGCATCCTCATGAGCGCGCGCCAGGTGTCGGACGACGCGGCCTTCGAGATCCTGCGCACCGCTTCCATGCACAGCAACCAGCGCCTGGGCCAGGTGGCGCAGCACATCATCCAGTCGGCCCACTTCGCCGAGGGCGTGAACCGCGCCGGGCAACTGCGCATGCTCTCGCAGCGCCTCGTCAAACACTGGCTGCTGCGGCTCGCGGGCGTGCAGGCTGCGCACCACCTGGCGCTGCAGGCCGATTCGGCCGAGCGCATCGACGCCAACCTTGCGTTGCTCGGCAAAAACCTCTCACAACCCACCTTCGGCGACCTGCTGGCCCAGGTGGTGGCCACCTGGAAGGCGCTGAAGAAGGCGCTCAAGGCCGAGCCCGCGCCGGAGCAACTCGCGGCCATCAACGCGCTGGCCGAGCGCCTGCTGCAAGACGCCGAGCGCCTCACCGCCAGCCTGGAGAGCGCGGGCAGCGTGGTGCCGCTGCGCATGCTCAACATGGCCGGGCGCCAGCGCATGCACTCGCAGCGCTTTGCCAAGGCGGCGCTGCTCGGTGTGCTGGAGGCGGGTGAACAACAGCAGCACCAGGCCGACGGCGAGGCCGCGCGCCAGGCGTTTGAGCAGGGCCTGGCCTACCTGAATGGCCTGCCGCTCTCAACACCCGAGATCCGCCGCACGCTCGAATCCGCCGCCCAGGGCTGGCAACAGGTGGTGACCGGCGCCGACCACGTGCGCCGCCCCGCCGGGCGCGACCGCCTGCTGCGCCTCGAAGGCCTGGCCAGCGCCAGCGAAAGCCTGCTGGACGATTTCGAGCAACTCTCAGCCCAATACGAACGCAGCATGCAAATGCTCATGGGCTGAAGCATGGCTTTTCACATTGATATCGGTTTCGTCTGCCAGACCGGCCGCAAAGACAAGAACGAAGACTTCTGCGCCGCCATGCTGCCGCCTGCGGGGCAGGAAGACATGGGCTCCATCGTCGCCATCGCCGACGGCGTGAGCACCGGCGGCATGGGTGGCGAGGCGGCGCAGACCACGGTCACCAGCCTGGTGCGCAGCTACCACGACACGCCCGAAACCTGGGACACCACCGTCGCGCTCGACCGCGTCATTGCCGCGCAAAACACTTGGCTCGCCGGCACCAACCGCCGCCGCCAGCCCGCCATGGGCCTGACCACGCTCACCGCGCTGGTGCTGCGCGGCCAGTCGTACACCGTGGCCCACGTGGGCGACTCGCGCTGCTACCTGCTGCGCGAAGGCCAGACCCTGCTGCTCACGCACGACCACGTTGTCAACCACCCCGACATGCACCACCAGCTGCTGCGCGCCGTGGGCCTGGAAGACCACCTCGTGGTGGACTACCTGCAAGGCGACCTGCAGTTGGGCGACACCTTCGTCATGCTCACCGACGGCGTGCACGGCAAGCTCTCCGAACGCCAGCTTGCCGAGTGCGCGGCCCCCGCAGGTCTGGCCACAGGCGCCCAGCCCGCCGCCGAGCGCCTGGTGGCCCAGGCCCTGGCCGCCGGCAGCGACGACAACGTGACCGCCATGGTGGTGCGCGTACTCGACCTGCAAGGCCCCAACCTGCAAGACGCCAGCCGCGCCGCCCAGAGCCTGCCCGTGCCGGCCAAGCTCAAGGTGGGCGAGCGCATCGACGGCCTGGCCGTCACCGCCACCGTGGCCGACAACGGCATAAACCTGCTCTACCAGGTGCGCGACCCGGCCAGCCAGGCGCTCTACGCCCTGAAAACGCTGCACCCCGCGCGCGCCCACGACCAGGACGAACGCGCCATGCTCGCGCACGAAGCCTGGCTCGCCAAACGCATGATGTCGTCGCGCGCGGCCGGCCATCTGGTGGCCCTGCACGACCACCTGCCCAACAGCCAGCCGCGCACCGCGTTGTATGTGCTGTACGACTGGCACAGCGGCGAAACCCTGCAACAGCTGCTGGACCGCCAGCAAACGCTCGGACCGGTGCAGGCCGTGAGCGCCGCCATGCAGGCCCTGCGCGTGCTCGGCATGCTGCACCGCCAGGGCGTGATCCACCGCGACATCAAACCCGCCAACCTGCACCAGGGCGACGACGGCGTGCTGCGCGTGCTCGACCTCGGCGTGGCGCTCAGCGGGCGCGAGCCCGAGAGCATGCGCCGCCTGCACGCCGGCACACCCAGCTTCGTCAACCCCGAGCAATGGGGCCACAACAGCAAGGCCGGCGGCGGCAGCGCCACCGAAGGCGAGCCCGAGCTGCCCGACGCCCAGAGCGACCTCTTCGCGCTCGGCGTCACCCTCTACCAGTTGCTCACCGGCAAGCTGCCCTACGGCGAGGTGCTGCCCTACCAGGTGGGCCGCTACTACCGCGACCCCACCGCCCCCAGCCGCCACAACCCCGAAGTGCCGATCTGGCTCGACCACGTGGTGCAAAAGGCCGTGGCCCGCGACAAAAGCCAACGCTTCGAAACCGCCGAAGAGTTTTTGCTCGCGCTGGAGCGCGGCGCCTCACGCCCGCTTACCGTGCCCCCGGCTTCCGCGCTGCTGCAACGCGATCCGACGATGTTGTGGAAGCTGCTGCTGGGGTTGAGCGTGATGTTCAATTTGCTGCTGGTGTATTGGTTGTTGTTTTTGCCGAAGTGAGTGGGCGCGATTCGGCTGCCGCTTTCGGCGTGGGTGGGTGAATTGATCGCGCATTGCGATGGACAGCTTTCGGACTCCTATGCATAGATCGCAACTATGTTGAGTTCTCTGTCAGGCTGATCGTCCTATCGAGGGGGCGAGTGGACGATAAGTTTGTGTGTCTGTTTCGACCTGACTTATGGGCAGCATCGCATTTCGTGTGATCGTGACGCCTCTGGAGCAACCGATTGATTCGTGAAGCGCTAATGCCATTTCAAACTCCTGTCGCGCCAGATCAAAATCGCCATCTACCATAGCGAGCTTTCCTAGAGTGCCATGTGCATTGCCTTCCGCCTCCTTCAGGGTTAACGCCCTACGAAGGGCTGCTTCGGCGTCGCGATCAAACTCTTCAGCAAGTAGGTTACAAACCTCGATCTCATCGTCCTCTGGAGCAGCAATGGCCGTGCCATTCGCCAATTTCTGCTCATGTTGCTCACGACGGCGAGCGGCCTCCTCAACGCTGACAAGTTTGGTTCCGACGAATAGCCGTCCCTGAAGAGGATCTCCTTTGCACAGCACAAGGGCTTGAGCAATGTAGTCTCGCGCAGTGTTTGCCTGGCCTCGCATGCCGGCGATAGCACCTAGATTGCACAGGTAGACTGCCTCGACAACAAAGTCCTTTTGCTCGACAGACATTGTGCGTGCGCGCTGTAGGTATTCTTCACTCTTGTCGAGTTCGCCACGTTGACTAGCGACATGCGCCAGACCTTCGAGGATGCGGCGATGCTCAGTCGACGCAGCACTGGCGTCGATCACGCAGCCTAAGTTGTAGACCCGCTCACTGAAGAATTCGACTATCCAAGGTGCTTCAATCTCTGTTGGTGCTCGCTGCTCGCCTAACTGATCTACAGGCACAAGCCGCAAGACCCACTTCGAAATTAGCGATGGCTCACGCCGCAAAATTTCAATAATGTTGAGCCCGGCGATCATGATGCCTCTGATTGTCCATATGTATGCCTCGCGGCTGACACTTGGGTGATCAGTCGTGAATCGAGCGAGTTGCATTTCGGGCGAATCCCCTGCTGTGAAAAGCGTTGACAACCCTGCCGGTATCGAATACCACATCTGAGTAAAGGCATGCAGTGCCTTATCCAACTGACCAATCCACAAAGATACCTCACCCAGCCGACTCCAGCCTAAGGGGTTTGATGGGTCAATTTCGGTGCAGCGCTCGTAGGCATTTGCAGCTTGCAAATGATCTGAGACGAAGGAGATATCTCCCGCATCAAGCCACCGGGACGCAGCACGACCACGAGCCCCTTTCGCTGCGTTCTCGAGATGAACTGCAGCGTTGGCTTCGTCTTCAGCAAGGCGGATAGCTTCGATCGCGGCATCTGCATAGAGCCCGTCGTGGCTCAGCTGCATAGCAGCTGAGCCACGAACTTTGCCGCTTTCCGCGAGCCGCCTTAAGGCTTCCAATACGTGATCAAGGGGCTCAACGCCTATCTGACTTGATTTGCGTCCATTGGCAAGGTCCGCCTGAATGGAGTTCAGCTTGGCAAGTATTTCTCGCTGGGCTTGATCTTGCTGCGCGATGAGCAGTTGCGCCTGCGCTTGCAAATGAAAGTCTGTGAGGAGTGGTTTGCAAAATTCCTGCACAGCAGCAGTTTCAGCTGAAGCTTTCCATTCGCGCAGGTGCTCTGCTGAAAATGCTTCGCGGTTGTGATCGACCATGCGGGCACAAGCAACACAAAGCCAGATCCCGTTCTCGATGGATGATCGCTCCACCCCAGAAATGCTTTCGTCGTAACGAGGGCCCTTTGGTGAAGCTGCGGTAATGTGTGCCGCGTCGCCTCCTCGAAGTACACCAGCAAGCCCGGCTCCTGGAGCCGCTGTGGGGACTCGGCATTCTGGGTTGGAGCAGCGATGCGCGACGCGCTCCCGAAGCGAGGCCTTGATTGACTCCTTGAAATTGTCCCGTGGCATTTGTCAATTGTGCCTTCTCAGTGGTCACCAACTCCCAGACCCTCTCCTCCTTCAGCGCATCCGGAATTAACCCCATCCCGCGTCTTCAGGCTGGCCAAATCACCTACCTGCCGGTGGCCATCGGCGCGCGCCTGGCCAAGGAAGACCTCGCGAGTCGCGACCTGTTCGTGATCCTGGAAAACGACTACGGCATGTCGCTGGGCCATGCCGACCTGCAGATCGGCTCCACGCTGGCCGACGAACGCCTGGCCGGGCAACTGCAGGTGGAAGAGGGATCGCCGGTGCTGGTGATCGAGCGAACCACCCACACCAGCGACGGCACCCCCATCGACTACGAGCACCTCTATTACCGCGGCGACGCCTTTCAGTACAAAGGTGCGCGTCGATCGCGCGCCCATCTGAACCACGTTCTCAGACTTGAACAACACCGAAAGGTCAACATGAAAACCATCGAACTTGAGTACGACATTGTGGTGATCGGTGGCGGCACCGGCGGCCCCATGGCCGCGGTGAAAGCCAAGGAGAAAAACCCCAAGCTGCGTGTGCTGCTGCTGGACAAGGCCAATGTAAAACGCAGCGGCGCCATCTCCATGGGCATGGACGGCCTGAACAACGCGGTCATTCCCGGCCAGGCTACGCCTGAGCAGTACACCAAGGAGATCAAGGCGGCCAACGACTGCATCGTGGACCAGAAGGGTGTGTACGCCTACGCCGCCAACAGCTTCGCCATGATCGAAGAGCTGGACAAATGGGGCGTCAAATTCGAGAAGGACGAGACCGGCGACTACGCCGTGCGCAAGGTGCACCACATCGGCAGCCACGTGTTGCCCATGCCGGAAGGCTTGTGTTGGGCGCCATCGAGATGGCGATGCGACTTTAGAACCCCCCGCCTGGCCCACGCATCGTGATCGGCAGCTCAACCAGACGCTTGGGCGTCAGACAAACCGATGAGGGACTGACTGCGGCCCATGGGCAGGCTGAACCAGAACGTCGCACCGTCGCCGGGTGTTGCCTCTGCCCAGATCCGACCACCGTGGCGCTCGATGATTCTGGAGGTGATGGCCAGGCCAATCCCGAGGCCGGGCACGGTGGGGTCGCCATGCAAGCGCTGGAACAGGCCAAAGAGCTTGGGGGATTGGGTCATGTCGAACCCGATACCGTTGTCGCGAACAAAGTAGGCGTCTCTGGTGGCCTCGTATCCCAGGTGCACGCGCGGTGGTTGGCGATCGCGGGCGTACTTCCAGGCGTTGTCCATGAGATTGCGCAGCGCCTGCTTGATGAGTTTTTGATCCCCGATGGCGTTGGGCATCGGATCAAGCGTCACATCGACGCCCCCTGCTCGAAGTCCGAGCTGGTGGTCGATGTCTTTGGCCAAGGCGTTCATGTCCACGCTTTCCCCTCGGATCTCTGCACGAACGACCGCCAGCACATCGAGCATTTCGGTCAGCATCTGGCCCATGCGTGCCGACGAGCCCACAATGCGCGCCAGGGATTTGGTCCCAGCTTCGCCCAGGTGTTCCGCCTCGCTTTCGAGCAAAACGGCTGCGAAGCCGTTCACCGAGCGCAGCGGGGTTCGCAGGTCGTGGGCGATCGAATAGGCGATGGCCTCCATGTCGCGGAGCGTGCGCTCCAGATTCCGGGTGCGGTCCGCGACCAGGTGCTCAAGATTCTCGTTGAGTGCGTTCACCGCCTCCTGCGCCTTGACCCGTTCGGAGATGTCGATGTGGGTGCCGGACATGTACAGCGGCTTTCCGTCGCTGGCCCGCCGATGCACGCGGCCGCGCGTGTTGATCCACACCCAGTGCCCGTCTTTGTGACGCATGCGGATGTCGCATTCATAGAACGGGGCTCGCCCGGCAATGTGGTGATCCCTCGCCGCGTCGGCCCGAACCAGGTCGTCCGGGTGCACGAGCCGCTTCCACGTGGCATGGCTCACCTCTCCAAGCTCTTCGAGGGAATAGCCCACCATCTCGGCCCACCGGCAGTTGACCTTGAGTTCGGATGTTTCCAGATTGTTTTCCCAGGTACCGGTGCGCGTGGCTTCCAGGATCCAGGCCAGCCGCTGCCGTTCGGTCGCGAGCTCCTGCTGCGTCAGCATGTAGGGCGTCACGTCGGTGATCGTTCGAATCGCCCCCCCTTCAGGCAAGGCGCGGGTGCCCACCTCGAGGTACCGACCCTGCCTGGTTCGGCGCAGGTAGATCTCAGGCGCTTCGACATCACCCGTGGATTTCACATACGCCCGGCCAACAGGGTCCACCAATTCATACGATTCACCAAAGTCGCCTCGTTGTGCCAGGTGCGCCGCCACCTGGGCATGGGTCGGACCAGATGCCATGAAGGCGTCTGGCACATCGAGCAGTTCCAGTATCTGGCGGTTGTAGAACGAGATGCGTTCGTCTGATTCAAGCTTGGCCAGACCTTGGCTCATGCTGTCCAGCACGACTTGCAGGGCCCGTCGCTGGGTCGAGAGCTGATCGGTGGTATCGGCCAGCCGCTTCAAGGTGCTGGCTCGCTCGCTGTGCGCTCGCCAGGCCAACAACATCTGAGCGGCCGCCCGGGTCAATGGTTCGAGAAAGCCCAGTTCATTGATCACGGTGTCGGGCTCGGAATGTTCGAGGCCGATGAGTCCTATCAGTTCCGACTGGGCCAGCAGCGGCACCAGCACCATGGGGTCACCCGTGCGAGAACCCTGGTGCAGCGCCGCGTGGCTGGGATGCCTGGCTTCCAGCACCACCGCCCGTCCATCCGCCAGCATGTCGAGGGTGGCCGTGTCGTCCAGGCTGAAAGCTTGCGGCTGGCCTGCTGCGCTCAGGAAAACGCCCTCCAGCTTGGTTGGGAGCTGTTGCACTTCGTTCGCCCTGGTCGCCATTTCGGCAAGGAAAGAGGCTGAGGGTCCTACGACTTCGCCAATGCTTTCCAGTAAATGAACGAACACTTCCGTCTTGCCGTCGGACGTGATGTAGAGGCTCAATGCCGTGCTCACCGCCTGCAGCAGCTGCTGTTGGCGCTCCATCGCCGAGCGCGCGTTCCGCTCATCGGTCACGTCGGCCACGTAGCCATGCCACAACACGGATCCATTGGCTTGTTTGCGTGGTGAGGCCTCGAAGCGGAGCCAGCGCTCGGCGCCCGACGGCAGGCAAATCCGGTAGTGTTCGCGCAGGTTGAGGCCCAGGGAGGCGCAGCGATCCAGGTCGTTCAGAAGGCGCGGGAGATCTTCGGGGTGGGCGCGCGCGAACAACGCGCGCGGGTCTGTCTTGTGCTCGTGGGGCCCGAGTTCGAGCATCTGTTCGGCCTGGTCACTCAGGAACGTCACCTCGGTCTGGCCGTCGGGGCTTCGATGGACCTGGTACATCACCCCGGGCACCCGCTGCGCGATCTCGTTGATCAGGTCGAGCTGCGACTGCAGTGCTTGTCTGGCCTCGATTTCAGGCGAGATGTCCTGCACCACGCCGAAATCGGCCTCGCGATTGCCTGGCACCCGGGATCGACCCATTCGGCCGCGCAGCCAGCGGGTCTGGCCCTGTGGCGTGATCCAGCGGAAATCGACCGACCTGCCGTCCATGGCCTCTCGGGCTTTCAACCAGGTCGGAAGATCTTCTGGGTGGATGCCGCTGCGAGCAGTGGCCTTGTCGAGCGGGGAGCAGCCTTGCAAGCCCGTGATCGCATGCAGCCCCTTGCTCCAGGTGAGTTCGTCTTTGCCAGCCTCATTGGTCCAGGCGCCCACCTGGGCAAGTTGCTCAATTTCATCGTGCAGCTCGAGGCGCGCGCGCAAAGCCAGATTGGCATGCGAGAGCTCATCGAGTGTGCGCTGCAGGTCCGTTCGGACCGCCGCCTCTTCAGACACCTCGGTCAAGCTGGACACCAGCAGCTCGGCGTTCTGGGTGCGCAGCACCCGGTTGCGGACGCGCACCAATTTTTGTCCGCCTGCGGCAGCGCGCAGCGCAAAAATGCGCTTGGTGTCATCCCGATGGGCCAGATAGATCTGTTGCTCGTCGTCGCACCAGAAACCGAGCTGCGTGAATGTGCTCCCCAAGACGCTGGCGCGCGGGATACCCGCCAGCGAGCACCATTCGCCATTGACCGCAAGGATCAGCCCGTCAGAAAGTCGCGAGACGGAGCACGCCACCGGGACGAGGTCAAACACCTCTTCATAGGATGGCTGCTGGATGCCCTCCGGCACGCCTGTGTCGCCCGCCATTGGCGACTCAGGTTTTTCGATGCTCGGCTGGTGGAGCCAGGACGACATGCTTGGGGCCGGTTTTCCTGCTGCCGCGACCCAGAGCCTTCAGCAGCAAGCCATACCCCCTGAGTAAATTGGTCTCATGCTTTGGCATTCATACCAAAAAATGGAACCTTTTGCACGAACTTTCGCTGCTTGCGGTGGTGGTGGATACATGTGAACCAGGGCGAAGGTGCTCGCTGGGCGGCGATGCAGCTTTGGGGGCAACACGTTTGAATTCGGGGCCGGATTCAAGCCTGAAATGCGGCGCCCGCCAAGGGTATGGTCTGGCAGATGTAGGCAACCCTGCCAAGGCCTGGGCTACGATCCCCGAAGGCTGCATTTCAGCCTTGCATCCACCCTGTCACAGGAGCTCAGCGTGCCACTCATTTGGTCATATTCCATTGACGGTGTCGACTGGAATGAACTCGCAGCGCTGTATGACGCTGCGCCGCTCGGAAAGAAAAATCCGACCGGCCTGAAGACAGCGTTCACCAACAGCATGTTCAAGTGCTTCGTCTATGAAGAACAAAAGCTCGTTGGCGTCGGGCGGGCGCTGGCGGATGGTGTGGACTGCTCATACATCTGCGACGTCGCGCTGCTTCCCAGCCATCAAGGGCTGGGTCTCGGCAAAGACATCGTGGCCCAACTGGTGGAGCTGTCCAAGGGGCACAAGAAGATCATTCTTTACTCGGTGCCCGGCAAAGAACCGTTCTACAAAAAGCTGGGGTTCAAGCGCATGAGCACCGCCATGGCGATCTTTGAAGATCAGGCTGCGGCCTTTGAGCGGGGGTATGTCAACGAGACCTGACGGGTCGCATCGACGGTGCATTCGCAGCCCTCGGATGGCAACGCAAAGAACCTATGCCGCCGTCGCGCCCCTCAAACCTTGAAGGAGATCGGTGCTCATGAGAATGCTTGTTGTGTTGTTGGCGCTGCTGGCCGTGGGGCTTCTGGTCGCCCGTCAACTCGGTGGCGGCTCACCCGCCCGCGTCGAGAAGCCGGCCACCGTGTCGGATGGGGTTGCTCCTACTGTCCCCGCCATGCCCGTGAGGCCGCAGGATGTGCCCGCGTTTGAGCGGCAGGTGGAGGGCTATGTCAACGATCTGGCGGCCGAGCGGGCCCAGCAGCTGGAGCGGGCGGAATCGGGGAAATGACGGGGTGACCGCCCGCTGGCCTCAATCCCCCGTGCTCCGCCACACCAGCCCCAACGCTTTGACTTTCTGCCACGCGCTGGCGCGCTCGTCCGAGAGCACGTCCAGAAAGTCCGACAGGCGTTTGGACTTGACCATGGTGTAGATGGTCAGCGCGGTGGTCAGCGCAAACACGGTGACGAAGATCAACAACTTGCGGTTCATCGGGGCCTCGGCTTCGGCCAGCAGGTTCATGCCCAGGAAGCCGGTGGTCACGGTGCCGATCAGGCCAAAGATGGTCACCACGGTCAGCCGCACCACGGTGTTGGCCTGGCGCCGCAGGCTGTCGGCGTCCAGGTACTGGTTCATTTCGCCAATGCGCTCCTTGACCTCGGTGTACAGCGGGTCCAGGCCGAGGTGGTTGGCGCACATGTGAAACAGGGCGCGCACCTGGGCCTGTTCAGACACCTCGTGAAACCAGTACCGGTGCGTGAAGCGCAGAAAACTGGCAAAGCTGTCGCGGATGGTGCGCTTGAAGCGGCGCACGCTGGCGGCGTCGGCAATGTCCAGGTTCTTCAGGGCCTCGGCCAGCCGGTCCGAAAACATCAGCAGCGCCGCTTTCTGAAAATGCGCAATCAGGAACAGCAAAAAGTGCTGGTGCCGGAACTGCGCCAGCACGCCCCGGTCGCGGCACACATAAAACGGGCTGTTGGCGTCGCCCAGCACCAGCAGCGAATGGCCGCTGCACAGATACCGCGTGTTGGGCGCGGCGCCGCCGTTGCTCCAGAAACGGTCGTAGCAAAAGCGCTTTTCGAAGTCGGCCAGGTGCTCTTCGGCATAGGGCAGGCTGGCGTCGTCGCTGGAGGTGGCCGCCCCGGTCACCAGCCCGAGGCGGATGACGTCGTTGCGGCTCAACGCGCGCGGGTTGTCGAGCGCCAGAAAGGCGAGTTGCGGCATGCGGTAGTACTCGATCTGGCGGTAGCGCAGGGGCCCGCTGCGCTCGGAATGGTCGCTCACCAGAGGCTCCAGCAGCCAGGCCCAGTGGGCGGCAATGCGCGGGGCGCGGTGGCTGCTGACGTGGGCCATGAAGAGGTCGCGCTGGTTGGCATCGGACTGGGCCAGCACCTGCCCGGCGGCGTCCAGCCACTCGGCGCTGTAAAGGCAGTGCTGCGCATGGCCGTTGGCGTCCCAGCCGGCGGGGTAGCCGCGGCCAAAGCGGTACAACAGCTCTTGCGCCTGGGCCAGCGTCAGGTCGCTGGCGCTGACCTCGACGTTGAGCAGCACCAGATCGAGATCGAGAAAAAAGTACAGGTCCACATGCACGATGTCGAGCGTGATCGGCGGTGCACCGGGGCGCAACACCGCCCGCACGGCGCTGACGTCGCTGCGCCTGAACACCCGCATCGGCGAGCCGGTGGCAAGGCTGCCTTGTTGCCCGCGTCCTTCGCCATAGAGGAACCGCTGCACATAGGGCAAGAAGGTCACGAACTCGTTGTAGTGGCGCTCATGAAAACGACCGCTGTCACCGGTGAATTCGTCCACCACCTCGCGCCAGGGTGAGGCCTCACCCATGTCCGCCAGCAGCTGCCAGGGCTTGGCATGCCGGCCCTCGGAACCCCGCACCGGCATCAGGCGCAGGGGCCACAACAAGACCTGGCGAAACGCCCGCACGCTGGCGGGCTGGGACTCAACTGACATGGGTGGCCTTTCGTTCTGGATCACGTTTGCTGGCACAGCGCTTGCAGCGCAAGCGCCGTGCGTCGAATGATAGGAAGTTCGGCCCTCATTGCGTGAGTGCGCGCGCGCATTTCACTGAGACAGCCGTTTAGACTGCCGCAAGCGCGCGAAAGGACCCGCAGAGGTCGCTGGCTTCCCAGCCGCCCCACCGTCACAAAGGGACCCAGATGCAGATACTCACAAGCTTGTTGACGCTGATCGTGCTGGCGAGGGTGCTCGGGCACCTGTTCACGCGCTGGGGCCAGCCCGCCATCGTCGGCGAGATGCTGGCGGGCATCGTGCTCGGGCCGGCGGTGTTGGGCTTTGTTGCACCGAACCCGGCGCTCTCGGGCATTGCGTCGCTGGCGATCTTTCTGGTTGTGCTCGACGCCGGCCTGGAGATGAGCTTCAAGGACGTGCAGGCCGCCATGCGCGGCCGGGGCTTCATCGTCGCCATGATCGCTTTCTTCCTGCCCTTCGGCGCGGGCGCGGCCGTGGCCTGGGCCTTCGACCAGGACCTGATGCGCACCATCTTTCTGGGGCTGTGCATTTCCATCACGGCGATGCCCGTGGCGGTGAAGATGCTCGACGAAATGGGCTTGCTGCAGACGGCCATCGGGCGTTATTCGGTGTCCACGGCGGTGATCAACGACATCCTCGCGCTGTTCATTCTGGGTGTGTTGCTGGCGCTGCCGGCGCAGTCAAGCTGGGCGGCGATCCTGGCCACCGGTGGGGTGGTGGCGCTCAAGCTGCTGGTGCTGGCCTTGGCCGTGCTGGGCCTCAATGCGCTGCTCAACCTGCTGCACCGGCGCGGGGTCGAGGTGTCGGCCGGGCCCGAGAAGCTGGCCGCGATGTTCGGGCCCGAGGCCGTGTTCGGCATCGTGATCGTCTTCGTGTTGGCCTTCGGTTCGCTCAGCGAGAGCCTGGGTTTCCACTTCGTCATCGGGGCATTCTTCGCGGCCCTGCTGCTCGACAAACGCCAGTTCATGCCTGCGCGGTATGCCGACCTGCGGCGCACGCTCAGCTCGATCACGGGCGGCTTTCTCGCACCGGTGTTCTTTGCTTACCTGGGGCTGGAGTTTCAGATCTCGGCCCTGGCCGACATCGGCTTCGTTGCCGCGGTGCTGTTCGCCGCCATCGCGTCGAAGGTGCTGGCTGGCTGGCTGGGCGGGCGCGCCATCGGCATGTCCAGCCGCGAGGCCCTGGGCCTGGGCTTCATCCTCAACGGCCGGGGCGCGATGGAGCTGGTGGTGGCCAGCATCGCGCTGGAGCGCGGCTTCATCGGCCAGGGCATGTTCTCGGTGCTGGTGCTGATGGGCGTGGTGACCACGCTGCTGGCCCCCATCTCGTTCAACGCCATCGTGGACCAGAAGATGCGGGAGCGTTACCGCGAGACCGGCCAGTTGTGAGGACACCATGGGACTCTTGACCTTCAGCATCAACGTCACCCTGGACGGCTGCGTCGACCACCAGGAAGGTATCGCCGACGACGAGACACACGCCTTCTTCACCCGCCTTATGGACGAGAGCGGGGCCATGCTGTGGGGCCGCGTCACCTACGAGATGATGGAGAGCCACTGGCCAGCGGTCGCCCGCGGCGACGTGGAAGCACCGCAGGCAATGCGCGAGTGGGCGCTCAAGCTGGAAGCCAAGCCGAAGCACGTGGTGTCGTCGACGCGAAAGGACTTCCCGTGGACCAACAGCCACCACATCGCCGGCGACCTGCGCACGGGTGTGCAGAAGCTCAAGGACGCGACCCCGAACGGCGTGCTCCTCGGCAGCGGCAAGCTCGCGACCGAGCTGGACCGGCTGGATCTGATCGACGAGTACCAGTTGCTCGTCCACCCCAGGATCGCCGGCCACGGCCCGACCCTCTACGAGAGCGGGCTGCCCAGCACGCGACGGCTCGAGTTGATCTCAGCGAAACCGCTCCGCTGCGGCGCGGTCGCCATGCACTACCGGCGCGCACGCTGACTCGGCGAGTGGTCATGTCGCCTGACCAAGCGCGGTTTTCAGGCGTCAGTGCACCGTCGAGCTCATCGCTTCCATGGCCTCCGCACGCGCCGGAACCGCGTAGCTCAGGGGCGCCAGCGCGGCCTGGATGCGCGCCATCTGCGCCGCGCTGACCAGCCCGCCCAGCACCTTCTGGAAGCGCGGCTCCAGGGTTCCGGAGACGATGTACTGCCAGCGGTAGGCCTTCAGCAGCGTGGCGTTCACCTGCGCGGCGCGCTCGCCGTCGGGGGCCATTCCGCTGACGGCCAAAAAGTAGGCTGCGTCGGCCTGGGCCTGCCCTTGCAGGATGCCGTCGACGCCGCCGACCAGGGCGATCAGGTCGTCCACCGCCGCGTCGCGCTGGGCGTCGGACGCCAGCCGGGCGTCTTCACGCGCCCATTCCAGCTCGTCGATGATGGCGTGCTGCGACTCTTCTTTCCAGTGGAACAGGAACACGTCTTTGAACAGCGGTGACAGGTCTTGGGCGGCGTCGATGCTGGCGCGGTAGTGCGCCTGCGAGAACAGCTCGATGTGGCAGATCAGCGCCAGCACGGCCCAGGTGCTCTTGCCCAGCACGAACCCGGCCACGTCGTTGGGCGACACGTCGAAGCGGTAGCCGGCCGGCATGTCGGCGGCCACCAGCCGTTCGATGCGGCGGAACAGCTCCTGGTGCTTCAGCTCCTCGTCGGTGAAGCGCACGATGGCCTCCAGCGCGGTCTGGTCGCCGAGCCAGTGCTCGCGGCTCACCTCCAGCATCTTGGCGCTGATGAAGCGTTCGACCAGACCGAACATGTTGGCGTAGGTGCGGCCCTGCACCTGGCTCAGGAAGCGGTGCTCGGCCGGGCTCAGAAAAGGCAGTTCGTCGGCCAGCGACAGCCCATCGGGCAGGAAGGTGTGGGCCAGGTCGAAGCTGCGGCCACGGATCACGTCGCGGTCGATGTCCCAGCGGATGCGTTTGGAGACTTCGATGGTCTTGGCGTAGCGTGGGATGTCCAGGGTGGTGGGTTGGGTTTGCATGGTGTTTCCTCTCGGGGTTGGATACGTCCTGTCGACGTGATCGAAGGATCCACCGGCGCGCGCGCTGGCGCATGGGGCGGATGTCCCACGCCCTCCATCGGGTGGAGCACGGCGCGCCCCTGGCCCTAGGACGGGCGACCCATGCGCGAGACAATCGCGCATGCCCGCTGTCCAGCGTCCGCCACCGAACCTGCGCCAGAGCTTGCGTTTCTGCACCGCGGCCGACGGCACGCGCATCGCGATCGCCTCGATCGGTTCCGGCCCGCCGCTGCTGCGGGCCGCGCACTGGCTGAGCCACGTCGAACACGACCTGCACAGCCCCGTCTGGTGGCCCTGGCTGGCCGAACTCGCGCGCGATCACCACTACGTCCGCTACGACCAGCGCGGCTGCGGCCTGTCCGACAGCGCGGTGGTCGACTTCTCGCTCGACGCCTGGGTCGGCGATCTGGAGGCCGTGGTCGACAGCCTGGGCCTGCGCCGCTTCCCGCTGATCGGCATGTCGCAAGGCGGTGCGGTGGCCATCGCCTACGCCGTGCGTCACCCCGACAAGGTGTCTCACCTGGTGCTGCCGGGTGCCTACGCGCGCGGCGCGCTGCAACGCGCCAGCAGCGATGCCGAGCGGCTGGAGGCACAGACCCTGGTCAACCTGATTCGCCTGGGCTGGGGGCGCGACAACGCCGCTTTCCGCCAGGTGTTCACCAACCAGTTCATCCCCGGCGGCACGCCAGCGCAACACCAGTGGTGGAACGAGCTGGAGCGCCTGACGGCGAGCCCGGAGAACGCCGCGCGCACGCTGGAGGCCTTCCACCGCGTCGACGTGACCGAGCTGGCGCGCCAGTTGCGCGTGCCCACGCTGGTGCTGCACGCGCGCGGCGATGCGCGTGTGCCGTTCGATGAGGGGTTGCGGCTGGCGGCGCTGATCCCGGGTGCGCGCTTCGTGCCGCTGGAGAGCGACAACCACGTGCTGCTGGACACCGAGCCGGCGTGGTCCACCTTCCTGGCCGAACTGCGCGGTTTTCTGGGCCACGCATCAGCCGATGCCACCGACGGCGCCGGTGATGTGGCGCTGACACCAGCCGAGCGAGAGGTGTTGCGCCTGGTGGCCCAGGGGCTGGACAACCCGGCCATCGCGCAGCAGTTGAACAAGAGCGAGAAGACGGTGCGCAACCAGGTGTCGAGCATCTTCGACAAGCTGGGCGTGCACACGCGGGCGGAGGCGATCGTCTACGTGCGGGACCGCGCGCCCTGAGGTGCTGGAGGTATGCCAGCAGGGCGTCACTGCCCCCAGAAAGCATCTTCTTGCGTTGGGTCGCTGGAGAACAGCCGCACTTCGACGATCTTGCCGCCCTCGATGCGGATGAGGTCCACACCCGGCTGCTTGAGCTGGATGCCGTTGGCCTGGCCGGCGAACTCGATGGTGATGGCCACCCAGTCGCCATTGGCCATGTAGTGATCGGCACGGGTGATGGCGAACGTGCCCTGGGAGACTTCCATCATCTTGCCCAGCATCGGGCCCACGGCGGCCATGCCGCGGTGCGTGCCGGAGAACGGGTTGCTGCCTGGCTGGTGCCAGATCACGTCGGGCGAAATGAGGTTGCCCAGCGTGGCCTGGTCGCCGTTCTGTATGGCCTTGATGTAGGTCTTGGCGATGTCGATGGTGTTCATGCTGCGTTCCTGTATTGACTTGTTGTGAAAGATGGTCATTGTTGGACAAAACATCCCCGATGAAACGGTATATGCCGGACAATGAATGATACTTTTTGGCCATTCCCAACAAGGCCCGTGCAGGGCGGTCAAGCGGCACTGCTCGCGTCGATCAGCATGAAGACGAACACGGATATCGAGCGCCTGGGTTATCGACCGCAAGCGCCTTACCAACTCGACCTGGAAGTTTTTTCCATTGCCGACCTGAGGCAACGCGGCAAAGAGCAGGTGCGAATGACCCACCGGTACGAGTTCCACACCTTGGTGTGCGTCACGCAGGGAACCTGCACCCAGGTGGTCGACTTCAAGTCCATCGCCTGTGAGCCGGGCTCGCTGCTGGTGTTGCGAGCAGGACAGGCCCACAACTACGGACAGGGAGAGGATTGGGACGGCTGGAACGTGCTGTTCCGGCCTGAATTCGCCTTGCCCGTTTCGACGGCCTCTCACGATCTCAAGCTCGAGCCCGACTTGAAGAGCCTGCCTGAACACATGGTCCTAAGCAGCCCGGATCTGCAGAGAGTGACGGGCTTGGTTCAGCAGATGCGTGAGGACACGTTGATCGACGCCCCGCATGAGGACGTGCATGCCTTGCTGCGTCATCAGCTCTATGCGCTCTTGACACGGCTGAGCATTCTGCAAGGTGGACGACAAGCAAAAGAGGCGCCGGTCTCTCGAGCATTGCAACGTTTCAAGCGGTTCCAGCAGCTGGTGGATGAGCGCTTCGCGCAGTGGCATCAGGTGGGGGACTATGCCGACCCACTTGGCTTCACCGAGAAGAGCCTGGCGCGCGCCGTGGCTGCATCCACGGGCACCACGGCCAAAGCCTTCATCGCAGCACGGATCGTTCTGGAGGCGAAGCGCTTGCTGGTGCACACGGATTTGGCCGTCGCCACCATCGGCGACAGGCTCGGCTTCGACGAACCCACGAACTTCAGCAAGTTCTTCAAACGCGAGGCGGCGTGCACCCCGGCAGAATTCCGGCAGAGCCAAAGAAAGACAGGCTGATCTCGGGACATCCTCCCGTCGTCTCGATCAGGTTCTCGACTGGATTGAGTCGGTAACCGCGCGAAGCTTCATGAGGCCAAATCAGGCGCTCCCACTGGTCGCCCGGGCCAACAAAGAGGCATTGTCTGGCGGTGCCATCAGCTCGCCTGCATCGGTTGGAACCGGTCCGCGCGGTCGACCAGGCTGCGCATCTGCTCCGCCGCATGGATGGTGAGCGCGTGGGCCGTGTAGCCCGGTCGGGGTGAGATGTAGCTGGCCATCTCGCGCACCAGCGCCTGCTGCTCGGGCGGCGCGTTGGCCAACAGCGCGATGACCATGTTTTCCAGCGCGATCACGCGCACGCGCAGCTGCACCAGCTCGGCGTTGCTCAGGTCGGGGCTGTCGTTCGGTGCGGGGGGCAATGACTCGGACATGAGAGGCTCCTTTCAAAACAACACACGGCTGCGCAGGGTGCCGGGTACGCCCGCGAGCTCGGCCAGCGCCAGGTCGGAGTGCGCGGCGTCGATGTCCATCACCACGTAGCCCACGTCTTCGCGCGTTTGCAGATACTGCGCCGAAATGTTGATCTGGTGATCGGAGAAAACCCGGTTGATGCCGGAGAGCACACCGGGCACGTTGCGGTGGATGTGCAGCAGGCGGTG
>NZ_MUNZ01000056.1 GCF_002001205.1 Hydrogenophaga sp. A37
CCCCCCATCGAACCCCCGCCGCCACCCCACCTGCCTGCGGCCTGGGTGCTCGAACTCTCCAGCTTCCAGCTCGACGGTACGGCCGGCGGTGCCTGGGACGGCGTGCCCACGGCGGCCACCGTGCTCAACATCACCGAAGACCACCTCGACTGGCACGGCTCCATGGCCGCCTATGGGCAGGCCAAGGCCGCCGTGTTCGGCGCGCAGGCGCTGATGCTGCTCAACCGCGACGATGCGCAGGTCATGGCGATGAAGCCCGCCAACGTGACGGTCAAGATCGGCGGCCGCAACCGCCAGCAGCCCGCGCGGCCTTGGGCCACCTTCGGGCTGGACGCGCCGAAGCGCCCGGGCGACTGGGGCATCGAATCCACGAACGGCATGGACTGGCTGGTGCGTGCGCTTGCGCTGGACGAGACCCGCAAGCGAGGCCGTGCCAGCGATGAAGAGGAAGAGATCTACTTCCAGCGCCTGATGCCGGTGGATGCCTTGCGCATCCGAGGGCGCCACAACGCAGCCAACGCGCTCGCGGCCCTGGCGCTGGCGAATTCCACCGGTGCCTTGCTGGCGCCCATGTTGCACGGCCTGCGCGAATACCGGGGTGAACCGCACCGGGTCGAGCCGATCGGCATCCTCAACGAGGTCGAGTACTTTGACGACAGCAAGGGCACCAACGTGGGTGCCACGCTGGCGGCCATCCTTGGACTCGGTGCCGACCGCCGCCTGGTCGTGATCCTGGGCGGTGACGGCAAAGGGCAGGACTTCGCCCCGCTGGCCGAGCCCCTGGCGCGCCATGCGCGCGCGGCGGTGCTGATCGGCCGCGACGCCGCCCGCATCCGCGAGCAGGTGCAGGGCGCTGCCGAACTCGCCGGTGTGCCGCTCTTGGATGCCGCGAGCCTGCCCGAAGCGGTGGGCCTGTGTGCGGCCCGCGCGCACAGCGGCGACGCGGTCCTGCTCTCGCCCGCCTGCGCCAGCATGGACATGTTCCGCGACTACAAACACCGCGCCGACGTGTTCGTCAATGCGGTGCGCGCACTGGCCGACGAGCAGGGCGTGAGCCTGGAGGGCGCGTCATGATGGCCGCACTGAACCAGGGCCTCGGCAAACTGCGCGCCAGCTTCGGTGCCATGCTGCCCCGCGTGGTCGGCCTGGGCAATGCGATCGGCGGCGACGGCCTGCCCGTGCGCCTGTCCAATCGCACCTACGCCGGCACGCGGCAAGGCCAGGTGCGAGAACTGGGCTTTGACCAGCCCTTGTTGTGGGTCGTGATGGCCTTGATGGCATGGGGCTTGGTGATGGTGTACTCCGCCTCGATTGCCTTGCCCGACAACCCGCGTTTCGCCAACTACGCGCCCACCCACTTCGCGGTGCGCCACGGCCTGTTCATCCTGATCGGCCTGATCGGCTCGCTGATCGTGTTCCAGGTGCCGATGCAGACCTGGGAGCGGTTCGCGCCCTGGCTGTTCGCGCTCGCGCTCTTGCTGCTGGTGCTGGTGCTGGTTCCCTTCATCGGCAAGGGCGTCAACGGCGCGCGGCGCTGGTTCTCGCTGGGCATCATCAGCTTCCAGCCCTCGGAGCTGGCCAAGCTCACCATCCTCCTGTACGCCGCCGACTACATGGTGCGCAAGATGGACGTGAAGGAACGCTTTTTCCGCGCCGTGGCGCCGATGGCGGTGGCCCTCGCGGTGGTCGGCATGCTGCTCCTGGCCGAGCCCGACATGGGCGCCTTCATGGTGATCGTCGTGATCGCCATGGGCATCCTGTTCCTGGGTGGAGTGAACGCGCGCATGTTCTTCCTGATCGCGCTGGTCGTGGTGGGCGCGTTTGCCTTGATGGTCATGATGAGCGAGTGGCGGCGCGAGCGCATCTTTGCCTATCTCGACCCCTGGAGCGAGCAGTACGCGCTGGGCAAGGGCTACCAGTTGTCGCACTCGCTGATCGCGTTCGGGCGCGGTGAGATCTTTGGCGTCGGGCTGGGGGGCAGCGTGGAAAAGCTCCACTGGCTGCCCGAGGCCCACACCGATTTCCTGCTCGCGGTGATCGGCGAAGAATTCGGCCTGATCGGCGTGCTGGTCGTGATCGGGGTCTTCATGTGGATGATCCGCCGCATCATGCACATCGGCCGCCAGGCCATTGCGCTCGATCAGGTGTTTGCCGGGCTGGTCGCGCAGGGCGTCGGTCTGTGGATCGGCTTTCAGGCTTTCATCAACATCGGCGTGAACCTCGGCGCCTTGCCCACCAAGGGTCTGACGCTGCCGCTGATGAGCTACGGCGGCTCCGCCATCCTGCTCGAACTGGTCGCACTGGCCATCGTGCTGCGGGTGGATTATGAAAACCGCCAGCTGATGAAGGGCGGTCGGTCATGACGCGGCGGTTTCATCAAAATAGCCAGGCAGGCGCGCAGCGGCTGCAGATGCGGCACGCATCTTTGATGAAGGGCGGTCGATCATGACGCGCCAACCTTGCGCCCTCATCATGGCCGGCGGCACCGGTGGCCACATCTTTCCCGGTCTGGCCGTGGCCGAAGCCTTGCGCGACAAGGGTTGGCGCGTGCACTGGCTGGGTTCACCTGGCAGCATGGAAAGCCGCCTGGTGCCGCCGCGTGGTTTTGCGCTGGAGCTGATCGATTTTGGTGGCGTGCGCGGCAAGGGTTTCAAGACCCTGTTCTTGTTGCCGCTGCGCCTGCTCCGCGCTTTCTGGCAGGCCCTGGGTGTGGTGGGGCGCGTCCAGCCGGACGTGCTGGTTGGGCTGGGTGGCTACATCACCTTCCCCGGCGGCATGATGGGCGTCTTGCGCGGCAAACCGCTGGTGCTGCACGAGCAGAACTCGGTCGCAGGTATGGCCAACAAGGTGTTGGCCGGCATCGCCGACCGCGTGTTCACCGCGTTCCCGAACGTGTTCAAGAAAGCCGAGTGGGTGGGCAACCCGTTGCGTGCGGAATTCCTGCGGCAACCCGCTCCCGCCGAGCGCTTTGCCGGCCGCAGCGGCCCGCTGCGTCTGCTGGTGGTCGGTGGCAGCCTGGGTGCCAAGGCGCTCAACGACACGGTGCCGCAGGCGCTCGCGCTGATCCCCGCGGCGCAGCGCCCCCAGGTGATCCACCAGAGCGGTGAGAAGCAGATCGATGCCTTGCGCGCCAACTACGAAGCGGCTGGCGTGGAGGCGCAGCTCACGCCCTTCATCGATGACACGGCCCGGGCGTTTGCCGAGGCCGACCTGATCGTGTGCCGCGCGGGCGCGAGCACGGTGACGGAAATCGCGGCGGTGGGAGCGGCGGCCTTGTTGGTGCCCTTCCCGCACGCGGTGGACGACCACCAGACCACCAACGCCCGCTTCCTGGTGGAGGCGGGCGGTGCCTGGCTCGTGCCGCAGCCCGCGTTCACGCCGGCGTCGTTGGCGGACACGTTGCAGAAGCTGACCCGCCCACAACTCATGGACATGGCCAGCAAGGCCCAACAGGTTCAGAAGACCGGCGCCGTCGCGGCCGTGGTGTCCGCGTGCGAGCAACTCGCGAAAGTCAAAACAACATGAAACACGCCATTCGCCATATCCACTTCGTCGGCATCGGTGGTTCCGGCATGAGCGGCATCGCCGAGGTCCTGCTCAACCAGGGCTACCAGATTTCCGGCAGCGACCTGGGGGAAAACGCGGCGACGCGCCGCCTCGAAGCCATGGGCGCGCAGGTGTTCAAGGGCCACGACTCGGCCTACATCCAGGGCGCAGACGCCATCGTCACGTCGACCGCGGTGAAAGAAGACAACCCCGAGGTGGTGGCCGCTCACGCGAAGCTGGTGCCGGTGGTGCCGCGCGCAGTGATGCTGGCCGAGCTGATGCGCATGAAAAAGGGCATCGCCATCGCCGGCACCCACGGAAAGACCACCACCACCAGCCTGGTGGCCAGTGTGCTGGCCGCGGCCCAACTGGACCCGACCTTCGTGATCGGCGGCCGCCTCAACAGCGCGGGCGCCAACGCCCAGCTCGGCTCGGGCGAGTACATCGTGGTCGAGGCCGACGAGTCGGATGCCTCGTTCCTGAACCTGCTGCCGGTGCTCTCGGTCGTCACCAACATCGATGCCGACCACATGGACACCTACGGCCACGACTTTGGCCGACTCAAGGGTGCCTTCATCGAGTTCCTGCACCGCATGCCGTTTTACGGTGCGGCGGTGGTGTGCGTGGACGACCCGGCGATCCGGGAGATCCTGCCGCAGATCGCACGCCCCATCACCGGCTACGGCGTCTCGGAAGACGCGCAAGTCCGCGCGCTGAATGTTCGCGCCGTCGGAGCTCAGATGCACTTCACGGTGCAGCGCAAGAACGGCGTGCAGATGGCCGACCTGGAGGTGGTGCTCAACCTGCCGGGTCACCACAACGTGCTCAACGCACTGGCCGCCATCGGCATCGCGGTCGAGCTGGGGGTGCCTGACGAAGCGGTGCTGCAGGCTCTGGCCGAGTTCAAGGGTGTGGGTCGACGCTTCCAGCGCTACGGCGAAGCGGCGTTGCCCTCAGGCGGCGAGGCGACCATCGTGGACGACTACGGCCACCACCCCGTGGAGATGGCGGCCACGCTGTCGGCCGCACGCGGTGCCTTCCCGGGGCGACGCCTCGTGCTGGCCTTCCAGCCGCACCGCTACAGCCGCACCCGCGACTGCTTTGAAGATTTTGTGAAGGTGATCGGCCACGCCGACGCCGTGTTGCTGGCCGAGGTGTACGCGGCCGGTGAGGCGCCCATCGTGGCCGCCGACGGCCGCTCGCTGGCGCGCGCGCTGCGCGTGGCGGGCAAGCTGGAGCCGGTGTTCGTGGACGACATCGCGGGCATGGCGCAGGCCGTGTTGGACAACGCACGCGATGGCGACGTGGTGCTTTGCATGGGCGCCGGAACCATCGGCGCGGTGGCGGGGCAGGTGATCGAGATGGCGCAGGGAGGCCGCAAATGAGCACGACGGTGGACGTGAAAACCATGGGCAAGGTGGCGGTGTTGCTGGGCGGGTGTTCCGCTGAGCGAGAGGTTTCGCTGATGTCGGGCAGCGGCGTGTTGGCCGCGTTGAAGGCCAAGGGCGTGGATGCTCACGCGTTCGACCCGGCCGAGCGCGATCTGTCGGAGCTGAAGCGCGAGGGCTTTGACCGCTGCTTCATTGCGCTGCATGGCCGTTTCGGCGAAGACGGCACGGTGCAGGGTGCGCTGGAGCTGTTGGGCATCCCCTACACCGGTCCCGGTGTCATGGCCTCGGCCGTGGCCATGGACAAGCTCATGACCAAGCGCATCTGGATCGCCGAGGGGCTCTCCACGCCGGCCTGGCGCCAGGTGAGGAGCGCCGCCGACACGTGCGCCGCTTTCGCCGCGCTCGGTTCGCCCATGATCGTCAAGCCCGTGCGCGAGGGTTCCACCATCGGTCTGACCAAGGTGACCACCCTGGAGCAATGCGACGCCGCCTACGCGCTCGCCTCGGGCCAGGACCCGATGGTGATGTGCGAGCAGTTCATTGCCGGCGACGAGGTGACCATTCCCGTGCTCGGCACCGGTACCGAAGCCCGCGCCCTGCCGGTGATCCGCATCGTGGCGCCCGACGGCAACTACGACTACCAGCACAAGTACTTCACCGACGACACGAAATACCTCGTGCCCTGCGGTCTGCCCGAAGGCGAGGAGGCCACCATCCAGGCGTTGGTGCTGCAGGCCTTCCAGGCGCTGGACTGCCGCGGCTGGGCGCGGGCCGACGTGATGATCGACGCGAAGACGCGCAAGCCCTACTTGCTGGAAATCAACACCTCGCCCGGCATGACCAGCCATTCGCTGGTGCCCATGTCGGCGCGCGCGGCCGGCCTGTCGTACGAAGACCTGTGCCTGACGCTGCTGGCCAGTGCGTCGCTGGACAACCCGGCCAGGCAACCCGGCTGAGAACCACCATGGCCCAAGCCGACCTGCCCCTGGACATCAAACTCATGACCCTGGCCACCCGTGGCCTGGTGATGGTGTTTGCCGTCCTGTGCCTGGGTGTGGTCGGCACCTGGATCGCCCGTCATCCGGTCTGGAACCTGCGCGCCATCGGCGTGCACGGCGAGGTGTCCCACCAGAACGCTGTGGGCCTGCGCGCGCAACTGGCCACCCAGATGCGCAAGCAGCTGAGCGCCAGCTTCCTCACCGTCGATCTGCAACAGGTCCGGACCCTGTTCGAAACCGTGCCGTGGGTGCGCCAGGCGCGGGTGCAACGTGAGTTTCCCAATCGCCTGCGGGTCACGCTGGAAGAGCACCAGGCGGTCGCGTGGTGGGGACAGGCCGGTTCGGGCCAGTTGGTCAGCCGCCTGGGCGAGGTGTTTGATGCGAGTCCCGACGATGGCGACGGCCTGCCCGAGCTGGCCGGCCCCGTGGAGCAGGCGCCGCAGGTGTGGGCGCTGTACCAGATGCTGTCGACCGAGCTGGCCCGGCTGGAGGTGGGCCTGGTGAGGCTGGAACTCAACGAGCGCGGCAACTGGCGCGCCGAACTCGACAACGGCGCCCGCATCGAGCTGGGCCGTGGCACGCCCGAAGACCTGCTGGAGCGCACCCGCCGTTTCACCGCCACGCTGGACCAGCTGACCCAGCGCTACCCCGGCACGCTGCAGACCGTGGACCTGCGTTACCCCAATGGCTACGCGCTGCGTGTGCAGGGCGTGACCACGGTGACCGAAGACGATCCCAAGAAACCAACACCAACCCGCTGAACAGAAAAACGATCATGGCCAAGGAATACAAGGATTTGGTGGTGGGACTGGACATTGGTACCGCCAAGATCATGGTGGTGGTGGCCGAGGTCCAGGCCACCGGCGAACTCAAGCTCGCGGGCCTGGGCGTGTCGGCCAGCCACGGCCTCAAGCGCGGCGTGGTGGTCAACATTGACGCCACGGTGCAGAGCATCCAGCAGGCACTGAAAGAAGCCGAGCTGATGGCCGACTGCCGAATCGCCCGCGTTTACACCGGCATCACCGGCAGCCACATCCGCGGCATCAACAGCAGCGGCATGGTGGCCATCAAGGACCGCGAGGTCACCCAGGCCGACGTGGCGCGCGTGATCGAAACCGCCAAAGCGATCAACATCTCCACCGACCAGCGCCTGCTGCTGGTCGAGCCACAGGAGTTCGTGATCGACGGCCAGGAGGTGAAAGAGCCCATCGGCATGAGCGGCATCCGCCTGGAAGCCAAGGTGCACATCGTGACCGGCGCGCAGAGTGCGGCCGAGAACATCATCAAGTGCGTGCGCCGCTGCGGCCTGGAGGTGGACCAGCTCATGCTCAACCCGCTGGCGTCGAGCCAGGCTGTGCTGACCGATGACGAGAAAGAGCTGGGCGTGGCGCTGGTGGACATCGGCGCCGGCACCACCGACGTGGCCATCTTTGCCGGGGGCGCGATCCGCCACACGGCGGTGATTCCCATCGCCGGTGACCTGATCACCAGCGACATCGCGATGGCGCTGCGCACGCCGACCAAAGACGCCGAAGACATCAAGGTCGAGCACGGTTGCGCCAAGCAGTTGCTGGCCAACCCGGACCAGCAGGTGGAGGTTCCTGGCCTGGGCGACCGCGGTCCGCGCATGCTCAGCCGTCAGGCGCTGGCCGGTGTGATCGAACCCCGGGTGGAAGAGATCTTTGCGCTGGTGCAGCAGGTGATCCGCGACTCGGGTTTTGAAGAGGTCTTGTCGTCGGGCATCGTGCTCACGGGTGGCAGCGCGGTGATGCCGGGCATGGTCGAACTTGGGGAGGACATCTTCCTCAAGCCGGTTCGCCGGGGCATGCCGCACTACGCCTCGGCGCTGTCCGACATGGTGGCCCAGCCCCGCGCAGCGACGGTCATGGGTTTGTTGGAAGAGGCGCGCATCGCCCGGGTGCGCGGCCACAAGGTGGCGCAGAAGGCGGGCTCCATGCAGAGCGCGCTGGACCGCATGAAAAACTGGTTTGTGGGGACATTCTGATGAATCGACTGATCACCCCTGCGCCGCGCCTGCAGCGCGTCACCCCCTCAAGGGGGCGGCACTGGTCGCCTGGCAAAGCCAGTTCGACGGTGCCCTGGTCGTTGCGCCTCCTCACCCGACCGAAATGTCGATCCCGATGCACCGATTGCACCGGACCGCCTGGCTGAGGCGCCTCACAGCACAACGATCCGAATCTGATTTTTGAATTTTTGAATTGAAACAACGCCCTGAACCCCATGGTCAAGGGCACACCCAGGAGAGCAACATGAGCATCGAAATGATTGAAGTCGAAGAATTCAACGCGGGCACCCAGATCAAGGTGATTGGCGTCGGTGGTGGCGGTGGCAACGCGGTGGACCACATGATTTCCCGCCACGTGCAAGGTGTGGAGTTCATCTGCGCCAACACCGACGCGCAGGCGCTCACCCGCAGCGCTGCTGGCCGCACCATCCAGCTCGGCGCGAGCGGGCTGGGCGCGGGCAGCAAGCCCGAGAAGGGCCGCGAGGCCGCCGAGCTGGCCATCGATGAAATCCGCAGCGCCATCGACGGCGCGCACATGCTCTTCATCACCGCCGGCATGGGCGGCGGCACCGGCACCGGTGCAGCGCCCGTGATCGCCCGCGTAGCCAAAGAAATGGGCATCCTGACCGTGGGCGTGGTCACCAAGCCCTTCGACTTCGAAGGCGGCAAGCGCATGCAGAACGCCGACGCCGGTCTGGCCGAGCTCGAAGCCAATGTGGATTCGCTGATCGTGGTGCTCAACGACAAGCTGCTGGAAGTGCTGGGCGACGAAGTCACGCAAGACGATGCCTTCGCCCATGCCAACGACGTGCTGAAAAACGCCGTGGGTGGCATTGCCGAGATCATCAATGAGTACGGCAACGTGAACGTCGACTTCGAAGACGTGCGCACCGTGATGGGCGAGCCTGGCAAGGCCATGATGGGCACGGCGGTGGCCGCCGGCCCGGACCGCGCGCGCATCGCAGCCGAACAGGCTGTGGCCTGCCCGCTGCTCGAAGGCATCGACCTCTCGGGCGCCAAGGGCGTGCTGGTGTTGGTCACCGCCGCGAAGGGGTCGCTCAAGCTGTCGGAGTCCAAGCTGGCCATGAACACGATCCGCGCCTACGCTTCGCCGGACGCGCACGTGATCTACGGTGCGGCCTACGACGATGAGCTGGGCGACGAGATGCGCGTCACGGTGGTTGCCACGGGCTTGAGCCGCCAGGGCGTCCGCCGCACCGCGCCGCCGCTGCAGGTGCTGCGCACCGGCACCGACAACACGCCGTTCCACGTGCCCACGGTGAACGCCGCCGTCGGTGGCCCCGGTGCCGCCCAGCCCGACTACAACTCCATGGCCGTGCCCAGCGTGTGGCGCACCAACCGCACCCAGGCCGCGGCCAAGGTGGATGCGCTGGCGTCGGGTGGCATGGACGATTTCGAGATTCCGGCGTTTTTGCGCAAGCAGGCAGATTGATCTACGAAGGGGGCGTGTCTGGGTATCGGGCCTGCACCTCGCGGGCTGGTGGGCGCGGTGCGCTCTACTCCGCGGCTGTCCCCCGGCCCGGCTGCGCCGGGCCTCCTCCTTTATGCCGCTGCGCAGAACGCACCGCGCCCACCAGCCGTTGGCACCTTGGCACACCAACGGCCGGCATGTCCACAGGCCATCGGCAACCGGGGTGAGTGGCGCAGCGAAATAAAGGAGGAGAGGCGGTGCAGCCGCCTCGGGGGACATTCGCGGAGCCGCTCACCGCGGTTGCCGATGACCGCTGCCGCCGGAGAACAAACCTCCAGCTATCGCAGCCATCGCCATTTCTCAAAGCGCTCCGGCGCAGCAAAACCTAAAATCCCTGGATGCTCGCTCAACGCACCCTGAAATCTCTCACCAAAGCCGTTGGCGTCGGCTTGCACAGCGGTCAGCGCGTGGAGCTGACGCTGCGCCCGGCCGCGCCCGACACCGGTATCGTGTTTCGCCGTGTCGATCTGCCCGACCCGGTGGAGATCCCGGTGAACGCCGATGCCGTGTCCGACACGCGCATGGCCTCGACCATCTCCAACGGTGGCGTGAAGGTGCAAACCATTGAGCACATCATGAGCGCGGCATCTGGGTTGGGGTTGGACAACCTCTACGTGGACATCACGGCCGAAGAGGTGCCCATCCTCGATGGCTCTTCGGCCTCGTTTGTCTACCTGCTGCAAAGCGCCGGCATCGCCATGCAGAAGGCGCCCAAGCGCTTCATCCGTATCAAGCGGCCGGTAGAGGTGCGCGAGGGTGAAGGGCGCTCGCTGAAGTGGGCGCGGCTGGACCCGTTTCATGGCTACAAGCTGGCCTTCGAGATCGAGTTCGACCACCCGGCGGTGAATTCCAGCGGCCAGCGCGTGGAGTTCGACATGGGCAGCGGGCGTTATGCGCGCGAGATCGCGCGCGCCCGCACCTTCGGGTTCACGCGTGACGTGGAGATGATGCGTTCCCACGGACTCGCGCTGGGTGGCGGACTGGACAACGCCATCGTGATGGACGACGTGAAGGTGCTGAATGCCGACGGCCTGCGTTACCAGGACGAGTTCGTCAAACACAAGATCCTCGACGCCATCGGTGACCTCTACATCATCGGCAAGCCGCTGCTGGCCGCCTACAGCGCCTTCCGCAGCGGCCACGCGCTGAACAACCTGCTGCTGCGCGCCTTGCTGGCGCAGCCCGAGGCCTATGAGGTGGTGAGCTTCGACCACGAGCGTGAGGCCCCCAGCGGGTTTGCGCAGCTGGCACCGGCCTGGTAACCCCCACCCTCGCCGGACGCCGACCATGCTGTTGCTGCGCTTCGCGCTGGTTCTGTTGCTGATCGTCTCGGGCGTGTGCTTCGCGGCCTACGCCGTCACCCGCAACCCACGCTACCTGCATTGGGGCTGGGTGGTTCTCAAGGTGGCCCTGTTTGCAGCGTTGGGGTTCTTCGGCATTCTGGTGCTTGAACGCCTGCTCTGAAGGGGACGCCCTGTCGCCGCGGCGCGGTCGTCAGTAGCTCCGGCCGCCTTTGTAAGCCGCGTGCGTTCGCGCCTGCAAAGGCGACACCTTGTTGATCGCCGCCACCGAGCGCGCCACCTGCGCGTGGGTGATGCACAGGCCCAATGCGTCGGCCGCGTCCTTGCCGGGCAGGCCGGGCAACTTCAGCAGCCGCTTCACCATCTCCTGCATCTGCGCCTTGTCGGCTCGGCCGTAGCCCACCACCGCTTTCTTCAATTGCAGCGCGGTGTACTCGGCCACCGTCAAGCCGTTGGCCACCAGCGCGGTCAGGCAACAGCCCCGCGCCTGACCCAGCAGCAGCGTGGCCTGGGGATTGACGTTGACAAACACGATCTCGCAGGCCGAGACGGCGGGCTCATAGCGTTTCACCACCTCGCTGATGCCGTCAAACAGGATCTTCAGGCGCTCGGGCAGCAGGGCGCCGTCCTTGGGGCTGGTCTGTATCGTGCCGCTGGCCACGTAGTGCAGGTCGGCGCC
Organism: Hydrogenophaga sp. A37; assembly: GCF_002001205.1. Classification (GTDB taxonomy): domain Bacteria; phylum Pseudomonadota; class Gammaproteobacteria; order Burkholderiales; family Burkholderiaceae_C; genus Hydrogenophaga. Next base: position 11,434 of record NZ_MUNZ01000056.1, read on the forward strand.
TTCGGCATCCACCACGCCAAAGCCAGTGCACTGAAGACCGGGGTCGATGCCGAGGATGCGCATGGTGATCGGTGCCTCAGAGGTTGAAGTTCCAGCGCACCGAGTGGAAAAACACCGGGGCTGCGAAACACAGGGCGTCCACCCGGTCCAGGAGACCGCTGGCGCCGGTGACCGAGCGGCCTGCCGAGCCCCAGTGCGTGATGCCACGGTCGCGCTTGATGGCCTTCATCACCAGGTGGCCGAGCGAGCCGGCGGCGCAGGCGATCAAGGCCATGGCCAGCGCGGGCAAGGGCTTGAAGGGCGTTAGGCCGGCCAGCGCCGCACCCAGCAGACCGCCCGCGAGCAGGCCGGCGGCCCAGCTCCGCCATTGAAAACTTTGACTGATGGCGGGTGCCACTGGCCTGTTGAGGCGCCACGCCACGAGGTGCTGCACCAGCATGCAGGTCTGCACCACCAGCACCAGGAAGAACACGAGGAAGGCGGTCTTGCCGGCAAACCGCGGGAAGTTGAGCAGCAGCAGGGCCGGTACATGGCTCATGCCATAGACGCAGACCATGATGCCCCACTGCAGCTTGGCGTTGCGCTCCAGAAAGCGCTGGGGATCGTTGCCCAGCGCGCTCACCACCGGAATGGCGAGGAACACGTAGACCGGGATGAACACGGTGAACAGGTTGAACTCGCGGTTCCAGACCAGCGCGTACTGCAGCGGCAGCACGACGAAGAAGGCCAGCACCAGGCTGCGGTGATCGCCCCGCCGGGTGGGGGAGAGACTGATGAACTCGCGCAGGATGAAGAACGACACGAAGCCGAACAGCGCGATGGCCACGCCGTCACCGGCCGCCCAACCCACCCAGAACACCAGCGCCATGAGCCAGGAATTGCGCAGCAGGGCCTGGTAGTCCTGCAGCCGCTGGTGCCGATCATGTGTCGGTTCGGCCTTCTTGCGCTCGCGCAACGACAGCAGCAAGGCCGCACCGCTGGCCAGCACCAGCAGGCCAAACAGGACCACGAACACCAGGCTGACCTGCTGCTCGGCGCTGAGACTGCGCAGGAAGGAGGTCATGCCGCGGTGGCCCGGTGGTGTGGGTGGATGTGCATGTTCAGACGTCTCTCAGCGCCATCACGGCCTCGCGCGCACGGCGCAGGAAATCGGCACGGGCTTCCTCCGGCCCCAGCGCCACGGGCTCGCCGAAGGTGACCGAACACAGCACCGGCACCGGAATCACCTCGCCCTTGGGGATCACGCGCTGCACGTTGTGGATCCACGCCGGCACCAACACCACGCGTGGGAACCGATGAGCCAGGTTGTACAGACCGGACTTGAACGGCTGCGGGTCCTCGTCGTGGCCGCGCGTGCCCTCGGGGAACAGGATCAGTGAGTCGCCGCTGTCGAGCGCGTCGATCAGGGGCTGCAGCGGGTCTTCATCGCCCTTGCGCTCCCGCTCCACATAGACCGCGTTGAAGACGGCGGTGGTGATCCAGCGCTTGAAGTTCGACGCGGTCCAGTAGTCCTTGGCCGCGATGGGGCGGGTGATGCTGCGCAACTCCTCGGGCAAAGCGGCCCACATCAGCACCAGGTCGGCGTGGCTCTGGTGGTTGGCGAAATAGATGCGCTGCTCGGCCTTGGGTGGGCAGCCGTACCAGCGGGCCTGTGCGCCCGTGAGCGCCCGCACCAAGCCCAGAAGGAAAAGGCCCATGGCCTTGGCTCGCCAGTTCATGAGCGAAGCCTTAAAAATAGACAAGGTGTCACGAGAGTGATGCCTGAACCCAGAGACACCGCGGAACGGGCTTCGCCCGGCCGCTGGTGTCGTTCCCCTGGGGGGAAGCCGCGAAGCGGCGCAGGGGGGAGCCTGTTCACGGCGCCTGCACGTCACCCATGCGGGCGACGATGGTGCTGGTGCGTCGCGCCAGATACGCCGAACCCGGGCGGGTTTCGAAGAACTTGGGGCTCGGCAACATCACCGCCAGGCGCGCGGCCTCGTGCGGGCTGAGCTTGGCCGCGGGCTTCTTGAAATAGCGCTGGGCGGCCGCTTCGGCGCCAAAGACACCTTCGCCCCACTCGACGCTGTTGAGGTAGATCTCCAGGATGCGCTCTTTGCTCAGCAGCGCTTCGAGCGTGAGCGTGAGCATCAGCTCCTGGCCCTTGCGCAACAGGTTGCGTTCGCCCGACAGCAGCAGGTTCTTGGCCAGTTGCTGGGTGATGGTCGATCCGCCCAGGATCTTGGGCGGCTTGATGGTCTTGAGCGCAGCCTCGACCGCCTCGGGCTTCTTCGCCAGCCGCTTCTCCAGTTGCTCGGTGCGCTTCTCGACCTGCTCCTGGCGCCGCTCGTTCTTGCTCCAGGCCGACTGGATGGCGTCCCAGTCCACGCCGCCATGCTCCACGAAACCGGCGTCTTCCGACGCCATCACCGCGCGCTTGAGGTGGGGGCTGATCTCGGTGTAGTCCACCCATTGCGAAGACCATTGCCATGTTTTGTCGGCCGTGGTGACGCTTTGCCCGGCCACCCGCCAGGCTTCGGAGCGCATGAACGCCGTGCTCTGTGGATCAACCACCACCATCAGCGCGATGCGCGCCACAAAGAACAGCTGCAAGGCCACACCGGCCAGCAACACCCACAACAGCCAACGACCAAAAGATCTCATGGAATTAATCGCACAACGCGACCGCAGCGGACAGAAGGGAAGTCAGCCCAGAACACCGCGGAACCGGCTTTGCCGGGCCGCTGGTGTTGCCCCCCTCCCAGGGGGTGGCGCCGAAGGCGACGCAGGGGGTCGCCATCTACTGCGCACTCAATTGCGTTTGCAAGGTGGCGTCGCGCGTGAAGCGGAAGCGCGAGACCACGACGATCTGGTCGGCGCGGCGGCGCATGCCGTCGTTGAATCGACCGAAGCCGAGGCTGCGCACGATGGATTGCGCGCGGCGGTCGAGCGTGGTGTTGCCTGAGGTCTGCACCACCTCCGTGTCCAGCACGGCACCGGTGTGGTTGACGGTGATCACCATGGTCAGTTCGCCATAGAGCTTGCGCCCGGCGGCCTCGGGGAAGTTGGTGGTGCCCCGGTCCTCGATCTTGCGGCGCAGCTCGTCGTAGTAGATGGCATACACCTCCTCCCGCGTCGCGGGGCTGATGTAGCGCTTCTTGGGTCGCGCATTTTCTTCATTGATGCGCCTCTCGATTTCGGCCAGTGTCTTCACCAGCGCCTGCCGCTTTTTCTCTCGCTCCACCGATTCCGGGCTCGGATTGACCGCTTGCAGATCGGGCGGCGGCAGGGTGGCCAGCTGTTGGCGCACCAGGGCCAGGATCTGGTTTTGCCGCTCCTTGAGCGCTTCGACCGCGTGCTCGTCTTCCTCGGGCGTGTCCCCCAGTCTGGCCTGGGCCACGGGCGGCAACGGCGAGGTGGCCCTCCCCTTTTCGGCATCGCCGCCACCGGCCAGTGAGGCCTGCGCGATGGCCCGCGCCTTCTCCGGCTTTTCGTTGCTTTTGGCGTTGACGAGAATGACCTCCAGCGGCGTGTCCTGGAACACGCGGTTGAAGCGCTCGGGGTCGACGAAGCGCACCGTCAGCAGGGCGGCGTGCACGGCCACGGACACCCCGAGCGCGAGCTGCAGGGTGGTCAGTTGCCGGAGGTATTTCAGGACCGGATTCACGGCGGCGATTATCGGTGTTGCCTCAGGATGCGGTGACGTCGGCGGCCGGGGCGTCGGCCTCGTTCACGTCGATGGCCAGCGCCAGCGGCGCGGCCAGGGTGTCGTCCTCGCCGTCCTCCGACTCCGTGTTGTCGTACACGTTGTCCACCGGCAGGTCCAGGCGCTCGATTACCGTGCCCGACACGTCCAGCGCCATCTCGTCCACAGCGCCCAGGCGCACGCGCACGTGGGCACCGCGAGGCAGGCCGTCGGCACCCATCACCGGCAGCACCAGCGGCAGGTGGTCGGCGCGCACCAGGTTGTCCTTGATGAGCGTGGCGGTCAGCTCGGTAATGCCCGCTTGCTGCAGGTGCTTGAGCGTCCAGAAGCGTTCCATGCCGTTCTGGAAACCGTTGTAGGCGGTGTAGGCCGCGTCGAAACCGCTGATCACGGCGAAGAGGTTGGCGTCCTTGGGCTTGAACGGCGCGACCAGCGCGGCGGTCTTGCCGTGGCGCGCGCAGGCAATGATCTGCCACTGGTTGACCATGTCCACGTAGCGGCGCAGGGGCGAGGTGCTCCAGGCGTAACTCTTGACGCCAATGCCCGCGTGCGGCTGCGCCTTGGTGCCCATGCGCACCTTCACGCCGGGCGCCAGGCTGGCCTGGCTGCGGTAGATGCCGGGCACGCCGCATTCGGCGAGCCAGTTGCCCCAACTGCTGTTGGCCAGGATCATGGCCTCAGCCACCATCAGGTCAAGCGGCGCGCCGCGCTGGCGGGTGCCGATGACCACCGTCTCGCTGCCGTCGGGCTCGGCGCCCGTTGTGCCGGTGAGCTTGAAGGTGTAGTCGGGTCGATTGAAGTTTTCCGGCTTGCCGCGCACCACTTCGCGCTGCGCTTTCAGGTGGCGGGCGAGGCGGAAGATGAAGGCCAGCGTGGGTTGCAGCGCGGCGATCTCGGGGGCCGCGTCACCGGCGGTGGCGCCTTCGGTCAGCCAGTCTTCGGTGATCACGGTGTCCAGCTGGTCGTGGCGCAGGTTCAATGCGATCGGCACACGTTCCAGCGCGGTTCGGCTGTCCTTCAGCTCCAGCGTGGTTTCGTCGAAGCGGACGTAGAGCGACACGGCCGGGCAGTCGCGCCCGGCCATCAGCGTGTAGGCCTGCACCACCTCGTCGGGCAGCATGGTGATCTTGTGGCCTGGCATGTAGACCGTGGACAGGCGCTGGCGCGCCACCTGGTCGATGGCGCTGTCTGGCAGCACGGCCAGGCCGGGCGCGGCGATGTGGATGCCCAGCGTCACGGTGCCCGAGCCCAGGCCCTGCAGCGAGAGCGCGTCGTCGATTTCGGTGGTCTGCGAGTCGTCGATGGAGAAGGCCTGCACGGCGGCCAGCGGCAGCTCGTCGGCGATCACCGGTGCCTGCAGCGCCGGGAAGCCCGTGCCCTTGGGGAACTGGTCGAACAGGAAGCGCTGCCAGTGGAACTGGTAGGCGCTGGTGATGGCGCCGGCCTTTTGCAGCAAGGGCAGCGGCGCGGTGTGGCTGTTGCGCGCGGCCTCGATCACGGCCTTGTACTCGGGCGCGTTCTTGTCGGGCTTGAACAGGATCTTGTAGAGCTGCTGTCGCACGGGCGCCGGGCAGCTGCCCGCGACCAGTTCGGCGGCCCAGGCGTCGATCTGTGCTTGCACCTGCTTTTTCTTCTCGATCGCGGCCAGCGCCTGGGCCAGGATCTCGGCCGGCGCCTTCTTGTAGCGGCCCTTGCCAGCGCGACGGAAGTAGTGCGGCGCGCCCTGCAGGCAGATCAGGGTCGCGACCTGTTGTTCGGTGGTGGCGTGGGCGCTGAAGTACTCGCGGGCCAGGTCGGCGAAACCGAACTCGTCTTCAGCCGCAAATTCGTAGGCCAACTCCAGCTCCATGGACTCGGCCAACGCGGTGGCGGCGGGCATGAGCTGGGCGGGGGCGGGCTTCTCGAAGCGCAGCAGGGCATTCGCGGCTTTGACCTTGAGGCGCTTGCCCGTGTCCAACTCCACTTGCATGGAGCTTTCCGCCTCGGACATCAGGCGACCGGTCATCAATTTGCCGGCTTCATCAAACAGGATGTGCATGGGTGGGATTGTCCCATGGACCCGAGGGGCGACCCGCCTCTCAGAGACGTCATCCTTTCAGGTTAAGAAATTCAAACAGCCCGTCGATGTGTTGGTCAAAATCGCTGATCGCGTGATCCCCGCCCGGGAGCAGCTTCACGTCGCCGCCAGCGCAAAACGCCAGCATTTCGCGCCAGTCGAGCACCTCGTCGTCGCGGGAGACGATGGCGTACAGGCTTTGCGGGGTGGTCGCGACGTCGGGCAGCCAGCGCTGGATGTCGTCGGCCAGCTCCGCCAGCTCATCCACAAACTCGGGTTCGAAATAGAACCGCTGTTCGGGGTCGTGCCAGGCGCTGTGCTCACCGATGTAGCGCGCGAGATCACGCTGAGGGACGGCCGCCGGGTTGAGCAGGGCGGCTCGGCAGCCGGTCTGCAGCGCCAGCCAGCGTGCGTAAAACCCGCCCAGCGACGAGCCGACCACCGCCATGCCCTGGCGTGGCCAGCCGGCGACCCGTTGCTGCAACCCTTGCATGGCCTCGCGGGGCGAGGGTGGCAGCTGCGGACAGCACCAGACCACGCCCGGATGCCGCTCGGCCACCCGCTGTGCCACCTGCCTTGCCTTGGCCGACTGGGGTGAGGAACGAAAGCCATGCAGGTACAGCAGGTGGGTGGTGACAGGCGGGTGACTGGTTGGAGGGGTCATGGGCGAAGGATAATCGGGCGCTCATGGCTGCTGTATTCGACAAACCCACCCTTTTGCAACGCATCATCCCGATCTTTCAGGGGTTTGACGGGTTGCTCGCATTGGCGATATTGATCATGGCCGGCGCCGGGTTGATGACCATGTATTCGGTCGGCTTCGACCATGGGACCCGGTTCGTGAGCCATGGCCGCAACATGATGCTGGCCGCCTTCGTGTTGTTCTTCGTGGCCCAGGTGCCGCCGCAGCGGCTGATGGCGCTGGCGGTGCCCCTGTATGCCTTGGGCGTGGCCCTGTTGTTGGCGGTGTTTCTCTTCGGCATCCAGAAGAAGGGTGCGCAGCGCTGGCTCAACGTGGGCGTCGTGATCCAGCCCAGCGAGCTGATGAAGGTGGCCATGCCGCTGATGCTGGCGTGGTGGTTTCAGCGGCGTGAAGGCATGCTCAAGCCACTGGACTTTGCCGTGGCGGTCGTGCTGCTGGCCGTGCCCGCCGCGCTCATCCTCAAGCAGCCAGACCTGGGCACCACCCTGCTGGTGATGGCCTCGGGTCTGGCCGTGATTTTTTTTGCTGGACTGAGCTGGAAACTGATCGTTCCACCGGTGCTCGTCGGGTTGGTCGGCGTGGGCGTGTTGATCGCCATGGAGCCTCAGTGGTGTGCGCCGGACGTGGACTGGAAAGTTCTGCACGAGTACCAGCGCCAGCGGATATGCACACTGCTGGACCCGTCCAAAGACCCGCTGGGCAAGGGTTTTCACATCATCCAGGGCATGATCGCCATCGGTTCCGGCGGCGTCTGGGGCAAGGGCTTCATGCAAGGCACGCAGACCCATTTGGAGTTCATTCCCGAACGCACCACCGACTTCATTTACGCGGCCTTTTCCGAAGAATTCGGGCTGGTCGGCACGCTCACGCTGATGCTGGGGTTCATCTTCCTCATCGTGCGCGGCCTGACGATTGCGCTCGAAGCGCCGACCCTGTTTTCGCGTTTGCTGGCCGGGGCCATGACGCTCAACATCTTTGTCTACGCTTTTGTGAACATGGGCATGGTCAGCGGCATCCTGCCGGTGGTGGGCGTGCCACTGCCGTTCATCAGCTATGGCGGTACCGCCATGGTCACCCTGGGTGTGGTGCTGGGCATTCTGATGTCCATCGCCAAGTCCAAACGACTGATGCAGTCGTGACGGGTGATGGCCCCCACGCTCCGCCGCTGCCCCCCGAGTGGGCTGATCCGGCTTGGGGCGGCCCGGCGCCGGATCGTGGCCCCCACACTCCGCCGCTGCGCGGGTCGCTGCCTCCGGTCCAGGTCGCGCTGATCGGCGCCGGAAACATGGGTGGCGCCATGGCTGCTCGGCTGTGTGCGCTGGGCTGGTCTGTGGTGGTGTGCGACATCGACCCTGCGCGACAGCAGCAGGCGCTTGATGCCGGGGCCTACCTTGCCAATGCCCCGGACACCGCCGCGCGGGCCTTGACGGCCGACGGCGTGTTGATCGTGTGTGTGGTGGATGCAGCACAGTCGCGCGAGGTGCTGCTGGGTGCGCAAGGGGCTCTGGCCGCCATGTTGTCTGGCCAGACTGTGATGCTGTGCCCCACCATCGCCCCCACAGACGCCGAAGCATTGGCCACGGCCCTGGCCGAGCATGGGGTCGGCTGCATCGATGCCCCGATGTCCGGTGGCCCGGTGCGGGCGCGCGACGGGAGTATGAGCTTGATGTTGGCCGGTCCTGCCGCGTTGCTGGCGCGGCACGAAGCCTTGCTTGGCACGATGTCCTCCCAACGGTTCGTCATCAGCGAGCGCGTGGGCGATGGCGCTCGCACCAAGCTGGTCAACAACCTGGTGGCGGGCATCAATCTGGTGGGCGCGGCCGAGGTGCTGGCGCTGGCCGAGCGCCTGGGGCTGGATCTGGGCACGACGCTGGACGTGATCGAGCGGTCCAGCGGCCAGAGCTGGATCGGCTCTGACCGCATGCGCCGCGCCATCGCGGGCGATCTTGCGCCCCGCGCTCACGTGACTTTGCTGGAAAAAGACACCCGGCTCGCGGTGGAAGCGTCGCGGGAAGCCGGGTTCAACGGCCCTCTGGGTGCTGCGGCGGCCAGCGTCTTCGCGCAGGCCCACGCCGCGGGCATGGCCGATCTGGACGATGCCTCGCTGCTCCAGCTGTTGCGGCAAACCCGTCGCTGATGCGCGCACCGCGCCCGGCGGTCTCGAAAACCACGCGCCCGGCGCGCCAACCCCTCCCTCCCTACAATGGCCCTCATGATTGCACGCGAACCCACCCTTGCCCGTCTCGCCACCGCCGAAAACCTGTTGCTCATGCCCTATGGCCTGAGTCCGTCCCTGCTGCAAAAGGCGTTGGGCGAAATCATGTCCCACGGCGTCGATGACGCGGACCTTTATTTCCAGACCACACGCAGCGAAGGCTGGAGCCTGGAAGAGGGCATCGTCAAGACCGGCAGCTTCAGCATCGACCAGGGCGTGGGTGTGCGCGCCGTCAGTGGCGAGAAGACCGCCTTCGCCTATTCGGACGACTTATCCTGGGACTCGCTGATCGACGCTGCCCGCACGGTGCGCTCCATTTCCGGCCAGGGGCAGAGCCGCAAGGTCCGCACCCCGTCGACCAAGGTGTCCAAATCGCGTTCGCTCTACCCGGGCCTGGACCCGATCGGTACCCTGGACAGCACCGCCAAGGTGGCGCTGCTGGGCAAGGTGGAAACCCTGGCCAAGGCCAAGGACCCGCGTGTGGTGCAGGTCATGGCGGGTCTGGCCGCCGAACACGATGTGGTGCTGATTGCCCGCGCTGACGGCACCCTGGCCGCCGATGTGCGGCCGCTGATCCGGCTGTCGGTGACGGTGATCGCCGAGCAGAACGGCCGCCGCGAGGTGGGCAGTTCCGGCGGCGGTGGCCGCTACGGCCTGGCTTACTTTGACGAGGCCATGGTGCAGTCCTATGTGGACGAAGCTGTCTCCTCGGCCCTGACCAACCTTGACGCACGGCCCGCGCCCGCAGGCGAGATGACCGTGGTGCTCGGCCCGGGCTGGCCCGGCGTGCTGCTGCACGAGGCGGTCGGCCATGGCCTGGAGGGTGACTTCAACCGCAAGGGTTCGAGCGCGTTCGCTGGCCGCATCGGCCAGCGCGTGGCGGCCAAGGGGGTGACCGTGCTCGACGACGGCACCATTGCCGACCGCCGCGGCTCGCTCAATGTGGACGACGAAGGCCAGACCACGCAGAAAAACGTGCTGATCGAAGACGGCATCCTCAAGGGTTACATCCAGGACGCCATGAACGCGCGCCTGATGGGCGTCAAGCCCACGGGCAACGGCCGCCGCGAGAGTTACGCGCACGTGCCGATGCCGCGCATGACCAACACCTACATGCTGGGTGGCGACAAGAGCGCCGAGGAAATCGTGGCCAGCATGAAAAAGGGGCTGTACGCCACCAACTTCGGGGGTGGTCAGGTGGACATCACCAGCGGCAAGTTCGTGTTCTCCGCCAGCCAGGCCTACTGGGTGGAAAACGGGCAGATCCAGTACCCGGTGAAAGGCGCCACGCTGGTCGGCAGCGGCCCCGAGTCGCTCAAGAAGATCAGCATGATCGGCAACGACATGCGGCTGGACAGCGGCGTCGGCACCTGCGGCAAAGAAGGCCAGAGCGTGCCGGTGGGTGTGGGGCAGCCGACGCTGCGCATCGACGGCCTGACGGTCGGCGGCACCGCCTGACTGGGCGTTCCGTATCGTGTCTACGCAAGGCTGTTAGTATTCGGCCTTCGGGAAAACAGCCTCCCGAATTCCTCTCGGAATAGACGGTCCCGTCCAAGTGCTGGCCACCTCCTTTTTGTGGAGCGCCACCCATGGACCCCGTTGAATTGAACCCGAAACACGCCATCAGCCCCAGCGCCTTCGCCGCGCTCCTGGGCCGGCCCGATACCCCTCTGATCCTGGACGTGCGCCGCACCGAGCGCTTTGAGTTCAGTCCTTCGCTGCTGCCGTTGGCGCTGCACGTGGCTCCCGAAAGCCTCGACACCTGGCTGAAGGAGCGCCCCCCGCAATCCGCCGTCGTGTGCTGCGTGTACGGTCACCAGGTCAGTGAGCATGCCGCTACCCAGTTGCGCGACGCTGGCTGGGAGGCGCGTTACCTGCTGGGTGGCATTGAGGGCGGTGAGCCCGGTGTGGACAGTCCCGCGCTGTTGCAGGCGCTGGGCGCATCGCCCGCGCCGCTGCTGCGCAAGCGCCCCGACCTGGGCGTCACCGGTGCCGGCGGTTCCCGATGGATCACCCGCGCCTGCCCCAAGATTGATCGCATTGCCTGCCCTTGGCTGATCCGCCGCTTCATCGACCGGGATGCGGTGTTTTTTTACGTGCCCACCACCGAGGTGCTGGCGCAGGCCAGTCTGCGCCAGGCCGTGGCCTTCGACATCCCTGGGGCGCCGATCTCGCACGAAGGCGAACGCTGCAGCTTCGACACCTTGCTGAGCGCCTTCAGCCTGAGTCTGCCCGCGCTCGACTTGTTGGCCGTGATCGTGCGTGGGGCCGACACCGATCGGCTGGAGCTGGCCACGCCCGCCGCAGGTTTGCTGGCCGTGTCGCTGGGCATGTCGCGGCGGCACGCGGACGACGATCACGCCATGCTGGAGGCCATGATGCCGGTGTACGACGCGCTCTATGCCTGGTGCGTCGATCAAGCCGGCGGTCGTGCCGAAACCCACAACTGGAGACCGCAATGACCGCGCCGCGTCACGTGAATGTCTGGGAAGCCCTGCGTTTCTGGCTCAAGCTGGGCTTCATCAGCTTCGGTGGCCCGGCCGGTCAGATCGCCGTCATGCACCGCGAACTCGTGGAGCAGAAGCGCTGGATCAGCGAGCAGCGCTTTTTGCACGCGCTGAACTACTGCATGCTGCTGCCCGGCCCCGAGGCGCAGCAGCTCGCGACCTACATCGGCTGGCTGTTGCACCGCAGCTGGGGCGGTGTGGTGGCCGGGGTGCTGTTCGTGTTGCCGTCGCTGCTGATCCTGATCGGCCTGAGCTGGGTCTATGTGGTTCATGGCCAGGTGGCCTGGGTGGCGGGCCTGCTGTACGGCATCAAACCGGCGGTGGCGGCGCTGGTCTTGCAGGCGGTGCACCGCATGGGCAGCAAGACGCTGCGGCACCCGAAGCGTGCGCCGCTGCTGTGGGCCGTGGCGGTGGGCAGCTTTGTGGCTCTGGCCGTTTTTGCGGTGCCGTTCCCCGCCGTCGTGCTGGTGGCGGCGCTGGTGGGTTGGGCGGGCGGACGCTGGGTGCCGGACCAGTTCGCACGCGTCGGAGGCGGGCATGCGTCGGCGGGCACGGCCGCGCCCCATGAGCCAGCCGTGATCGACGATCACACACCCACGCCCGCCCACGCGCGCTTCAGCCGGGTGCGATTGATGCGCGTGCTGTTGTGGGGCGCGGTGCTGTGGGCCGTTCCGATGGGCTTGCTGGTGGCCTGGCAAGGCTGGAGCGGAACGCTGGCTGCCATGGGCTGGTTTTTCACCAAGGCGGCGCTGCTCACCTTTGGCGGCGCCTACGCGGTGCTGCCTTATGTGTACCAGGGCGCGGTGGTGGAACATGGCTGGCTGCTTGGGTCGCAGATGATCGACGGCTTGGCGCTGGGTGAAACCACACCGGGGCCGCTCATCATGGTGGTGGCCTTTGTGGCTTTCCTCGGCGGCTGGGGCCAGCAGGTGCTGGGGCCAGAGGCGCTGTTCCTGGGCGCAGCACTGGCGGCGTTGGTGGTGACCTGGTTCACCTTCCTGCCATCGTTCATCTTCATCCTGGCGGGCGGTCCGCTGGTCGAAAGCACGCACGGCAAGCTGCATTTCACCGCGCCCCTGACCGCGATCACTGCATCGGTGGTGGGCGTGATCGCCAGCCTGGCGCTGTTCTTTCTGTTTCATGTGGCGTACCCGTCGGGCATGGCCGGCGGATGGCAGCGCCCGGACTGGGCGGCGCTGGTCTTGGTGGCGCTCGCTGCGTTGGCGTTGATCCGGTTCAAGCAGGGTGTGATCCGGGTCATCGTGGCCTGCGCGTTGGCTGGCTGGGCCTGGCGCAGCCTCTACGGCGTTCACCTGTAAGACGCCTGTGCTATCCGCTGTGCTACATTCGCGACCTATGCAAACGCGCGCCGCCATCTTTTTTGGCTTTTACTTTTGGTTCTCAGTCCCCGGCGGACGAGAGGCCACGGTGTAAGCGCAACGCAACCGAACCTCCCAAAACCGCCGGGCCCCACGCCCGGCGGTTTTTTTTTGCCACTTTCTTTCGCCAACCCGAGGAGTTCCGTGATGACCGCCAAAGCCACCCCCGTCAGCGCCGATGCCTGGCATGCCCGTTCTGTCGACAAAACCAGCCAGACCGACGACGAACGCATCAAGGACATCACTGTGCTCCCGCCTCCCGAACACCTGATCCGCTTTTTCCCCATCGGCGGCACGCCGGTGGAGGGCCTCATCAGCCAGACCCGTCAGTCCATCCACAACATCCTGCGCGGCAAGGACGATCGCCTGCTGGTGATCATCGGCCCGTGCTCGATCCACGACCCCGCTGCTGCGCTGGACTACGCGCGCCGCCTGAAGCCGCTGCGTGACCAATACGCCGACACGCTGGAAATCGTGATGCGCGTCTACTTCGAAAAGCCGCGCACGACGGTGGGCTGGAAGGGGCTGATCAACGACCCTTACCTGGATCAGAGCTTCCGCATCGACGAGGGCTTGCGCATCGCTCGCCAGTTGTTGATCGACATCAACCGCATCGGCTTGCCCGCGGGCAGCGAATTTCTGGACGTGATTTCACCGCAGTACATCGGTGACCTGATCAGTTGGGGTGCCATCGGCGCGCGCACCACCGAGAGCCAGGTGCACCGCGAACTGGCCTCGGGGCTGTCGGCGCCCATCGGTTTCAAGAACGGCACCGACGGCAACATCCGTATCGCGACCGATGCGATCCAAGCCGCTGCGCGCGGGCACCATTTCCTGTCGGTGCACAAGAACGGTCAAGTGGCCATCGTTCAGACCAACGGCAACAAAGACTGCCACGTCATCCTGCGCGGCGGCAAGATGCCCAACTACGACGCCGCCCATGTGGCCGCAGCGGTCAAGGATCTGGAAGCCGCCAAGCTGACGCCGCGCCTCATGGTGGACTGCAGTCACGCCAACAGCAGCAAGCAGCATGAGAAGCAGCTCGATGTGGCGCGCGACATTGCTCGCCAGATCGAGGGCGGTTCAACGAGTGTGTTCGGCGTGATGATCGAAAGCCACATCGAAGCCGGTGCCCAGAAGTTCACCCCAGGCAAGGACGACGTCAGTCAGCTGAACTATGGTCAGAGCATCACCGACGCCTGCCTCGGCTGGAGCGACTCGCTTCAGGCACTCGAGGTGCTGTCGCAGGCGGTGCAGCGCGCACGTGCTGGGCACTGACTGATGCGCGCGACCTGACCCGGTCCTGGGGCGCTTTCTGTCGCGGTGTTGACACCACATCGGTCGGTCTGTGTGCATCGCGCTTGATATTCTGGCTTTGCTGCCGATGTTCTAATTGATGGCCCCAAGCTTGCCTGATGAGCAGCAGCCGGGGGTGGCACGTTGTTGTTGGGAGTTCGTGTGGAGCAGCCAGTTCTGGGTTTGGGTTTGTTGGGGTTTTCCGATCCGGCAGGCGCACGTCTGCAGGCTTGGGCGGCACTGGCGCCCGCTGGATGGCCCGAGTGGCGCACGTGCGATCCGCACGTTGCCGACGCCTGGATGATTGCTGGCGACGCGGTGGAGGTTCTGGGCCGTGACGAGGTGGTGATCCGGCACCCGCACGGCACCGACGAGCGTTTGACGCTCAATCGCGCCGAGGTGGACCGACCGCTGGCTTTTGCTGCACCGCTGCCCGAAGGGTTTGCTTCGGCCGAATTTTTCGACGCTGAAAGCGAAACCAGCGTGCGCCAGCGGCTGCAACGTTTTGAAGCCTGGTTGCGGCCGCTGCGCAGCCAGTTTGCGCTGGGTGAACAGTTGGTGGACCGGCTGGCCACCTACCGTGCGGGGGGTGTGGTCCATGTGTCCCTCGCTGGCAAGTTGCTCGCTGTGATCGACATCCAGCGCTGGCAGGCTGGGCTCCTGATTCCCGCGCGGCCGGTGGACCTGTCGATGGCCGAGTGGGTGCACGGGGCATCCTTGTCCAAAGAAATCCCTTCATCGTTCATCCGCTTGCCATTGCACCGTCTGATGTGGACCTACGCTGTGCGCACCCGGCGAGATGTGTTGCCGGCGCGTTACCGCGAACAGCGCCTGTATCTGCGGCGGGTGCCCCGCCTGCCCGCGCGTTGGTTCGACGAGTTTCACCTCATCCTGATGCGAGAACTGATGGTCCGTCCGGCCCATTTCAGCCAACTGCTGGAGCGCACCGGTTGGCCCGAGCCGGCGCTGGCGCACCGCGTCGGCGCGCTGTACCACGCGGGCGGTCTGACGACCGACTCCGAAAGCGCGCGTCGGGCTGAGACCGAGACCCGCCGGGCCATGGTGGCCCTTCAGTTTGATCATGTCGACCGCGAGTCCGAAGTGCAGAGCCACGGCGAACTCTCGACGATGGGGCCCTCCAGCATCATGCGTGAGTCGGTGCATTCTCCTTTGCGCGTGTCGACCGGCAAGCCCGGTCTGGACACTGCGCGTTAGCGGTGAAAACCTTGCGCTGCCGCAAACCGGTTCTTTCGTCCGTGAAGCAGACTTCACGTCGTATCCAAGGAGTTCCCATATGCGCAGTCAAGTCACCGTGACCTGGGGTGAGCCGTCCACCTACCGTTTTGATCTCGAAGAGGTCCAGCCCATGCCACACGACCTGGCCCGGTCCTGGCTGGACGAGCAGTTCACGACGCTGGACTGCGAACCCATCCGCCTGACCGGCAAGGTGCTGACCGCCGACAAGATTCTGGCGGTGGCCCAGGCGGTGGGTCAGGAACACTTCCGCGAACCCAATCATCGCGATTGGGCGATGAGTTTTGCGCGCGCCGCCAGTGCGGCACTCGCCAAACCCGTGGTGGTGGTGGATCTGGCGACGATGTCGCTGGGTTACTGATCGGCGTCCGAGGTTCAGCGCAGCGCTGCCAGCAGGCGGGCGTGCACTCCGCCAAAGCCGCCGTTGCTCATGCAGACGATGTGGTCCCCGCCGCGCACGGCAGACACCACCTGGCTCACCAGTTCGTCGATGTTGGGGGCAACATGCGCCTTTTCGCCCATGGGGAGCAGCGCTGCCGTGGCGTCCCAGTCGAGCCCGCCGGAGTGACAGAACGCCAGGTCGGCCGCTTCCAGGCTCCAGGGCAGTTGCGATTTCATGGTGCCCAGCTTCATGGTGTTGCTGCGCGGTTCGAACACGGCCAGGATGCGTCCACCCGATGCTCCGAGCCTGCGTCGCAGGCCGTCGAGTGTGGTGCGAATGGCGGTGGGATGGTGGGCGAAATCGTCGTACACCGTGATCGGCAGGCCGTCGCGCAAGACGGTTCCACGAACCTCCATGCGGCGCCGCACGTTCTCGAACTGGCCGAGGGCGGCCGCGGCATCGGCGGGCGCCACGCCCACATGCTGGGCTGCCGCAATCGCCGCCAGGGCGTTGAGCTGGTTGTGCACACCGGTGAGCGCCCACTCCACCCGGGCGACCCGCTGGCCGCGCTCCATCACGTCGAAAGCATGGGGCTCGCCCACCGCGGTGAAATCGCTGACCGTTGCACCGAAGCTGCGCACCTCGCTCCAGACACCTTTGTGCAGCACCCGGTCCAGACTCTCTTCGAGGCCATTGACGACCACCCGCCCCGAGGGCGGCACGGTGCGCAACAGGTGGTGAAACTGGCGTTCGATGGCGGCCAGGTCGTCGAAAATATCGGCGTGGTCAAACTCCAGGTTGTTCAACACCGCCGTGCGCGGGCGGTAATGCACAAACTTGCTGCGCTTGTCGAAGAACGCGGTGTCGTATTCGTCCGCTTCGATGACGAATGTTGGCCCCCACGCTCCGCCGCTTCGCGGGTCGCTGCCCCCCGGGGGGGCTGTTTCGCCTTGGGGCGGCCCGGCGGCGAAACGGCCTGTTCCGGCCACCGCTACCTTGCCCAATCGAGCTGAAACACCAAAATTCATCGGCACGCCGCCAACGAGAAACCCCGGTTGAAGTCCGGCCGATTCCAGCACCCAGGCCAGCATGGCGGTGGTGGTGGTTTTGCCGTGGGTGCCGGCCACGGCCAGCACGTGTCGGCCTTGCAGCACATGTTCGGCCAGCCATTGTGGGCCGCTGGTGTAGGGCGCACCCGCTTCGAGGATGGCTTCCATCAGGGGAAACTTCGGTGCGCCATCGGGCAGGCGTGCGCGACTGACCACGTTGCCCACCACATACATGTCGGGTTGGAGCGCCATCTGGTCGACGGCAAAACCCTCGATCAGGTCGATGCCGAGCGCTCGCAGCTGGTCGCTCATGGGCGGGTAGACACCGGCGTCGCAGCCGGTCACTCGGTGACCCGATTCGCGTGCGAGCGCGGCCAGGCCACCCATGAACGTGCCGCAAATGCCCAAGATGTGAATATGCATGCGCCGATTTTAGGCGGCGCCTGGCCCTGGACCTGTGAGTGTTGGGGAGAGCTTCGGAGCGTGCCGACGGCCGTCAGCGAGGCACAATCGCGGCATGAGTGAGTTTCGCGCAGACCAGACCGATGAAATCGCCGCCGTCGCGGCGCGCTTCGTGGTGGAAGAGGGGCTGGAATACGCCGCAGCCAAGCGCCGTGCGGGCAAGCAGCTGGGCTTGTCCTCGCGAGCGCCCTGGCCCGACAACGCCTCGATGGACACGGCGGTGCGAGAGTACATCGACCTGTTTTGCGCCGACACCCAGCCCCAGGAATTGCACGCTCTGCGCGAACTGGCCCTGGTCTGGATGGAGCGACTCGCGGTTTTCCACCCCCTGGTCGGCGGGGCGGTGTGGCGTGGCACCGCCACGCGGCACAGCGACATCTATATCCAGCTGTTTTGCGACGACGCCAAGTCCGCCGAGTGGACCCTGCTGGACCATGGGGTGGAGTACCACCCGGGCTCGATCCATGGCTGGAAGGGGGAGCCCGTGGATGCGCTGACCGTGCGATGCCGGTGCGAGGCGCTCGGGCAGTGGGTGCTGGTTCATCTGCTGGTGCAGGATCGCGACGATGTTCGCGGGGCACTCAAGCCGGATGCCCAGGGCCGCCGTCCTCGCGGCGATGTGAACGGCCTGAGAGCGCTTTTGTTGGCATCGGTCGGGCAGGGGCAAGACGAATGATGCAACGGCGCCTCTGGATGGGTGGTGTGGCCGCCGTCGCGATGGCCGCTGGCGCGGGCGCCGCTTGGTGGCGCCTGCGACCGGGCGAGCTGTTGTCGGGCGCAGAGGCGGCTTTCTGGGCCACGGAGTTACCGGGTGTGCGGGGCGAGACAGTGGCATTGCAACGGTTTCTGGGTCGCCCCTTGCTGGTGAATTTCTGGGCGACCTGGTGCCCTCCGTGTGTGGAGGAACTGCCGTTGGTCAATGCTTTTTACCGCGCGAACGAGCCGGCCGGCTGGCAGGTGCTGGGCTTGGCGGTGGATCAGGCCGCACCCGTGCGCAGCTTTCTTCAGCGTTTGCCATTGGATTTTCCCGTCGCCTTGGCCGGTTTGGCCGGTACCGAATTGGGCCGCAGCCTGGGCAACGCAAGCGGAGGGCTACCGTTCACCGTCGTGTTCGGTGCCGACGGCACCGTGATGCACCGCAAGCTGGGCAAGTTGAGCGAGTCGGACCTCTCGCTGTGGGCAGGACTGGTCTGAGAGGGGTTTGGCGAAGCGGCTCAGCGGCAGATGGGCGGGTGTTACGAACCGCGTTGAAAAGCGGGTAAAGTTCTTTCAATTTGTGTCTGTGCGCCACCCGCATGGCCTGTTAAGCGGTAGCCGTCGAGGGTGATGAACGGTTTGTCACACGGTTCAACCCTCGTGTACACTGCGCACCCCGGTACCTTGATCAGCCTCGATTTCGATGAAATTGGGTGAAGTTGAATCAATTTGGCCGCATTTCGTTGGAGAAATCATGGATTTAAGAAAACTGAAGACACTGATTGATCTGGTGTCTGAATCGAACGTGTCTGAGCTGGAGATCACCGAGGCCGAAGGCAAGGTACGGATCGTCAAGAGTGCCCCTGTGAGCATGGCCGCCCCGGTCGCTTACACCATGGCACCCGCCGCCGCGCCGTTGGCCGCTCCCGTTGCCGCCGCCCCTGTGGTGGCTGAGGTGGTGCCTGCAGAGCCCTTGGGTCATGTGGTCAAGTCGCCGATGGTGGGCACCTTCTACCGGGCATCCAGCCCTGGGGCCAAGCCCTTTGTGGAGCTGGGCGATGCGATCAAAGAAGGGGAAACCATCTGCATCGTCGAAGCGATGAAGATCCTCAACGAAATCGAGGCCGACAAGAGTGGCACCGTGACGCAGATCCTGGTGGAGAACGGCCAGGCGGTGGAATACGGCCAACCGCTGTACGTGATCGAATAAGCGACCGAACGCCCATGTTCAAGAAAATCCTGATCGCCAACCGCGGCGAGATTGCCCTCCGGGTGCAGCGCGCCTGCCGCGAAATGGGCATCAAGGCCGTGATGGTCTATTCCGAAGCCGACCGCGACGCCAAGTACGTGAAGCTGGCAGACGAGGCGGTCTGCATCGGCCCCGCTCAGTCGGCGCAGAGTTACCTCAGCATGCCGGCCATCATCTCGGCCGCCGAGGTGACCGACGCTGAGGCCATTCACCCTGGCTACGGTTTCTTGTCGGAAAACGCCGACTTCGCCGAGCGAGTGGAGCAAAGCGGCTTCACCTTCATTGGCCCCTCGCCCGAGTCGATCCGCCTGATGGGCGACAAGGTTTCGGCCAAGCAGGCCATGATCCGCGCTGGCGTGCCCTGCGTGCCCGGCTCGGAGGGCGCTTTGCCGGCCGATCCGGTGGTGATCAAGCGCACCGCCAAGACGATCGGTTACCCGGTCATCATCAAGGCGGCGGGCGGTGGCGGCGGTCGCGGCATGCGTGTCGTGCACACCGAAGCGGCGCTGCTGCACGCGGTGCAGACGACAAAGGCCGAAGCCGGGGCTGCCTTCGGCAACCCCGAGGTGTACATGGAGAAGTTTCTCCAGAACCCCCGCCACATCGAGATCCAGATCATGGCCGACACGCACCGCAACGCGGTGTACCTCGGCGAGCGTGACTGCTCCATGCAGCGGCGCCATCAGAAGGTGATCGAAGAGGCGCCGGCACCGGGCATTCCACGCCGCCTGATCGAAAAAATCGGCGAGCGCTGCGCAGCGGCCTGCAAGAAAATCGGCTACCGAGGTGCCGGCACCTTCGAATTCCTGTTCGAAAACGGCGAGTTTTATTTCATCGAGATGAACACGCGCGTGCAGGTGGAGCACCCGGTGACCGAGTGGATCACGGGAGTGGACATCGTGCGCACCCAGATCGCGGTGGCGGCGGGCGAAAAACTGCCGTTCACGCAGCGCCAGGTGCAGTTGCGTGGCCATGCCATCGAGTGCCGCATCAACGCCGAAGACGCCTACAAGTTCACGCCCTCGCCCGGCCGCATCACCACCTGGCACATGCCCGGTGGTCCGGGCGTGCGTGTGGACTCGCATGCGTACACCAACTACTTCGTGCCGCCCAACTACGACTCCATGATCGGCAAGCTGATCGTGCACGGCGACACGCGCGAGCAGGCCCTGGCCCGCATGCGCACGGCGCTGGCCGAGGCGGTGGTGGAAGGCATCAAGACCAACATCCCGCTGCATCGCGAGCTGATGGTGGACGCCAGCTTCGTGGCCGGTGGCACCAACATCCACTACCTGGAAGAGTGGCTCTCCCAACGTGAACGCTGATCTTGCTTCCCAGACCCAGCCATCAGCTGGGTCTCTCTTTGAGTTGGTCTTGCTCGTCCCCGAGGCCGGCGTCGAACCGGTCAGCGACGCGCTGGTCGAACTCGATGCGCTGAGCGTCTCGGTGGAAGATGCCGACGCCCTGACGCCCTCCGAGCAGGCGCTGTTTGGTGAACCGGGCATGCCTGCGCCGAAGGCGGGATGGAACCGCTCGCGGGTGGTGGCGCTGTTCCCTACCGAAGCCGCTGCCCGTGAAACCGCAGCGCTGCTGGTGTTCCAGGACTTCTTTGATGGTTGTGAAGTGCTGGGCGTGCAGGCCGTGGCCGAACAGGACTGGGTGCGCTTGACCCAATCGCAGTTCGATCCGGTGGAGATCACGCCCACGTTCTGGATCGTGCCCACCTGGCACGAGCCACCGGCCGCAGCGCGCGAGGTGATCCGGCTCGACCCAGGGTTGGCGTTCGGTACCGGGACACACCCCACCACGCGCATGTGCCTGAGATGGACCGCACGCCATGGCGTTGAGGGCCAGCGTGTCCTGGACTACGGCTGTGGCTCGGGCATCCTGGCGATCGGCGCGGCCAAGTTCGGTGCGGCGGACATTGTGGCGGTCGACATCGACCCGGCCGCGGTCGAGTCAACGCATCTCAACGCCAGAGCCAACCACGTGAGCCTGCAATCCGGGCTGCCCGATCAGGCCAAGGGCGAGTTTGATGTCGTGCTGGCCAACATCCTGGCCACACCGCTCAAGGTGCTCGCCCCGCTGCTGTGTGGGCACGTGCGAGCCGGTGGGCACCTGGTGCTCGCGGGCATCCTGTCGCGCCAAGCGGATGAACTGAAAGAGGCTTACGCGCCCTGGATTTCCCTCTCGGTCAGCGACGAAGAGGATGGCTGGATCCTCATGACGGCCGAGAAGGCCTGAGCGTGTGGGCGGGCGCTGATCGCGCGGGGCCGCCTGCAATAATCTGCGCATGAGTTACACCACCCGCTGCCCGGCCTGCGGAACGATGTTCAAGGTCGTTCCCGACCAGCTCAAGATTTCCGACGGCTGGGTGCGTTGTGGCCACTGCGCCGATGTGTTCGACGCCACCTTGTATCTGGAAGGCGAGGCCACGCCGGCGCCGGTGGTCACTCCTCCAGTGGCAGCGCCGTCCATGGCAACCGGCCCCGAACCCATGTCGCCGTCGCAGGCCTTGAACGACGATGCCGAAGGTGACTGGTTGCTGGAACCCAGCCCCTGGCGGTCAGAACCCGATCCGGCGGAAGCGTGGACGACGGCGGAATTCCAGGCACTTGAGGGTCTGCGTGACGACCATGCCACGTCGGACATCGATGCCAGGCTTCCCGTTCCCGAGTCCGCCGATCACCCCGATGAACTTCTTGCGCCATCATCAACCGGTGCGCTGAAAGCGTCGCTGGAGTTTGTGGATGAGCTCAAGCAGTTTGCGCTGGGTGCGTCCAAGGCCCAGGCCGAAACCGCAGAGCCGGAATCGGCGCCAGTCCCTAAGGCTGTGGCGACAGTGTCCAAGACTGCCGTGGCAATCCCCGTCGACCCGGTGCCCCCCGGGCCGGCCCAGGTGCCGCCGGACGAGCCTTCGAGCGCAGATGTGTCCGAGCCCGGTTTTGTTCGTGAGGCGCGCCGCAAGGCATTTTGGCGTTCGCCGTTGATGCGCAGCTTGCTGGCGTCAGCCTCGGTGCTGTTGGCGCTGCTGCTGGTGATGCAATGGGCGGTCCAGGATCGAGACAGGCTTGCCGCCCAGTACCCAGCCGCAGTGCCCTTGCTCTCCAGCCTGTGTCGTCCTTTTGCTTGCCAGCTCGGACCTGTGCGCCGGATCGAATCGGTGGTCATTGACAGCTCCAATCTCGTGCGGCGCCTGGGCAATTTCTATTCTTTCGATCTGGTGCTCAAGAACAGCGCGCCCATGGCGGTGGCCGTGCCGGCATTGGAGTTGAGCCTCACCGACACGCGCGATGCCGTTGTTTCGCGGCGGGTGTTTTTGCCCGACGAACTGCCTGGTGCACCCGTGTTGTTGCCGTCCCATGGCTCTTTGTCGATGAGCCTGCGATTGTCCATCGCCGACAGCGGTGTCTCGTCCATGACGGGCTACCGCGCCTTGGTCTTTTACCCCTGAACCTCCGCTTCTTACATGTCCATCCTCATTTGTGGCTCCCTGGCCTTCGACACCATCATGACGTTTGAGGGGCGCTTCGCCGAGCAGATTCTGCCGAGCCAGCTGCACATTCTCAACGTGTCGTTCCTGGTGCCTGGTTTGCGCCGCGAATACGGGGGATGTGCGGGCAACATTGCCTACGGCCTGCGGCAGCTCGGGTCGCCCGCAGTGCCCCTGGCCATGGTGGGCAATGACGCGCAGGACTACCTGGGGCGCTTGCAAGACCTCGGGGTGGACACGCGCTTCATCGGCACCACGTCGGACAACTACACGGCCCAGGCGATGATCATGACCGACCGCGACAACAACCAGATCACCGCGTTTCACCCAGGAGCCATGTCCGATGCTCAAAAGAATGTGGTGCCGTCCGACGCCGGCATCCGTCTGGCCATCGTGGCGCCCGATGGCCGCGATGCCATGCTCTCCCACGCCGAGCAGTTGCACTCGGCTGGCATTCCTTTCGTGTTCGATCCGGGTCAGGGCCTGCCCATGTTCAACGGCGAAGAGTTGGCGCACTTCATTGAGCTCGCGAGTTGGGTCACCGTCAACGACTACGAAGGCCAGATGCTGTGTGATCGCACCGGCCTGAGTTTTGAAGCCATTGCCGCAAAGGTCAGTGGCCTCATCATCACCTTGGGTGAGCAAGGTTGCGAGGTCTGGGAGCAGGGCAACAAGACCCTTGTACCGGGTGTGAAGGCGGCTGAGGTGCTCGACCCCACCGGTTGCGGCGATGCCTTCCGCGCCGCTTTGCTGCATGGTATTGCGCAGGGCTGGGGTCTGGTCCGCTGCGCTGATCTGGGCAACCGCATCGGCGCCACCAAAATTGCGAGCCGTGGTGGACAGAACTATCGGTTCAGTAGCGCGGACTGACGGCTGAATTTGGGCACAAAAAAGCCCGACGCTTTCACGTCGGGCCAGGTGTCATCTCAAGGACGACTTCAGGGCTTGCTGGACGTTGGAAACGGCCAGGCAGCCTGAGGGTTCAGCTTGGTTTGAGCTGCTGGTGCCGCTGGGGCTGCCGGCTTCTTGGCCGGCTCAGCTTTTTTTGCTGGGGCTGCCTTCTTCACGACGGCCTTTTTTGCCGGAGCGGCTTTCTTCGCAGGGGCAGCGGCTTTCTTCGCCGGAGCCGCCTTCTTCACGGCGGCTTTTTTGGCCGGTGCTGCCTTCTTCGCAGGGGCAGCGGCTTTCTTCGCCGGAGCGGCCTTCTTCACGACGGCGGCTTTTTTGGCCGGTGCTGCCTTCTTCGTAGGGGCAGCGGCTTTCTTCGCCGGTGCTGCCTTCTTCACGACGACGGCTTTCTTAGCCGGTGCTGCCTTCTTCGCAGGTGCTGCTTTTTTCACAGCGACTTTTTTTGCCGGAGCGGCCTTTTTGGCCGGGGCTTTTTTCGCAGTTGCCATTGTTTTCTCCTTGATCAAGTTGCAAAGAGCACTTCAACCGGCCAGGTGCCAGCGAAGTGATTCAATGCCCTGGGTTCGCGTGAATGCATCCACGACAGACCCCAAGGCCTTGAATACGGTGACAAAGCCCTGCTGTCCGGGCAAGAGCACGGGCAGCAGGGCTTTGATGTGACGACGAACATGGTGTGAACGATGGAGGGGCAGGCCGGGCGACTGAACGTGTCAGTCCCAGGACAACGCGCCTCCCGATTGGTACTCGATCACCCGTGTTTCAAAGAAATTGCGTTCCTTCTTGAGATCGATCATTTCGCTCATCCATGGGAACGGGTTTTCTTCGTTCGGGAACATGGGCTCCAGACCGATCTGCGTGGCGCGCCGGTTGGCGATGTAACGCAGGTAGCCTTTGAACATGGACGCGTTCATGCCGAGCACGCCGCGCGGCATGGTGTCTTCGGCGTAGCGGTATTCGAGCTCGACAGCCTTGATGAACAGCGACTTGATCTCGGCCTTGAACTCGGCCGTCCACAGCATCGGGTTCTCCATCTTGATCGCGTTGATCAGATCGATGCCGAAGTTGCAGTGCATGGACTCGTCGCGCAGGATGTACTGGTACTGCTCGGCGGCACCGGTCATCTTGTTCTGCCGGCCCAGCGCCAGGATCTGCGTGAAGCCCACGTAGAAGAACAGTCCTTCCATCAGACAGGCAAACACGATCAGGCTCTTGAGCAAGGTCTGGTCGTTTTCCGGCGAGCCGGTGTTGAAGTTCGGGTCCATGATCGCTTCGATGAAGGGGATCAGGAACTCGTCCTTGTCACGGATCGATTGGACTTCGTTGTAGGCGTTGAAGATCTCGGACTCGTCCAGGCCGAGGGACTCCACGATGTACTGGTAAGCGTGGGTGTGGATCGCTTCTTCAAAGGCCTGTCGCAACAGGAACTGGCGGCACTCGGGCGCCGTGATGTGGCGGTAGGTGCCCAGCACGATGTTGTTGGCAGCCAGCGAATCGGCGGTCGTGAAGAAGCCGAGGTTGCGCTTGACGATGCGACGTTCATCTTCGGTCAGGCCGTTGGGGTCTTTCCAGAGCGCGATGTCGCGGCTCATGTTCACCTCTTGTGGCATCCAGTGGTTGGCACAGGTGGCGAGGTATTTTTCCCAAGCCCACTTGTACTTGAACGGCACCAGCTGATTGACGTCGGTCTTGCCGTTGATGATGCGCTTATCGGCCGCGTTGACGCGGTGTGCACTCGGTGTGGCTTTGGGTACAGCGAAAGCAGGAGCGGGATTTGTCGCGGAGGACAGTGACGCTTGCACACCCTGCATGGGAGGTGGCAGGGGAATCGATGCGGGCTTCGAGGAGGGAGTAACTTGATCGTCCCAGGTCAACATAGGTGTGTCCAATTCGGTGGATTATCGAAGTGTCTGCATGAAATGCAAAGGACTCATGCGAGTGATGAATGTTTTGTGTTGCGGTGTCGCATCGAATGCGCGACGTTCGACACCACCACACGCACACGCATCACATGCAGTGGTCATTGGCAGGCTTCGCAACCGGGGTCGTCGATCGCGCAAAACTTGATGTCGGTCGCGGGTTCAACAGCCATTGCAGCGGCCACCGGTGCGCTCATCGCCACCTCATTGCCGTGCACCGAAACCGCGTTGAGTTGACCCGTGCGGCCTGTGGATTTTTCGGCCTGCGTGGCCGAGGTGGTGCGCAGGTAGTAGGTGGTCTTGAGGCCGCGCAACCAAGCGAGCTTGTAGGTGTCGTCGAGCTTCTTGCCCGAGGCGCCGGCCATGTAGATGTTCAGGCTCTGCGCCTGGTCGATCCACTTCTGACGGCGTGCTGCGGCTTCCACCAGCCACAGCGGTTCCACCTCGAACGCGGTGGCGTAGAGCGCTTTCACTTCTTGGGGCACGCGGTCGATGGAGCGCAGCGAGCCGTCGAAGTGTTTGAGGTCCATGACCATCACGTCGTCCCACAGGCCCAGGCGCTTCAGGTCTTTCACCAGATAGCCGTTGATGACGGTGAACTCGCCCGACAGGTTGGACTTGACCGAGAGGTTGCCGAAGCAGGGTTCGATGGACGCGTCCACGCCGATGATGTTGGAGATGGTCGCGGTCGGTGCGATGGCCACGCAGTTGGAGTTGCGCATGCCGTCTTGCGCGATCTTCTGGCGCAGCGCGTCCCAGTCCAGGCTGCTGCTGCGGTCCACGTCCACATAACCACCGCGCTCACGCGCCAGCAGGTCGATGGTGTCGGGGGGCAGGATGCCCTGGTCCCACAGCGAGCCCTTGTAGCTGGCGTATCGGCCGCGCTCGCGGGCCAGTTCGGTGGAGGCCCAGTAGGCGTGGTAACACACCGCTTCCATCGAGCGGTCAGCGAACTCGACCGCGTCGTTGGAGGCGTAGGGGATGCGCAGCTCGTACAACGCGTCCTGGAAGCCCATGATGCCGAGCCCGACCGGGCGGTGGCGCATGTTGGAGTCGCGAGCCTTCTTGACCGCGTAGTAGTTGATGTCGATCACGTTGTCGAGCATGCGCATCGCCGTCTTGATCGTCTTCTGCAGCTTCTGATGATCAACACCGCCGTCCTTCAGGTGCTTGAGCAGGTTGATCGAACCGAGGTTGCAGACCGCGGTTTCGGTGTCGCTGGTATTGAGCGTGATCTCGGTGCAGAGGTTGGAGCTGTGCACCACGCCGGCGTGTTGCTGCGGGCTGCGCACGTTGCAGGCGTCCTTGAAGGTGATCCAGGGATGGCCGGTTTCAAACAGCATGGTGAGCATCTTGCGCCACAGATCCGACGCAGGCACCTTGCGGCTGGGCTTGATCTCGCCGCGTTCTGCCTTGGCTTCGTAAGCCACATAGGCCGTTTCGAAATCGGCACCGAACAGGTCGTGCAGGTCGGGCACGTTGTTGGGTGAGAACAGGGTCCAGTCGCCCTTTTCCATCACGCGCTTCATGAAGAGGTCGGGAATCCAGTTCGCCGTGTTCATGTCGTGCGTGCGGCGGCGGTCATCGCCGGTGTTCTTGCGCAGCTCCAGGAACTCTTCGATGTCCAGGTGCCAGGTTTCCAGGTAGGTGCAGACCGCGCCCTTGCGCTTGCCACCCTGGTTCACCGCGACGGCGGTGTCGTTCACCACTTTCAGGAACGGCACCACACCTTGCGACTCGCCATTGGTGCCTTTGATGTGGGCGCCGAGCGCACGCACGCGGGTCCAGTCGTTGCCGAGGCCGCCGGCGAACTTGGAGAGCAGCGCGTTTTCCTTGATCGACTCGTAGATGCCGTCGAGATCGTCGGGCACGGTGGTCAGGTAGCAGCTGGAGAGCTGCGAGCGCAGCGTGCCCGCGTTGAACAGCGTGGGCGTGGACGACATGAAGTCGAACGAGGACAGCACCTCGTAGAACTCGATGGCGCGTGCCTCGCGGTCGATTTCATTCAGCGACAGACCCATGGCCACGCGCATGAAGAAGGCCTGTGGCAGCTCGATGCGGCTCTTGCGCACGTGCAGAAAGTAGCGGTCGTACAGGGTCTGCAGGCCGAGGTAGTCGAACTGCAGGTCGCGCTCGGGCTTGAGTGCCGCGCCCAGACGGGCCAGGTCGAACTGCTGCAGCTTCTCGTCGAGCAGTTCGTTTTGCACGCCTTTCTTGATGAACTGTGGGAAGTAGTCGGCATAGCGCGCGCCCATCTCGGTGGACGGCACTTCTTCGCCGATCACTTCCTTGACGATGGTGTGCAGCAGCAGGCGTGCGGTGGCGTAGGTGTAGTCCGGGTCTTTTTCGATCAGCGTGCGCGCGGCCAGGATGGAGGCCTTGTAGACCTCTTCGATCGGCACGCCGTCGTACAGGTTGCGCTTGGTCTCGGCGACGATGGGGTCGGCCTTGACATCTTTGCCCAGGCCTTTGCAGGCGTCTTCGATCAGGTGCTGCAGGCGGTTCAGGTCGAGCGGCACGCGCTGGCCGCCGTCCATCACATGCAACAAGGCCTCGGCCGGCTTTTGCGCTTCGGCCTGGTGGGCGCGCTCTTGCGTGCGGCGCTCGCGGTACAGCACGTAGGCGCGGGCCACTTCATGGTGACCGCTGCGCATCAGGCCGAGTTCGACATGGTCTTGCACGTCTTCAATGTGGAAGGTGCCGCCGCCGGGGCGCGAACGCACCAGGGCGCGAACCACGGTCTGGGTCAATGCGTCCACCGTTTCGCGCACGCTGGCCGACGCAGCACCCTGCGTGCCATGCACCGCCAGGAACGCCTTCATCAAGGCCACGGCAATTTTGCTGGGCTCGAAGGACACCACGGCGCCATTGCGGCGAATGATCTGGTAGTGGGCAAAGACCGAGGTCTGAGCTTCCGTCGATGCGGCGGACGTGCCTCCGTGCATCACGTGGGACGGGGTGTTGTGAGACGCGGTGGATGGATGGATCTGCATGGTTCCTCTTTCTTTCGTTTGTTTTGCGTCGCGGGCCTTTGAGTGCCAAGCCGGGGAGCTGGGGTAGGGCGCATCGGTCGGTGCAGTCGGTGCTTTGGGCTGGGCGGTGTGCTCTCAAGGCCGCTTTTGACTGGGTGACCGTTTGGCGCAGCGCACACTATATCTGGTGTGTGGCCCCTCTTCAAGCCACTACCGGTAGTGGTTGTAGAAAAAAGAGGCTGCATCGAAACGGTGCCGTTTCGTTAGGTAAAACCGGCGGCGTCGTTCATGCGAAAGGTGACTTCGGGTGGCGCAGCGCGGAGCAGCGGTGGTGTTGATTCCAGACTGCTGGTGCCAACAACGGCGCATGTTGCCGCTGGATTTGCCGTCGAAAACCGCGCCGATGCTGGCGCGGCCAGGTGGTGGCGCTCGATGACTTCAGGGCGGGGTCACCCCCGAAGCTGAAAAGCTCCGATCACGCACTCGGGAAAACACCCATGTGCCCAACCGAGATCCTGCTGGAGCCGAGCCCAGTCGAAGCCGGGACCAGGATCTAGTTTGCGACCCGGTGCGATGTGCTCATGGCCGGCGATGTGGGCGATGGCGTGGCGTTCTTGCACACGCCGGCACAGCTGGGCCAGCGTGGCGTACTGTGCGGGCTCGAAGGTCTGGCCTTCCAGGCCTTCCAGTTCAATGCCAATGGAGTCGTCGTTGCATTGCGAACGACCGCGCCAGCACGACACACCGGCGTGCCAGGCTCGGTCGTCGGTGCTGACGAACTGCAGCAGCGTTCCATCGCGGCGCACAAAAAAATGCGACGAGACCTCCATGCCACGGATCTGTTCGAAGTACGGGTGGGCCGACCAGTCCAGCTGGTTGGTGAACAGCTGCTCCACTTCCGGGCCGCCGTATTCGCCAGGGGGCAGGCTGATCGAATGCAGCACGATCAGGTCGATCACGGCCGCGTCCGGGCGAGGTCCGTGGTTCGGCGAGGGCACCCTGCGAGCCTCCATGAGCCAGCCGCCGTCCCAGGCCAGTCCACCCTCTCTGGTGTCAGGCGTTGTCGTCATCGTCAGACGGCATGGTGATGCCCAGCCGTTGGATGCGGTAGCGCATCTGGCGCAGGTTCAAACCCAGGCGCGTCGCTGCGGCCGTGCGGTTGAAGTCACATTCCTTGAGCGCCTTGAGCAGCACCTGCCGTTCCTGCTCGTCGAGAAAGACCTGAAGATCGGCGGGGATGCCCGAGCCTGTGGCGTCCGTCGAGGTGGGGTTGGTGGCGGGCGCAAGCCCTTTGGGCTCGGCCCGGTGCTGACCTTCGCCCTCGCCGGGATCGGCGAAGTCATGCGCTTGCAGCGTGGTGCCGGTGCTGAGCGCCATGGCGCGCTGCAACAGGTTTTCCAGCTCACGAACATTGCCGGCCAGCTCGCGCGACTGGAGCCAGACCTCAGCGTCGGCCGACAGGGTGGGTGTCGCATCACCGGACTCGCTGCAGATGCGTTGCAGCAGTGCCTGCACCAGCTCGGGCATGTCCTCCCGGCGCTCGCGCAAGGCCGGTGTGCGCAGCCCGATCACGTTGAGGCGGTAGAACAGGTCTTGACGGAATTCACCGCTCTTGACCAGCGCCGCCACGTCGCGATGGGTGGCGCTCACCAGCCGCACATCCACGCTTTCTTCCTGCACGCCGCCCAAAGGGCGCACGCGCCGCTCCTGGATCACGCGCAGCAGCTTGGCCTGCATGCCCAGCGGCAGGTCACCGATCTCGTCCAGAAACAGGGTGCCGCCCTTGGCTGCCTGGAAATAGCCTTCGCGGTCTTGGGTGGCGCCGGTGTAAGCCCCTTTGCGGGCACCAAAAAACTCGGCCTCAATCAGGTTGTCGGGAATGGCGCCGCAGTTGACCGCGACAAACGGCCCAGCCGCGCGGTGGCTGCACTCGTGCACCGCACGCGCCACCAACTCTTTGCCGGTGCCCGACTCCCCGAGGATCAGCACCGGGGCCATGCTGGTGGACACTTTCTCGATGCGGCTGCGGATCTGAACCATGCTGGGCGAGGTGCCCACGATGCGTTCGAGGGCTTTCACGCCGCCCGGAGGCGGCGGCGCACTGCGGGCCAGCCCATCGTTCGACAGCGCGCGTGGCAGTGTGGCGGCCGGAGGATGGCGCTGGCCCTGGATCGCCGCACTGACGGCTGTGCGCAACTGCTTGAGGTCCACCGGTTTGGTGAGGTAGTCGAAAGCACCGGCCTTGAGCGCTTCGACCGCGTTCTCTGCCGAACCGTACGCGGTGATCACGATGGACTTCTCGCTGCGCTGCTGGGTGGCCAACTCGCGCAGCAACTCCAGGCCCAGGCCATCGGGCAAACGCATGTCGGTGATCAACACATCGAAGCGGCGCTGGGCGAGCCACTCGCGGGCTTGGGTCAGGTCGGGTGCTGAGATCACCTCATGGCCTTCGCGAAGCAGGGTGAGCTCGTAGAGGGTTCGGAGGTCAGGTTCGTCGTCGACGACCAGCACACACGCATTGGGGGAGACGGACATGGGGGACGCTTCAGAGCGTGGAGAGTGAAGGGGGTTCAGACTGCGACAAACCGGGTCGCGTGTAGGCCACCGAATCGCTGGGCGGATAGCTCAGGCTCTGCTGGACCGGGGCACGGGGCGTCCCTTTGATGATCGGCGCGAGCACATAGAACTCGTTGCCTTCCAGTTGGTCGAGGCGGCTGCGCTGGTAGGCGATCTGCGCGCCGTAGCGTTCGCACAGCTCCCGGCAGATGTACAAGCCCAGACCGCTGGAGCGGCTCTCGGAAGAAAAGAACGGTTCGAACAAATGCCGCAGCACGCTGGCCTCCAGCGGCACACCGTCGCTCCAGACCGAGATGCGCACCCGGTCGTTGCCATGGGGTTGCGAGATCACCCGGATCGACGACGGGCGGCCACTGGCGTGACGCAAGGCGTTGTCCAGCAGGTTGATCAGCAGGCGGCGCAGGTGCTCGGGGTCAAAGCCGATGTGGGCGCCCGGCGCATGGGGGTGGACGCCCAGCACGCCCTGGGCCTTGTTCTGTTTGTTCCACTCGTGGGTGATCTGGCGCAGGGTCTGGTCGACCGGCAGCACGATCACGGAGTCGCCCTGACTGGGTTGCGCCCTGGCGACGTTGAGGATGTCGTCGACGATGCGCGCGAGCCGCTGCGCGTTCTGCTCGATCATGCGGGTCAGGCGCTTCTGCCCGGGTTCCGACACCTCTTCGTCCAGCAGCGCATTGGCCTGGGTGATGGCCGAGAGCGGGTTGCGGATCTCGTGGGCCACCGCCGCGGACATGCGGCCCATGGACGCGAGTTTCTCGGTGCGAACCTTCGCTTCCACCTCGCGCAGGTCTTCCAGAAACAGCACACACAACTCTGCCTGACGGCCACTCTGTGAGCTGGTCAGGCGGGTGCGGGCGAAGAAGCGGTGGGTGGTGAGCTCGTCGAGGTCGATCCGCACCTCCGACTCGAGCCCGTCGCTGTGCATGAAGGTCTTGTCCACGAGGCGGGCGATGCCACTCCAGCCCGGGCGGGCCGACAGCAACAGCTTGGCGGCATGTGGATAGTTGTCGCCCATCAGCATGTTCTGGGCCGCCGGGTTGGCGTTGCGCACCACGCCATGGCGGTCCACCACCAGCACACCTTCACTCAGGCTTTCGATGATCAGTTCATTGACCTGTGCCTGGGTGCGCGCGGCCGCCTGGCTGGTCTGTGCCAGCACCTCTTCCCGCGCCAGGCGCTGCGCCAGCTGGTTGGCCAGGAAGGCGATCAGGAAAAAACCGGTGCCTGTCAAACCTGCCTGCAGCAGGCTGGCGGTGGACACGGTGCTGAGCAAGGGTGCACTCAGCGCCGCGTCGCCCAACAGGTACAGGGTGACCCCGGCCGCGGTGGCCAGGGCCAGTGTCACCGACCCCAGGATGGAGGCCAGCAGCACCGGCAACGCAAACAGGGGTGTGTAGTTGATGCCGCTTTGCTGAAAATACTGGAGGACGGCGAAGACCACCAGGTCAACGCCGATCGACATCAGCCACTGGACCTTGAACGGTTTGCCTGGCTCAATCGGCCGGGTCCAGAACAGCACCGCGAGCGCCATGCTGAGGTGCAGCGCGCTGACCAGCACCAGCCATTTGGGGCCACCGCTCTGGGTGAGCAGCACAAACACCTGCAAGGCCAGCAACACCAGCGCGATGAGCACCCTTGCGCGCATGAACGCGCGCCAGAGCCGAACGTAAGCCCGCACCCGATGCGCCTGACCCTGGCTGCCGGACCCAGCCTCCAGGGTGGAAAACCAGGACGGGGCGAACTGGGAGGAAGGTCCTCGCGCCATGTCAGCGCCCGGATCGCGAGTCGGTGCTCACGGCGATGGCCCTTCGTTCTGCCGGCGATGTTCCTGGCAGCAATAGACGCCCTGTTGACCCTTGATCACCTCGACCTCGGGCAAATGGGTGCCGCAGTGGTCGCAGGCCACCATGGCCACCGGCTTGCCCGGCGCGCGAGCGGGCGGAGCGCCGGGGCGTTCGTTCAGGCGGTTGTTGCGCCAGATCCAGAAAGCCACCAGCACCACCCCCAGAACCAGAAGGAATTTCATGGGGTCAGGCGCGCTGGAGGACGACTTCGAGCACGAATCGCGAGCCGGCGTAGCCCAGCAGCAGAAAGCCCGCCCCCAGGTAGAGGGTGCGCACCGCTACCCGGCCGCGCCAGCCCAGGCGCCAGCGGCCCCAGAGCAGCACGCCCATGATGAGCCAGGCCAGCACGGAGAACACGGTCTTGTGGTTCCATACCCAGCGTTCGTTGATGAGCTCGGAGAACCAGCCGCCGACCAGCAGTGTCGCGCTCAGCAGCACAAAGCCCGCCGCCACGAAACGGAACGTGAGGCGTTCCAGGGTGAGCAGGGGCATCGAGGTTTCCGAAGTGGCGCCTTGTCGCATGGCCTTTTCCGCTCGCTGCATGAGCCAGGCGTGCACCACGGCCGCAGCGATCAGGCCGTAGGAGGCAATGCCCAAGGCCCAGTGCAGCGGCATCCAGTTGGACGGCAAAGCGTGGTACTCGGCCCCGGGGAAGAACAGGGCCAGCAGTATCGCCAGTGTGCCCAGCACCGCCAGCGTCCAGCGGGCCTTGAGCTGCGGGTACATCCGGCTCTCGATGAGGTACACGGAGAGCACCAGCCAGGCGGTGACCGAGAGCGCCGGAGCAAAGCCGAAACGGGCTGGCGTGTCCAGCAGCGCCATGGCCAACACGACCAGGTGCAGCAGCCAGGCCGAGGCCAGCACACCACGCGTCTGGGCGGGTGTCATGCGCGGGTGGGCCCAGGCCAGGAAGGCATACGACAGCGCCGCCACCGCCGACAGCAGCGCTGCGGGCGGGTTGGTCGTGAGGGCGGGCATCAGGTTCATGGCGTCGGTGTGAAAACCGGTGTCGGGCGCAGGGCGCGGCTAAAATCGTCAGCAGAGTTTAAAGCGTCTTGGCCGTGCGAACCGCTGGCGTTCCGCCACGCGACCAGGACCCCGGCCAGTCCGCTGCCGCCACCACCCACCCGACCCGAGCGCACCCCATGGCATCAGCCCTTTCCGACCGTCTCTCACGCATCGTCAAGGAAATGCGCGGCCAGGCCCGCATCACCGAGGCCAACGTCACCGACATGCTGCGCGAGGTGCGCATGGCCTTGCTGGAGGCCGACGTGGCGCTGCCCGTGGTGCGCGATTTCATCGCCCGGGTGAAAGAGAAAGCGCTGGGCCAGGAAGTGGTGGGTTCGCTCACACCGGGCCAGGTGCTGGTCAGTGTGGTCAACCGCGAACTCGCCGCCACCATGGGCCACGGCGTGGCCGACATCAACCTCGCGGCGCAACCGCCGGCGGTGATCCTGATGGCGGGTCTGCAGGGTGCGGGCAAGACGACCACCACCGCCAAGCTGGCCAAGCACCTGATCGAAAAACGCAAGAAGAAGGTGCTCACGGTGTCGGGCGACGTCTACCGCCCGGCCGCCATCGAACAGCTCAAGACCGTGACCGCGCAGGCCGGGGCTGAATGGTTCCCGAGCACGCCCGACCAGAAGCCGGTGGACATCGCGCGCGCGGCCATCGACTACGCCCGCAAGCACTACTTTGATGTGCTGCTGGTGGACACGGCCGGTCGCCTCGCCATCGACGAGGCGCTGATGCGCGAGATCCAGGAACTGCACGCGGTGCTGAACCCGGTGGAGACGCTCTTCGTGGTGGACGCCATGCAGGGCCAGGACGCGATCAACACCGCCAAGGCCTTCAGCGCAGCGCTGCCGCTGACCGGCATCATCCTCACCAAACTCGACGGCGACTCGCGCGGTGGCGCGGCGCTGTCCGTGCGTCAGGTTACTGGCGCGCCGATCAAGTTCGCCGGCACGTCGGAGAAGATCGATGGCCTGGAGGTGTTCGACGCCGAGCGCCACGCCGGCCGCATCCTCGGCATGGGCGACATCCTGGCGCTGGTCGAGCAGGTCACTGCCGGGGTCGACATGGCGGCGGCGGAGAAGCTTGCGGCCAAGGTCAAGAGCGGTGGCGACTTTGATCTGAACGACTTCCTTGACCAGATCCGACAGATGAAACAGATGGGTGGCCTCTCCAGCCTGATGGACAAGCTGCCCGGCAACATGGCCGCCAAGGCCACCGAGGCCGACCTCACTCGAGCCGAAAAAGACATCAAGCGCAAGGAAGGCATCATCTGCAGCATGACGCTGCGGGAGCGCACCAAGCCCGAGATCATCAAGGCCACGCGCAAGCGCCGCATCGCCGCCGGTGCGGGCGTGCACGTGCAGGAAGTCAACCGCCTGCTCAAGGAGTTTGAGCAGATGCAGGGCATGATGAAAAAGATGAAGGGTGGCGGCCTGATGAAGATGATGAAGCGCATGGGTGGCATGAAGGGCATGCCCAGGATGTGACTCCCCCTGCGCCGCCTGCGGCGTCACCCCCCGAGGGGGAGGCACTGGCCGTCCGGCGAAGCCGGCCCGTCGGTGCCCTGGACGCTGGCGCCGTGTTGTTGTGTTGAGCAGGCGTCACTGACCGATGTCAAGACAGTGGCGCGGCCGTTGGCTCACACTGAGCCGCATGTTGTTTTTCATGGAACTGGCGCTCGGCCTGCTTTGCCTGGGGATTGCGTTGTGGCTCAAGCCCTGGCGCATGCTGGATGGCCCATTGCTGACACCGGCCTTGGCGGGGTTGGCCGTTCTGCCGTGGTTGTGGCTGCTGCCACAGCACATGCCGAAGGGCCTGGCGGTGCAGTTCTCTGGCGCGAGCCTGCTGGTGTTGATGTTGGGCTGGCCGCTGGCGGTGGTGGTGCTCAGCGGTGTGGCCTTGGTGGTCTGGGGCGTTGGTGATGTGGGCCCGGTGCTGGCGGTGTCCCAGTGGGTCTGGATCGGTCTGGCGCCCGCGACGCTCGCCCTGTTCATTGGCGCCGCGTTGCGACGCTGGCTGCCGCCCAACCCGTTCGTTTACACGCTGGGCCGGGGCTTTCTGGGCACGGCCGCGGCCGTGTTCCTCTCGGGTCTGTTGATGGAGCTGATCTACCGGCTGGCCGGCGGTGTGGCGCTGGAGCAGGCGCTCGTGGCGCGCTGGCTCATGGCCTGGGGCGATGCCTTCCTCACCGGCATGTTGTGCGCCATCTTCGTGGCCTTTGCGCCGAAGTGGCTCGCCACCTGGTCCGACGAGCGTTACCTGAAACCTCCCCCCGGTCCCTGACCGACACGGTCAAGCGCGGGGCCAGGTTCAGGCGAGCTTGAGCAGCGACAGGCGCGAGGCGTGGCGCCAGGCCCGGCGCAGCACCGCGGGCGACCAGGACTCTTCCGGAATCAGCAAGGCGCCGCGCGCGCGCATCCAGCCGCCGAGTTCAACGTGTCCCGTGGCCACGGTGAACGGCACGGCCAGCACCAGTGGCAGGGTCACCGGCAGCATCCAGAGCAGCGCGTCGGGGTTGAGGGCGGCCACGCCGACCAGCATCAGACCGACCACGGCAGCGATGGGCGCCAACTGGGCCGCCGCACCGCGCCAGGCCACGCCATTGGCTTCCCGAGGCGGTGACTTCCAGTCGAGCTGGATGCCGGTCACGGCCACCAACACGAACAGCGAGTGCGCCACCATGCGGATGGGCGCCTGGATCAGCGCCAGCGCGCTCTCCAGTCCGGCGCTGACCAGCAGGTTGCCGACACCACCGAAGCGTTTTTGTTCACCCTTGAGGAACACCGCCAGCAGGCCCAGCAGGCGCGGCAGGAACAGCAGACAGAGCGTCCACCCCCACAGCACCAGGCGCTCGTCCGACACGCTGTGCAGCGACGCCAGTGGGTCCGGGTGGCTCAACACCAGCGCCGTGCCCAGCGCCATGAAGGCCAGCCACAGTGGTGCGGCCAGGTAGGACATGGCGCCGATGCCGAACATGAAGCGGTGCACGCGGTGGATGCCGGGTTCGGCGATCAGGCGCGAGTTCTGCAGGTTGCCCTGGCACCAGCGGCGGTCGCGCTGCAGTTCGGACAGCAGGTCTGGCGGCTGTTGTTCGTAGCTGCCGGTGAGGTCGGACACCAGCCACACGTGGTAACCGGCGCGGCGCATCAGCGCGGCCTCGACGAAGTCGTGCGACATGATGCCGCCGGACATGCCGCCCTTGCCTTTGATGGGTGCCAGCGCACAGTGCTTCATGAACGGCGCCACGCGGATGATGGCGTTGTGGCCCCAGTAGTGCGACTCGCCGAGCTGCCAGAACTGCATGCCCAAGGTGAACAACTGGCCCGTCACTCGCGAGCCGAACTGCTGCGCGCGCGCATGCAAAGTGGCATGGCCGATGGCCTGTGTGGCGGTCTGGATGATGCCGGCGCGCGGGTTGGCTTCCATCAATTGGGTCAGCGACACCAGGCAGCTGCCGCTCATGACGCTGTCGGCGTCGAGCACCACCATGTAGCGGTAGTCCTTGCCCCAGCGGCGGCAGAAATCGGCCACGTTGCCGGCCTTGCGGTGGGTGCGGCGGCTGCGCAGGCGGTAATAGACCTCGATCGGCGGCTGGCCGGTCTGTTCTGCCAGGGCGGCGCGCAAGGCCTCCCATGCCTGGCGCTCGGCCGCAGCGATGGCGGGGTCGTAGCTGTCCGACAGCACGAACACGTCGAACTGGCCCGCGTGGCCGGTGCCGATCAGCGATTCGCAGGTGGCCCGCAGGCCGGCGAACACGGTGGCCACGTCTTCGTTGCAGATCGGCATGATGAGGGCGGTGCGCGCCTCGGGGTTCATGGCGTGGTCGCGCACCGAGGCGGCCGTGAGCGTGTGGCGGTCGCCGCGCAGCATCACCCAAAAACCCATCAGCGCGGTCACGAAACCCGTGACGACCCAAGCCGAGAGCAGCACGAACAGCGCCAGTTGAGACATCTGCAGCCAGGTGTTTTCACCGTCGGGCTGGGCGCGGTGGTAGAGGCTGGCAGCCAGCAGGGTGCTCAGCACCGTCAGCACGGTAAACACCGTGCGACGGCGCTGGCCAGCGGTCTCCCAGGCCATGGGCCGGGGGCCGCGAACGGTCTGGGCCTGCGCTTGCCCGGGCAGGCAGGCGCTGACCACCGACAGCACATTGGCGCCGATGCTCTTCCAGAAACCTCGCCATGGCTGGGGCACCATGGACCCGCGGCGCACCGGCGGTGCGGTCACGGCGTTGGGGTGGCGCTCCTCGCGCAACCGGCTGCGGCCGCTCGTGGCGGGCGTCACTCGGGCAAGAGTAGGTGTGTCCATGTTTCGCTCAGGGTGTGGTTCTGGTGTTGGAGAAAGGCACGCAGTTCGACCGGGCGGGCCGGGTCGATGCGTTCCAGGCGGATCACGGCGCGCCAGGTCTGGGTGGCGGGGTTCGGGAAGGCCAGCGCTTCGAGCACGCGGCCGTTGCTGTCGGTGCTGACCATGGCCCGCACGTCGGCGCCCACGGGCAGGGCCGCCAAGGACGGGCCGGCAAAATCAAGCACGAACTTGGGCTGGAGGGACTGTTCCTGGGGGCTGAGCTTGGTGTAGCCGTAGCCCCGGCGGCTCTGGGTCACCCAGGCCGACGGTGGGCGCTGCAGGTCGTCGCCCTGCCACGCCAGCTCGTAGGCCAGTTCCAATGCTTCGCCGGGCAAGGGCGTGCGGGCCGGCACCCAGTACGCGACGATGTTGTCGTGCGTTTCGTCGGGCGTGGGCAGTTGCACCAGCTCCACCCGACCTGGTCCCCAGTCGCTCAGCGGCTTGACCCAGACGCTGGGACGGCGCTCGTAACGCGCCTCCACGTCTTCGTAGCTGACAAAGGCGCGGTCGCGCTGCATCAGGCCAAAACCGCGCAACTGCTGCATGGAGAAGGAGCTGACCACCACCTGGCGCGGGTTCTGCAACGGACGCCACAGCCACTCGCCTTCGCCGGTGACCACCATCAGGCCGTCGGAGTCGTGAACCTCGGGGCGGAAGTCGGTGGCGTGGCGCTGGTTTTCGCCGAAGTTGAACATGCTGGTGAGCGGGGCCAGGCCCAGCGTGGTCACCGGTGCGCTGCCCGTGCGCAGGTACACCCGCGCGTGCACCGTCATGGTGGTCTGGCTGCCCGGGCGGATCACGAAACGGTAGGCGCCGGTGCTGCGGGGCGACTCCAGCAGGGCGTAGACCGTGACCTGCGTGGCGCCGGGGGCCGGGCGCTCCAGCCAGAACTCGGTGAAGCGGGGGAATTCTTCGGCGCCGGCGCCCACGGTGTCGATGGCCAGGCCGCGCGCCGACAGGCCGTACTGCTGGTTCTTGCCGAGGGCCCGGAAGTAGCTCGCACCCACGAAGGCCGCGACTTCATCCATCGTGCCCGGCCGGTTCACCGGGTGGAGCAGCCGGAAACCGGCGTAGCCGACGTCGCCCCAGAGGGTGGGGTCCACGATCTGCCGGCCGTATTCGAAGCGCTCGCTTTTGAACGGGATGCGCTTGGCAACACCGTCGGTGATTTCGTGAACCCGAACCGTGTCGGTCTGGGTTCCGCCCGGGTGGAAGAACTGGGCATGGAACGGCAGCTGTTCGGTGAACCAGGTGGCGCGTTCATCGCGAAAACGGATGAACCGCATCTGGTCGTAGTCCAGTGCTTTCAGCTCGGCCGGCAGCTTGTCGCCGTTTGCGCGGTAGGGGGCTTGCGCACGGGTCTGGGCCAGCTGGCTCAGGGTGGCCCAGTCGAACGCCTGGGCCATCGCGGGAGCCGCGGCCAGCATGGCCAGCAGTGCGAAAAACGTGGTCCAGCGACGGCGCGCGAGGTGGGCTGAAACAGGTGAAAAAGGGCGGGGCATGCCTTGATTAGGGCAAACCCTGTGCCAGGTCTTAAAAAGCCTTTTGAATCAACAGCTTGTTGGAAATTGTTGATGTCAGAGGCCTGCGGTGGGACTCTGGCGCGGCCTCATCGCCTGTTTTTGTCGCCAGATGGCGACAGCCTGGGGTCGGTGATTAGAAAAAGCCTTTTGAATCAAAGGCTTTCTGCTGTCACGTATCAGCGACAGGGTCGGTGCCTTCGTCGCCCGATCCGCTTCCGTTGTCGCTTTTGAACAGGCCCGGTGTCAGCGCGTGTTTCTGCAGCAGGCGGTAGAACTCCGTGCGGTTGCGCTGCGCCAGGCGGGCCGCGTCGGCCACGTTGCCGTCGGTCATCTTCAGCAGATCCACCAGGTACTCGCGTTCGAAGCGTTGCCGCGCGTCGGCGAAGCTCAGCACCTCCACCGAGGGCGTGCGCAGCGCGCGCTGCACCAGCGCCAGCGACACCAGGGGCGTGGTGGACAGGGCGCACACCTGTTCGACCACGTTGTAGAGCTGGCGCACGTTGCCGGGCCAGGCCGACATCGTCAGCGCCTTGAGCGCTTCGGGCGCGAAGCCGGAGCTGCGCTTGCTGTATTTGGCGGCCAGCTTGGCCAGAAAGTGGTTGGCCAGCAGGGCAATGTCTTCGCGCCGCTCGGCCAGCGTGGGCAGGGTCAGCGTGACCACGTTGAGGCGGTAGTAGAGGTCTTCGCGGAACTGGCCCTGGGCCATGGCGGCTTCCAGGTCGCGGTGGGTGGCCGAGATGATGCGCACGTCCACCGGCAGCGACTGACTGGAGCCGAGCGGGCGCACCGCGCGCTCCTGCAGCACGCGCAGCAGCTTGACCTGCAGGGCCGGTGGCATGTCACCGATTTCGTCGAGCAGCAGCGTGCCGCCGTCGGCCGCCTGGAACAGGCCCTTGTGGTTGGCCACGGCGTCGGTGAAGGCGCCTTTCATGTGGCCGAACAGCTCGGATTCGAGCAGGGCCTCGGGGATGGCGCCGCAGTTGACCGCGATGAAGGGCCGTTTGGCGCGCGGGCTGGCGCGGTGGATGGCCCGTGCCAGCACTTCCTTGCCGGTGCCGCTGTCGCCACGCAGCAGCACGCTGGCGTCGGACTGCGCGACCATGCGGGCTTCGGCCAGCAGATCGGCCATGCGGTTGGAGCGGCTGACGATCTCGGCGCGCCACTGTTCGTCGGCAGGGTGGCTGGGCCCTGCCGGGGCGCTCATGGCCAGGGCCTGGGCGATCTTCTCCAACAGCTCCCGCGCTTCGTAGGGTTTGGTGAGGTAGCCGAAGACGCCGCGCGCGGTGGCCTCCACCGCGTCGGGAATGGTGCCGTGCGCGGTGAGCAGGATCACCGGCAGCGAGGGGTGGCGCGTGCGGACCTCGTCGAACAGCGCCAGGCCGTCGCGCCCGGGCAGGCGCACGTCCGACAGCACCAGCTGCGGCCGCTCGATGTCGAGCTGGCTGAGCGCCGCTTCGGCGGACCCGACCGCCGTTACCTGGTACCCCGCAGCGCCGAGCCGCATCGACAGCAGGCGCAGCATGTCGGGGTCGTCGTCCACCACCAGCAGGCGCCCGCGCGACCCGGCAGGGATCGACGGCGTGCGCTCGATGTCGGTGTTCATGGCGCCGTGCCCCGGCCAGAGCCTGGTCCGGGTGCCCGGGGCGTGAGGCTGCGTTCGATGTCGCGCATGGCGTCGAGCCGGTCGTTCAGCATGTCGATGCGGCGCTGGTTGTCGCGCAGCTGTTGCGCCTGCCGGTCCACCGTGTCTTCGAGGCGCCGCAGATCGCTCAGGCTGGTCGCCAGCAGCCGCGCCAGCGGCTTGAACGGCGCGCTCTCCGGCGCCGGATGCGTCGCCACCCGCTGCAGCAGGCTGAGTGCGCGTGCCGAGGCCGCCGGCTGGTGGAGGTGCATCAGCACCAGCGCGCTCTGCAGCTGGAGCGATGGCACGGCGCCTGGATCGCCGAGCGCGTTCAATTCCTGCAACAGCTCGTTGCTGGACAGCCCTCGCAGGCGTTCGGCATAGCCCATCAC
>NZ_MUNZ01000052.1 GCF_002001205.1 Hydrogenophaga sp. A37
CTGGTGGGCTGGGGCATTCCCGAGGAACGCATCCAGAAATACGAGGAGGGCATTCGCGAAGGAGGCATCCTGATGGGGGTCAACCCGCGCAATGACGAAGATGCCACCCATCTTGAAAACCACTGGCGCAGTGCCCGGGGAGCGGACATCTACCGCTGATGTGCTGACGTGCAATGGCAACTGCAGCGTGAACATCTTGCCGCAAAGACGGCTAAGGCCAGGCGGGTTCTACCGGAGCTCGGCTGGCCTTGAAGCGGCGAATTCTTCAAACAATTCCAACAGGTTTCTGGCCAACTCTCGGGGTTCCACCGGCTTGACCAAGTGGTGATCGAAGCCAGCGAGCGAGGACGCCTTCTTGTCGCTCGCCTGACCCCATCCCGAAATGGCCACCAGGTGAATATGGCGGGTGGCCGTGGCATTCCGCAACCGCCGAGCCACCTCGTAACCATCACATTTGGGCATGCCGATGTCCAGCAGAGCGATGTCGGGGAGGGTGTCGAGTGCACAGTGAAGTGCCGCCTCTCCGTCGTACACCACATTCACCGTGTGGCCACTGGCGCGCAGAATTTCTGCAAAACTTTCTGCCAGATCCACGTTGTCGTCTGCGACGAGGATGCGCAGTTGGCGAAGATGCCGTTCTTCGTTCCCATCCGCATGGAGGTCCTCTGCCATGCGACCGTGGAGCCGGGGCAGTTGCACCATGAAACTCGAGCCTCGGCCGCGCCCTTCGCTCGTCATGGTGACCTGGCCTTGGTGCAGTTCAACGATCTGGCGGGACAAGGTGAGCCCCACACCCAGGCCCACGTTGCCGCGCTCAAGCGATTTGTCGGCTTGTTCGAACAACTCGAAGATGCGCGCCTGCATCTCGGGTGCCACCCCGATGCCCGTGTCCTGAACCGTGACCAGCACCGAGGCGCAGTCACCCTTGATCGACACATTCACCTGTCCGCCGGGCGGCGTGTAGCGGCAGGCGTTGTTGAGCAGGTTGGAGAACACCTGGGTCAGCCGGATGGCGTCGCCGTTCACATGCAGCGTTTCGTCAGGCGGCTGCAGCGTCAATCTCACGCCCTGTTGTTCGGCCATGGCTTGCATGCCTTCGACCGCGGTGGCCAGGAGATCGCCGACATCCACGAGATGGAGGTCCAGGGAGAGCTTGCCCGTGGCGACGCGCGAGGCATCGAGCAGATCATTGATGAGACGAACCATGTGTTTGAGTTGGCGGTCGAGGACCACCACCGCCTTGGCCCGCGTGTCCGGTGTGGCCTTGGCCATCTGCAGCAATGCGACCGCGCTGGTCATGGGGGCCAGCGGATTGCGCAACTCGTGCGCGAGGGTGGCCAGGAACACGTCTTTCAGATGGTCTGCTTTGCGCAGCTCGTGCTCGACGCCTCGTCTTGACTCCATCTCTTGTTCGAGTTCAGACGTGCGGGTCTGGCATTCCGACAGCAGTCTGTTGAAGGCCTCGACCAGCAGACCCACGTCGCGGTAGCCGGTGTCGGGCGCCCTGAGTGCCCAGTTGTGGCTGGAGATCACTTCCTGCGCCACCTGCGTCATCTTCTCCAGCGGCGCCGCAATGCGGCGTTGAAGGCGTCCGAAAAAATAGAACGCAACCGCCAGGCTAAGGCCGCCCAGGATGATCAGGATGGCGCCAAACACCAGCATGCGTGACCAGATGTCGTGCCGGGCGGACAGGTACAGCGTGCCCAGACGTTCGCCGTCGCGCTCGATCGGGAAAGCAATTTCCAAGGTCGAACCGCGAAAGCGGGCTTCGAGCGGGTTGGCGCCCGCGGTGCGTCGGGCATCGATCACGGTGTCGGGCCCGGCATGGGCCGCGAACAGGGCACCCCTGGCGTCGTACAGTGCCGCCCACTCGATGCGGGGTTGCGACTTCAGCAAGCCGAGGTTTTCGCGCGCAGCCTTCGGGTCGTCGAATTCGAGCGCGGCCACCGACGCGCCAGCCAACAGGCCGGCCTGCGTGCGCAGATCGGCCACCCAGGCCTGGCGGTTGGACACCCACTCATAGAGGAACAGCGCCCCAGCGCTCAAAAGCATGGCGACCGCGGTGGTCTGCATGGCCGCGCGCACGATCTGTTCACGCAACGAGGTCGATTTCAATGGCGCCTCTCCACCACGCGCACGGCCATCGCCAGCAAGCGGGAACTCAGCTTCACACCCGCGCCGTCCGCAGCGGGCAAGGAGGCTTCGATGCGCACCCGCTCCCCGGACACAAAACCGATGGTCGCACCCTGGTCCACCCCGCCGGGTGCATCGGTCACGATCACCGGTGGGCGCTCGCGGGGTTCTCCCATCCACTGCGCGCGCCCGGCCCAGGCGGCGGCACCGACATAGAGCAGGTGGATGTTCGACAGGTCATCGGTCCACCTGAGCGCTTGCACCTCGACAGCGCGTCCCTGGACGGGTCGCCCCGAGAGCAACCGTGTCAGTGATTCGTGCATGTCGGGGGCGCCCACCACGCCCACCGTGATCGGGGAACCCGCATCCGCGAACGCCACGGACGGCCATTCGATGTACCCCATGAGCTTGTGCAGGTAGGCGGCCAGGCCCTTGTCGGTGCTGTTGAAATCGGTGCCGGCCAGGGCTCTTCTCGGCCACACGGTCAGCGTCACCAGGCTGGACAACAGAAGCGACCTGCGGGTCAGTGCGTTCCCAGGGTGCTGCTGGGAAGAGGCGGAGGCGCAAGAGGCCGATGCCGGTGGTTGACCGCAGCCACCGCCAGGGCGATGTTGCAAGGTAAGTTGCGCGACCAAAGGCCCTCCCAGAAACGTCTTGTTGGTGCCGGAATCCTTGCCCCGATGGGGAAAAACGCCGTCATCTTAGTCACTTGCA
The DNA here is from genome assembly GCF_002001205.1 of Hydrogenophaga sp. A37. Classification (GTDB taxonomy): domain Bacteria; phylum Pseudomonadota; class Gammaproteobacteria; order Burkholderiales; family Burkholderiaceae_C; genus Hydrogenophaga. Next base: position 2,848 of record NZ_MUNZ01000052.1, read on the forward strand.
GCGAAGGGCTGCAAGCGGCTGGACGCCCTATAGGGGGCATACGAACGCCATCGCCTGAAACGGCGATGACGTGGTCATCGCGCTGTCAATGGACGCGGACGTCCTCACCTTGCACCGTGCCGGTGGCACAGCGCGGGCCTAAGCTGGTCAGCGTTTGCCTTCGATGGTACGGGCCGGATTGACCGTTTCCATGAGTGTGCGCGCTGTCTCCAGGTGGTCGCGCAGCGCCGGAAGGTGCTTCGTAGCGAAGGCCTTCACATCTGGATCGCGTGCCTCGCGGGCCGCTGCTTCGAACAGGCGCACATTGCTCTCATGCGCCTCGACGCCCATCTGGCTGACATACCGCCGGTCGAAGCTTTCGTCGCCCAGGTTGGCGATGAGCAGTTCCTTGCCCTTCTGCAGCATGGAAGGTTCTTTGGGTGGTGTGTAGTCTTTCGACCTGGCGAGCGTTTGCAGTTCTGTGTCCACGCGTGCGTGTTCGTCGACCATGCGCTGGGCAAAGTCGCGCACCCGTTGGTCACGGGCTTTGGTCAGGGCCAGTCGGCTGGCCGATTGTTCGGCAAGCCCGTTCTGGGCGGCTTGCTCCAGAAACTCTTGATCGCCTTCGGCAAGCTTGTCGGCAAACGCGGGGCCACCGAACATCAGGGCCAGCACCAACGTGGCGCATCGCAGGGTTTGAACTCTCATGGGAACACTCCTTGAATCGTTTGAACGGATCGCCCGAAGGGGGCGAACAACACGTGGCAAGCCATGTGCCGGCTGGTGACGCAGGAGTCCCCCGAAAAGGAGGCTAGTGGATGGACTGCAACAGCCGAATCAGCTGTTGAACGTCTGCCGGCTTGATGAGGTGGTGGTCGAAGCCTGAATTCAAGATGCGCTCCCTGTCGGTGGCCTGGCCCCATCCGGTCAAGGCGACCAGCACCACACCGGAAAAGCTGGCGCTGGCACGGATGCGCGCGGCAAGCTCATAGCCGTCCATGACCGGCATGCCGATGTCGATGAAGGCGATCGATGGAAGCGCCGCCGCCATGGCACTCAGCGCCTCTTCCCCGCCGTACGCCACCGACACCTTCGCCCCCAGGGCGGCAAACAGCTGTGCCAGAGAGTCGGCCGCATCCCGGTTGTCGTCCACCACCAGAATCTGGTGACCTTCGCCGACGTTGCCTTCCTCGGTGGATGCGTCCGACGTGTGGGGGTTGACCGGTGCCGCCACCCTGGGCAGTTCGACGGTCACCGTGGTGCCCGCATGGGGGCCAGGGCTGGTGACGCTGATGCGGCCGCCATGCAGCTCGACGAGGCTGCGAGCCAGTGTCAGGCCGACGCCCAGTCCCCCTTGCGCACCACGCAAGCTGCTATGGATTTGCACGAACATGCCGAACACGGCCTCCAGCATGTCTTCAGGGATGCCGATTCCGGTGTCGGTCACCTGCACCCGCACGATCTTTTCATCCGAGCGCATCGAAACGCGGATGTGTCCCTCAGAAGGGGTGAACTTCGAAGCGTTGTTGAGGAGGTTGGCAAACACCTGGGTCAGACGAACGGCGTCGCCCCGCACATGGCATGGCTCTTCAGGGAGATCCAGGACCAGTTGCTGGCTGGCGTCAGCGAGCAGCGGTCTGTTCACCTCGACGGCGTCCCGCAGCACGCTGTCCACGGCAATGGCGGCGGTCCGAAGCGTGATCTTGCCGCGGCTGATGCGGGACACCTCCATCAGGTCGTCGATGAGACGGACCATGTGGGTGACCTGCCGGTCCATCATGGCGTACAGCGCCTGCAGCTTGTCCGGTTCCAACTGCTGTTTCGACACGATGGTCAGGGCGGTGCGCAACGGTGCCAGCGGGTTTCGCAGCTCGTGCGCCAGCGTGGCGAGGAACTCGGTTTTCCGTTGATCCGCCTCGCGCAATCCGTCCAGCGTGGAGCGCAGTTGGTATTGGCGCTTTCGAGCCACCAGGGCCGAACGCACCGTGCTCACCAAGGTGGTGACCCGCATCGGCCGCTCGAGAACGGTCACGTTGCCCAAGGTTCCGATGGCCCCGGTGATCGCCGGTGAGTCCAGGCCCGAGCGGGCGACGACGATGACGGGCAGATCGGACCACGGCGGCTGGGACTGCAAACACGACAGAACAGGTTCAATACCCTGGCCATCGATCGCTTCTTCCGCGATGACCACGGCGCCGGCGCCCCCCGAAATCTCTTTGGCCATCGACGCCGCATCTGAGCAGGCCAGGGCCGCGATGCCCGAGCGAGCGAGCAGCGGGAGCACGATGGCCGTGTCTTTTGCCGTGACCAACTTGAGCAGCACGCGCAGCTCGTTGGCCAGCACGGGCGTTCTGTTCATGACGTGGACCGTGCCTCCGGACCGGCGTCCGCGCCTCCCAGGGAAACGGGCACGCCGGTGAGAACACCACGAAACTGCCGCAAGGGAGGCCCCATTGAAATGCCGTTGGCACCCATGCGGATGCTGCGGATGCTGCGCTCATGCCGGCCCCCGCGCTTCTTCATGACCGAAATCGCCTGTCGCACCTCGCCTTCGACCTCAAAGTGGCGCAGGAGCACCACGGTATCGGCGAGGTAACTGGCGTCCACGGGCACGGCCATCTGCACGCCAAAAATGCCGTGCTGAGCGCCAATCAAGATGGTCGCCACCCCCGAATGGCCGAGGAAGGTCAGAAGTTCATGCAATTGCACGATCAAATAGCGTTCATCGGGCATGGCATTCAGGTAACCATTCAGGCTGTCGATCACCACCACCTTGGCATGGTGCGCCGTGACGGCCTGCCGAATCTCATGAACCAATTCCCCGGGCGAGAGCTCGGCGGGATCCACCTGGCGAATCCGGAGGTGGCCCGATTCGATGTGCTTCGACATGGGCATGCCCATCCCGTCGGTGCGGGTGCGCATGGTGGCAACGCTTTCATCAAACACGAACAGCGCCGCGCACTCACCCCGGTCCGCCGCGGCGAGCGCAAATTGCATCGCGACCGTGGACTTTCCGGTGCCAGGGGCGCCCATCAACAGCGTGCTGGAGCCCCGATGCAAGCCCCCGCCGAGCAGGTCGTCGAGATCTTTCACACCGCTGAGCAGGTTCGCCTGGTCGACCACGTCTGTGTGCTCTGTTGCGACGAGGCGGGGGAAGACCATGAACCCGCCGTGCGCGATCCGGTAGTCGTGATACCCGCCCCGAAACTGTTTGCCCCGGAATTTGAGGACGATGAGCCGCCGCCGAGAGTCACCAAAGTCGGGCGTGATGTGCTCCAGGCTGAGCACCGAGTGGGCGATGCTTTGGACCTGAAGGTCACGCTCCAGCGCCGTCATGTCGTCCAGCATCAGCGCCGTGCAGTTGCGCCGGGAAAAGAACTGTTTGAACGCCAGGATTTGACGACGGTAGCGCAGCGAATTGCCCGCGAGAAGCCGCAACTCAGACAATGAATCAAAGACCACCCGGCTCGGTTTGACACGGTCGACATCGGCCAGGATGCGCAGCGAGGCTTCGCCCAGTTCCACCTCGGACGGATGAAAAAGGGTGTATTGCTCATCGGGCAACAGGGAATCCGGGGACGGGAGCATTTCTCGAACCTCAATGCCACTGAGGTCCCAATCATGCGATTTCGCCAAGCCCTGCAGCTCTTCCTCGGTTTCCGACAGGGTGACGTACAGCACGCGCTCACCCTGGCGCACGCCCTCCATCAGATACTGCATCGCGATGGTGGTTTTCCCCGTTCCTGGGCTTCCTTCCACCAGATAGAGCCGACCCCGGGTGAGTCCGCCACCCAAGACATCGTCCAGGCCAGAGACACCCGTTTGAAGCAGGTCACATGTGCTGTCGGGTGCAGAGGCGTGAGTGGACTTGGTGTTCATGGAGTCTGTGAGCTCCGAAGCTTGCAAGAACGTGGCACCACAGGTGAGCGCTCGGGTACGGGTGCACCTCAAACCAAGCCTCTACCGCGAAAAGTTCCAGAATGTAGGAGTGATCTGCTCGCGTCGGTGCGATGGCGCACAGAGCAACCACGGACCATGGCAGCCGGTGCAGCCTGAGCTGGGCCTCACTGGGTGAATTCGATGCGGCCTTCGGGCAGCAGGTACAGAACCAGGGCGCGACCGCCTGCCACGGTGGGCGAATGCGCCGAGCCCGGGCCATAGACCAGCCAGCCTGCGCCGCGGCCGTCGAAAGTGGCCGTGTCGTCCAGCGGCATGATCAGATCGATTTCACCCAGCGGGTGGGCATGGTGTGGGCCGGCGAGGGTGTTCATGTCCACCACGTCCACCGAAAAGCGGTGCAGGGCATCGTCGGGTTTGAATATCCGCCCGTACTTGAGGCCGCCCCCCTCACGCTGGCAGAGCCAGCCTTCGGCCGCCCCTTGCTCACACGCGGCCTTGAGCTGGCGGTAGGTGGGCGAGTCGGCGCCCAGTTCATGGTTCAGCCATGCCTGTAGCGGGGTGTCGAGCGCACGGTCGCCGATCTGGCGCGTCACGTCTTGCAGCAGGGTCTTGAATGCGTCGGGGTTCACGGGAGTCTCCTGGTGGTTCGTGGGGCATGCACTGTTGTGCAGCTCGGCAAGACTATCGAAATGAGGTGAGCTGTCAAGCAGTATGTTGCATTAACTGAAGGTGTGGTTGGCGCCTTACTTGGCATTCCAGGTTGATTAATGCATTGAAATGCTTGATCTTGTTAAAAAACAAGCATTATGATGCATATTTCAATGCCGGAGCGGCGCTCAAGCGAGAAGGGCGCTTGCACCCCGAAACCTACAGACGAACGGACCGATGGACATGAGCATTTTTGACACCTTGGTCGTCTCACGGCGCGCCCCTGGCGTGGCCCAGGTCACCATGTCGCGCCCGGCGGTTTTCAATGCCTTCGACGAGGCCATGATCGGTGAACTCGACACCGCGTTCACCGAGCTGGAGGCCGATTCTTCGGTGCGCGTGATCGTGTTGGCGGGCGATGGCAAACACTTCAGCGCGGGGGCTGATCTGCAGTGGATGCAACGCGCCAGCGCTGCGAGCCACGAATGGAACCTGGCCGACGCGCGCTGCTTTGCCGGCATGCTGGCGCGCATCGAAGCCTGCACCAAACCCACGGTGGCGCGGGTGCAGGGCGCAGCGCTCGGCGGGGGCGTCGGCCTGACCTGCGCGTGTGATGTCGCGGTGGCCGCCGACAACGCCAGCTTCTCCGTCAGCGAGGCCAAGTTCGGCATCCTGCCGGCCGTGATCGGGCCTTATGTGACCAACGCGGTGGGTAAGCGCCAGGCGAAGTGGCTGGCCCTCACCACCACGCGCATCGATGCCACGAAAGCGCTGGCCATCGGGCTGGTGCAGCAGGTGGTGCCGCTGGAGGCGCTGGACGCCGCGGTGGACGCAACCGTCCAGGAATTGCTGGCCGGTGGCCCCCACGCGCAAGCCGAGATCAAGCAGCTGTTTGCCCAGTTGCAGGTCGGGCCGATCACGCCCGAAGCGCGCGAGCTGACCGCGCAGACCATCAGCCGCGTGCGCGGCACCGACGAGGCGCGCGAGGGCTTCGCCGCCTTCCTCGCCAAACGACCCACCCCATGGATTCCGAGCGCAGCATGACCTCTCTCAACAACGCGCCGGTGCTGGTCGTCGGCGCCGGCATCATGGGTGCCGGCATTGCGCAGGTGGCGGCCCAGGTGGGTCACCCGGTGTTCCTGTTCGACATGCGCGAGGGCGCCGCGGCGCAGGCCAAGTCGAAGCTCACAGCGACGCTCGACGGCCTGGTGGCCAAGGGCAAGATCGCCGCCGAGGCCGCGGCGGCCACCCTGGCGCGCATCGAACCTATCGATGCGTTGGACGCGGCCGCGAGCGCCGCGCTGGTGGTCGAGGCCATCGTCGAAAACCTCGATGCCAAGCGCGGCCTGTTCCGGCAACTGGAGTCGGTGGTCGGTGAAGCCGCCATCCTGGCGAGCAACACCTCGTCGATCTCCGTCACCGCCATCGCCAATGGCCTGCAACGGCCCGAGCGTTTCGTGGGCATGCATTTCTTCAACCCTGTGCCGCAGATGAAGCTGGTCGAGGTGGTGTCCGGGCTGCAGACCGATGCGGCGGTGGCCCAGGCCATCGAAGCGCTGAGCGTGGCCTGGGGCAAGGTGCCGGTGCATGCGCGCAGCACGCCTGGTTTCATCGTCAACCGCATCGCGCGGCCGTATTACGCCGAGACCCTGGCCCTGCTGCAGGAGCAGGCGGCGACGCCGCAGCGCCTGGACGCCTGCCTGAAGGCGGCGGGATTTCGCATGGGGCCTTGTGAGCTGATGGACCTGATCGGCCACGACACCAACTTCGCGGTCACGAACTCGGTCTTTGAGGCCAACTTCGGCGACAAGCGCTACGTGCCGTCGCTGGTCCAGCGCGAGCTGGTGGACGGTGGCCTGCTGGGCCGCAAGAGCGGGCGCGGTTTCTACACCTACCCCGAGGGCACACCGGCGTTGCCCGCAACCGTGCACGAGGCGCCGCTGGCAGTGGGACCCGTCACCGTGCACGGCGACGGCGAGATCGCCGACCGGCTGGAAGAGATCGTCGCCCAGGGCGGCTTGTGCGGCGACGCCGTACCCTCGCGCCAGCGGCAGAGCGCCTGGGTGGGCCTGGACATTGGCGGCGCCCGGCTCGTGCTCACGGACGGCCGCACCGCGGGTGAGATCGCAGCCCGTGAAGGGGTTGCCGACGTGGCGGTGTTCGACCGCCCAATGCTGTGGCCAGCGGCGACCGGCGGTGCGCTTGCTTATGCGGTGGCGGCCCTGGCCAGCGCCGCCTGGGGCCAGCAGGCCCCGGCCTGGCTCGCCGCGCTCGGCTTTGCGCCCGTGCCTGGCCGATGCGCCCGGGCTGGTGGTGGCGCGCACGATTGCCATGCTGATCAACGAGGCCGCAGACGCCGCGCAACAAGGCGTGTGCACCCCCGACGGCGCCGATGCCGCGATGAAGCTCGGCGTCAACTACCCGGCCGGGCCGTTCGAGTGGCTGGCGCGCTGGAGCGTTGCGGGCGTCATGCAGGTGCTGGAGGCGCTGGACGTGCATTACCGCGGGGAACGCTACCGCATCAGCCCTTGGCTCAGACGGCAGCGGGCATGACGCTCGCTGAATTGCCGACCCACCTGTTCAACCCGATTTCGTGAAACACCCCATGACCCAAGCCTTCATCTGCGACGCGATCCGCACCCCCTTCGGCCGCTACGGCGGCGCGCTCAGCAGCGTGCGCACCGACGATCTGGGCGCCATCCCCTTGCGCGCCCTGATGGCGCGCAACCCGAACGTCGACTGGGCCGCCATCACCGACGTGCTCTTCGGCTGCGCCAACCAGGCCGGTGAAGACAACCGCAACGTCGCGCGCATGAGCAGCCTGCTCGCTGGTTTGCCGCTGGACGTGCCCGGCGCCACCATCAACCGCCTGTGTGGCTCCGGCCTGGACGCTGTGGGAACGGCCGCCCGGGCCATCAAGGCAGGTGAAGCGGGGTTGATGATTGCCGGCGGCGTGGAAAGCATGAGCCGCGCGCCTTTCGTGATGCCCAAGGCGGAAAGCGCTTTCAGCCGCAACAACGCGGTCCACGACACCACCATCGGCTGGCGCTTCGTCAACAAGCTGATGAAAGAAAAGTACGGCGTGGACTCCATGCCCGAGACGGCCGAAAACGTGGCGACCGACTACGGGATCGAGCGCGAAGCGCAGGACCGCATGGCCCTGGCCAGCCAGATGAAAGCCGTGGCGGCCATCAAAGCCGGTCACCTGGCGCGCGAGATCTGCCCGGTGAGCATCCCGCAGAAGAAGGGCGATCCGGTCATCGTGGACACCGACGAACACCCGCGCGAGACCAGCCTGGAAACGCTGGCCAAGCTCAAAGGCGTGGTGCGCCCCGACGGCACGGTGACGGCGGGCAACGCCAGCGGCGTGAACGACGGTGCCTGTGCGCTGCTGCTGGCCGACGAAACCATGGCGGCGAAGAACGGACTGACGCCCAAGGCCCGCATCGTCGGCATGGCCACGGCCGGTGTGGCGCCGCGCATCATGGGCATGGGCCCGGCACCGGCCACACAGAAGGTGCTGGCGCTCACCGGCCTCAGGCTCGAACAGCTCGACGTGATCGAACTCAACGAAGCCTTCGCCGCGCAAGGCCTGGCGGTACTGCGGCAGTTGGGCCTGCAAGACGACGACGCGCGCGTCAACGCCTGGGGCGGCGCCATCGCGCTGGGTCACCCGCTGGGCGCCAGCGGCGCACGCTTGGCCACCACCGCGGTGAACCGGCTGCACGCCACCGGCGGGCGCTACGCGCTGTGCACCATGTGCATTGGGGTCGGGCAGGGCATCGCGCTGATCATCGAGCGGGTGTGAGTCAGCCGCAGTTGCCGCGCCAAGAAATTTCGAGGAAATGCACCGCGTCTTTCAAAAGACCTCAAAACCGCACTATAATTTGAGGCTGTTCCCTGATAGCTCAGTTGGTAGAGCGACGGACTGTTAATCCGCAGGTCCCTGGTTCGAGTCCAGGTCGGGGAGCCAACAAACACGAGAGTCAGCAGGTTAGCGCCTGCTGACTTTTTTGCTTTCTGGGGTTGGCTGGTGCCAGTCTGTTGGTCTGATGAACCTTGCCCAGGCGGTCGAGCCGATCTGTTGCGTGAGCGCCGCGGAGCCCGCGAGATGAGGGCGTCAGTCGAACACTGGAGACGCCACGCCCAGCACCTTGTGCAACTTGGGGCTGGTGGTCGTGTACTGCAGGAACACTTTCTTTTCGGGAAAGATGATGGGCATCGCGCCGTAGGCGGCGAGCGCGCACTCATGGAAGCCCGAGAGAATGAGCTTCTTCTTGCCGGGGTAGGTGTTGATGTCGCCCACGGCAAAGATGCCAGGGATGCTGGTCGAGAACTTCTCGGTATCGACCACCACCTGCTTGCGCTCGATGTCCAGTCCCCAATCTGCGATAGGGCCGAGCTTGGGGGACAGGCCAAAAAACACCAGCAACATGTCGAGTGGCACGAGCCGGGTCACTCCGTCGGCGCCCGTGACCCTGATGCCGGTCAGCTGGTCGTTGTGTTCTTCATGGCCCGTGACCTGGCCGACGACGAACTGCATCTCCAGCTGTTCGCACCGTTCGCGCATCCGGGCCACGTTGGCCGGCGCGGCCTTGAACCCATCGCGTCGGTGGATCAGGATGACGCTCTCGGCCTTGTTCGGGCCGTCGGCCACGAAGTTCAGTGCCCAGTCAATGGCCGAGTCGCCGCCGCCAACGATCACCAGGTTCTTGCCTGCGAAGTCGGCTGGGTTCTTGACGGAGTAGAACAGTTGGGAGCCTTCGAAACGATCGAGTCCGTCGACCTTGAGCGTGCGCGGCTGGAAGGCGCCGACGCCGGCGGCGATGAAGAGGGTCTTGGTGAGGAAACGTGTGCCCTTCGCGGTTTCCACATAGAAGCGGCCATCGTCCTGCCGTTGGACCGTGCTCACCTCTTGGCCCAGATGGAAGGTGGCGCCGAAGGGAGCAATTTGTTTGAGCAGGGCGTCGGTCAGCTCCTGGCCCGTGCACACGGGTATCGCCGGGATGTCGTAGATCGGTTTGTCGGGGTACAGCTCGACCGGCTGGCCTCCCGTGTAGGGCAGCGCGTCGATGACATGTGCCTTGATCTCCAGCAAACCCAGTTCGAACACCTGGAACAAACCCACCGGTCCGGCGCCGACGATAACGGCATCGGTCTCAATGAGGCCGGCCGTCACGTTCGCAGGGTCTGGCGAAGCCACGACCGGGGACAGCGCCATGTTCAGCGCTTCAGTTCAGGCAATTTGCCGGTGCGGTCTTTCCAGTCGTCGGCGTCGGGCAGCGCGTCTTTGCGCTTGGTGATGCTTTTCCAGTTGGGCAGTTTGGCCAGGTCGGCGTTGAGGGCCGTCATGTGCAGCTGGTCCTTGGGCAAATCCTCTTCGGCGTAAATCGCGCTCACCGGACACTCAGGGATGCAGACCGCGCAGTCGATGCATTCGTCGGGGTCGATGGTCAGGAAATTGGGACCTTCGCGGAAACAGTCGACGGGACAGACATCGACACAGTCGGTGTATTTACAGCGGATGCAGGATTCGGTGACGACGTGGGTCATGGTGAGAGGTGAAATTCGGGAAGACCCTGGATTTTAGGGTTTCCAGAGGGTAAGGCAGGGCCTAAGCCCTGGCCTTGACATAAGTTAACGAGACGAGCCGGCCGACAGAGCCCGACCTTCATCCGTTCACGAGGACCGCGCCCGAGGTTTTGTGGCTGGCGGTGTCGACCAGCACCAACGAGCCCAGCGCGCGCGATTGTGCGTAAGGCAGCGTGGCCAGTGGCTCTTGCAGCGTCAGCTCGATGTGGCCGATGGCGTTGGGTTCCAGCTGGGTGGCGTCTTCTTCGGCCAGGGTGTTGATGTCGAGCTTGTGCACGATGCGCTTGACCTTGGCCTTGACCCAGCGGTGCCCGTGCAACGCCCAGTACACGCGGCCTGCGACCAGTGTTTCGTCGTCCATCCAGGCCACGGTGGCGCGGATCTCACGGCTGGCTTCGAGCGCGGCGCCTTCGCCGTCGGCGGCAAGCAGCCAGTCGCCGCGCGACACATCGACCTCGCGGTCCAGCACGATGCCGGCGCTGTGGCCAGCCAACACGTTCTTCGGATGGCGCGCATGGTCGAGCACCTGGGCCACGGTCGCGGTCTGCCCGCTGGGCATGACCTTGATCTGCTGGCCGGGGATCACGCCGCCAGTGGCCACACGGCCCCAGAAGACGCGGCGTCCCTGGCTGGTGTCGGAAGACGAAGAGAACTTCTCCACCCACTGCACCGGGAACGCAAACGGCAGCGCGGTGTCGGCCGCCGTCACCGGCAGGTGCTCCAGAATCTCCAGCAGCGTGGGGCCGCTGTAGCCGCACCAGGCGGCGTCGACCGCGGCGTCCACCACGTTCCAGCCTTTGAGCGCCGATACCGGCACGGTGGCCGTGACGGTGATGTCGGCCTCGGCCGCGAACGCGGCGAGCGCGGCACTGATGTGGGCGAACGCGAGCGCGCTGTCGGCCACGGCGTCGAGCTTGTTGACCGCGAACACGATGGACGGCACGCGCAGCAGCTTGAGCAGCAGCGAATGGCGGCGGGTCTGCACCAGCAGCTTCAAGCCGGCGTCTTGCCAGTCGAGTTTGGTGGCATCGACCAGCACCACGGCCGCATCAGCCGCGGAGGCGGCGGTCACCATGTTGCGTGTGTACTGCTCATGACCCGGCGCGTCGCCGATGATGAACTTGCGGGTTTCGGTGTTGAAGTACCGGTAGGCGACATCGATGGTGATGCCCTGCTCACGCTCGGCCGACAGACCGTCGGTCAGCAGCGCGAGATCGGTCTCGCCCTGGCGCTGCACGCCAGCCAGGTGGTCCTGCAACACGGCTTTGCTGTCTACCAGCAGGCGGCCGATCAGCGTGCTCTTGCCGTCATCGACGGAGCCGCAGGTGATGAACTTCAAGGCTGGGCGGGTGTCTTGTGCGAGGGCTTCGACAGGCTCAGCCCGAACGGTGGAAGTGGTGTTCATGTCAGTCAATCACAAAATCAAAGAGGTGGCCGGAGCAGGTGTCCCCATCCAAGGGCGCCGCGGAACCGGCTTCGCCGGGCCGCCAGCGCCGCCCCCTGGGGGGTGACGCGCCCTTAGGCGCGGCGCGGGGGGCGTCAGAAATACCCATCTTTCTTCCGCTTCTCCATCGAAGCGTCCGAAGTCTTGTCGTCCATGCGCGTCGCGCCCCGTTCGCTCACGTCGGCGGCCAATGTCTCGATGACGATGTCGGCGGCCGTCGCGGCCAGGCTCTCCACCGGACAGGTGCAGGTGATGTCGCCCACGGTGCGGAAGCGCACGTCGCGCACCTGCACCGTTTCGCCGTCTTTCGGCGGGGTCAGCTCGGTCACGGGCACCAGCAGGCCGCGGCGGTCCACCACCTCGCGTTGGTGGGTGTAGTAGATCGAGGGCAGGGCGATGTTTTCGCGCTCGATGTATTGCCACACGTCCAGTTCGGTCCAGTTGCTGATGGGGAACACGCGGAAGTGTTCGCCCGGGGCCAGGCGCGTGTTGAAGAGCGTCCAGAGCTCGGGGCGCTGGGCCTTGGGCTGCCACTGGCCGAAGCTGTCGCGGTGGGAAAAGATGCGCTCCTTGGCGCGGGCCTTTTCTTCGTCGCGGCGGGCGCCGCCGATCAGCGCGTCGAAGCGGAACTCTTCAATGGCTTCGAGCAACGTGACGGACTGGTGCACGTTGCGGCTTTCACCCGGGTGGGCCAGGCGCACGGTGCCGCGCTTCATCGAGTCTTCGACGTTGCGCACGATCAGCTCGGCCTGCAGTTCGGTGGCGCGGCGGTCACGGAAGTCGGTCACTTCGGGGAAGTTGTGGCCGGTGTCGATCATCAGCAGCGGGTAGGGGATGCGGCCGACGCCAAAGGCTTTTTCGGCGCAGCGCAGCATCACCAGTGAGTCCTTGCCACCCGAGAACAGCAGGGTGGGGCGCTCGAAAGCCGCGGCCACTTCGCGCAGGATGAAGATGGTTTCTTCTTCGAGCGCGTCCAGGTGGGCGTTGCTCAGGTGGTGGCCGGCGGCGGCCTGCAGGGCGGTCTGGATCACTTCGGGTTCGGTGCGTGCGTTCATGGTGGGTCTTGTGTCCTGATCAGTGGGCCAGGTGCAGGCCGCACTCGCGGTTGTCTTCGCCCTTGGTCGGGTCTACGTAGTCGAAATTGTTGGGCAGGCCGTGCATCTCGCAGTACTGGTACAGCTCTTTGGACGACCAGTGCAGCAGCGGCGCGACCTTGATCAGGCCGTCGGGGTTGATGCTCACCGGGTCCATCTGGGCGCGCACGGCGGTGTCGGTGGCCCGCAATGCGGTGAACCAGACCTTGGGCGCCGTCTCGCGCAGGGCGCGGGCAAAGGGCTCGAGCTTGACCTCTTCGGTGAAGGCAGCGTGGCGCGGATCGTCCAGCGCCGGCGTGGCGCCTTCCACGGCCTCGCGGTGCGCACGCGAGCGGCGCGGCAGGTAGATCTGCAGGTTCAGCTTGAGCTGCCGGGTGACTTCGTCGGCGAAGCGGTAGGTGGCTTCGGTGTTGTAGCCGTTGTCCATCCAGATCACCGGCACGTCTGGCCTGACCTGGGTCACCAGATGCAGGATCACGGCCTCGAAGGGGCGGAAGTTGGTGGTGACGATGGACGTCTGGTCCAGGCCGAGGGCCCAGTTCACCAGTCCGGGGGCGTTGCGGCCGAGTTCGGCGTTGACTTGTGCGAGGTCGTTGGGATTCATGTTATCTGCTCGTTAGGCTGCTACGGCAAAGTGCGGTTGCGTGTCCACCGCATCGCCCTGGTAGAAGGCGGGGTAGTGGGCCAGCAGTTTGCGGCCGTGTTCGATGTTCTGGTCGTCGCGCAACACGGCTTGGCTGAAGCCGCTGCGTTGCATCTGCGTCAACTGGTCGATCAGCACGTCGCCGGTGGCGCGGATGTCGCCCACGAAGCCCAGTCGGCGGCGCAGCAGGAAGGCCTGGCTGAAGGCCCGACCGTCGGTGAACTTGGGGAACTGCAGCACAACGGTGGTGATGCCTTCGAGCGAGGCTTCTCGCGGATCGGCATCGTTGGCCAGCGTCAGGGTGCCGGCTGCTTCAGCCACAAAGGTCTCGGCCTTGAAGAGTTGGAGCGTGGGTTTCATGCGGGTCTCGGATGCTGGGCTCAGGCGGCGACGGGTGTGCGGGCGGTGGCCACGCGCACCGCGTTGGCGGCGGTCTTGAAGGGGTCGATGCCGACTCGCTTAACGGTCTGGACGAAGGTTTCGGCCATCTGGCGCTCTGCGCGGTAGGTGGTGAGCAGGGCTTCGATCACGTCCGTCATTTCGTTGGCGGCGAAAGACGGACCGATCACCTTGCCCGGCACGGCTTCGCCCGAGAGGCGCGTGCCGTCGGAGCCACCGAGGGTGACCTGGTACCACTCCTGGCCGTCCTTGTCGACGCCGAGGATGCCGATGTGGCCGCTGTGGTGGTGGCCGCAGCTGTTGATGCAGCCGCTGATGTGCAGGTCGATCTCGCCCAGGTCGTGCAGTTCATCCAGGTCCTGGTAGCGCGCCAGCAGGGCCTGCGCGATCGGCAGCGAGCGGGCGTTGGCCAGGTCGCAGAAATCGCCACCGGGGCAGGCGATCATGTCGCTCAGAAGGCCGATGTTGGGCTTGGCCAGACCGAGGCGGCGCGCTTCGCGCCACAGCTCGGGCAACTGGTCGCAGCTGACCCATGGCAGCAGCAGGTTTTGTTCGTGCGTGACGCGGGCTTCGCCGGCCGAGAAACGGTCGGCCAGGTCGGCGGCGCGCTCCAGCTGCTCGGCGCTCGCATCGCCAGGGGCAGCGCCCAGGCGCTTGAACGACAGCGTGACGGCGCGCAGGTCCGGGTTCTGGTGCGGCTTCACGTTCTGCGTGAGCCAGCGGCTGAACTCCACGTCGTCTTCGGCCGCGGCCTTGAGGATGTGGGCGATCTTGGCGTCGGCGCTCTTGCGGTCGCAGTTCAGCGCAGGCGGCACGAAGAAGGCGCTCACGCGGTCGAGCTCGGCTTGGGTGATGGTGTGGGGCGCGCCGTCCTTTTCGATGATGTCGGCGTACTCGGCTTCCACCTGGTCGGTGAAGGCCTGGCCCTCGGCCTTCACGAGGATCTTGATGCGGGCCTTGTAGATGTTGTCGCGGCGGCCGAAGCGGTTGTAGGCGCGCACCACGGCTTCGAGGTAGTTGAGGATCTGGTTCCAGGGCAGGAACTCGCGGATCACCGTGCCGATGATCGGTGTGCGGCCCATGCCGCCGCCCACGCGCACCTGGAAGCCCAGGTCGCCGTCCACGTTGCGCAGCAGGCGCAGGCCGACGTCGTGCCACGGCGTGGCGGCGCGGTCTTCGCGCGCACCGGTGATGGCGATCTTGAACTTGCGCGGCAGGAAGGCGAACTCGGGGTGCAGCGTGCTCCACTGGCGCATGATTTCCGCGAAGGGGCGCGGGTCGGCGACTTCGTCCACCGCGATGCCGGCGAGCGCGTCGGTGGTGATGTTGCGGATGCAGTTGCCGCTGGTCTGGATGCCGTGCATGTTGACGCTGGCGAGCAGGTCCATCACGTCGGCCGCGCGGTGCAGCGGAATCCAGTTGTACTGCACGTTCTGGCGCGTGGTGAAGTGACCGCAGCGATCAGGCAGGGTGGGCACGTCGGCCAGCGCCGCGTTGGCCTTGGACACGTCGTGCTCCTCTTTGTGGTCGTGGTCGCGGGCGATCTTGGCCAGCACGCGCAACTGGGCGCTGGAGATTTCGCCGTAGGGCACAGCCACGCGCAGCATGGGGGCAAAGCGCTGGATGTACCAGCCGTTTTGCAGTCGCAGGGGCTTGAATTCGTCGCCGCCGAGCGTGCCCGCTTCTGCGCGTTCGAGCTGGTCGCGGAACTGGGCAGCGCGCTGCTGCACGAACTGGCGGTCAAAGTCGGAATACTGGTACATAACGGAGTGGGGTGCTTCGTGGGATAGGGATATCAGAAGGCGATCAGCTTGGTGCCGGCGTAGGCCAGCAGCAGCGAGAGCACCGAACGCACCAGGCGCTCGGGCGTGTGGCGCATCAGGCGCGTGCCGAGCCAGATGCCGGGCAGCGAACCGGCCAGCAGGTTGGCCAGCAACGGCCAGTCCACCGAGCCGAGGCTGGCGTGGCCCAGGCCGGCCACCAGCGTGAGCGGCACGGCGTAGGCGATGTCGGCCGCCACGATGCGCGGCAGCGGCAGCAACGGGAACAGGATCAGCAGCACCGAGACGCCGATGGCACCGGCCCCCACCGAGGTGAGCGTGACCAGCGTGCCAATGACAGCGCCAAACAATACCGGCAGGCTCCAGTGACGGGCGTGCGTGGCGCCCTCCAGCTGACCTTCGGGCAGTGTGCGCGGCAACTGCTTGCCGCGGGCGGCCTTGTAGAGCATGGCGGCGGCGGTCAGCAGCAGCGCGATGCCCAGGGTATGTGTCATGACCGACTGCACCTGGGGGTTGGCCGGGCCTACGCGGTGCAACACCGCCAAGGTGATCAGGGCCGCCGGGATGCTGCCGGCACAAAGCTGCCCGACCACACGCCAGGGCACCAGTCGCTGCTTGGCCAGGCTGATCGTGCCGCCGGCCTTTGTGAACGCTGCGAACAGCAGATCGGTACCGACCGCCAGATACGGCTTGACGCCGAAAAAGAAGATCAAGATCGGCGTCATCAGCGAACCGCCGCCCACGCCGGTCAGTCCGACGATGAGTCCCACGGCGAAGCCGGCAAAGATGATGGCGAATTCAGGCATGGGCGCGACTTTAAAGTTGCGCGCTTATATTGCAAACGACATTTTGGTTGTTCATATATGCCCATGTGGAATAAAAGAAACGACGTTGCTGCATCGCACCGGAGGGCTTGGCATGCCTGTGCCAGCATGTGGTGGCAGTAATATGCGGGCATGGTCAAGCAGCGGATATACGTCAGTGTCGTGGGTTTCTCCGACGTGGAGCGGCATGCACTCAACACCGTATTTCGACTGTCCGAAGAGCGCGAACTGTCTTATGTGCCATGGATTCCGCTCAGCGCCCCAGGCGCCCACCCTCCCACCATGCATGCCCATGTTGCGCTGGTGGACGGCGACAGTGCCGAGGCCGTGCTGGCCCATGCCAAAGAACTCCCGAAGGGACAGCGCCTGATTTGGGTGGGAGCCGGTGCACCGGCTCATGCGTGGCGTGTGGTGGGCCGGCCGATTCAATGGGCGGGCATATTGAACGATCTGGACGCGGTGTATGCGGCGAGGCAGGTCGATTCCGGCTTTCTGGATCTGGATGTCACTTCTCCTGCCCCGCTGGAGACGCCACCCGATGCGCCGCACCTGCGAGCGCTGTTGGTGGGGCCTCAGCCCCAGGAAGAGGCGGTATTTCGTGCCCGGTTGGCGCTCGTGGGTGTGCTGGACATTGACGTGGCACAAAACACCGAGCTGGCGTTGGGTCTGATCGGGCGCCAGCACTATGGCTGCGGTGTCTTCAATCTGGATGACCACCACATCGACGTCTGGTCGCTGGCCCGGCTGTTTGCACAGCGCAATCCACAAGCCCTCACCATGGGCCTCAGCGAACACGCGGGACCGCTTTCGCCGTGGTGGAGCCGGCGGCGGCTCAGGCGCGACACCGAGCGCACTGGCATCAACTCGCTGGTGGCACGACCGCTGAATGCAGACGAGCTGCAACGGTCGCTGGACCTGTTGCGCTGATCGCGCTCAGGCGGGTTGTCGCCGGGCGACCTTCCAGGCAAATCGCGATGGGTCCAGGGCCCGTTCCAGGTCCGGGTCGGTGAGGGGCAGTGGCGATGCATCGCCGCTCATGCGGGCGGCCAGCAAGTGGGCACACCAATGCGCCAGCGTCAGGCCACGCGAGCCCAGTGCGGTCAGCAGGTAGAGGCCGGGCAGGCGCGGGGTGTCGGCCATGGGCACACGCCCTCGCCGAGCGCCTGCGGTGTTCATCAGCGCGTTGAGTGCGGGAACATCGGGTGCGGCGCCCGCCAAAGGCAATCGGTCCAGCGAGGCGCACCGAACCTGCGCCCAGCCCCGCAAGGAGCCGTCGGCAGCAGACTGCCGCAATACGCTGGCCGCCGGAGCGTGCATCTCCTGCAGGCTTTCGGCGTTGCGCTCATGGGAAGCCCCCTCGACCGTGCTGTTGTCTGCACCGCGCTCGTAGGTGGAGCCCATGGCCCAGACACGCGAGGGCCACTCCGGCGGCAGACCCGCGTCTTCGTAAGCTGGAACGAAAACGCCGTTGTTGCGCATGGGTCGCGGCGCCAGTGGGTCACCGTCGAGCGCGGCCAGGCTCATCTGTCCCTTGACCGGGCGCAGCGGCAAGGCCGTGGCGGTCAAACCAGGGTGTCCTTCGAGCAGGGTGCGGGTGCCATGCGCGGACGCCACCACCACGGTCGGCGCCTGCGCGATGTGCCGGCCGGAGTCGTCCAGCGCCACCCAGGTGCCATCAGGCGTTCGAGCGAGACCCGCCACGCGCCGGCCCCAGCGGCAGTCGAGCCCACCCAGGCCACGTGCTTCGTCCAGCCAGGCGTTCACGAGTGCGGCCGGCCGCACCAGCGCCGCAGGCCAGCGGCCGGGGTCGTGGCCCAGGTTGTCCACCTCGCAGGCTTGCCACCCGTGCCCTTGCGGCACCAACCGCTGCAATTCGGCGCGCGCATCGGCCACCCCCAGTGCGCACAGGCGCGACAACGGTGTGGGGACCCGGGTCACATGGGGGCTGAGCATGCCCACGGGCAGGGCCGACGCCGCCTGAGCCGGGCCAGTGGCGGCGTCCAGCAGGGTGATCTTCCAGCCGCGACGGGCCAAGGTCGCGCAAACAGCCGACCCGGCCAGGCCAGCGCCGATCACCAAGGCATGGCGGGAGGCAAAAGGCTCAGAAGGCTCAATCAATGGGGATGAGGCACCCGGACCGATGGACCCGGGCATGTGGGTCGGGATCAGGATGCGCTGGGCGGCGGCACGAAGCCGGCGGCGGCGTCGGCACCTTCGCCGAAGAAGTGTTTTTCCATCTGGCGGGCCAGGTACTGGCGCGCGCGCGCGTCGGCCAAGTTGAGGCGGTTTTCGTTGAGCAGCATGGTCTGGTGCTTGAGCCAGGCCGCCCAGGCTTCCTTGCTCACGTTCTCAAAAATGCGCTTGCCCAGCTCGCCGGGGTAGGGCGGGAAGTCCAGACCTTCGGCTTCCTTGCCGAGCTTGATGCATTGGATGGTGCGTGCCATGGGGTGTCCTTAATATCTCTTTGGATATGAGTCAAATAAAAATATATTGGTTCTGGTTTTAACCCAGCGCGGGCATCATGCGGGTTTTCCAGAATATCTGGGCCAGTAAGGGCGTTGCCGTTTGGCCCAGACTGTATCAACGATTGGGTGTCCTTGGGGTCGCTCGGACAGGGTGAACTGCTCGCAGTGTCACCTGTTGCTGCACCACCCGGGCTGACATAACGCAAATCGCCGTCCCATTGGGGCTTTTACAATTTCTGCTTTGATCGCGGTGCCCCGACCGCAGCCCGGCTTGCCGGGTCAATCTTCGACCTGTCGTCGCCGGGGCGCGGCTACCTGACCTTTTTCAAGACCATGAGTGCTTTCATCGAAGAACGTGTCCTGACCGTGCATCACTGGACCGACCGTCTGTTCAGCTTCACGACCACGCGCGACCAGGCGCTGCGTTTCTCCAACGGCCACTTCACCATGATCGGCTTGCGGGTCAACGACAAACCGCTGCTGCGCGCCTACAGCATCGCCAGTCCCAATTACGCAGAACACCTGGAGTTCCTGAGCATCAAGGTGCAAGACGGCCCCTTGACCAGCCGCCTGCAGCACATCCAGGTGGGTGACAAGGTCATCGTCGGCCGCAAGCCCACCGGCACGCTGCTGATCGATTACCTGCTGCCCGCCAAGCGCCTGTACCTGCTGGCCACCGGCACCGGTCTGGCGCCCTTCCTGAGCGTGATCCGCGACCCCGAGACCTATGAAAAGTTCGAGCAGGTCGTGCTGGTGCACGGTGTGCGCGAGGTCAAGGAACTGGCCTACCGCCAGATGCTGGAAAGCACACTCAAGCAGGACGAATTCCTCGGCGAAATGGTGCAGCAGCAATTCCTGTATTACCCGACCGTCACCCGTGAGCCCTTCGTTCACCAGGGCCGCATCCCGGTCATCCTCGAGAACGGTCAACTGGCCAAGGATCTCGGCATTCCTGAACTGAACCCCGCAGAGGACCGTGTCATGATCTGCGGCAGCCCCGAAATGCTGCGTGATCTCAAGGCCCTGTGCGAGAAGCGCGGTTTTGCCGAAGGCAACACCACCCGCCAGGGCCAGTTCGTGATTGAGCGTGCTTTCGCGGACAGTTAATTGCTCGTTCCACGAGGAACTCCGAGGCGCTCGCCGGGTCCACCGCAGCGCCTCGTTTCATTTTCAGGAGATCGCTTGAGCGCCCTTGCCCCCATTTTCAACCTGCTGGATCAATCCCCTCGCCGAGTGCTCGCGCTGGTGGCCGCGGCCTGTGTCAGCCTGTTGGCCTACGGCATTCTCTACCTGCAACAGGTCGTCGGGCTGGAGCCATGCCCGATGTGCATCGTGCAGCGCTACGCGTTGATTCTGGTGGCGGTGGTGGCGGGTGTGGCCGCGGTGCTGCCCGGTCGCACTGGGCGTCAGGTGAGCATTGGCGCCATGGGGGCGCTGGCTGTGAGTGGGGCCTTCGTGGCAGCCCGCCAGAGCTTTCTGCAATGGAACCCGCCCGAGATCATGAGCTGTGGACGCGACTTCTACGGAATGATCGAATCGTTTCCGCTCAAGCGCGCCATCCCCATGATTTTCAAGGGCAGTGGTGACTGTTCGGCGGTGGACTGGACCTTCCTGGGCCTGTCAATCGCCAACTGGTCGTTCCTGTGTTTCTCGGGCATCGCTGTGCTGGCGCTGCTGATGCTGGTGCGCAGGCCTCCTGCTTGAATCAATGGACCATCAAAGAGAAGCAGAAGCCGCCCTCGGGCGGCTTCTCTTTGGGGGTTTCTGAGCGTTCAGAGGATGGCGCCGCCCGGGCGCTCGCCGCGTTCGTACACCACGTGTGCCCGTCCCACGATCAGTGAATCAAGGGCGCCGATGTTTTTCGTGTCCTTGTTGGTGTAGGGCAGTTTCTGCAGCAGGTAGCGCATGGCGTTCAGGCGCGCACGCTTCTTGCAGTCGCTCTTGATCACCGTCCACGGCGAATCGGCTGTGTCGGTCTCGAAAAACATGGCTTCCTTGGCCTGGGTGTAGTCGTCCCATTTGTCCAGCGAAGCCAGGTCGATGGGGCTGAGCTTCCACTGCTTGAGCGGATGCGCCTTGCGTTCCTTGAACCGACGGCGTTGCTCTTCGCGACTGACCGAGAACCAGAACTTGATGAGATGCACGCTGCTGCGCACGAGCTGGCGTTCGAACTGCGGCGTCTGGCGCATGAACTCCTGGTATTCGTCCTCGGAGCAGAACCCCATGACCTTCTCGACGCCGGCGCGGTTGTACCAGCTGCGGTCAAACAGCACGATCTCGCCCGCGGTCGGCAGGTGCTGCACATAGCGCTGGAAGTACCACTGGCCTCGCTCCACGTCGCTGGGCTTTTCCAGGGCCACCACGCGTGCACCGCGCGGGTTCAGGTGTTCCATCATGCGTTTGATGGTGCCGCCCTTGCCGGCTGCGTCGCGCCCCTCGAACAGGATCACGATGCGCTGACCGGTGTCCTTTGCCCAGGCCTGCAGCTTGAGCAGTTCCACCTGCAGCAGGTATTTCTGCGCCTCGTAAACCTTGCGCGACAGCAGGTTCTTGTAGGGATAGGCGCCGCTGCGCCAGTCGGTTGACAACACCTCGTCGGGGTGGTTGATGGGCTGGGTGCGGCTGCGCACGCTCTGGGCTTCTTCCTTGAGCAGGCGGCGGATGGCCTTGGCATCGTCGGGCGCAGCACCTTCCAGAATGGCGCGCAGGCCCGCGGCCTTGGCCTTTCGGGTGTGGCCCACCTTTCTCAGGATGTCGCGCACGGCTGCAAATTCCGCTTGTTGGCGTGCGCTGACGGTGTCTTTCACCGTGAGCCGAGCGATGCGCTTGGGGCGGGTGCTGCCGGTCACGTCGCCCAGCTTGGTGCGCCGCGGAGGAGGGACCGAGGCGTTGCTTTTGCTGCGCGAACGGGGCGCAGATTTTCGGGCAGATTCTTCGGTGGTAGCGCTGGCGCCGGAGCTGCTGCGTTCGGTCATTGGTGGCTTCACAGGCGTGTGATCAAACAGTCGGTTGGAACCGATGGTGATCCAGCGGCCTGACTTTCGTCAAGCCAGAGAAGCCCGTGTTTTCAGGTCAGTTTCTTGACCAGCACCTGGCTCTTGCGGTCCCAGTTGTATTTGCGCTTGCGGGCCTCGGGCAGCCAGTCTGGGTTCACCTGCACGAAGCCGCGTTTGAGAAACCAGTGCATGGTGCGTGTGGTGAGCACGAAGATGCTCTGCAACCCCTGGGCCTTGGCACGGGTCTCGATGCGCTTGAGCAGCCGCTCGCCGTCGCCCTGGCTCTGGGTGTCGGGTGACACGGTGAGTGCGGCCATCTCGCCGGTGCGGGCCTCGGGGTAGGGGTAGAGCGCGGCGCAGCCGAAGATCACGCCGTCGTGTTCGATGATGGTGTAGTTGCCAGCGTCGCGTTCGATCTCGGTGCGGTCGCGCTTGACCAGGGTGCCATCTTTCTCGAACGGCTCGATCAGCGCCACGATGCCGCTCACGTCGTCCATCGTCGCTTCGCGCACGCTCTCCAGCTTCTCGTCCACCACCATGGTGCCGATGCCGTCGTGGGTGTAGATCTCCAGCAGCAGCGCGCCGTCTACCGCGAACGGCAGGATGTGGCTGCGCTCCACACCGCCTTCGCAGGCACGGATGCAGTGCTGCAGGTAGAACGCGGTGTCGGTGGGCTGGGTGGGCGCGGGCAGCACGCCGAGCAACTTCTTGGCATCGGCCAGCGGCAGTTCGGTGTCGATCACGCCGTCTCTGTCGGGGTGCGGTGAGCCGGCATCGAGAGCGATGCCCGGCACCTCGCACAGGAACATCAGCTTGTCGGCCTGCAGCGCCACCGCCACCGAGGTGGCCACGTCTTCCATGCTGAGGTTGAAGGCTTCGCCGGTGGGCGAAAAACCGAACGGCGAAAGCAACACCAATGCGCCCATGTCCAGCGTGCGCTGGATGCCTTCGGTGTCGATCTTGCGCACCAGGCCCGAATGCTGGAAGTCCACACCGTCCATCAGGCCCACGGGTCGCGCGGTGACGAAGTTGCCCGAGATCACGCGCACCGTGGCACCGGCCATGGGCGTGTTGGGCAGGCCCTGGCTGAATGCGGCCTCTATCTCGTAGCGCAGCTGGCCGGCGGCTTCCTGCGCGCAGTCCAGCGCCACCGAGTCGGTGATGCGCATGCCGTGGGAGTACCTGGCTTCATGCCCTTTGAGTCGCAGCTGCTCGTTCACCTGCGGGCGGAAACCGTGCACCAGAACCACCTCCACGCCCATGCTCTGGATCAGCGCCAGATCTTGCGCGATGAGGGGCAGCTTGCCCGCCGCAATCGCTTCGCCCGCCACGCCGACGACCACGGTGCTGCCGCGCAGCTTGTGGATGTAGGGCGCGACCGAGCGGAACCAGGGCACGAAGGTGAAGTTGAAGACGTTGGACATGGGGCGGGGCGGGGCGGTCGTGTGAGGTTCAGGGCGCGGATAATCGCCGGTTGCCTGATTTTGACTGAAGTTCCCCCTTGACCACCGCGCCGCTGCACATCGAATTCCCCGAGTCCCTGCCCGTCTCCGCCCGCCGGGCCGAGATAGAAACCGCCATGCGCGAGCACCAGGTGGTGATCGTCTGCGGCGAGACCGGTTCGGGCAAGACCACGCAGCTGCCCAAGATCGCGCTGCAGATGGGGCGCGGCAAGCTCAACGCAAAGCCGGGCCAGCGCCCGCAGATGATCGGCCACACCCAGCCGCGCCGCATCGCCGCCTCCAGCGTGGCCAAGCGCATCGCCGAGGAGCTGAAGACGCCGCTGGGCGAGGTGGTGGGTTTCAAGGTCCGCTTCCAGGACCGTCTCTCCAAGGATGCATCGGTCAAGCTCATGACCGACGGCATTCTGCTGGCGGAGACACAGACCGACCCGGACCTGCGCGCCTACGACACCATCATCATCGACGAGGCGCACGAGCGGTCGCTCAACATCGACTTCCTGCTCGGCTACCTGCGCCAGCTGCTGCCGCGTCGGCCCGACCTGAAGGTGGTGGTGACATCCGCGACCATCGACGCGCAGCGTTTTGCCGACTACTTCGCATCAAAAAAAGGCCCGGCCCCGGTCATCCAGGTGTCGGGTCGCACCTTCCCCGTGGAGGTGCGCTACCGGCCGTTTGAAGAGAGTCGCGACTACGACCTCAACAACGCCATCGCCGATGGTGTGGACGAGTTGTGGCGCACGCCGCAAGGTGGCGACATCCTGATCTTCTTGCCCGGTGAGCGCGAAATCCGCGAGGCCACCGACCACCTGCGCAAGCACCTGAGCCACATCCCCACGCTGCGCAACGCCGAGGTGCTGCCGCTGTTTGCGCGCCTCTCGCAGGCCGAGCAGGACCGCATCTTCCAGGACCACAGCGGCCGGCGCATCGTGCTCTCGACCAACGTGGCCGAGACCTCGCTCACCGTGCCGGGCATCCGTTATGTGATCGACGCCGGCACGGCGCGTGTCAAGCGCTACAGCTTCCGCCAAAAGGTGGAGCAGCTGATGGTCGAGCCGATCAGTCGGGCGGCGGCCAACCAGCGCGCGGGCCGCTGCGGCCGGGTCGCCGACGGCATCTGCATCCGGCTATACGACGAGGCCGGCTTCAATGGCCGACCCGCCTTCACCGACCCGGAGATCCTGCGCAGCTCGCTCGCGGGCGTGATCCTGCGCATGAAGGCGCTGCGCCTGGGCGCGGTGGAAGACTTTGCGTTCATCGAAGCGCCGCAAAAGCGCGCCATCGTGGACGGTTACCAGCTGCTCTCCGAACTGGGCGCGGTGGACGAGGCCAACGAGCTGACCCGCATCGGCGAGACGCTGTCGCGGCTGCCGCTGGACCCGAAGGTGGGCCGCATGCTGCTGGAGGCGCAGCAGCGCGGCGCGCTCGACGAGGTGATGGTCATCGCCTCGGCTCTGAGCGTGCAGGACGTGCGCGACCGGCCGATGGACAAGCAGACCCAGGCCGACCAGGCGCACGCCAAGTTCGACGATGAGAAGAGCGAGTTCAGCGGCACGCTCAAGCTCTGGAAGTGGCTGGACGACACCAAAGGCGGCCACGGCAAAGACCACAAGCTCAGCCACCGCCAGTACGAAACCCTGCTGCGCGAGAACTTCATCAACGTGCGGCGGGTGCGCGAGTGGCGCGACATCCACACCCAGCTGCACACCGTGGTGGCCGAACACAAGTGGGTTCTCAACACCCAGCCCGCGAGCTACGAACAGCTGCACCTGGCCATGCTCTCGGGCCTGCTGGGCAACATCGGCCAGAAGAACGAGGCCGAAGACTGGTACCTGGGCGCGCGCGGCATCAAGTTTCACCGTCACCCAGGCGCCAACCTGAGCAAAAAGCCCGGGCGTTGGATCGTCTGCGCCGAGCTGGTCGAGACCACGCGCCTGTTCGGTCGGGGTATCGCCAACATCGATCCGACCTGGCTGGAACAGGTGGGCACGCACCTGTTGAAGAAGCAACTGCTCGACCCACACTGGGAAAAGAAAGCGGCCCGCGTCTCGGCGCTGGAGCGCGCCACGCTCTACGGTCTGGTGGTCTATCACAACCGCCGCACCGACTACAGCCGGGTGGATCCGGCGGGCGCGCGCGAAATTTTCATCCGCGAAGCGCTGGTCGCTGGCGACTGGGAAACCCGCCTGCCGTTCCTCGCCGCCAACCAGAAGCTGGTGAAGCAGGTGGCAGAGATGGAGCACAAGTCGCGCCGGCAGGACGTGCTGGTGGACGACGAGCTGATCTACGCCTTCTACGACCAGCAGTTGCCCGCCGACGTGTGCAGCGGCGCCAGCTTCGAGCACTGGTACAAAGACGCGCAGCGGCTCAACCCCAAGCTCCTGCTGCTGACCAAAGAAGAGCTGATGCGCCATGAGGCGGCCGGTATCACGACGCAGGCGTTTCCCAAGACGCTGCGTCTCGGCGGCGTGGACTGCGCCTGCACCTACCTGCACGAACCGGGCGACCCGCGCGATGGTTTGAGCGTCGCGGTGCCGATCTTTGCGCTCAACCAGGTCAGCGAAGACCGCTGCGACTGGCTGGTGCCTGGCATGTTGAAAGAGAAGCTGCTGGCGCTGTTGAAAACCCTGCACCAGCGCCCTCGCTCGCGGTTGGTGCCGCTGCCCGCCACGGCCGAACGTTTCGCCAACGCGCTCACCGAGCCTGCAGCGTTCGGTGCCGGCAACCTGATGGACGCGCTGCTCAAGCTGGTGCGCGAAGCGACGCAGCTCGACATCGCGCGCAACGACATCAAGGTCGACATGCTCACGCCCCACCATTTCATGCACCTGCGCGTGGTGGACGAACACGGCCGCCAGCTGGGCCAGGGGCGCAGCCTCGCCGCGCTCAAGGCCGAGCTGGGTGGGCAAGCGCGTGGGGCGTTTCAGGCGCTGGCTTCGCTGAAGCTGGAGAGCCTGCGCCCGGCCGCGCCAGAAACCAAAGCCGCGCCGACACCCGCCAGCGCAGGCGGTGCGCGCCGCGTCGCGACCGAAGCGCCAGCCGCACCTGCCGCCAGCGCCGCCCAGCGCCACACCAGCTGGGACTTCGGTGAATTGCCCGAGCTGATGGAAATCCGCAAGGGCGGGCAGACGCTGATCGGTTTCCCGGCGCTGATGGACTTGGGCGATGCGGTCGGCATCGAGGTGTTCGACGAGCCCGAGGTGGCGATGGCACGCCATCGCGAAGGCCTGCGCCGCCTGTTCGCGCTGCAGATCCGCGACGCGCTGAAGTACCTCGAAAAGAACCTGCCTGGTCTGATGACCATGGCAACGGCCTACATGCAGGTCGGCAAGACCGAGAGCGGCGCGGGCGGCGGCACGCTGGAGGAGCTGCGCAACCAGATCATCGAACTTGCGCTGGACCGCGCCTTCCTGGCCGACCCGCTGCCCACCGACGAAGCCGCGTTTAAAAAGCGGGTGGAAGAGGGCCGAGGCCGGCTCACGCTGATCTCATCCGAAATCGCGCGCAACGCGGGCCTGATCCTCACCGAATACGCGGCCGCCGCGCGCAAGCTGAAAGACAGCCGACCGCCCGCTGACGTGGCCACCGACATCACCCAGCAGCTGCAGCGCCTGGTGCCCAAGCGCTTTCTGCTGAGCACGCCCTACGCGCAGTTGCAGCACTTTCCGCGCTACCTGAAAGCCGTGCAGCTGCGGCTGGACAAGCTGCGCGCCGACCCGGCGCGCGACGCGGCCAAGTTCGCTGAACTGCGCCCGCAGGACCAGCGCTTCTGGCGTCTGGTGGCCGAACGCAAGGGTGTGCAGGACGCACGCTTGCAGGAAGTACGCTGGCTGCTCGAAGAACTGCGCGTGAGTTTCTTCGCGCAGGAATTGCGCACACCGCAGCCGGTGAGCGTGAAGCGGCTCGACAAGGCCTGGGCTCAGCTCAGCAGCTGAGCGCCGCAGTCAACCTACAGGCGGGCCAGGCGCTGCAGCGCACTGTGCAGCGTGTCGTCTTTCTTGGCAAAACAGAAGCGGATCACTTTCTGGTCGAAACCGTTGCCGTAGAACGCCGAGAGCGGAATGGCCGCCACACCGATTTCGCGGGTGAGCCACTGGCAGAAGTCGGCTTCAGGCAGGTCGCGTTCGGGCACCGCCAGATCGCCAATGCCGACGCACTGGAAGTAGGTGCCCTGGCCCGGCAGCAGCGTGAAGCGGGTAGCGGCCAGGCCCTCGCGAAACAGGTCGCGCTTGCGCTGGTAGAAGGCGCTCAGCTGCAGATAAGGCGCCGGGTCGGCCATGTGGGCGGCCAGTGCGTGCTGCATCGGCGTGTTCACGGTGAACACGTTGAACTGATGCACCTTGCGGAACTCCGCCGTGAGCGGCGCGGGCGCCACCACGGTGCCGACCTTCCAGCCGGTGACATGGTAGGTCTTGCCAAAGCTGCTGATGATGAAGGCGCGCGCCGCCAGGCCCGGGAAGCGCGCCGCGCTCTGGTGTTGCTGGCCGTCGAACACCATGTGCTCGTACACCTCATCGCTGATCAGCAGCACGTCGGTGGGCGCCAGCAGTTCCTGCAGCTTCAGCATGTCGGCCTCGGTCCAGACTTGGCCGCTGGGGTTGTGCGGGCTGTTGATGATGAGCGCGCGGGTGCGTGGCGTGATGGCCGCGGCGATGGCGCCAAAGTCGGGGCGGAAGCTGCCGGGCGTGAGCGGCACGCGCACGGCCACGCCGCCAGCCAACTCGATGTTGGGCACGTAGCTGTCGTAGCAGGGTTCGAGCACGATGACCTCGTCGCCCGGGTGAACCACGGCCAGGATGGCGGTGAGGATGGCCTGCGTGGCACCCGCCGTGACGGTGATCTCGGTGTTGGCATCGCAGCGCAGGCCGTAGAGCGCCTGCATCTTGGCCGCCATGGCCTGGCGCAGTGCCGGCACGCCCGGCATGGGTGGATACTGGTTGTGGCCTGCCTGCATGGCGTGGGTCACAGCATCCACCAACACTGGATCACAGTTGAAGTCAGGAAACCCCTGGCCCAGATTGACCGCCCCCACCTCGGCCGCGAGCGTGGACATGACGGTGAAGATGGTCGTGCCCACGTTGGGCAGGCGGGTGGTGAGGGCGTGGGTGCGGGGCGTGAGAGCTGCCATGTCAATATCCGGAGAGCAAGGGAACCCCAGCCAGAACACCGCGGAACCGGCTCAGCCGGGCCGCAGGTGTTGCCCCCTGGGGGGTGACGGCCGTCAGGCCGGCGCGGGGGGTGTCAAAGTTCATAGTCATCCGGCGTCCCGCTCATGGCTTTCATGATGAGCTCGCGTGAAAGCCGGTCGCTCAGCAGCTCGGCGAATCGCAGCACGAACTGGCGCAGGTAGCTGCCGCGCTTGAACGCGACACGGGCCAGGTTGTGGCCGAACAGCTGCGCCCCGGGGCGGGCCACCAGATCGGGCGTCGCGTTGTCGCCCTGCATGGCCATTTCGGCCACGATGCCCACGCCCATACCCAGCTTGACGTAGGTCTTGATCACGTCGGAGTCGATGGCTTCGAGCACGATGTTGGGTCGCAGGTGACGCAAGGCAAAAGCCTGGTCGATGCGGGTGCGGCCCGTGAAACTGGGGTGGTAGGTGATCAGCGGCACCTGGGCCAGGTCTTCCAGCGTGATGCGTTCACGACCCACCAGGGGGTGGTCGTGCGGGAACACCAGCACGTGCTGCCACTCGTAGCAGGGCAGGGTGACCAGGTCGGGGTAGTTGGTCAGCGACTCGGTCGCCATGCCGATCTCGGCCACCTCTTCCATCAGCATCTTCGCCACCTGATCGGGCGAGCCCTGGTGCAGGCTGATCGACACCTTGGGGTAGGCCTGCCGCAGCTTTGCCACTGGCCCTGGGAGCACATAGCGCGCCTGGGTGTGCGTGGTGGCAATCGACAGCGTTCCGCTGTCCTGGGCGGCGTACTGTTCGCCAATTCGCTTGAGGTTGTTCACCTCACGCAGAATCACCTCGATGCTCTTGAGCACCTGGAGGCCGGGCTCGGTGACGCGCTTGATGCGCTTGCCGTGCCGTGCAAAGATCTCGATGCCCAGCTCGTCTTCGAGCTCAATGATGGCTTTGGACACACCGGGTTGCGAAGTGTGCAGCGCCTTGGCTGCTTCGGTGAGGTTGAGGTTGCGGCGCACCGCCTCCTGCACGAAGCGGAACTGATGCAAATTCATGTGCGCGGTTCCAGGGCGATGCGGGCCAGCAGCGCGGTGAGTCGGGGGTCTTCGCCAGCGGTCGCCAGCTGTTCAAAAACCACGTGGGGGTGCGACGCGGCCAATTCGGCCATCAGCACAGGCAGGTCCTCCCGGGCATGTTTTCCCATGCCAAAGAACAGCGGAAGCACCCGCACCTTCGTGGCACCCTCGGCCAGCAGGGCGCTGGCGGCCGCCTGGAGATCGGGCGCGCAGAGCTCCAGGTAGGCGCAGGCCACTTTGGCGTGTGGATCGGTGCGCCGAATCTGTTCGGCCACCGCCTCCACGGGCGCGCGCCACAACGGGTCCCGCGAACCATGGGCAAACACGATCACACCTTGCATGGGGTTCACCGTCGCAGCACGAGCCAGCCAAAGGCACCGAGCGAGACGAAGGAATAGATGATGGCCGGAGACGCGGCCGCGAGCCAGGGGCGCCAGTGGTTGAGGTTGCCAATGTGCCCGAAGACGTTGTTGAGCAGAAAGAAGCTGATACCGATCATCACGCCGCCAAACACATAGCCCGTGATTCCGCCACTGCGAAAGTGGAAATACGCAAAGGGCAGCGCCAGGACCACCATCACCAGGCAACTGAGCGGGTAAAAAACCTTTCGCCAGAATTCGATTTCGTAGCGCTGGGCGGTCTGACCGTTGGCCTCCAGATGTTGCACATAGGCATACAGGTCCGCGGTGCGCATGCGGTCGGGTTTCAGCAAGGCGACCGAGACCATCTCGGCGGAAATGCTGCTGGGCCAGTGAAACGTCCGGTGCACGCTCTTGACGATCTTGGCCGACGTCTGACCGGAGGTCTCGAACTCGCGGCGAACCACCTTGCGCAGCGTCCAGGTGTTGTTCTTTTCGATCTGACCTTTGTCGGCCTGCAGCGTGGACAAGAGCAAACCCTGGTTGTCGAACTCGAAGATGCGAACTTCACCCAGCTCACCTTGCGGCGAGAGCGAACCCACATTCACCGAAAAATTGCTGTGGGTCTGTCGTTCCTTGAGCCAGGCGCCTGTCTGCCCCAGGCTGATGCGCCCCTGGTAACGGGCTTTGAGCAATTGGGCCGTTTTGTCGGCGATGGGCGCCACGTAGTCGCCGATGGCGAAGGTCAGCGCGACAAACAGCAGGCCCAAGCCCAACAAGGTGCGCAGCGCTTTCCAGGGCCCCAGGCCACTGGTTCGCAGAATGGTGTATTCCGAACTCTGCGCCAGACGCGCCAGCACCGCGACCGACCCGATCAGCACCGAAATGGGCAACAACTCGTACACCCGGCTGGGCATCAGCAGACCCACGTACAACAGGGCATGGCGCATCTCGTAGATCACCTTCGGATCCAGGCGCGAGGGCTGCCCGAGCGAGCCGAGTTCTTCCACAAAGTCGAAGAAAAAGAACAGCGACAGGAACGCCAGCAACACAAAGCCCGTGGCGATGAGGATCTCGCCATAGATGAGTCGGCGGATGGTTTTCATGCGACAGCACCTGCTGGCCGCGGGCCTGTCAAGAAGCGGCGGGGCAGGTCGAGCAGACTGACGTTGTGGTGGCGTTTGGCGAGCCAGACCGCGCACAAGGCCAACACGGTGCCATGCAGCAGCACCAGCAAGGTGACCCAGTTGACCTGTCCGGAGGCCACCCACCGTTGTCCCACATTGAGCATGTTGAAGTAAACGATGAATGCAAACAGGGTGAACATGAGATTGCCGCCTTTGCCGGCGCGTGGGTTGCTGATGGTGGCCGCCACGCCCAGCAACACCAGATTCAATGCAGTCAGCGCCACGCCAATGCGCCACCCGAACTCGCCCATGTTGCCCACATTGGGATCTTTGAGCAGCGCGAGCGTGTTGCGGGCCCTGAGCGCCCTTGCGCTGCCGGTGTAGATGGCAGCAGCGCCAATTTGTGCACCGTACTGTTCGAATTCACTGACTTTGATGCGCCCGGTATTCGGATCATTTTCCAGCCGTTGTCCGCTGTTGAGCATCAGGAACTGCCGGTCTTTGACCCATTCGATGCGTCCCGAGTTGGCCGATGTCACCGTCTCGTTGCCGTTCTTTTCAATGCTGGAGATGAACACGTTCTTTCCCTCTGTGCCATCGGCGGTGTCTTTGTCGATGAAAAAGACCCGCCGGCCGCTAGAGGATTCTTGGAACTGCCCTGGCGCAATGCGCTGCAGGTCGCCCCGGTTTTCAAACCGGGCACGCAGGTCTTCGGTTTGCTGGTTGGCCCACGGCCAAACAAAAAAAACCATCAGCGCGATCACCATGAGAATGGGCCAGGCGAACCGAAACACAGGACTGAGAAATCCGCCGAGCGAGCGGCCGCTGGAGAACCAGATGATCATTTCGCTGTCGCGGTACATGCGCGAGAGCGTTGACACGATGGAAATGAAGAGGGCCAGCGTCAGGATGGTCTGGGTGTACCCCAGCACGGTGTACCCCAACACCAGCATGACCTCTTCCGGGTTGACGCTGCCGCGGGAGGCCATGCCCAAGGTGCGGATCAGCAGCACCGTCAGCACGATGGTGAACAGCACCACCAGCGTGGCCCCAAAACTGCGCGCCAGCTCAGTGCGAATAGAAGAATGGAATAACATCGAATGAAACCGGAAAGACGCAATTATGGACTTTGAACTCAAACCCCTTACAGGCGCTCAAGCTGCACAGTGGGCCGTTGATGCTGTGTTGGTGCTCGTGCCCGACAGCGTGGCCGCAGCAGGCGGTTCTGATGCCCTGACCGAGCTGGTTAGTGAGGCTACACGACGCGGCGATCTGGAGTCTGGCGCCGGAAAGTGCCTGTCGTGCTACCGCCCGGTGGGGTTCAAGGCCGGCCGTGTGGTGCTGGTTCGTGCTGGAGATGGGTCGGCCGCCGCGGTGCGCAAGGCGATGACGGCCGCCTTGGCGCAGGTAAAGGTGCCAGGGGTCAAGAAGTTGGGCGTGCTGCTGTCTTTACTTGAGCGTGACGCCGCTGCCGTGCGCGCAGCCATGACCGCTACGGCCGATGCGACTTACAGCTACGTAACCACCAAACCCTCGGCGCACGCGAGATCGCTCAAGCAAGTGGTGCTGGGTGTGAAAGATGTGGCGGCATCGCGTCAGGAGTTCCAGATGGGGCAGGCCCTCGTGACGGGGGTGGAGTTGGCCAAGGAGTGGGCGAACCGCCCAGCCAACCACGCCACACCCAGCCAACTGGCCGACGTCGCACGCAAGCTTGGCCGCAAACCCCGCATCAAGACCGAGGTGCTGGGGCCGAAAGAAGTGGCCGCCTTGGGCATGGGGGCATTCCTGGCTGTGGCCCGTGGGTCGGCAGAGCCGTTGCGTTTCATCGTGATGCAGTACCACGGTGGTGCCAAGGGCAGTGCGCCTGTGGTTCTGGTGGGTAAGGGCATCACCTTTGACACCGGTGGCATTTCCATCAAACCCGCCGCAGAGATGGATGAGATGAAGTTCGACATGGGTGGCGCCGCCAGTGTGCTGGGCACCTTTGCAGCGTTGGCCGAATTGCAGCCGGCCATCAACGTGGTCGGCATCATCCCGAGTTGCGAAAACATGCCCGATGGACTGGCGGTGAAGCCAGGCGATGTGGTCACCAGCATGAGCGGGCAGACGATCGAGATCCTTAACACTGACGCAGAAGGGCGGTTGATCCTGTGTGACGCGCTGACCTATGCGGCCAGGTTCAAGCCCCGTTGTGTGGTTGACATCGCCACCCTTACTGGCGCCTGCGTGATTGCGCTTGGTGCGGTTCGATCAGGACTGTTCTCCAACCGCCATGAGCTGGCAGAGGCCTTCAGTGTGGCGGGGGACCGTTCCTTGGACCTGTGCTGGCGCATGCCGTTGGACGACGACTATGCCGAGGGCCTGAAGTCCAACTTTGCCGATATGGGCAACGTTGCGGGGCGCGCTGGCGGAGCCATCACCGCCGCCAAGTTCCTCCAGAAATTTGTCACCGAAACGCCTTGGGTTCACCTGGACATCGCGGGTACAGCTTGGAAGAGCGGTGCTTCCAAGGGCTCCACGGGGCGACCGGTGCCGTTGCTTCTTCAGTACCTGGTCGACGAAGCTGCCGCAGCAGAGACCGGCAAATCAAACGAAAAGAAGCGCAGGACTGCGGTGGCGCCTCGTCGAGCCTGATTCTCGAGTCGTCATGACCGAGGTTGCTTTCCATCTCAACGTGGGTGATACGAATGCGTACGCCTGTCGGCTGCTGCGCAAGGCCTACTTGAGGGGTTCGAAGCTGCTGGTGTGTGGAGATGAGCACGCCCTCGATGCGCTGGACCGAGCGCTGTGGCTCATGGGACAAGGCGAGTTTGTGCCTCATGCTCGTGACTCAGAACCGGCCCACGTGCTGCGGCGCTCCCCCATTGTTCTGAGTGCCCGCGAGACCGACAGGTTCGACGCTGACGTGCTTGTCAACATGGGCAGTGCCGTGCCCGCAGCGGTGGAGCGGTTTGAGCGGGTCATCGAGCTGGTGAGCGGTGGCGCCGATGACCGCCAGGG
Organism: Hydrogenophaga sp. A37; assembly: GCF_002001205.1. Classification (GTDB taxonomy): domain Bacteria; phylum Pseudomonadota; class Gammaproteobacteria; order Burkholderiales; family Burkholderiaceae_C; genus Hydrogenophaga. The sequence continues at coordinate 36,766 of NZ_MUNZ01000052.1, forward strand.
CGCTCGCGAACGGTGGAGGCAATACAAGGACGCTGGCCTCGAACCGGTGGCGCATGACATTGCTGGCTACCGGGAGGCTTGAGTTTTGCATTCATGCGCCCGTCTTATGGCTCATGCGTTGGCGTGATATGTGCTGGGGCAAACCCTTGAAGATGCCGCGCAAATAAGGCGCAGCCCGCGAAAGTGCGTGTGTTTTGGAGTATCTTTATGGGTGTGGAGAAAAAGTTCCCTCCGCATTCCAACCTTTCTTCCTTTCCGAGGACATCTATGCACATGAACATCAAACTGGCCGTTATCGCTGCGGCCGTCGCTCTGGTTGCCTGCGGTAAAAAAGAAGAGGCTGCTCCTGCAGCCGCTCCTGCTGCAGAGGCACCTGCCGCAGCGCCAGCCCCAGCCGCCGACGGTGTGATCAAGATCGGTCACGTGGGTCCGACCAGCGGTGCCATTGCCCACCTTGGCAAAGACAACGAAAACGGTGCCAAGATGGCCATTGAAGAACTCAATGCCGCTGGTCTGACCATCAATGGCAAGCCCGCCAAGTTCGAATTGCTGGCCGAAGACGATGCTGCCGATCCGAAGCAAGGCACCGCTGCTGCTCAAAAGCTGGTGGACGCCAAAGTGGCTGGTGTGATCGGTCACTTGAACTCGGGCACCACCATCCCTGCTTCGCAGATTTACAACGACGCTGGCATTCCCCAAATTTCCCCCTCGGCCACCAACCCGAAGTACACCCGTCAGGGTTACGCTGGCGTGTTCCGTATGGTGGCTGACGACGTGCACCTCGGTGGCACCCTTGGCAAGTACGCTGTGGAAACCCTCAAGGGCAAGAATGTGGCCGTCATTGACGACCGCACCGCTTACGGCCAAGGCGTGGCCGACGAGTTCGAAAAGGGCGTGACGGCTGCCGGCGGCAAGGTTGTGGGTCGTGAGTTCACCAACGACAAGGCCACCGATTTCAACGCCATCCTGACCACCCTGAAGGCCAAGAAGCCCGACGTGGTGTTCTTCGGTGGCATGGACGCCGTGGCTGGCCCGATGCTCAAGCAGATGAAGGCGCTGGGCATCAAAGCCAAGTTCATGGGTGGCGACGGCATCTGCTCCAGCGAGCTGCCCAAGCTGGCCGGTGACGGCATGGCCGACGAGCAGGTCTACTGCGCAGAAGCCGGTGGCGTTGAAGGCGAGCAGAAGGCCGGTATGGAGAAATTCCGCGCCGACTTCAAGACCAAGTTTGGTTCCGATGTTCAGGTGTATGCACCCTACGTGTACGACGCTGTGAAGGTGATGGCCGAAGCCATGGTCAAGGCCAACTCGTCTGAGCCCGCCAAGTACCTCCCCGCTCTCAAGGCCATCGAGCACAAGGGCGTGACCGGCAACATCGCTTTTGACGAAAAGGGCGACATCAAGAACGGTGCCCTGACGCTGATGACCTACAAGGGTGGTGCCCGCACCACCATCGCCGTGATCCGCTGATCTCGGTTGGTTGAAGAAGGCGCTCGCGAGCGCCTTCTTCGTCAAACAAAAAAGCCACCAAGCGGTGGCTTTTTTGTTTGATGCGAGCTCGCGAATGAAATCGGGTCAGATGGACGATGACTGGGATGAATCGCGAGCAAGAAAAAGGCCACCTTAAGAGGTGGCCTTTTTGAGATGTCCTGGCGGGGAGGCGTCGTTCACATCATGTGCTGCAGGTCTCATGAAACCTGAGTCTTCCCTTATCTGAAGATTGTGATACCACCAAAAGTACCACCAACCCTTTCGCGTAGTGCGGTCGTTCGCTTTACCCTCGGGACTCGTCATTTATCTGAGTACATTACTAGCGATGATGTGGCGCAGTGGCGGGTCACTTGAATTCAGAGCCAGAGGTGGTTGGCAAGGATCCCAAATACACACAGCTACGGACTCACAGTCCCTGGAAATGAGACCCTATGGCGTTTCCTGATACTACTTGCCATTCCTGGTCCCTCGGCAAACCATCAATCTGCGTCTAAAGTCGTTTCGGGCGGTCCCGGACCATCCCAGCTCAAACTGGCACCAGAATGGCACCAGAGCAACCGCAGACTATGGCAAAGGATCAACTCTTTACGGTTCGGCAGCCATTTGATGGTTGAATGGTAGCGCTCGTGACCCTGCACATCCGCCTGGATCGAGGCGTGCGCTGCAGGCGCGCAAGCTGGCCAATGGCGCGGTCCAGCTGTACTGGCGGTACTCGTATGCCGGCAAGACCAGCATCGGCGTCTACGACCCGACTGCGCCGCCCAAGAAGCTCCAGCCGACTGTGCGTGGATACGGCATCGTTGCCGCGCTAGAGAGGTGCAGGGCGCTGGCCGAGGTGCATGTCGAACGTGCCGACACGGGCGGGCTGCAAGAGGCCAAGGCCGAGACACGAAAAGCCTTTCTCGCCAAGAAGTCGGAAGAGGCCGAGAAATCCACGCGCACCCTGGAGAAGCTGCTCGAAACCTATGTGGAATATCTGAAGGCGCAGGGTCGTCGCAGCCATGTGGATGCGCAGGGGATTTTTCAGAAGCATGTAATGGAAGCATGGCCTGCGGTGGCCAAGGCGCCAGCTGTGGACCTCACGCCCGACCAGGTGCTCGATATGCTGCGACGGCTCATCGAAAGTGGCAAGGGGCGCACAGCGAACAAATTGCGGTCCTACTTGCGAGCTGCCTATCAGTGTGCGCTGGATGTGCGGACCTTGGCCGCCATTCCGGTGGCCTTCAAGACCTTCGGCGTGGTGTTCAACCCAGCAGCGCAGACACGACGGTCCCCTCAGTTCGACCGTGCCGACAAGCGGCCGTTGACCCTGGAGGAGTTGAAGAGGTATTGGAACTTGATCGCTGCTCGCCCTGGACCTGAAGCAGCAGCATTGAGGTTGCACCTATTGACCGGAGGCCAACGCATCGAGCAGTTCATCCGACTGAGGTGGGCGGATGTTGGTGAAGACAGTATCAGGCTCTTCGACGGCAAAGGCCGTCCCAGCCAGGGGCCGCGCCCTCATCAGGTGCCCCTAGTACCCCCCGCGGCAATCGACCTGAAGCAATTGGCGCGTGAGGGGGAATACGTTTTCTCGACCACCCACGGGAAAAAACCCATCAGTGCGCGCACGCTGACGGGGTGGGCTCATGAGATTGTCGGGTCGGAGATTGAGAGTTTTCAGCTTAAGCGAATCCGCTCAGGCGTTGAAACCTTGCTGGCTCGCGAGGGTGTCGGCCGCGAGGTGAGAGGTCATCTGCAGTCACATGGTCTGACGGGGGTTCAGAACAGGCACTACGATGGACACGATTACTTACCAGAAAAACGAAGGGCACTGGAGCTACTGTGCCTTGCTACCTGTAAGGCGCAGTGAAACTCTTGCAGTTGACCTTCCTACAACTTTCGGATCATGGCCGACGAAGAATTGGGCCAGGTGGATCAATCACGAAAAGGCAGTTAGTGCTGCGGCTAGCCTCAACAAAACCCTTGAGGGAGTTGGCGCTTGTAACAAGCTGTAGGTGACGAAGCTCACCCCAAGTCTTGTGATCAGATCCTATTGCTGTAAGTGCCGCTTCTATTTGTCCTAATTCCACTATTGCTTTTTTCAAAGCTGTTTGTGCTTTAGTGACATCTGCGTACGTATTTTTAAACTCGTATGCTGCAACAAAAAGTCCTAAAGCAGCCACCGAGTGCTGTAGCAGCTTCCTGCCAGCGTGTTGTGCGCTTAATTCGACAAACATGCCTGCACGCTGAGCTGTGAACACGCCCGCGAATGTGGGCGTTACCGAGTTTGGTGCAAAGTATGCTTGCGCGGCAAACATTACGGGCCCAGCTAGGACGGTTGCGCCAGCTAGAACCCCGACAGCGATGGGGCCAGTAAATGCAACTCCTAGAGCAATTGAAAGAGTGCTCAAAGCCAAACCTGTACTATTCAATGCCAAATCAATTTTACCCGCCTCTAAAAGTTTCAGAGCCGAATTGTGTGCACTCTTGAACTCTGCACGTTTAGCGTCAACCTGAGCCAGAAATTCTTTGCCAACAGCGACTGGATTGTCTTTTGCACGCTTGGCTTCAGCCATCATGAACGTGATGTTTCGCTCAAGGTCGGCGCAGCTTCCGATTTTCTGTATAGGAAAGTCCCGGGTCGACAAGGAAAGCAATTGGTAGGGTGCGACTTGGGCTTGTGCGAAACCGACAATAGGATACACGATGCTCCCTACTGCTGTCGCTAAAATAAGTCGCCGCGTTGGGTGCAAAGCCGCATCAAGCAGAGCAGGTTCGAATTCGTTCCGATTTTCTGGGAGATTAGTCATTGAAATTTTCTCCTTATACCTTTTGGAAATCGAGATGATATTTAATGGCGAATGAATTGAAGAATCAAGCGCCGAAGTAGAAGTTGAGCAGGTCCCGTAAACTCATAAATCTTTGTGTTTAAGTGAGCCATAGTGAAAGCGCTGGCTTTCGACACCAGAGTCACTCTATGCCCCTGTCCAGGCGTCAGTACCCACTCGCTTCAACACTAAAAGTTGGCCCGAACGAGACGATGCGTCGGCGCTTTGCAGTTCACAGGAACATCAACTGCGGCACACCCGCAGACGCAGCGCCTTCATAGAACTGGAGAAGAGCAGGGAACGCCTTCGTTGACTTCGCTCCACCGTTCGGGTCGACGACCATAGCCTTCATACCCTTGAAATCTTTGGTGTCGCCAGTTAGTCCCGCCAGCACTATCGCATGGCCCATCAACGCTCCAGGCGTGTAACCAAGCAGGAGCACTGGACCGGGACCGATGAGCTTGGCCCAAGTGTCGGGCGTCATGGACTTGAGTCCATCCGTTCGAGCTTTGAGCGCCTTAGCAAATGGCACCACGCGATCGACGCTGATAGCCGCCTTGGTGTCGTACATGGACTTCCACATCCCGCCGAGTTCGCCAGCCAGTTGTGCCATGGTGGTCGGCACTCCCCTTGCCGCAGACATGAGCATCGCGGCCGATGCGAGCCAACACAAGTTGGATGTGCCTTGATCGACCGCATACATCTTCTGACTGTGGTCCACACTAACCGGTGCGGCTATCGCAAACCGCGCGAGGCTGGCGGCTCCCGCTGAGATGATGATGTCCCTGCGTTTGAGCATGAATTTTCCTCTTTAGAACTTAGGTACGTTTGGGCTGCACGAAGCTACGCACAAGAAGCAACTGGAGTCGCAGTTTCAAGTTGCCCATCGCCCACCTATTGCAAACTTGCTGCTTGTTTGGCGAATTCAATCGCCCGCGTCGCAATGTTCTCTGCCTTGGCAAGGTTGACCGGAGTTTTGAGCATCATGAGCGCCCGAGTGCAGTCGATCAGGGACTCCTTCGCGAGGATGTAAAGCAACTTTCGATCGGTGCGGCTGAGGGCCTGATCTTCCGCACCCTCTGCCGCGATCTTGCTCGAATCAATGAATAGTGAGATCGCCCGAGTGAGATCTGAGGACACCATGCCGTTCCTCTCTCGGAGCCTGATCTGTCCAAGAATCCGAAGATTTGTTGCGTACTCACGGCGCGCATTCGGATCCTTTGGATTCTGCTCGAACGACTTGGCTAGCCTGTCGTGATCAGAGCCGGCTTTATCTCTCGCCAAGCTGATGTTTCCAGACTTGAGGTACGCAAGCGAAAGCTTGTTCCCAATCTCGCCACTTAGCGCGCTGGGGACGAGGTTTGATGCGTACTCTAGTAGCGCAATGTAGTCTGCGGTCGGCTCCGGTGCTGCATGAAGGCTTTGGCTGTGTCTGTATAGCGCCACAGCGATTTTCTCCTTAATCGCTTCGTCCTCAATAAATCGTCGATCGAGTGATTGGATTATCTCGGCAGCACTCCTTTTCGTTTCGAGAATTGAAGAAAGTAGATCGAGCCTACCCGCATTGTCTATGCTAGCAACGGAGACAGAGTATTGACCTCCACTGCAGGTGATGCGAGAAACACACCCAACACGGGTAACTGCACCTCGAGGACCTGTATCGGCGATCTTTGCTTCGAAAGTTACTCCAGTGCCAAAGATTGCAAGCTTCGAGTCTGCTTCCTGACGCACTACTGTGAACTCGATTTGTTGTGGGGAGCCAGGTTTGAAGGGTATAAAGGAGGCACCTGAAGCTTCCAGCTTGGGATCTCCCGTGAGTTCGGGCGAAACAACAGCGTCGCCACGCTCAGGGCGAACCACGGCAGGATACGCATCGGGGCCGTAGAAGTACGGGCGATCTCGCTTTTCGTACCAACAGTTCAGCCCCAGCCAGTTGCAGCGGCGATCCTCCCAATACTCATGATTGACATCAATCTGCCCTGATATGACGAGAAGGACTTTCTGTCCAGGGAAGAACTTCTGGCCAGCAAATAGCTCTGTGAACGAACCTACCTGGCCCTGAATGTTGGATTGAATTGCAGCTGATTGAGCCAGTGCATTCCAAGCCGATAGAGAAAATAGCAACGCCAGTGCTTTTCCCCGAATTGTATTCATGTCTTCTCCACGTTTATTCGGCACGATGTCGCTTCAGGCATTCCTGTAGCTCAAGGCGCTGCTGCGAAATATGAGTACTGCGCTGATCCGCAGAGAATAGGCTAACGCCATCGAAATCCTGCCGCTGTTTAGTTGATGCGAAGCTCCGTCGGCCGAGGGTGGTCGTGGCCGCGTCCAACGAGTTTCTCTCGGCAGAGCAGTTGTTGTGAACCTTTATTCGTGCGCATTGCTGAAGGCGTTCGATCTCGCCCCGTTCGCCTTGTGAGATAACTGCTCCACGGACGGGCGATGGGGTGCGACCGGAGAAAAAGGCGAAAGTGGCGGCACTTGTGCCGCGTGTGCGTCGCTTTACCCCAGACACTCCTGGTTCTTGGCACTGTGAGTTGTCGTCTATCAGTTCAAGCGACGAAGTGTCTGCGTAAGCCCCTCCACCGATAAGCTCGGACACAAACTGTCGTTCGCTGGAGACGTTCGTGGGATCCTGATAGAAGTACGCAAATCTGAGTACAACGTCCTGCGCGGACAAGTTCTCGCTGGTAGGCTCAAGCGCAATTGAGTATCTGCCATAGAGTCCGTAACCTTCGAGCGCTCGCGCAGAGGGGAGATTGCTCCCAGTAAAGAAGCTGTCGTATCTAGTCCTGAGCGCATTGAGGTCAAACTCAGAAACTGTGTTGAACGACGATGTCGCTCTCGCCGCATATGTTTCGATCTGATATGTCAATGAAGCTGGTTCATCAGGCGTGCGCTTGATTCTGGGTATGTACGCGACACCGAGATGCCTTATCGAGATTGGTCCTGCAGCATAGAGATTCCCATCTGCCTTCTTCGCTGAGACTCGAATGTCAACTACACGCAGGTTTTCGAGTCCGAGAGGCACGACCGACTGAATGGGCGAGAGAAACACATCGGCTTGAAATCTTCCGACAGGGCTCCTCTGCCATGTGCGAAACCTGCTGACCTCATCAGGAGGCAATAGATCTGTTGCGAGGCCTATGTTGCGCGTTGCGCCCACTTGGCCCAGTAGGCCATCACCCGGTTTGCAGCCTCGTCTCTGGCAGACATCCTTAGCCAGGCGCAGCATTCGAGACCAATGCACGCGTAGCAGGTCGGGGTCCGTCCTAGTGCTCTCTCGGGACCGGTTCAGCCAGTCATAAAGGTGAATGTCGTTGTCAAGTGCATAGCGGACGTTCTGGGGATCGTTGCGAATTTCATCCTCGACAACTCCCTGCGCGGCTTCGCCTTGTGACCAAAGTGCAAAGGACCTGTCGAAGAGATCAAACTCTTCACGCATCCGTTCGGCTAGGTAATAGGCCCAACCGCGTCTCAAGCCGATCTTCAGATCATCCGTGTTGGCCTCTTCGACACTCTTTTCCATCAAGGTCTGGTAGAGAGAGACTTGCTCTCTTGACGCATCCGCGAGCGCCTCCGCTCTCTCTTGATCCTTCTGGGCCAGGACAGCATCAAAGTACTTTTCGGTCAAGCGGTCCGACAACTCAACCTTCTCAGCCATCAGGCGGGCTGACTCATCCGCAAGACTGTCAAGAAGAGCCGCGTTTGCGCTCGCTGCGGCAAAGCTCTGGGCCAGCTGAAGCGCGACCCCCGCTCCTGGAAATGCGGCGTTCAGTGCAGCTGTCAGTGCGGCGTTGGCTGCTGGATCAAGGCCAGAATCGGTCGATTGGTCAGGCGACTGTGTAACTGGAGGACTTGCTGGAGCCTGCTCTGCCTTTGGCGTCGCCCCCTCTGTGCCCAGTATGGCGTCCTCCATGTAAGCACTGCCAATTGCTCCGGACATGACTGCCTTCGAAACATCCGACTTCGCTGCCTCATTCGGAAGCACTCCCACCAAAGCGTCCCGCATGGAGGCGATGATGTTTGGCTCCCGCAAGATCGTGACTTGCGTCTTGAGCGAATCAAGTGGGAGGCTGGAGAGCACTACATCAGTTCTTGCGCTCGCTGAATCCAGGATCGCGTCGAGCATGCGAGTGCATTGAGCCAGGCTCTGTTCAACGGCGCCAGAGATGGGTTTGTCCACTACTACTTGCGATCTGAGTAACTCAACCTTCTGAGACAACCGGGTAGACTCAAGAACGATACGATCCGCGCTTGCAAGCGCTACGCGGAGATCAGATGGCATGCCGCGCGCGAGCGCAAGCGCCAAAGCCTTGTCGTCAGCGACTTTGAGGTGGGCCCTAAGAAGAGCGCGCAGCTCAGGGGGTACTGACTTAACGAACTCTTCGGGGGCCGCAGTCATGATTGCGTGCAAGCCAAGATTCACGTCCTCAACGCGCTTCCCGGCCACGAGCAGATCTCGCTGAACCTCAGCGAAGATGCGATTGATCGCTGGTGTCGCTTCTCCCTCCAGCTTGATCGAGGCCTGCAGAGCTGGTCCAACCATCCGCCGAACCTGATCCGCAGATACTCCGCTGCGTTGAATCGCCAGGGCGACCTCACGCCGCACTAGTACCTCGTCAACCTTCAATGACTTGGCAGTACGCTCCACAGCTCGTACCCATTCGACGCCCGCAATCTTGTCTCGAAGTCCGTTCTCCAACTCTGCGCGCTTTGCCGGAGGCAATCGCTCATATACGGCAGCACCAAGTCGTCTAATGTTCTCTGCGGTCGGATTTCGAACCACCTCAGCGGCTGACTCGAGGTCGCTGCGTAGCTCTTGAGCGTCTTCTAGGCGTGTCTTGGCTTCACGGTATAGATCAACGAACTTCGCCGACTCTCTAGACACGCCTGCGATTGCCTGAGAGATCTCCGAGTCCGGCGCTGCCAATTCTGATGTGATGTAGGCAGAGGCAACGGCCTTGATGTCACCTTGCCTCAGACCTTCCACCACTGCCGGATCTATGCCGGAGGCGCTAACCACTGCTCGAGTGATGAGTGCACTTGCTTGTTTCTGCAGGCTTTCCTGCTGCGCCGCTAGTGCATCCATCCGCTGGGAGATCTGAGTCTGCGCCTGAGATATCGCACTTAAGCGACGAGATCCCATGTCGATGGTCTTGCGTTCCCGCTTCTCTAGCACTACGCCGCGCTCTTTGTCTGTTACGTAAGCCCTAAGCTTTCCATTCAGCTCCGCCAGCGCAGCCTTGGCTTTCAGAATCTCCTTGTCAGCATCAGCTTGATCTGAGCCTAGCGCGTCAATTTGTGTAATAACTCGATCGAACTCATTCACCAAGTCTTCCAGCGCAATCAAATGCCTTATCGGCACCCCGGGCGATTTCCCACGGTAGCCACCCCAGAAATCTATTCCTGCGCTGATCAAGAGCAAGCGGTAGTCGATGTCTGCGAGCAGAAGGCGTTGGGTTGCTCGGGTACTTGGGGCGAGTTCCTGAACCTGCACCCGACCTGCCTCGAGCGCAGTCAGGCGAGCAGCTTGGTACTTCTTCTTTGCCTCATCTCTCCGGTCCGAGCTTCTTCCCGCAGTGAGAAAGAGCTCGTCGGCCAGTGTCTTTTGGATCACTGCCTTCTCGATATAGAGGTCGCTGACTGATACCTCGTCGTCACTGATCAGGGCGGTGCGTTGGTCTGATGGCGATGCTGCGCACGCTGTGATAGATCGGCCTGCACTGGCAGTGTCGAGGTCGACCGTAATACCAAGTCCAGGCGTCTTGTCGCTGCAGGTCGCCTTTGTACGGAAGTCGGGGCCGCCTCCGAGTTGGTAATCGATACTTACCGAGTACAAGTGACATGCATTTCGTCTGATTCCGACCCTCTCTTTGGACAGGCTGACGGGTGTGGTCGCTGAGAGGTCGACGCCTTCCGGCAGTGACTCTGGTTCACGCTCTCTTGACGTGTCGATCAATAGGTTCCCGACCTTGGAGTCGCGCGGCAAGCCGCCAGCAGTGAAGCGCAACTGATAGTGAACCGGAGTCGAGCTGCTATTCCGTACCCATACGTCGAAGGAAACAGTCGCTTGTCCGTCGGCGTTGATCTGACTGTGAGTTACGTTTCGGACGTCGATGGCTGGTTGGGCTGTGGATGCGAGTGCACCCAGCTCCTTCGGACACTTAGTTGTGCTCCTTCTGGGCGGCGGCACGTCGGGAGAAGAAGCCGGCGGGCTGGGCGGGGAGACTTGAGCCGTTGCAGCAGCCGATAGCGGCAGGAGCGCGGCAGCCATTACCCAAGTTCTTGCTTGCATGCGTCCGACCTCCATTGCCACGTAGGCGTTTTCAGCGTTACTGGAACCACCCAGTTCTTCTTCTGCCAAGAGATGTCATTTGCAGGGGCAGCCATCCTTGGTGAACCGCTTGCGCTCTTGGTTGCCCACCGGCGATGTCAGATACGCTCACGTATAGCGGGCGACCCTGGAACTGCAGTTGACGCGAGCCGTCATTCCGGGCAACAACACTGTATCCAGCCCCTAGGCCTTCCCCCGTCGCTGCAACTGGCCGAAAGAAGCGTAGACACTCTTCATAGCAGCGAGATACCCCGGGTTTGTCTAGCACGTAGAAGTAGACCGGCAACTTTGATGTTGCTTCCACGACGTAACCGTCTGAGGTTGCGCGCAATCCGACAGGGGCCGAGGGGGCAGAGACGCAGCCAAGTAGCGCTACTGCAAAGGAGCAGGTCGCGGCGGAGCGGACAACGCAACAGAAAGCCCGTAATCGAATTGAGCTCAATTTAAACCTCCCACTCGTTTAATGCATTTCCTCGCTTCCTTTGCACCATACATTGTGAAATTTGCAAAGTTAGACGTTTCCCCGGGAAAACCCCGAAAGGTCAATAAAGAGGAATCTTTTCTTCTGACGTCTCCCCCTATCCGGTCACTTCTAAACCGGAGTTGGGCGGCCTTCCAAGGCCCCGAGAGGGGCAAGGAGAAGCGTTGAAGAAGTCCCCTCAGCGAAGTGGAGTCAGGGTCCTTTTCTTTCCTTAGGGGAGGTCTGCACAACACCCTCCGAAACCGATGTTTATGAGTGGTTTCTGCAATGACGGGATTTCCTGCGTTTTGCAATGTGTTTAAAGGTCGAATTCGATACCTTTCACGACCCTTTTGGCCATTTTCGGGTCCGCTCATCCTTGTGCCATGTTCAAATTCCGCTTGTGCACCATCCACAAACTGCTCAGTGCAATCAGCATCATCAGTTTGGCCGTGTTCTTGGCAAAGCGACTACAGGCCACATCTGCGAAGCAATCGCCGGACCCATACAGCTCTCCCGTCATCCTTGTTGAAGGCTAAATCGTTTCGGCTGCAACCAGCATTCCAACCAATGAGGCGAACCGGGAATGCAGTCAACCAATGGAGGTATGCTCGGGCGAGCGCCGCGTCCAGTCCCGAAAGTGCGACGAAATTTTGCGAAACTTGCATCAACGGAGGGTTTGAAATGGGCGAACCGGTTCGGATCGGTGCAGCAACGGTCTTTTTTGGCACCGGGCGGGTCCGCGCGGGTGATGGTCGGGAAACGCTGCTGCGTCCCAAAACGATTGAGCTGCTTCGTGTGCTAACTGCCCAGCGGGACACAGTGATCACGAAAGATGCCCTGTTCGCAGCGGTCTGGCCCGGTGTTTCGGTAGTGGAGGACAGCCTGGTTCAGTGTGTGAGCGAGATTCGTTCGGCGCTCGGTGCGACCGACCGGGACAGGCTCCAGACCTTGCCAAAACGGGGCTATCGGCTGGCTTCAGAGCCTGACCAAGAGCCTCGGGCAATGAACACACTGGCGGGGGAAACTGAGGCCGTTGACAGCCTGCCGGCCTCGATTCTGGTACTGCCCTTTAAGGACCTCTCTGAATCTGTGAACCAAGGGCATTTCGCAGATGGCATGACCGAGGACATCATTGCTGAACTGAACCGCTGGCGCGAGGTGCATGCGGTCTCCCACAGTTTGGCAAACATCTCGAAGGGGCACGCCATCGATGTGCGGGCGGTGGCCGCTGAGATGCGTGTGCGGTACGTGCTGGAGGGAACGGTGCGGCGAAGCGGCGACCGGGTGCGCATCACCGCACAACTGATCGATGGAAAGACCGCCACCAGCGTCTGGGCCGACCGGTTCGACGAAACCGGCGACGACGTTCTGGCGCTGCAGGATGCCGTGACCACGCGTCTGCTGCACAGCCTGATTGGCATCAATGGGGTGATCGTACGCAGCGAAATGCGGAAGGCCTGGCGCAAAACCGAGGGCGATCTCTGCGAGTACGACTACGCCATGCGCAGCCGGTATCACTTCTTTCGACGCACGCCACAAGACACTGCCCGAGCGATAGAGATCTGCCGTGAAGGGCTGCAAAAGCTTCCGAGGTCCGGGGTGTTGAAGATCATGCAAGGGTGGAACCACTTGCTGATGAATCAATACGGTGTTGTTAAAGCAAACGAAGCCTCTTCGTCCATGGAGGAGGCAGCGCGGCTGTTGGAGGAAGGGATGTCCGATCCGGCTCTGCCGGTGACTGCCAAAAGAACTGGCCTTTGGCTGCAGGCGCATGTTGAAGTGCACTACAAGCGCGATTACGGTGCCGCCAGACGCCATGCGTTTGCCGGGGTCGAGGCGTATCCCAACGACACGGATGGTCTGTTCTTGTTGGCCAAAGTGATCCTCTATGCGGGCGAATGGAAGACGGCGCGCCAGTGGCTTAACGCCGCACTGGCCCGTGATCGCAATCCGAAAGACTACAAACTGGCCATGGTTGTTGTGCTGGACTATCTGGAAGGTCGATTCGAGGATGCCTTGGCGTATCGGGACCGGATCACGAACCTGGAGTTCGCGACAGCACCAGAGCTCGCGGCCTCCCTGGTTGCTTTGGGCAGAGTGGCCGATGCGCGAACCATGATGGAGAGGTTTCGCCGCGATGCACCCTGGTTCACTCAGGCGGACTTGCGTACATCGAGGCCCTATCAGGATGCATCGGTACTGGACACGATGCTGGAGCGCCTGGCCCAGGCCGGATGGCCGCCGAAAGGGCAGCCATGAGCCCCCTGCGCGGACAAGGCGGCCACCGGCACCAGTGACTTTTGGTCAGAGAGTTTCGGTGCTCTTCAGCGCCGTAGTCTCGATTTCGATCTTCGTGCCCGGATCGGCCAGCCCGGCAGAGATCATCAAGACAGGCCAGTGCAAGACCTCAATTGGCATGCCGCAGACTTGCCAGAACCAGATGCCGAGGTCCCAATGTGCCAAGTGGAAGTGTTACAAATCACTTGAACCGAGATGGCGTCCATCATAAAAATCACGACTGTTTGAGGAATACCTGCGTCCCGTCGTACCGCCGTCGGGCTCTGCGGGCTTCGCGCCGCGCCCCGTGCCGGGTCGCGGCCATGCGGCTTCGATCCCTGACGCACTCCGGCCGAGGGCAGGCCCCCGGCCTGCGCGCTGCGCTTGCCCTCCTCACGCCTGCAGGTGTGGTGGGGCTGGCTTGCTGATCCCTTCATCCTTGCACACCGTTCTCGCCGTCAAGGTCTGCGCGCCCTGTGGGCGCTGGCGGCCATTCGGCCGTCTTCGAACCTGTGACAGCTGCGCTGCGGCGTGCCGGTTCCGGTCTCGGGCAATCCCGCCCGATCACCGGAGTTGGTCATGCAGCACGATCTGTTTTCTTCCCTCGATTCCTTCCAGGCACTCTCGGTTGCCGCTTCCGCTTTGCTGGTGCGCGATGTCGCGGGCCAGTACCGTCCGGCCGAGGCCGACGAGGTGCTGCTGGCGGCTCAGCAGTTGCTGGCCGCACAGGTGCGAGGCAGCGACCTGATGGATTCTCCTGCTGTGGTCAAGGACTTCCTGCGCGCCCGGCTGGGCAACCTGCCGCACGAGGTGTTTGCGGTGGTGCATCTGGATGCACAGAACCGCGTGCTGGACTACGTCGAGATGTTCCGGGGCACGGTGAGTCAGACATCGGTTTACCCGCGCGAGGTGGTTCGCGATGCGCTGCTTCGGAACAGCTGCGCTCTGGTCCTGGTGCACAACCATCCCAGCGGCGCTGCCCGTCCATCGCGTGCCGACGAATATCTGACACAGACGCTCAAGCAGGCGGTGGCGCTGGTCGATGTGAGGGTGCTCGACCACTTCATCGTGGCGGGCGACGCGGTCAATTCAATGGCCGAGCTTGGCCTCGTGTAACCCCTGGGGCCCCAATTTTTTGTTGCTGTTCAGCGCGCTGCGCGCGGACACAGGGGAGGGCGGAGCATGGCCGGTGTTCGCCGGCAGCACAGGGAGCAGCAGCCCTGTCCCGAGCCCGGGGATCGCGGTCTGGTTTCCTTCCCGCTGCGCGGGAACGAGCCCGCTGGACGAACTGACGCTCGGTCCACTCCCGCCGCTGCGCTGTGGCCCCGTCCCGCCCGTCAGACCATCCCCCCGGACACCCGCCAAGCCCGAAGCCGGGCCGCTGGGAATTCCGGAGGCAGCGAACCCCTGAAGTGATCGCAGCGGCTCGAACGCCGCGCCAGTCGCTGCGCTTTGTGTCACGTCGTCCGCAGAGCCGCCGCTGCTCAAGTAGCTCGGCCGCCTGCGCTGCGCTGGTCGCCCGAAGAGGCTGGGGCAGCGCGTGCGCCAATGGGCCCACCGCACTCCCCCCACGGCGCCCCCATCCACAGGTGAGGGGGACTTGTGGGGGGATCTTTCAGCGGTGGGCCAGGTGACTGGCTCACTGTTTCGTGCTGCAAGGTTTGCCCATCCCCCACCCCTTCCCGAGG
>NZ_MUNZ01000112.1 GCF_002001205.1 Hydrogenophaga sp. A37
GTTGCTGGTGGCACTCCCGCGGGCCAGGACTGTCGATGACTACGAGGCCTTGCTGCCCTGGCGCATCACTGCGCTCAAGATCTGAACTGCGGGACAGCGCAAGGGGTGCGGTCTATTGACCGCTTACTTTAAGGTCGCAATTTGCGACCTTAAAGAATCGGACTCATCGGCTGTGAGCTGAAACATGAAGTCCGCCGGAAACCGGGCGGTGTTGCGCTTGACGGCTTCGTTGAAGCGCTTGGTTTCCACGCCGTACAGCGCGGCCAGGTCGCTGTCCAGAATCACCCGCTGGTCGCGCAGCGTGGCGATGCTCAGCGAAATACTCTCCACCGCCGCAGGGGTGGTCAATGGCGATGAGGGCGCGCTCAATCAGTGCGCCTCTGCGGCCAGCAGGGCAGTGAGCGCTCGATGGCGAATAGGACGCCCGGTGCCGCGTTCACCAGCTTCGCAGGCCCTGCGTGGCAAGATGCTTCCCTCTTGAAAGGATCTCCCATGGGCATCGCAAAAATTCTCGGCATCGTCCTCATCGCCGCTGGCGCGCTGGGCCTGCTGTTCGGCGACTTCAGCTTCAACAAGGCCAGCCACGAGCTCAAGCTCGGGCCGCTGGAACTCTCGGTCACCGAAAAGCAGACGGTGCCGGTGCCCACCTGGGCCAGCTTGGCTGCCATCGCTGCGGGCGTGGGGTTGCTGGTGTTTGGGGGTAGCAAGAAGGGGTGAGGGCGCTTTCTGCGTTCGGGACAGAGCAGTTGGTTGCTAGGCTTTTCCCTCTCCCTCGTGCAGGAGGGGATTGAGGTAAGGGTGGCGAAGGAGCCGTCGTCGCCTTCACTGAGTTATACGGCTTGTCCCACAGGTGCCCTGGAAAATACTGTGCTTCTGTTGCGAAGGAGTCCTCTTGATTACTGCTGCTTTCTCTTTGGCTGGTCTTGTCGTTGGAGCTGTATTGCAGTTTCTTTTCACGCGCCACCTCGACGACAAGAAGCATCAGCGCGACCTTCGAGCAAAGGCGTACGCTGACTATTTGCAGTGCGTAAGTGAGCATGCAAATCTTGGCCACCAAAAAGGCTCAATAGAAGGGAGGCAGCTGGGTTCAAAAACCGCAGATGCCAAATGCAGAATCTCCCTCTACAGCGCTCCTGCGGTCATCACGGCGTTTGCAACATTCGAACGCTTGGGCGCAGCCATGAGTACCAATGAGCAGTGCGTTGCCTTTACCAACATGGTGGCGGCTATGCGCCACGACACACTTGGCAGTTCATCGGTAGATCAAGCGGACCTCGAAGCAATATTGCTGGGAGCGCGCCGTTCAAGATAGCCAGTGCGACAAACGGGCTATCGAAGAGCTGTCCTTCTTGTCGTCTGATTTGGTCAAAGGTTTGCTGGCCCTCATGCAACTTCTCCATCGCTTCGCTATTACGCTGTCGCTATTTGCAGTGTCCCTGGCAGCCTTCGCCGAACCCCTGCCCCCAGCCGCCAAAGCCGAAGTGACCGCGGTGCTGAACAGGCTGGAGGCTTCGGGTTGCGAGTTCAACCGCAATGACCGCTGGTACAGCGCAGCGCAGGCGCGCGCCCACCTGCAGCGCAAGCTGGATCACGTGGAGAGCAAAGAGGCGGTGAAGACCGCAGAGGGCTTCATCTACCTGGCAGCCAGCAAGAGCAGCGTCACCGGCGTGGCCTACCAGGTGCGGTGCAGCGGCCGGGCGCCGGTGCCCAGCGCGGCCTGGTTGTTGCAGCAGCTGGACGAGCTGCGCCGCGCGAAGCCGGGCGCTTGAGCGCCGGAGGACAGCACCATGCCCCAGCTGGATCGACGCCTTTTTCTTTCGCTGAGCCTGCCCTGTGTTTTGCCCTGGCTCACCGCCTGCAGCAAAGACGACCCGCAGGCCGCGCTCGAGGCCGCTGCGCAGCAGCTGCAGGACCACCTGGAGGCCAAGGACACGGGCGCGGTGTTCGACATGCTGGACCCGCAATTCCGCGCGAAAGACGAGTTCGACCGCGACTGGGCGCGCAAGACCATGGCGCTCATGTTCCTGCGCTACGCCAACGTCAAGGTGATTGCCGTCACGCGCAGCAGCCGCATCGACCCACCGGGTTCACCCATCGGCGTGACCGAGGCGCAGATCGTGGTGACGGGCGCGCAGGGGCTCATCCCCGAGCGGGCCTCGCCTTACACGGTGCAGCTGCGCTGGCAACGCGATGGTGACGAGTGGAAGCTGCGCGACCTGCAGTGGGAGTGAGGTGGTAGACCGAGCGCAGTCCCACCGGGGGCACCGCCGGGCCGGCTTTGCCGGACGGCCAGTGCCGCCCCCCTGGGGGGTCGCGCGCAGCGCGGCAGGGGGAGCTTGTCAACCACCGGTGAAGATTTCGGTCGCGAGTTTCATGAGCCCCACGATGGGGCCTTCGAGCAAGGGCAACGTGACCGCGATGCCGAGCAGGCCGGTGGTGAGCGTGAGCGGGAAGCCGATGGCGAAGGCGTTCATCTGCGGCGCGACGCGCGAGACGAAGCCGAGCACGATGTTGACGAAGAGCAGCATGCCGATCATGGGCAGCGCGATCCACAGCCCGTAGCGGAACACGACGGCGCCGAGCTCGTGCAGGCGCATGCGGTTGATCGACTCGAAGGCGCTGGCGCCGATGGGGAAGGTCTCGAAGCTCGACACCACGGCCTGCAGCACCATGAGGTGGCCGTTGAGGATGACGAAGAGCAGCATGGTGGTGTTGCCGAAGTAGCGGCCGACCGCGCTGGTCTGCTGGTTGGTCGAGGGGTCGAAGAAGCCGGCGTAGTTCAGGCCCATCTGCAGGCCGATCACCTCGCCCGCCAGCTCGACCGCGGCGAACACGATGCGCACCGCCAGCCCGATGGCGATGCCGACCACCACCTGCTGCATCACGACCCCGAAGGCCTGTGAATCGTTCAGGCCGATCACCGGCTGCTCAGGCAAGCCCGCCTGCGCACAGATCGCCACCAGCATCGCCAACGCCACCCGGCTGCGCATCGGCACCGTGCGCGCAGAGAAGATCGGCGCACTCGAAAACACCGCCAGGATCCGCAGAAAAGGCCAGAACACCGGCGAGATGATCGCCATGAGGTCGGCCTCAGTGAACGAGATCATGAGCGAGCGGGGGGCATCAAATGGCGTGGTTCGGGATCGACATGATCGTGCTGCGGATGAAATCCACCAGCGTGTTCATCATCCATGGCCCTGCAATGGCAAACACCGCGATGGCCGCGATCAGCTTGGGCACGAACGACAGCGTGGCTTCGTGGATCTGCGTGATGGCCTGGAACAGGCTCACCAGCAGGCCCACCGCCAGCACCGCGCCGAGCACCGGGGCGGAGAGCATGAGCACGGTGTAGAGCGCGTTTTGCGCCATCGTGAGCGCGGCTTGGGAGTCCATGTCAGAGGTCCTTGTCTAGGTGGCGAAGCTGGCCGCCAGAGAACCGAGCAACAGGTTCCAGCCGTCCGCCAGCACAAACAGCATCAGCTTGAACGGCAGCGCCACCAGCACCGGCGACAGCATCATCATCCCCAGCGACATCAGCACGCTGGCGACCACCATGTCGATCACCAGGAAGGGGATGAAGATCATGAAGCCGATCTGGAACGCGGTCTTGAGTTCGCTGGTGACGAAGGCCGGCACGATCACACGGAACGGCGCGGTCTCGGCGGTCACGTCTTGCGGCAGCTTGGCGAGGCGGGCGAAGAGCTCGAAGTCGCTCTGGCGCGTCTGCTTGAGCATGAAGGCGCGCATGGGGCTCTGGCCGCGCTCCAGCGCCTGCTCGAAGCTGATCTGGTTGGCGGTGTAGGGCGCGTAGGCCTCGGTGTAGACCTTGTCCAGCGTGGGACCCATCACGAACAGCGTGAGGAACAGCGAGAGGCCGATGATCACCTGGTTGGGCGGCGCGGACTGCGTGCCCAGCGCCTGGCGCAGCAGCGAGAGCACGATGACGATGCGGGTGAAGCCCGTCATCAGCAGCAGCACCGCGGGCAGGAACGAGAGCGCGGTGAAAAACAGCAGGGTCTGGATCGGCACCGAGTAGCTGTTGCCGCCGGCGCCCTGGCCGACCATGATGGGCAGCGACGGGCCCGGAACGGCCTGTTGCGCCCAGGCGCTGCCGCCCAGCAGCATCAGCGCGATGAGCAGCAGGAGCGGGCGAACCGCCGAAGACATGTCACTGCGTCGCATGGGGGGCTTTCCGGAATTGGGCCAGCTTGGCAGCGAAGCCACCGAGGGGCAGGGCGGGCGGCGCGGGCTCGTCGGCGGGCGCCGGCATCGGCAGGCTGTGCAACGGGGTCACGCTGCCGGCCGACACGCCCAGCACCAGGCACACGCTGTTTTCACCCTGGCCCACCTGCACCGTGACCACCCGTTGCTGCGGCCCCAGCGCCAGCGTGCTGAGCACCTGCAACGCCGGGCCGGTCTGCCGGGCGGCGCCCGGCAGGTGGCGGCGGTAGCGTTGCAGCGCCCAGGCGATGCACACCATCACGATGAGCAGAACCAGGGCCGGAGCGGCGTTTTGCAACATAAGAAAGAAAGTAAGAAAGAAAGAAAAAAGAGATCAAGAAAAGAAACAGAAGACCGAAAACCAAAGACGAAGCCGGCGAAAGTGCCTCCAACCCAGAGACACCGAGGAACCGGCTCCGCCGGGCCTCTGGTGTCGCCCCCTGGGGGGTGGCGCCGAAGGCGACGCGGGGGGTTAACTCTTGGACACCCGCCGCATGCGCTCCGATGGGGTGACGATGTCGGTCAGCCGGATGCCGAACTTGTCGTTCACCACCACCACCTCGCCTTGCGCGATCAGGTAGCCGTTGACCAGCACGTCCATGGGCTCACCGGCCAGCGCGTCCAGCTCGACGATGGAGCCTTGAGCGAGCTGCAGGATGTACTTGATCGGCACCTTGGTGCGGCCCAGCTCTACCGTCAGCTGCACCGGGATGTCCAGCACCATCTGGATGTCCTGCATGGCGTTGCCGCTGGTCGTGGCAGGCGTCGGGCGGTGGTCGTCGAAGGTCTGCGCGCTGTCGTGGGCGCCGCTGCCGGAGCTGGCGACGGCCTGCTCTTCCAGGGCTTGCGCCCAGTCGTCGGAGACGGAATCGTTCATGGTGTCGGGGGTCTCAGTTGACATAGGGTTCTCCCAGCCAGGTCTTCTCGGTGTCGCGCAGCTTGCGGTCGATGCGCAGCGCGTACTTTCCCTTGTGTGTGCCGTACTGGCACTCGAACAGCGGCACACCGTCCACGTGGGCCTTGATGGCGGGGTGGCGGTCCAGTTCAATGAAGTCGCCGACCTGCATCGCCAGGAGCTGCTCCACCGTGGCATCGGTCTGGGCCAGCTCGGCCACCATCGTGACCTCGGCCGCCTGGATCTCGTGGCTCAGCAGCTTGACCCAGCGGCGGTCGACCTCGATGGCATCGCCCTGCACGCTGGAATAGAGCACGTCGCGGATGGGTTCCAGCGTGGCGTAGGGAATGCAGATGTGCAGCGCGCCGGTGATGTCGCCGATCTCCAGCGTGAAGCTGGTGGACACCACGATCTCGCTGGGTGTGGCGATGGTGGCGAACTGGGGTTGCATTTCCGACCGCTGGTAGGCCAGCTCGATCGGGTACACGCCGCGCCAGGCTTTCTTGTATTCCTCGGCCACCACCTCGACCAGCCGGTCGATGACGCGTTGTTCGGTGGGCGAGAAGTCGCGCCCCTCGATGCGCGTGTGGAACTTGCCGTTGCCGCCGTACAGGCTGTCGATCACACCAAACAGCAGGGTGGGCTCGCACACCACCAGGCCGTTGCCGCGCAGTGGACGCACGGCCATGATGTTGAAGTTGGTGGGCACTGCCAATTCACGCAGGAAAGCGCTGTATTTCTGCACCTGCACCCCACCGACCGACACCTCCGGGCTGCGCCGGATGAAGTTGAACAGTCCCAGCCGCAGGTTGCGTGAGAAACGCTCGTTGATGATCTCCATCGTGGGCATGCGCCCACGCACGATGCGCTCCTGGCTGGACAGGTTGTAGGTGCGAACGCCGTCGGTGGGGGCGACCTCCTTTTCCAGCTTCTGGCTCTCACCGGTGACACCCTCAAGCAGGGCATCGACCTCATCCTGGGACAGAAACGAATCAGCCATGGCGTTGGGCCTCTGGAATCACTGCACGATGAAGCTGGAAAACAGCACGCCCGAGACCGGGTTGGGGGTTGCGCGTTTGCGCTTGGCCTTCTTGCCCTTGGGGGCCGTCGCAGGTGCGGCGTTCGGGTCTTCGTACTCGTAGCCCATGACGCGCGAGATCTCGCCGATGATGGCCTGGGTCAGTGCTTCCTTGCCTTCGATGCCCAGCATGTCCTCGGCCGTGCGCTGAGAGACCAAGATCAGGATGCCGTTGCGGATGCTGGGCATGTAGGCCTTCATGTCTTCGGCAATCTGGGGGTCGGTCAACTGCAGCGTGATGCCCAGTTGCGCAAAGCGGTTGCCGCCCGGATCGGCCAGGTTGACCACCATGCTGTCCAGCGGCAGGAATGTGGGGGGATTTTTGGCGTCGTGCTTGGGCGCATGCTCGGTTTGCTCTTCCGTGGTGACGCCCTCTTCATCCTCGTCCTCGGCGTGGCTCTTCTGCATCAGGAAGAAGGCCGCGCCCCCGCCCAGCAGGGCCAGCACCACCACGCCAATGATGATGAACAAGAGTTTTTTGCTCTTGGGTTTCGCCGGTGCTTCGGCAACGGTGGCAGCGGTGGCGGCGGC
Organism: Hydrogenophaga sp. A37; assembly: GCF_002001205.1. Taxonomy (GTDB): domain Bacteria; phylum Pseudomonadota; class Gammaproteobacteria; order Burkholderiales; family Burkholderiaceae_C; genus Hydrogenophaga. Next base: position 6,726 of record NZ_MUNZ01000112.1, read on the forward strand.
AGCGGACATGAAATCTCTCCAGAAGATCGCCTGTTGGAGGGCGGTGCGCACCACGGAAGGCGGTGGGCTCTGGAGGAATTATTGAGCGCCACCCCCTGGCTTGTAGCCCGGAATAGCGCTGGAAAAGCCGCTTATTCGCGCGCCCTGAACGAGCGCCTTCGGCTAGACAAACAGGTCGAGGGGTTGGCTGCCGTCGCTGCGCGGGCGTGGCGGCACGGGCGCCGCGGCGGGCGCAATGGCGGTGGTTCCACCGCCATTGCGCACGTGGCCGGCCGGTTGGGGGCGGGGCTCGCCGGGTTCGCCGCGCCCTTGCTGCTGGCCTTGTGAGCCCACCGACACGTCGCCGAGCTGAATGCCGCTGCGCTGCAGCAGGTCGGACAGCGACTCACCTGCGTTCTCGCGCAGTTCGGCGCGGGCCTCGGCGCTGTCGGTGCGAAAGGCGACGTTCAGGTCCTGGCCGCGCATCGAGAGCTGGATGTCGATGGCCTCTTCGCCGCCGTCGCCCACGCGCAGGCTGGCCTGGCGCAGGGTGGGCGAAGACCAGGCGCCCAGGCTCTCGTCGGCATCCTGATCGGTCAGTGCCTCTTCGAAGCGGTTGGAATCGGCCAGCTCATCGGTGTCGGTGGACAGAGCGCTCGTGTGGTCCTGACCTGCATCGCCGCCGCCGGGTTGTTCGCCGGCGAAGCTGCCGGCGCCCGAGGGGTTGCCCTGGCCGTGGGTGGCAAGACCGGTGGACAGCGTGGGGCCGTCGCCCGTCGATGCCGGGTTGAAGCGCTCGTCCAGAGTGACGGTGCTGCGCAGCGCGACCGGGGTGCCCGTTTCCAGGCGGACTTGCAGCCGCTCGCTCAGGCTGTGGGTCAGGCTTGGGTTGTGGCTCTGGCTCTGGATGGCGTGTTGTTGCTGCACGCTGGTGGTGGTCGCGCCGGTGACGGTGCTGCGCCAGACCGTGGGGCGGGTGGCGGGCGGGGCGCTGCTGGGTTCGGTGGGTGCCGTCTTGTCCGCGCCGGCCAGCGCGGCCAGGGTTTGTTCGTCGGGCGCGGCGGGCTGGTCCAGCCGCTGCATGCCTTGCAGGTCGACCCCGGGTTTGTTGGCGCCACGGGCTTCGGCGGCCATGGGCGCGGTGCCTGCAGGGGTGAGCGCGGTGCCGTTCGGGGCCGCTGCGGAGGGGGACGCGCTGGACGACAAGGAGCCGGTGCCGGGTGCCATCAAGGGCACCGGCGCCCCGGGCCAGCCCAGGAGCCCGGCCAGCGGGTCTTCGGTGGTCGCGTCGGCGGCCAGCAGCGGGTTGCCCGCTTCGCCGGGCGCGGCGTCGGTGGTGAGCGACGCATCCGGCGGGATGTCGGTGGTCGCGCTCAGCAGCGAGAGCATGGCGGCAAACAGGTCGGTACCGGTCTCCTGGCCATGCCCGCTGACGCCGGGCTTGCGCTGATTGGCGGCCTGGGCGCGCGCGGCCGCAGACTGGGCGGTTTGGCTCTGGGTGGTGGTGGTGGCGGCGGCGGTAGCGGTCATGACCTCAGCCCCTGTGCGTGCGCCATGCTCTGGCGCAGGTGGATGGAGAGGGCCATTTCGTCGGTGGCTTTTTGTTCCTGGCGCATGACGCGGTGGTCGATGGCCTGCTGCTTGCGTTCGGCGTATTTGCGCAGGCCGGCCACGTCGCGCTCGGCGGCATAGACCAGGGCCTGGGTGCGCGCGACCGTGTCTTCGCGGTGGCGTTGCACGGTCAGCTGGAAGTCCATGGCGTGTTCAATCTTCTGCATGAACTGGCGGTGGTGGTGCAACAGGGCCGGGTCGACGCCGCTGGTGGTGCTGCGCGTGGCCCAGCGCTGGTGGGCCTCGTCGGCGTAGGTCCTGAGCTGTTTCATCTGCTCCTGCGCCATGTGCAGTTCCCGCTGCGCCTGCCCCAGGGCCGTCAACGCGTCATCGCGGCGCCGCGTCGCCAGTTCCACCACCTTGTTCAATGTCTGTATGTTGCTCATTTTTATGGCTCCAAAGTGATCGAGAGAAACGGTTCAGCCCGGGGACACCGCGGAACTGGCTTTGCCAGGCCGCTGGTGTTGCCCCCTGGGGGGAAGCGCCGAAGGCGCATCGGGGGGTCATCCCTCATACGGGTTTTGGTGTGGACGGGTCGGGCGCTGCTTGGGGTCTTTGCTGCCCTTGTCTTCCTGCAGGGCGGCGGCGAGCTGTTTGAGGCTGGCGTCCATGGTCGCGGCCTCGTGCATGTCCTGCATCAGGAAGCGCTGCAGCGCGGGGTAGAGCACGATGGCGCGGTCGGTATCGGGGTCGCTGCCGGCGGCATAGGCGCCGAGCTGGATCAGGTCGCGGCTCTTCATGTAGCGCGAGTAGTTGTTGCGGAACTTGCGCGCCAGCTCCAGGTGCACGGCCCCGGCCACGTTGTGCATCACGCGTGAGGCCGAGGCCTCGACGTCGATGGCCGGGTAGTGGCCCGACTCGGCGAGCGCGCGCGAGAGCACGATGTGACCGTCGAGGATGGCGCGGGCCGCGTCGGCGATGGGGTCTTGCTGGTCGTCGCCCTCGCTGAGCACGGTGTAGAAGGCGGTGATCGAGCCCTTGCCGTTGAGGCCGTTGCCGCTGCGCTCCACCAACTGGGGCAACTTGGCGAAGCAGCTCGGCGGGTAGCCCTTGGTGGCGGGTGGCTCGCCGATGGCGAGCGCGATCTCGCGCTGCGCCATCGCGTAGCGGGTGAGCGAATCCATCAGCAGCAGCACGTGCAGCCCGTCGTCGCGGAAGCGCTCGGCAATGGCCGTGGCGTAGGCTGCGCCCTGCATGCGCACCAGCGGCGGCGAGTCGGCCGGCGCGGCCACCACGACCGAGCGTTTGCGGCCGTCGTCGCCGAGGATGTCTTCGATGAACTCTTTCACTTCGCGGCCACGCTCGCCGATCAAACCGACCACGATCACGTCGGCCTTGGTGTAGCGCGCCATCATGCCGAGCAGCACCGACTTGCCCACGCCGGAGCCGGCAAACAGGCCGATGCGCTGGCCGCGCCCGACGGTGAGCAGGGCGTTGATCGCGCGCACGCCGGTGTCCAGCGGCTCGCGCACCGGATCACGGTCCATGGCGTTGAGCGGGGCGCGGTCCATGGGCTCGATGTCCACGTTGGTGATCGGCCCCCGGTGGTCCATCGGGCGACCGTGTGAGTCGACCACGCGACCCAGCAGGCCACGGCCCAGCGGCAGGCGCAACATGCCCCGGTCGCCCGAAGAGGGCGGTTTGTTGGGCTCGCCGAAACGTGGCACAGGGCGGTACGGTGGCAGCGGGACAACGCTCGCGCCGCTGGAGAGCCCGTGCGTGTCGCCCGCCGGCATCAGGAAGGCGCGGTCGCTGGAGAAACCCACCACCTCGGCCAGCACCGGCTCCTTGGCACCGTTGGCAATCAGGCACTGCGAGCCCACCGGCACCTTCAGGCCCACGGCTTCCAGCACCAGGCCCGCCAGGCGCGTGAGCGTGCCGCGCACCTCCAGCGGGGTGTGCACATTGGCGCTGGTGCGCAGGTCGCCCATGAAGCGGTCCCAGCGACCATCGGGGCCCAGTGTGCTGTCGGTCATGTCAGCGACCTCACACACAGGGGGCCAGTCGGAAACCAGCCACCGGCGAGCAATGTCCGAACCCAGGATGCGGCGGAACCGGCTTCGCCGGGCCGCACCGCATCGCCCCCTTGAGGGGGTCGCGCGCCGCGCGGCAGGGGTGTTTCATGCCTATACATCGGTGTCTCCCGGTTGCCATGCGACGTTCATCCCCAGGTTGCCGATCGCGCGTGACCAGCGTTTTTCAATCGTGGCGTCCACGGTGGCGCTGGGCGACAGGATCATGCAGCCACCGGGCGTGATGGATGGGTCGGCCACGAAGTCGGGCGCGTTGTCGCCCAGCGTCTCCAGCAGGGCGCCCTTCATCAGCGAAAGGTCGTCCGGGTGCATGCGCACCGTGGAAGGCAGCCCGTCTTCGACGATCAGCTCCAGCGACTCGCCGATCACCGCGCGCAGGTGCTTCGTGTTGACCTGCAGTTCCTGGCGGATCACCTGGCGTGCGATGTCGCAGGCCAGATCGAGCACCTGGCGCGCGATCTTCTGTTCGCTGGCGATGACCTGGTCGGTCATGCCATGCAGCAACTGGCCCATTCGCACGGCGGTCTCTTCGACGGTGCGGCGGATGGTGGCCTCCAGCGCGTCGCGCACCTCCTGGCTGCCGGCGTCGTGGCCGTGGTTGAAGCCTTCTGCGTAGGCCTGTTGGCGGGCTTCATTCAGCGTCTGCTCTTGCGCTTTGTCGGGCTCCGGTTCTGCTGTCACCGGAACGGCGACCCGAAACGCGTCGCTGCCGTCCATCGAAGAGAAGTGCCAGGCCGAAACGCCGTCGATTTCCTCACGGGGAATGAAGCGGGTATGCGGGTTGGGTTTAGACGAAGCCTTCATCGTCGCCTCCCCCGATCACGATCTGGCCCTCGTCCGACAGGCGCCGGACAATCTTCAGAATGTCCTTTTGCTGGTTTTCCACTTCGGACAGCCGGACCGGTCCGCGCGACTCCAGGTCGTCGCGCAGGCCTTCGGCAGCGCGTGTGGACATGTTGGACAGGATCAGTTCGCGCAGATCCGAGGTGGCGCCCTTGAGCGCAATCACCAGCGCTTCCGAAGGCACTTCTTTCAGCACCAGCTGGATCGACTTGCCGTCGAGCTTGATCAGGTCCTCGAACGTGAACATCTTGTCCATGATCTTCTGTGCCAGGTCGGCGTCGAAGCCGCGGATCGATTCAATGACGGCGCTCTCGATCTGGGTGCCCATCATGTTGATGATCTCGGCAGCGGCCTTGACGCCACCCATCGATGTCTTGCGGATTTTGTCGCCACCGGCCAGCACTTTGTAGAGCACCTCGTTGAGGTCCTTCAACGCGGTGGGCTGGATGCCTTCGAGCGTGGCGATGCGCAGCATCACCTCATTGCGTGTGCGTTCGGTGAAGTTCTTCAGTACATCGGCGGTCTGGTCTGCTTCAAGGTGCACCATGATCGCCGCGACGATCTGCGGATGCTCGTTGCGCAGCAGTTCCGCAATAGACAGGGGGTCCATCCACTTCAGGCTTTCAATGCCCGAGACATCGCCGCCTTGCAGGATGCGGTCGATCAACAGCGAAGCCTTGTCGTCGCCCAGGGCGCGCCGGAGCACCGCGCGCACGTAGTTGTCGGTGTCGGACACCAGCAGGCTCTGCGAGGCGGCCACGGAGGTGAATTTCTGGATCACCTGTTCGACCCGGTCGTGCGACACGGCCCGGGTCTTGGCGATGGCCTCACCCAGCTTCTGCACTTCCTTGGGGCTCAGGTGCTTGAACACCTCGGCCGCTTCCTCCTCGCCCAGCGACATGAGGAAGATCGCGGCGTCCTGGATTCCCTGGTCTTCCATGATCTGATTTCCTTAGCTTGCGCCGTTCAAGGACCATGCCCGCGTGACGAGACCCCCATCCAGGATGCGGTGGAACCGGCTCTGCCGGGCCACTCGCATCGCCCCCTTGAGGGGGGACGAGCGAAGCGAGACGGGGGTGGTCCTGCTCATGCTGGCGCCTCGCCGTTGACCCAGCTCTTGACGATATTGGCCACGGCCATCGGGTTTTCCAGCGCCAGCCGTTTCGCATCGACCAGGCGCTGGTTCTCCGCCGGCATGGGCAGGCTCGGACGCTCGGGGGCCTCATTGAGCACGGCATTGAGCTGAGGCGACCTGCCTGCGCTGTCGGTTTTCGGCACCGCCGGTAAGCGCATCATCTTCAGGCCCGGACGCACCAGACCCATGAGCACCAGCAGCGCCATGCCCAGCATGCCGACCGGCCAGGCCATGCTGCGCGCCAGCTCCATGTTGTCGGGCTGCTTCCACCAGGCCACCGGCACTTCCTCCACCGGCTTGGCGATGTTGAACACCGCGTTGACCACGTTGACCGAATCACCCCGCTCCTTGCTGAAGCCGATGGTCTCGCGCACCAGGGCGGTCATCTGCTCCAGCTGTTCGGGCGGGATGGCGCTGGTGATGGCCTTGCCCGTCTTGTCGGTGATGCTGCGGTGGTTCACGACCACGGCGGCGGTCAGGCGGCGCACCGTGCCGCTGGCCTCGCGCACCACCTTGACCGTCTTGTCGATCTCGTAGTTGATGACCGATTCCTTGCGCACCGTGCCGCTCTTGTCGCCATTGGCGGCCACGCCCAGCGGCGCCGCGCCGCCGTTGATGGGCGCGCTGCCGGTGGCGGGGGGCTGGTTGGTGGTGGCGCCCGGTACGCCAGCGGGCTGGGCCACGGCCGGGGCGCCGTCTTCGATCAGCTGCTGGCTGCGCACCGTGCCGGGCTCGCCGCCCTGGTTGGGTTTGTGCAGCTCGGAGGTGGACTCGACGAGCGAAAAATCGACGTCGGCGCTGACCTGGGCCTTCACGTTGCCCACGCCCACCAGCGGCTCGATCATGTCGAGGATGCGGCGGGTGTAGAGCTGCTCCATCTGCTGCACGTACTGGAGCTTCTGCGTGTCGGCGCCCTGAGACTGCCCCTCGGGTGTGGACGACAGCAGGTTGCCGGCGTCGTCGACCACGCTCACCGCCTTGGGGTTCATCTCGGGCACGCTGGAGGCGACCAGGTGCACGATGCCGGCGACCTGGGCCTTGTCGAGCGTGCGGCCAGCGTGAAGGGTGAGCAGCACCGAGGCGCTGGGTTTCTGCTGTTCGCGGAAGAAGCCGTTCTGGTTGGGCAGCGCCAGGTGGATGCGCGCGGCCTGCACGGAAGAGAGTGACTGGATCGAGCGGGTGAGTTCCCCTTCGAGGCCGCGCTGGAAGGTCAGGCGTTCCTGGAACTGGGTCATGCCGAAGCGGTTGGCCTCCATCAGCTCGAAACCGTTGACCGAGCCTTTGGGCAGACCTTGCGAGGCCAGGCGCAGCCGCGTGTCGTGCACCTTGTCGCTCGGCACCATGATCGCGCCGCCGCCTTCGGTGTACTTGTAGGGCACGTTCATCGTGGTGAGCTGCGCAATGATGGCGCCGCCATCCTTGTCGTTCAGGTTGGCGTAGAGCACCTTCCAGTCGGGTTGCTGGCCCATGAAAAACAGCGCGATCGCGATCACCATCAAGCCCAGGGCGCCCAGGCCCAGCTTGATTTTCTGGCCCTTTTCCATGCCCGACAGGCCCGCGCTCAGGGCGTTGCGGCTCACGGGCTGCATGTCCAGTTCGGCGACGGTGTTGCTCATGGCGGGAAGGGGCTCGGTGTGGTTCGTCAAAGGGGGAAATCACCCCGTTGCGACCGATTATTCGGCCCTGGCCCCTCGCGCATAGCGATGAAAAGGCCGGCGTTTGCCCCCTTATTCCCGGTGCGCCTCGGCGGGCGGGTCACTAGCATCAAAGCCTGCACTTTTGTGAAGGAAGCCGCCATGGACCTGCGAATCAATGCCCTGCCCAGCCAGGCCGTGACCGGCGTGGGCCACACCGCGATGAAACGCCCCGCCACGGGCGCGGTCGGCGGCGTGGGTGGCGGCTTTGCCGACAACTTCAAGAGCGCACTGGACTCGGTCAGCAAGGCCCAGAACGACGCTTCGCGCCTGCAAAACGAGGTCCAGAAGGGCAACCCCAACGTCAGCCTGGAAGAAACCATGCTCGCGATGCAGAAAGCCCAGATCGGCTTTCAGGCCACCTTGCATGTGCGCAACCGCATGGTCCAGGCCTACACAGACATCATGAACATGAGTGTCTAGAACCCCCCCGCGCCGCGCCTAAGGGCGCGTCACCCCCCAGGGGGCAATGCGAGCGGCCCGGCGAAGCCGGTTCCGCGGCATTCTGGGTGGGGCACTTTCTCCGGCCACATCCCTTCATCTCCTTCTCTCGTCAATGCACCTGCTTGGCATCCATCAGTTGTTCGAGGTCGCTGAGCCAAGGCTCTGCCAGCACGCGGATCTCGGCGTCGGCGCGCAGGATGCGCTGCATGATGCGGGTCTTTTCCTTGCGCTCGTCGGGACCCAGCGTGAGGCTGCGTGACTTGTGGCGCAGCTGGGCGATGAGCACGGCGCAGGTGCCTTCGAGGTGTACGATCTGGTCCCAGTTTTCGGTCTGGGCCGCCTCCAGCATTCGCTGGCTCGCGTTTTCAATCGCTTTGTAGTAGTCCAGCAAGCTGTGCTCCATGATCAGGCTCCTTGGCCCGTGACGGGTTGCAGGTAGGCGGGGCCGGGGCCCCGGATGAGTTTCCACGACTGGGCCACGGGCTCGATGAGCTGGGCCACTTCTTCGAGTGCCTTGGCGTCGTTGCGCAGGTTGGCCTGGGTCAGCCGCAGCGTGCTGTAGCTGTAGAGCTGGCGCAGGTTGGCGGCGATGTCGCCACCTTCACGCAGGTTCAGGCCGGCCTTGAGCCCTTCTTCCAGGATGCGAACGGCCTTGCCGATCGCCGCGCCCTTGGCCGCCGTGTCACCCCGGCTCATGGCGCCGCGGGCTTCGGCAATCGACTGCAACAGCGCGTCGTAGAGCAAACCCACCAGGGTGTGGGGGTCGGCGCTTTGCACACTGGTTTCTGCACCAACGCGTTTGTAGGCAGATGCGGCACGGGAGTGAACGGAGGTGAACATGGTGTCAATTCCTTGTTGCTGATGCCTTTTTTTATCGGCATCGGCGCCTGGGACTGTAGTTTCTGACGTGTTCATTTACATCAGCTCTTGTTCCACATCGCGATCTGCTGGCTGACGAAGGCGCTCAGGCTGTTGAGCTTGCCCACTGAGGCGTCCATGGCGTTGTACTGGGCCAGCAGGCGCTTCTCGGAACGCAGGGCCTTGTCGTTGACGCGCTCCTGCTCCAGGCTGTTGCGTTTGATCGAGGACTTGATGGCCTCGGTCTTGTTGGTCACCGTGCCATCGGCGTCGATCAGACCCTCCGCAAAGCTCTTGATCTTCCACCCGAAGCCGACCGCCGTGGGGTCGCTGCCCGTGGTGGTGAACAGGGCCTTGAGGTTGTCCAGGTTGTCCAGCGCCGCGCCCATCTTGGTCGCGTCGATCTCCAGCTTGCCGCCGGTCTTCAGCTCGATGCCGACGTCGGACAGGCGGCTGTAGGGCGTGCTGCTGGACACCGAGCGCATCATGCCGCGCAGGGCGTTCTGCAGGCCCACCGTGGTGGAGTCGCCCTGCAGCGGGCCGGCGGTCTTGGTGGCCTCGTCGTAGCGGGTGGCGGTGGCCAGCGTGGTGTTGAGCGTGTTGTACGCATCGACAAATGCCTTGACGTTGGCGCTGATGGCATCGTTGTCGTTGCTGACGTTGATCTCGACCGGCGCCGTGGTCTCCTGGCTGAGCTGCATCGTCATGCCGGTGAGGGTGTCGGCGAGCGTGTTGCTGGCCGAGCTGATGCTCACGTTGTTGATCGTGGCCAGGGCGTTTTCGGCGCTCTGCGAGCGCGCCATGCCGTTGGCGTTGCCCACGCTGAAGGCCAGGCGCGAGAGGCCGCTGGCGTCGGTGTCCTGGCCGTCGTCGTCAGCGACCGAGATGCGAAAGGCGTTTTCTTCACCGGTCGCTTTGGACCGCATCAGCAGGCGCTCGCCCGAGGCGTCCTTGAGCACCGTGGCGCTCACGCCCGCGTCGGACTCGTTGATCTTGGCCGCGATCTCGGCCAGCGAGTCTTCGTCCGCGTCGATGTCGATCGTGACCGGCGTGCCACCGCCGGCGGTGAAGCTGCTGCCGGCCCATTGGCCGAGCTCGATGGTCATGCTGCCGGTGCCCATGGCGGAGCCGGTGGTCACGGCGGTGGAGGCGGTGGACTGGGCTTTGGCCAGGTTCTGCACCTCCATGGTGATCGACGTGGCGGGCGCGCCGGCCTTGACGGTCACGCCGATGGCCAAGGGGTTGGACGAGGTGGCCTTGACGGCGTCCCAGCCGGTGTTCTTGGACAGCTTGGCCGCCGCATCGCCCAGCGCAGCCACCTGCGACTTGATGGTGCCCATGGTCGAGAGTTTGGTCTGGAAGGACGTGGCCAGCGATTTGAGCTGGGTCAGAGGCGCCTTCTCCAGCGCGACGAGCTGAGAGACGATGCTCTGGATGTCCAGGCCGCTGGCGATGCCTGGTGAAGAGATGGTGGCCATGGGGGCTCCTTGTCATCCGCGACGGGATGTACCCATCACACGCGGGCTGCATGCGATGGGTACATGCCTCGAAAGACAACGCGGCGGGGCACCGGGGTGCCACCGCCGCCGGCCCGCCACACCCGAGAGAGGTGTGACGAATCGGTGTTGTGAATCAACGCAGCAGGGACAGCACGCCCTGGGGCAGCTGGTTGGCCTGGGCGATCATCGCGGTGCCGGCCTGTTGCAGGATCTGACCACGCGACAGGTTCGAGGTTTCCACCGCGAAGTCCGCGTCCATGATCCGGCCTCGGGAAGCAGCCAGGTTCTCGGACGACACCTGCAGGTTGGAGATCACCGAGTCGAAGCGGTTCTGCTTGGCGCCGAAGGAAGCACGTGCGGTGGTCACTTCGTCGATGGCGGCGTCCAGGTCGTCCATGGCGGCCAGCGCGTTGGTGCGGGTTTCCACACCGCCGGCCACCACGGCCGTGATGCCCGAACCGGCGGTCAGGTTGGTCGTGTTGATGGCGATCTGGTCGGTGGTCACGTTGTCGGCGCCGACCTGGAAGGTCAGACCGGCAGAGGTGTTCAGCAGGTTTGTGCCGTTGAACTTGGTGCCTTCCAGCACGCGGGTCACTTCCAGTGCCAGTTCCTGGTACTCGGCGTCGAGGTTGGCGCGGTCGGCATCGGAGTTGGAACCGTTGGCCGACTGCACGGCCAGTTCGCGCATGCGCTGCAGCGAGTCACCCACCTTGCCCAGCGCGCCTTCAGCGGTCTGCGCCAGGGAGATGCCGTCGTTGGCGTTGCGGATCGCCACGTTCATGCCCTTGACCTGGGCGCCCATGCGTTCGGCGATGGCCAGGCCGGCGGCGTCGTCCTTGGCGCTGTTCACACGCAGACCCGAAGACAGGCGCTGCATGGAGGTGGACAGGGATCCGGCCGAGTTGGCCAGGTTGCGTTGTGCATTCAGGGACTGCACATTGGTGTTGATGGTGCTCATGGTTAACTCCTAAAAAATTGAACAAAGTAATCCGGCATTCCTGCCAATCTCAACGCCAGCCTTGCGGCTGGCCGCCATGACCGGGTGCTGATGGCGTGCCGGTTGGGCCCTGGGACCGCTTGACCGTCTCGCCGCTTTGCTTTGCCGGACGACGAACCTTTTTAGAAGTTCGTTGAGTTCAATTTCGGTGGTCCCGCCATATTCTTTAGCCCTGCTACACATTGAAATGTCTTAAATAGCGTGGGATGGGCGTCCCAGTTCTCGCCTTAGTCGGCGCGGCGTGGGAAACCTTGAGGGCGGGGTCGACAGGTCTTTGAGGCGGGACACGCCCACACGGGCAGGACCCGAATGAATACCAACGATGTAAGAAGAAACCTGACAAGGCAGGGGTGCGCGCCTGACAGGCCAAACAGCCATTCGCCGATTCAAGAAATTTTTACGGTCGACACAATTACTCACATCAGGTCAACGGATGTAAGCACCCCGCCAACATCAATGACCCGGAACCGCAAGGAGCACCCCATGGACAGCGAACAACTTTTGGCCGAAATCCGCGAAGCCAATCTGACCTACCTGATGCTGGCTCAGAACCTGATTCGTCGGGACCGCGCTGAAGCCCTGTACCGCCTGGGTCTGACCGAAGAAGCTGCCGATCTGCTGGGCATGCTCACCACGGCCCAGTTGCTGAAGATCGCTTCGAGCAACATGCTGCTGTGCCGCTTCCGCGTGGACGACGACCTGGTGTGGAACCTGCTGACCAGCCACAACGTGAAGAAGGTGGACAACACCACCACCACGCAGCTGCACGCTTCGATCCTGATGGCCGGCCGGTTCGCCGAGTCGATGTCGACGGCTCATTAAGTACCCCCCGCGCCGCCTGCGGCGTCACCCCCCAGGGGGCGGCGCTGGAGGCCCGGCGGAGCCGGTTCCTCGGCGCCCCTGGTTTGCAGACATCCCTTTCCTCTGGAGTTACCCCATGGCCACGCAAAAAAGCATCTTGAACGAATCGCGTGACATCGAGCGCGCTGTCGCTTTGATCCAGCTGGGTGCGCGCCTGCAGGTGCTGGAGTACGAAACCAGCCTGTCGTATGAGCGCCTGCTGCGCCTGTACAAAGAGGTGGCGGGCAAGAGCCCGTCCAAGGGCCAGTTGCCTTTCTCCACCGACTGGTTCCTGACCTGGCAGCCCAACATCCACGCCTCGCTGTTCCTGAACATCCACGAGTACCTGTCCAAGACCAGCGACCTCGAAGAGATCGACACGGTGATCAAGGCCTTCCGCCTCTACACCGAGCAGATGCAGGCCAGCGTGATCGAGCCCCTGCTCTCCGTGACCCGCGCCTGGCGCTTGGTGAAGTTCGTGGACAACGGCATGCTCACGTTGACCAAGTGCTCCTGCTGCGGCGGCAACTTCGTGACCGAGCCCTACGAAAACGCGAAGAACTTCGTGTGCGGCCTGTGCGAGCCACCGGCGCGTGCGGGCAAGGGCAATGCAAGCGGAGGCTTGAGGCTTCATTGATCCCCCCGCGCCGCCTGCGGCGTCACCCCCCAGGGGGCGATGCGTGTGGCCCGGCGAAGCCGGTTCCACCGCATCCTCGGCATGGGCACTTCGCTCCGGAAATGCGCTCTTGATCACAACCGGTTTTTCTTGTTGTCAAGCTTTGAAAAGGACCCCTCGGCGGGTCCTTTTTGCGTTGATGGGTGGCTTCGATCACACCTAGAGTAGACCGATAGAAAAGCCATCGGGCTTTGTCGGGTGCCATGTGGCACCGGCGCTCCGCTCTACGGGATATTCACCATGTTCGTGATCATCGGTTTCGTCGTTTCCATGGCCTGCATCTTCGGGGTGTACATCGCCCACGGAGGCAACATCGGCGTGGTGCTGCACGCCTTGCCGTTTGAATTGATCACCATCCTGGGCGCTGCGATGGGCGCTTTCGTGATGAACAACCAGATGAAGGTGGTGAAGGCGTCGTTTGCGGGCCTGGCCGGTTGCTTCAAGGGCAGCAAATACACCAAGGCGCGCTACATGGAGCTGCTGGCGCTGCAGTTCGACATCCTGCAAAAAGCCCGCAAGGAAGGCCTGATGGCCATCGAGCAGGATGTGGAGAACCCCGACCAATCGCCCCTGTTCAAGAAATACCCGACCGTGGGCAGCGATCACCACGTGACCGAGTTCATCACCGACTACCTGCGCATGATGGTCTCGGGCAACCTGAACGCGCACGAGATCGAATCGCTGATGGACGCCGAGATCGAGACCCACCATCAGGAGGCACATGCTCCGGTGGCCGCCATCGGGCGTCTGGCTGGAGGCCTGCCCGCTTTCGGCATCATTGCCGCCGTACTCGGTGTGGTGAACACCATGGGTTCGGTGGGCCAGCCGCCCGCGGTGCTCGGCGGCATGATCGGTTCGGCCCTGGTCGGCACCTTCCTCGGCATCTTGCTGGCCTATGGCGTGGTCGAACCCATGGGCGGTCTCATGGAGCAGAAGATGGAAGAGAGCGGCAAAGAATTCCTGTGCATCAAGACCACGCTGCTCGCCTCCATGCAAGGCTACGCCCCCAGCACCGCCATCGAGTTCGGCCGCAAGGTGCTGTTCTCCGACGTGCGCCCCAGCTTCTCGGAACTGGAAGGCCATGTGAAAGGGAAGAAGTGATGGCTGATGGAAAGAAGCTCCAACCGATCATCATCAAGCGCATCAAGAAGGGCGGCCACTCGGCGCACGGGGGGGCCTGGAAAATCGCCTACGCCGACTTCGTGACGGCCATGATGGCGTTCTTCCTGTTGATGTGGTTGCTGGGTTCCACCGCCAAGGGCGAGCTCGACGGCATCGCGAGCTACTTCAACGCGCCGTTCAAGGTGGCCTTGATGGGCGGCAATGGCTCGGGCAACAGCGACAGCGTCCTGCCCGGCGGCGGGCGCGACCTGAGCAAGTCGGCGGGCCAGGTGGACGGCGGTGAAGCCAAGCGCGCCGAAAAGTCCGCGGGCGCGCAGATGGCCCGCGCCGAGCTCGCCCGCCAGGAGGCGAAGCGCATCGACGCCCTGCAGAAAAAAATCAACGAGGTGATCGCCAACAACCCCGCGTTGCAAGAGTTCGGCTCGCAGATCCGCATGGAGCAGACCGGCGACGGCCTGCAGATCCAGATCGTCGATGACCAGAACCGCCCCATGTTCGATGTGGGCAGCGCGCTGGTGAAACCCTATATGCGCGACATCCTGCGCGAGATCGGGGCGGCCATCGGCACGGTGGAGAACCGCATCACGCTCTCGGGCCACACCGACGCCACACCCTATGGCAGCGGTGACCGGGGCTACAGCAACTGGGAGCTGTCGTCGGACCGAGCCAACGCGTCGCGCCGCGAACTCGTGCTGGGTGGCCTGCCAGACGAGAAGCTCGCGCGCGTCGAGGGCCTGGCGTCGAGCCGCCTGCTCGACTCACAGGCGCCGAGCGCTGCGCAGAACCGCCGCATCAGCATCCTGGTGATGACGCGCGAGGCCGAGGAGCGCATGGCCCCCAAAGGCGACGGATCAACCGTGTCCCACAGCGATGCCGCGGCGCCCAAGGGCGAACCGTTGGCGTCAACGCCAGCACCGTCGCCCGCCGAGGCGCCGGCCGCGGCCACGGCGCCCCTGCCCACACGCCCCTTGCCGCTGGGTTTGCCTGACCTTCAGAAACTCGCCGAAGTGCCGAAACCCCGTGAAGAGGTCGGTGTTTCAAAACCCCGTTGACCGTCCATCGTTTCCTGCCTGGAGACCCCACCATGTCCACCCCGATGAAATTCCTGATCGTTGACGACTTCTCCACCATGCGCCGCATCGTGCGTAACCTGCTCAAGGAAATCGGGCACAGCGATGCCGACGAGGCCGAAGACGGCGTGGTCGCGCTCAACAAGCTGCGCAACGGCACCTTCAACTTCGTCGTCAGCGACATCAACATGCCCAACATGAACGGGTTCCAGTTGCTGTCCGAGATCAAGAAGGACGAGTCGCTCAAGCACCTGCCGGTGCTCATGGTCACGGCCGAGGCCCGCAAGGAAGACATCGTGATGGCGGCGCAGAACGGCGCAGCCGGCTACATCGTCAAGCCCTTCACCAAGGCCACGTTGGAAGACAAGCTGACCAACATCTTCAAGAAGCTGGGCCTTTGAGCCGTACAGGGAGCACCACATGACACCGAGCGCCACCGACAGCCCAGGCAGCCCACAAATATTCCAGCAACTGGGCACCATCACGCGCCAACTGCACGACGCGCTCAAGGAGCTGGGTTACACCGACAAACTCAAGGGTTCGGTGGACCAGTTGCCTGACGCGCAGAGCCGCCTCTCGTACATCGCGCGCCTGACGGGCGAGGCCGCCGACAAGGTGCTCAACCACGTCGAACTCGCCAAGACCGAGCAGTCGCTCATCGCCGAGCGCGGGCGCCAGCTGGCCGCCACCATCGGCGCGGTGCCCGGCCTGGCCAAGGCCATGCCCGAGTTGCTGCAGTGGTCGCAGGACGTGATCGACAACAGTGAACAGAGCGACGCCCGCCTGACCGAGATCATGATGGCGCAGGACTTCCACGATCTCACCGGCCAGGTGATCGCGCGTGTGGTGCAGCTCGCCGGCACCATCGAAGAACAGTTGCTCGGCCTGCTGCTGCAGTCCGCCCCCACCGGCCAGCCCGGCCAAGACCGCGCCTACTCGATGACACCTCTGGAGGGACCGGTGGTCGCTCCCGAAGGCCGCGCCGATGTGGTGAGCGACCAGGCGGGTGTGGATGATTTGCTGGCGAGCCTGGGCTTCTAGCGCTCGCTTCGGCGGGGCCCGGCTTCAGCACCCGGGCACACGACGAAGCCACGCAGGATCAACGCCCGGTATGGCCATGCAGAAGGGGTGTTTTTGATGGAACCATCCGCTGACGATCTGTCTGCCTCGCTGGCCTTGGTGATCGACAGCAACCCGACGTCGCGCTCCATTCTGGTGTCCCAGTTGCGTGATTTCGGTATGGGCACGGTCGTGCAATGCTCGCGACTGGTGGATGGGCGTCGTCAGCTGGAGTACCGCTCGTTTGATGTGGTGTTGTGCGAGCACCATTTTTCAGGAGAAGCCACGTCGGGCCAGGACCTGCTGGACGATCTGCGGCGCAACCAGCTTCTGCCTTTTTCGACCGTCTTCATCATGGTGACGGGCGAAGCCACCTACACCAAAGTGGCGGAGGCGGCCGAATCCGCGCTGGACGGGTATCTGCTCAAGCCCCACAAGGCCACGCAACTGGCCGAACGCCTGCGACAGGCGCGCATCCGGAAGATTTCCCTGGGCAACATCTTTGCGGCCATCGAGGCAGAAGACTTCGAAGGCGCGGCCCACATGTGTCTGCAGCGGTTTGAAGTCCGGGGCCCGTTCTGGCTCTACGCGGCCCGCGTGGGTGCCGAGCTGCTGCTGCGCGTGGGCAAAGCCGCTGAAGCCCAAACGCTCTATGAAGCCATCGTCGCGGCCAAGACACTGCCTTGGGCCCGGCTGGGCGTCGCACGGTCCCTGCTGGATTCGGGCCAGACTTCAATGGCCGTCAGCACCTTGGAGAACCTGATCAGCGAGGACCCCAGCTACGCCGATGCCTATGACGTCTTGGGGCGGGCTCAATTCGATCTGGGCAAGTTCGACAAGGCCATGGACATCTACAAAATGGCCAGCGATCTCACCCCGGCGTCCATCAGCCGCCTGCAGAACCTGGGCATGATGACCTACTACACCGGGGACCGCAAAGAGGCAGAAAAGATTCTGGACCGGACCACGCGGATCGGCCTGGACTCGAAAATGTTCGACTGCCAGGTGTTGCTCCTGCTGGCCTTTGCCCGGCTCGAGAACGATGACCGCAAAGGGCTGCAACGCTGCCGTGACGATTTCGCACGCCTGCTGGAGAGAAATCCGAACAGCCTGCGCCACCGGCGCCTGTCGGACATCGTGGGAGCCCTTTCGCTGATCCAGCAGCACCAATTTGCGCAGGCGCTGGATGCCGTGCGCGCGATGATCAAAATGGTCAGGGCGCCCGAATTCGATTTCGAATCGGCAGCCAACCTGATGACCCTGATGGCTCAACTGGCCCACAAGGCGATCCAGCTGGAGGAAGTGGAATCGGTGGTGGACACGGTGGGGATGCGGTTTTGTACCAGCCGTGCCTTGACCGAGCTGCTGGCGGGTTCGGCGGCCGCGCATGCGCCTTATGCCGAACGCATACGTGGCGCACAGACCCAAATCCTGAAATTGACCGAACACGCCCTGTCGCTGAGCGTGGGGGGTGACCCCAAGGCGGCCGTCAAGAACCTCATCTTCCACGGCAATGCCACGCTCAACGGCAAGCTGATCGAAACCGCCTACCTGGTGCTCAACCGCTACACGGCCAAGATTCCGGATGCGCAGAGCCTGATTGAGATGGTGCAGGATCTGCGTGGCCGTTTTTCCACCAGCACGAGCAAGGTGTCACTGGGGGAGCCCAAACGCCAGGCGGGCGGTTTGACCCTGCGCACCGGTGGACCCGTGGCCAAAACCCCCAGCGCCATGACCTGAGCCGCCTCGTCCTCACGCGAAAATCGCGACCCTCGTTGGAATAAGGCGGTGCTTCACCGCCTTAATCGCGCTTTAGTTTTCCGACCTGAATTCCACAATCTGACTCAACCCCTTTTGAGTCAGATCGATGTCCTCTTCCGCACAAGACAAGAACCTGCCGGCGACCGCGCAGCGCCTGAAGAAGACGCGCGAGCAGGGACAGATACCGCGCTCGAAGGACCTGGCGAACCTGTCGGTGCTGGGCGGGGGCGCGGTGCTGTTGATGGTGCTGCTGCCCACGGGGTTCGGCCTGATGCTGGACGCGCTGAACGCGCAGCTGCGGTTTGACCACCGCGCGCTGTTGCAACCCCAGCTCATGGTGGAGCGCCTGACGGGTGGCTTTGGCCACGGCCTGATGGTGTACCTGCCGCTGGGGGTCGCGACCATTGCGCTGGCCGTGGGGGTTGCGTTCGCCTCGGGCAGCTGGGCGCTGAGCACCCACCCCATTGCCCCCGACCTCACGCGGCTCAGCCCGCTGGCCGGCCTGGGTCGGCTCTTCTCGAAGCAGCAGTTGGTCGAGACCATCAAGCTGGTTTTCATGACCGCCATCGTTGGCACGGTGGGGTGGAATTTCCTGTCCTCTCACATCCAGGCCTTCTCTGGCCTCTTGATGTTGCCGCTGGAGGGTTCGCTGGGTCAGCTCGGCATCTGGATGAAGACCGGCGTGACCATCCTGCTGGTCGTGATCACGCTGTTTGCGGTCGTCGACTTCCCCATCCAGAAGTTGCTGCACGCCAACCGGCTGAAGATGTCGCTGGAAGAGGTCAAGCGCGAGCACAAAGAAAGCGAAGGCGACCCGCAGATGAAGGGCAAACGCCGGCGCCGCCAGCGCGAGCTGGCCCAGCGCATCAGCGTGGGCGCGGTGCCGCGCGCCGACCTGGTGGTGATGAACCCCACCCACTACGCCGTGGCCATCAGGTACGACGACACCACCATGAACGCGCCGCGCGTGATCGCCAAGGGCGCCGACCTGATCGCGCTCAAGATCCGCGACGTCGCCAAGGAACACAAGATCCCGGTGCTGCAGTCGCCCATGCTGGCACGCGCGCTCTATGCCCACGCCGAGATCGACCAGGAAATCCCGTCGGCGCTCTTCACCGCCGTGGCCCAGGTGCTGGCCTACGTGTACCAGCTCAAGGCCGCGATGGCCGGCCGGGGTGCCATGCCCGGCGATGTGCCCACGCCCGAGGTGCCGCCCGAACTCGATCCGCACTGGAAACCCGCCAAGGGAGCTGTCTAAATGAACGCCCAACTGAAATTCCTCCAGCAGTTCTTCGGTCGCCACGCGGCCTGGGCCCAGGGCCTGGCCGCACCGCTGCTGGTGATCACGGTGCTGTCGATGATGGTGCTGCCGCTGGCGCCCTGGGTGCTCGACACCTTCTTCACGCTCAACATCGCCATCGCGCTGGTGGTGATGATGGTGGCGGCCTACATGCGCCGCCCGCTGGACTTCTCGGTCTTCCCCACCGTGCTGCTGCTGACCACGCTGCTGCGCCTCTCGCTCAACGTCGCCTCGACCCGCGTGGTGCTGATGGAAGGCCACACCGGCCCGGGCGCGGCCGGCGCGGTGATCGAGGCCTTTGGCCACTTTCTGATCGGCGGCAACTTCGCCGTCGGTTTCATCGTGTTCGCGATCCTGGTGGTGATCAACTTTGTCGTGATCACCAAGGGATCGGAGCGCATTGCCGAGGTGTCGGCGCGCTTCACGCTGGACGCCATGCCCGGCAAGCAGATGGCCATCGACGCCGACCTGGGCGCGGGCCTGATCAACGAGGAAGAGGCCAAGCGCCGCCGCGCCGAGGTGGGCGAAGAGGCCGAGTTCTTCGGCTCCATGGACGGTGCCTCGAAGTTCGTGCGCGGCGACGCCATCGCCGGCATCCTGATCCTGTTCATCAACATCGTCGGCGGCTTCATCATCGGCATGGTGCAGCACGGACTGAGCGCCGGCGAGGCGGCCGACAGCTACATCCTGCTGGCGGTGGGTGACGCGCTGGTGGCGCAGATTCCCGGCCTGCTGATCTCGGTGGCCGCGGCCATGGTGGTCTCGCGCGTGGGCAAGGACGCCGACCTGGGTGGCCAGATCATGGGCCAGATGTTCATGTCGTCCAAGGTCATGGGCATCACCTCGGCGGTGCTGTTCCTGCTGGGCATCGTGCCCGGCATGCCGCACACCGTGTTCCTGGCCTTCGCCATCATGACCGGCGCCATTGCCTGGTGGCGCCTGAAGGAAGAGAGCAAGCCCGCGCCGCCGGTCGAAGCCCCGGTGGTCAACAACGACGGCGAGGCCAGCTGGGACGACCTGCAACCGGTCGATCTTCTGGGCCTGGAGCTGGGTTACCGCCTGATCGCGATGGTCGACAAGAACCGCGCGGGCGACCTGCTGACCCGCATCAAGGGCGTGCGCAAGAAATTCGCCCAGGAGGTGGGTTTCCTGCCGCCCGCCGTGCACGTGCGCGACAACCTCGAACTGCGCCCCAGCGGCTACCGCATCACCCTGCGTGGCGTGGTGGTGGGCGAGGGCGAGGTGTTCCCCGGCATGTTCCTGGCCATCGACCCGGGCGGCATCAACACCCCCCTGATCGGCACCCCCACCACCGACCCCGCGTTTGGCCTGCCCGCGCACTGGATCGACGAGAAGCAAAGGGAAAACGCGCAAATGGCGGGTTTCACGGTGGTTGATTCCGAGACCGTGCTGGCGACGCATCTTTCACACTTGATGCAAGTCCAGGCAGCCAAGCTGCTGAGCCGGACGGAGACCCAGGAACTGGTCGAACACGTGACCCGCCTGGCCCCGAAACTGATCGAAGAAGTCGTGCCCAAGATGATCTCCATCGCCTCGTTCCAGAAAGTGCTGCAGCTGCTGCTGGAAGAGTCGGTGCATGTGCGCGACATCCGCACCATCATCGAGTCGCTGGCCGAGCACGCCCCCCACACCACCGACCCGGTCGAGCTGGCCCGCCGCGTGCGCATGGCGCTGTCGCCGGCCATCGTCCAGCAGATCTACGGCTCGGTCAAAGAGCTCGAAGTGATCGCCATCGAACCCGGCCTGGAGCGCTTGCTGATGCAGGCCCTCTCGGGCGCCGCCGCCGGCGCACTCGACCCCAACGTGGCCGAGATGCTCAGCAAGTCGGCCACCGACATCGCCAACAAGCAGGAAGAGCGGGGCGTGCCCGCCTGCTTGCTGGTGCCCGACGCCATCCGCAACGCGATGGCCCGTCTGTTGCGCCGCGCCGCGCCCCGTCTCCAGGTGCTCGCCCACAGCGAAATCCCTGAAACCCACCTCATCCGCATTGGCCCGATTCTTGGGGAGTTAGCAGCATGAACATCCAGCGATTCACCGCCCCGACCGCTCGCGAGGCCATGACCAAGGCGCGCCACGCTTTCGGCGACAGCGCCGTCATCCTCTCCAGCCGAGCCACCGACGACGGTTTCGAGGTCATGGCCGCGGCCGAAGAGAGCCTGGCCAACGTGTCCGCCTCGGTGCCCCAGGCGCCCCTGGGCGAGCGCATGCAACCGATCCGCACCCGCGCCGCGGCCCAGCTGCCCGTGCCGATGAAAAACTCGGTCGAGAGCGACACCGAGCAGCTGTCGATGAGCACGCTCTCGTTCCAGGAGTACGTGCGCGAGCGCATGCTGCGCAAACGCCGCGCGGCGATGAACGGCGACGACGGTGCCGAGGCCCCACCGGCCCAGCCCGAGCCGCGCGCCGCCGCACCCCGTGCGGCCGCGCCGCGCCAGGCCCCGATCCAGGTGCAGCCCAAGGCCCAGCCGGCCCTGAACGTGCCGGTGCAGCGCTTCAACGAAGCGCCGGAACCGGCACCGATCCGCACCCGCGCCAGCGCCCAGCCCGCGTTTGAAGACTCGGTGCCGCCGCAGCGCTTTGCCGACAACGGCGACGGCCGCATGGCGGTGGAGCTCTCGGCGCTCAAGGACATGATCGAAGAGCGCTTCAACACGCTGGCCTGGCTGGGTTCGTCCAAGCAGAACCCGATCCAGTCCAACCTGATGCTCAAGCTGATCCGCGCCGGCTACTCACCCACCATGGCGCGCGCCGTGCTCGAACGTGTGCCCGCCGACGCGGGAGCCCCCGAGGCCATGCGCTGGATGGTGGACGTGCTCACCCGCAACCTCAAGGTGGCCGCGCCCAGCGCGGGCCTGTGCGACGAGGGTGGTGTGATTTCTTTGATCGGCGCCACCGGTGTGGGCAAGACCACCACCGCCGCCAAGCTGGCCGCCCAGTGCGTGCAGCAGTTCGGCGCCGGCAGCGTGGGCCTGATCACGCTCGACACCTACCGCGTCTCGGGCTACGAACAGCTGCGCGCCTACGGCCGCATGCTCGGCGTCGTGGCCCACCTGGCACACGACCGCGCCGCGCTGCACGACCTGCTCAACCTGCTGGACAACAAGCGCATGGTCATCGTCGACACCGCCGGCCTGGGCCAGCGCGACCAGCGCATCCAGGAGATGCTGGAGGTGCTGGACATGCCCAAGGTCAAGAAGTGCCTGGTGCTCAACGCCGGCGCCCACGGCGACACGATCGACGACGTGCTCACCTCGTTCAAGGCCAGCTCCCTGCACGGGGTGGTGCTCTCCAAGGTGGACGAAGCCGTCAAGCTCGGCCCCTCGCTGGACGCCCTGATCCGCCACCAGGTGGTGCTGCGCGGTGTGGCCAACGGCCAGCGCGTGCCCGAAGACTGGCAGAACCCCGACGCCCCGGCGCTGGTGCGCATGTCGCTGGGCACCAGCGGCAAGTCGGCCTACGACCCCTTGTCCGGCGACCTGGGCTTCTATTACTCGCAGGCCACGTCGCGCGGCATTTCCCTCGGAGGCGCCCATGTTTGAAGTGGGCTTCGACCAGGCGGCCGGCCTGCGCGCCGATCCGGTGCACGGCGGCCCGGCCATGATGCCGGTGGCCAGCCCGGGGCAACCGGCGCGCGCCTACGAAATGCTCTGCACCCTCGCGGCGCACCTCAAAGCCCTGGGCCGCGTGCCGGTGATCATCGATGGCACGGCCACCGAAAGCACCGAGCGCCGCCCCAACGACGGCAGCCACCTCGGCCTGCTGCACGCGTTGCTCGACCCCTCGATCTCCGGCCTGTGCCGTCCTGCCGAAGGCCAGGAGTGGCTGGTGATGCCGGGTGCGCTCGGGCTCAAGGCGCTGCAACAGACCGCGCACACCGCGGGCGGCACGGTCGCGCTCTCGCGCCTGCTGGCGCCGTTTGCCGCGGGCGCTCTGGTGCTGCTGTTTGCCCCGCCGCACGAGATGTCGCCGCTGTTCAGCGGCCTGGCCGCGCGCGTGATGGTGCCGGTGCTGTCGCAGCCGCAGAGCAGCATCGACGCCTACGGTGCGCTCAAGCTGCTGAGCATGGCCGGCGCCACCCCGGTGCTCGCACCGATGGAGAGCGACGCCCCCGAGACGCCGCTGCAGCAGGTGCTCAACACCGTGGCCGGTTGCGCGCAACGTCACCTCAACCTGGCCGTCGAGACCTGGACCGAGCCGGTCTGGGGCCAATGCGTGCTCGAGAGCGCGCTCGGCCGTCCGGTGCGCCGCGACACCTTTCACGGCCTGCGAGACCCCCGCTTTGCCGGCCTGGGCAGTACCCGCTCGGGCGCGCTTCCCACACTCTGGAGTTGACGACGATGTACACCGCCAAAGGCACCCTCAACCGGGACGACCAGTTGAAAAAGTACAGCCCGCTGGTGCGCCGCCTGGCCCATCACATGATCGCCAAGCTGCCGCCCAGCGTGGAGGTGGACGACCTGATCCAGGTCGGCATGATCGGCCTGACCGAGGCCATCGCGCGCTTCGAGCCCTCGCAGGGCGTGCAGTTCGAGACCTTCGCCAGCCAGCGCATCCGCGGCGCCATGATCGATGAGCTGCGTGAAGGCGACTGGATGTCGCGCGGCTCGCGCAAGAGCCAGAAAGACATCGAACATGCCGTGCACCGCCTGCAGCAGAAGCTGCACCGCGCACCGCTGGAATCCGAGATCGCCAAGGAACTGGGCATGGAGCTGGCCGAGTACCAGCACCTGCTGGCCAAGGTGCGCGGCACCCAGCTCGTGTACCTCGAAGACATCAGCGGCCGCGACGACGACGACGAGGGTTTTCTGGACCGCCACATGGGCGACGAAGAAGCCGACCCCTCGGCGCTGCTGCAGGACCACCGCATGCGCATGGCCCTGGTGGCCGCGATCAAGGTCTTGCCCGAGCGCGAGCAGCACATCATGAGCATGTACTACGAGCACGACATGAACCTCAAAGAGATCGCGGCCGTGCTGGGCGTGACCGAGTCGCGCATCTGTCAGCTGCACAGCCAGTCCATCGCGCGCTTGCGCACCAAGTTGCGCGAACACTGAACCCGCCTTTGCAAAACCGCTCGCCAGAACAACAACGAGGAGCCCCCATGCTTGAAGCCGAGTTCACCCGCGTGACCACCATCGACCGCCTGCTCAGGGCGCAGGCCTACGACGCGCTGGAACAGCTGACCCATGAACAGATGCCCTTGCAGTTGCTCGGTGAGGAGGCGCTCAACGCCGCCCGGTTGATGAAGCTGCCGGCCACCGTGATCTACCTGGCCTCGCTGGCGGTCGAGAACCGCCGCAACCTGCGCCAGGGGCAGGTCTGGCTCGCCATCTACCAGGCGCTGGCGCGCTCGGCGCCCAGCCCCGAGCTCGCGGCCATCTCACCCAAAAACCCGCTGCGCCAGGTGGCCGGGGCGCTGTTGCAGGCGAGCGAGCTGGACCCGGCGGCGCTGAAGAAGTGTGCGAACGGGATGGACGACTGGTTCCACGCGGTGGAGCTGGCGATCGACCACAACGGCTTCGGCCTGGTGGACCAGATGGTGCGCGAGCTGGTGCGGCGCAAGCCCGACGTGTCCGACTGGCTGCGGCTCACCAAGCTGCTGTTCAACCGCCACTCCTTCATCGGCAAGGCGCAGAACATCGAGGCGCTGGGCCAGGCCTACGCCCGCATCCGCGACCACCTGATCAGCCCCTTGCCGGCCGTGGCCAAGGTGCGCAGCCGCCTGGCTCTGTTCGCGAGCCTGTGCCACTTCGTGTCGGGCAACTACCCGGCGTCGATCCTGGCAGCGAAGGGGGCCACCACCCCCGACGACCGCATCCACGCCGTCTTCGACACCGCGCGTGCCCAGTGCCACGCCGGCCAGTTGCCCGAAACCATCGCCTCGCTCGACGAGTTGACGGCGTTGATGTGCGCGGCCGACGCCGCCGCCTCGCTGAACGAAGACATCCACGCCACCGAAGATTCCGAGGCCGTGGCCGAGAAGCAGAAACGGGTGTTTGACCCGGGCCAGGCCTCGCAGGCGCTGGTCGATCTGCAGGCCGCGCTGTCGGCGGTGGGCAAGCGAGCCTTCCTGGTCTCGGGCACGTTGCTGGGCTACGCCCGGGAAGGCCAAATCCTCGCGCACGACAAGGACATCGACGTCGGCATCGTCGGCTGGGAAGACCAGTACGAGGTGGCCAACGCGCTGCTGCAGAGCGGGCACTTCGGCATCGACTCGCGGCGCCTGCGCGGCCGCAAGGCTTACCACATCCCGGTGATGCACCAGGCCACCCGCGTGTCCATCGACATCTTCATCTACCACCCCGAAGACGGCATGTGGGTCACCGGCGTGGAGTCGTACTTCGGCTACCTGCAGAAGTTCGCATTCACGCCCTTCGAGCTGAAGGCGGTGAGCTTCCTGGGCATTGATTTCTACGTGCCCGGCGATGTGGAGAAGAACCTGGCCGAAAACTTCGGCAACTGGCGCCAGTCCGACCCCGAGTACATCTCGCACCTGCAATCGCCCTCGACGGTCGACGTGGGCGGGATGGTCTACCAGATCGTCGGGCGGCTGCGCGCGCTGGAGGCGATCCGGGCGAAGAAATACGAGAAGCTGAGCCGCGTGATCCAGCTCATGGAGCGGCACCAGGGCCGTCCGGGCGGCATGCGTACCGACACGCTGGACCTGCTCAAGGGCGTGCTCGACGCCCACCAACCGGCGGAGGTGGCGTGATGTGTGACTTTGCTTTTGTTCTTCTGGCCGGCGGCAGCGGCACGCGGCTTGATTCGCCCATCCCCAAGCAGTTCATCCGTGTGGCGGGCAAGACCATCGTGGAGCACAGCTTTGCCTGCCTGCACAGCTTCGCGCCCGACGCGCGCATCGTGATCACGGTGCCGGCCGACGCGCTGGAGCATGCGCGCGACCTGTTCAAGAACACGCGCGCCGAGGTGATCGTGGGCGGTTCCTCGCGCCAGGCCTCGTCGTACGCGGCGCTGAAGCACCTGCGCGCCGACCCGCCCAAAAACGTGATCCTGCACGACTCGGCCCGGCCCTTTCTCAGCCACCAGATCATCCACGACGTGGTGGAGGCGCTCGCCGCCCACGAGGCGGTGGACGTGGCGATCAAGACCAGCGACACCATCATCGTCGAGCGCGACGGCTTCATCCAGAGCATCCCCAAGCGCGACCACATCTACCGCGGCCAGACCCCGCAGGCCTTCCGCTTCGACGCCCTGATCAGCAGCTACGAAGAGCTGGGCCAGGACAAGGTGGGCGAGTTCACCGACGACTGCGGCATCTACATGGCCTGCCACCCGATGGGCCAGGTGCGCATCGTCAAGGGCAGCTCGGAGAACATCAAGATCACCGACTCGATCGACCTCGTGCTGGCCGACGAGCTGTTCCGCATCCGCCAGCAGCAGCTCACGCCCAACCTCATGGGCCTGGACCTCAAGGGCAAGAACTCGGTGGTGTTCGGCGGCAGCATGGGCATCGGCAAGGCCATCGTTCAGATCCTCGAAGAGGCCGGCAGCACCGTGCACAGCGTGTCGCGCCGCAGTGGCTGCGACATCACCGACCACGCCCAGGTGGCCTCCACCATCGACGGCCTGGTGCGGGAGTGGGGCCACATCGACAACGTGATCAACGCCGCCGGCCTGCTGATCAAGAGCCCGCTGGAACAGCAGTCGCCCGCCGACGTGGCGCAGCAGGTCTCGGTCAACCTGCTGGGCTCGCTCAACGTGGCGCAGTGCAGCCACGCCGCGCTGAAAGCCTCGCACGGCATGCTGCTGCAGTTTTCGTCGTCGTCGTTCACGCGCGGTCGGGCCGACTACTCGGCGTATTCGGCCTGCAAGGCCGCCATCGTCAACCTCACCCAGGCACTGTCCGACGAGTGGAAGGACGATGGCATCCGCGTCAATTGCGTGGTACCCGGCCGCACCGACACCTCGATGCGCCGCGCCAATTTTTCAGGCGAAGACCAGCGCACCCTGCTCAGCCCCTACGAGGTCGCGCTCGCGTCCGCCAAGCTGCTCAGCTCGTCCGACACCGGCATCATCGCCCGGGTCTGAGCCCCCATTTTTTAGAGGAGAACCCCATGAGCCAATGTCCCGTCTGTGGCGGCGAAGAAGACGTCGTGTCCCACACCTGCCGCATCAAGCCCTACAAGGACAAGACCCAGATCGGTCACCAGTGCCGCAGTTGCGGTCTGATCCGCTATCCCGACAACGTGGGTCACTTCGCCAAGGTGATTGCCAGACAGTCAACGGAGGCCACCCTGCGCGAGCTGCGCAACGCCACCGACGAACGCCCGGGCCGCGAGTTCTTCATGGCCGAGATGGGCATGGAGATCGTGAGCAAACACGACGCGAGCGTCAGCTTCTTTGGCTCGGGCCTCAACACCGACCACCTGTGGTTGAAGCGCAAGTACCCCGAGATCACCACCAAGCTGGTCGATCTGGAGAACATGCAGGAAGCCGACAACTTCGAGGCCATCCCCGTGGCGACCCAGTCGGACGTGGTGGTGGCCTCCGAGGTGATCGAGCACTTCACCGAGCCGGTCGAGCACTTCAAGTCGCTGCTGCGCCTGGTCAAGGAAGACGGCATCCTGATCTGCAGCTCCAACATCTATGACGGCACCGATGTCAGCATGCACCAGTACCCGTTCGTCCCGGGTCACGTGGCCTACTGGACGCCGCTGGCGCTGATCAAGCTGGCCAGCGACATGGGCTGTTTCGTCGACTTCCGAACCCCCGTCGTCGGGCTCACGCGCGGCGGCCCGCGCAAGAAATACATCATCTTCTACCGCAGCACCCAGAACATGTTCCGCACCAGCCTGTATTTCGGCACGCACATGCACGCGCCGTCGGAGGCCTGAGCGCTTTCGGAACGCTCATGCGCCCGAGGCATGTCCGGCCGGGGGCCGATGGCTGGTGCTGGCCCGGGTGCCCCGGCGAAGCCAGGCCTGCATCGGCTGCTCGAAAGCCCGGTTGATCCCCACGCCCAGGACCACCGAGCCCAGCATGAACACCACGAAGAACCACGGGCTGTAGAAGGGGACGGGCGTGGCCGTGTAGGTGAACAGGCAGGCCAGCAACAGCTGCAGGGGAAAGTGGATCAGGTAGATCGCGTAGGTCGAGTTGCTCAGCACGCGCACCGGTCCGGTCATTGCCTGAGGCACCTTGACCGGACGCGCGATCAGGAAGATCAGCACCGGCAGATAGACCAGCAGCAGGTAGGGCCGCATGTCGAGCGAGGTGAGCTGCCCCGCTTCGGCCCAGGCCCAGAGGCAGGCACCGCTCAACACCACCACCAGCCCATACACCGGCCGGCGCCATCGCGGCAGCGCTTCATGCCAGCCCAGGGCGAGCGCCGCCAGCCCGCCGGCAAAAAAGTACATCGCGCAGTCCACCAGGGGCGATTTCACCGGGCTCCACAGGTGCAGGTCGAGCGCCACCGCCAACACGGCCAGCACCACGCGCGCCGATCCACCCAGGGTGCGCAGCAGCGCGAAAAACAGCAGCAGGATCAGCACCTCGACCGACACCGCCCAGATCGGCCCGTTGAAGCTGTAGCCGGCCTGAAACCCCCAGTCGCTCGCCAGAAAGACCTGCATCACGAAATGCCGCAGATCGTTGTGCATGTAGATGAAGAAGCGGTCGTTCTGCAGGTGGTGCACGCCCTGGAGCAGCGCCACCAGCAGCAGCGTGAGCCAGTGCATGGGCAGCAGGCGCGACACCCGCAGCACCAGAAAGTCGCGCCCGGTCACCGTGCGCGCCGGGATCGACTCCCGGTAGAGCCAGTAGAAGATAAAGCCGCTGATGCACCAGAAGGTGGGCACCCGGTAGGCGCCGTGTTCGTAGAGCCAGCGCAACGCTCCATAGAACGGCTGCTGCTCGCGGACAAACGGGATCGCCGGGATCGCTGCAAACGACAGGTGCTGGTAGTGCCAGACCACGATGGCCAGCGCCATGGCAATGCGCACCAGCTCGATGCCGTACAGGCGGTTGTCACCCACCAGGTCGCGGCGCGACGGGGTGCTGTTCATGGTTGAAGCCCTCTGGTCCACTGCACCCCCGGACGGTGGGATGCGACCCACATCGTATACACCATGGGCATCTGAACGGCGCTGCGCTGCCGCAGGAGAATGCCAGCTCCCCCAACACAAACGCCGGCGAAGGCCGGCGTGATCAGGACGGTGGTGCGCGGCGCGTGGGCTGCAGGGCTCAGGCCGAGAGAAAGGCCCGACCGGCGCCGCCGGTGGACGAGGGCACGCCGGCCATGCGGCCGTAGGTGCCGGGGGTCTGATGGGGCAGCAGGCTGCGGACCGCGCGCTGGCTCTGCGCGCTGGCGCGCAACACGGCCTGGCGCAGTTGGCCGAAGCGGTGGGCGGCCTCCAGCATGTCGTGGCGCAATGTGCTGCCCGGCACGCCGAATTCGGCGGTCTTGGGCGCTCGCTGCAACACCGACTGCACGCCCGCGCTGGCCCGTTCGACCGCCGCGGGGTCGCCTTGCAGCAGCGCCTGCTCCAGCCCGTCCAGCCCGGCTTTGAGCGAGGCGATCCAGGGGTGGGAGGGCTGTGCCATGGCGGTCCTTGGGAAGTTGAAGATCAGGCGCGGGTGCCGCCCGAGCTGCTGTTGAGCATTTCAGCGGCGTTGGACAGCATCTTGTCGGCGATGGCTTCGGCGTTGACCTGGAAGCTGCCGTTCGCGATGGCGGACTTCATGGCCTCGACCTTCTCGGTGTTGAACACGTCGCTGCTGCTGCCGCCCGCACCCGACATGGCCTGGGTGGCAGAAGACGACAGCGTGACGGTGACACCGGCTGCCTGCGGCTTGGCCGCCGCGCCTGCAGCGGCTGCGGCTTCGGAACCCGCGCTGGGCTTCTCGGCCGCCTTTTGCGGGCCACCGGCGACCGCACCGATGTGGGAGTCCGGGGAAGACGATTCGACTTTCATTTCACTCTCCAAACCCCGATTTCGGGGCGTTGTGGAATGACTATCGGCCCAAAAGCGGGAGGACTTGAGCTCTTTTTTGTGGAGTACATCACAAAACGTCCACCAAAGTGCTCAAAAAGAATTCACAAGCGCACGTCGACCGTCTGGCCGTCGCGCACCGTGCCCGTGACCACCCGCCCGCCGCCCAGGCGAACCCGGACGCTCTGGCCCGGAATGCCCGCCGTGAGGGCCTCGCCGCTGACCACCACCTGGAAGCCGGCGCCGATGCTGCTGACCCGAACCTGGGTGCCCGGCCCGAAGGCGGGCACCGGCCGCACCATGTTCTGGCGCAGGGCCTGGCCAGGTTGCAGCGCCAGGGCCGCCTGCTGGCCGATCCAGCGGTCCGGGTTGGCGAGCACCGCGTAGGGCTGTTCCGCCCAGTCCATTTCGGCCAGTTCGGCGTCTTCTTGAACCAGCACCGAGCCGGCGGCCACGGGGCGCTTGAGCACCCAGCCCGGACCCCAGGCCTTGACCGTGACGGGCATGAACACGTTCCAGCGCACCGGGCCTTCGAGGCAGCGCAGGCCGACCCGGCTGCGGCCCCACAGGCGTGTGCCCGGCGGCAGGTAGGGCTCGATGCGGGCGCAGGGCGTGAGCTGCAGGCGCGCGTCGAGTGAACCCATGATCACCTCGGGGCGCAGCGGGCCACCGCCGTCCGGGCCCATGGCCGAGGCCAGCGCGGGCTCCACCCAGTCGCGCGCCATCTGCTCCAGCTGGGTCTTGTCGCCCGCCGGGGTTTGTGCGTGGGCCATGCCCAGCCACGCCAGCAGGCCGGCGGCCAGCAACCACGCGGCGCGGGGTCGAGAGAAGGGAGACGGTGATCGGGTGTTCATGTGGTGAGGGGAGGTGCGGACAGCACCTCAGGACATCACTGTAGGCGGGGGAAGGCCAGCACTAAGCACCGAAATGCGTGCCCATTCCCTGCTTTCTTTGCTCATTGCCCGCCCTCAAGTTTTCCCATACTTGTCTTCATCCCGGTGCGGGCATGCCGCCTGTGCCGTTCCTTTCAACCTGTCTGGAGAACCCGATGCTCGAACAGATGACCGCCCGGCTCGACGGCTACGGCCAGTCGCTGATGCTGCGCTCGCAACGCCAGCAGGTGATCGCCAGCAACATCGCCAACGCCGACACGCCCGGCTATGTGGCGCGCGACTTCGACTTTGCCGCCGCGCTCAAGCAGGCCAGCGGCGAGAGCGCGGTCTCCAGCCAGCAGCTCGCCACCACGGCCGCCGGCCACATGACGCTTTCGGGCCGCGCCCCCGGCGACCCCAAGCTCGCCTACACGGTCCAGACCCAGCCCTCGCAAGACGGCAACTCGGTCGATCTGGACCGCGAACGCGCCAACTTCGTGGACAACAGCATCCGCTACGAGTCCACGCTGCGGTTCATCAACTCCAACGTGAAAACCATGCTGTCCGCCATCACCGGCCAGTGAAGGAGTGCCTCATGTCCATGTTCACCATCTTCGGCGTCTCCGGCAGTGCGATCAGCTCGCAGGCCCAGCGCCTCAACGTGGTCGCCTCCAACCTGGCCAACGCCGACGCCGTGGCCGGCCCGGACGGCCAGAGCTACAAGGCGCGCCAGGTGATGTTCCAGACCGTGCCCATGGGCCAGCCGGGCTCGGCCGGGGTCAAGGTGCAGGACATCCGGGAGAGCGACGCCCCGGGGCGCCGCGTGCACAACCCGCACCACCCCAGCGCCGACGCCGAGGGCTACGTGACGCACTCCAACGTCAACCCGGTCGAGGAGATGGTCAACATGATGTCGGCCTCGCGCTCCTACCAGAACAACGTCGAAGTCATGAACACGGCGAAATCGCTGTTGCTCAAAACGCTCCAGATGGGGCAGTGAAAGGGAGATGAACCATGATGCAGGCCATTGATCTCAGCAACCTTGACACCACCGTGGGCAGCACCACGGGCACCAAGGGCAACAACTCGACCGACCCCCAGGCCTCGCAAGACCGTTTCCTCAAATTGCTGGTCGCCCAGATCAACAACCAGGACCCGCTCAATCCGATGGACAACGCGCAGATGACGACCCAGATGGCGCAGATCAACACGGTCAGCGGCATCCAGGAACTCAACGCGACCCTGAAGGGCATGGCCAGCCAGATGGCTTCCTCGCAGGCCATGCAGGGCACCACGCTGATCGGGCGCGAAGCCCTGATCGAAGGCGACGCGCTGGCCTTCGACGGCAGCACTGGTAAAGGCGCCTTCACGCTCGACGGCGCGGCCAGCGCGGTCACGGTGGACATCATCGGCAAGAACGGCGCGGTGCTCGACACCGTGAGCCTGGGCGCGATGGACGCCGGGCAACACGGCTTTGACTGGGACGCCAAAGCCATCGACCCGGCCACCGTCGCCCGCTTCTCGGTGCGCGCCACCCAGGGCGCCGACACCGTCGCCGCCACCACGCTGCAACGCGCCCAGGTGGCCTCGGTGGGGCTCTCCAACGGCGCCATGACGGTGCAGCTGCAGAACGGCCGCTCCATCACCTACGACCAGATCCGCGGCTTCATGTAAGCCCGCGCCCTTCACCCCTTTCCCTCACCCCAAGGACACCACCATGGCATTCCAGCAAGGACTCTCGGGCCTGAACGCATCCAGCCGCAACCTGGACGTGATCGGCCACAACATCGCCAACGCCAACACCACGGGCATGAAGGCCTCGCGTGCCGAGTTCGGCGAGATCTACGCCAGCTCGATCAACGCGTCCGGCAGCATCAACGCCGGCATCGGCGTGCAGGTGTCCACCGTGGCGCAGCAGTTCACGCAGGGCAACATCACCGTCACCGGCAACTCCCTCGACGTGGCGATCAACGGCAACGGCTTCTACGAGCTCACCATGCCCGACGGCTCCCTGTCGTACACGCGCGCCGGCATGTTCAAGCTCAACCGCGACGGCGAGATCGTGACCAACCTCGGTGGCCAGCTCATGGGCTACCCGACCGACGTCGACGGCGTGCGCCTGGGTTTTGAATCGGCGCCACTGACCTTGCCCACGGGTGGGCCGATCCCGGCCAGTGTGACCACGGCCATTGCTGCCGAGTTGAACCTCGACGCGCGCGCGCCGATCGCGGCCACCGCCGTGCCCCCGACACCGCTGGGCACCTACGGCACGTCCGTCATCGCCTACGACGCACAGGGCCTGGAGATTCCGGTCAGCCTGGTGTTCGACAAGATCGGCAACAACCAGTGGAACGTCTACACCGGCGTCAACGGCGCCGACCCGGCGCTGTCAACGCCGTTTGCAATGAACTTCATGGCCGACGGCACCCTGGACCCCGCCACGGTGATTCCGCAGCTGCAGCTGGCTTCGCCCAACGACCCGGCACAGACCTTCATGGTCGATCTCGATTTCGGCGACACCACCCAGTTCGGCGTCGACTTCGCGGTCAACAACCTCACGCAGGATGGCTACCGCCCCGGCGAACTCACCAGCCTGAGCATCAGCGAGGCCGGCGTGATCATGGCGAAGTACTCCAACGGCCAGTCGCAGGCCGCCGGCCAGATTGCCCTGGTCAACTTCCGCAACGTGCAAGGCCTGTCGCCCAGCAGCGGCGGCAACTGGAGCCAGACCTTCGCCTCGGGCGAGCCGGTGCGTGGCGCCCCCGGCGAAGGCAACATGGGCTCGCTGCGTTCCGGTGCGCTGGAAGATTCCAACGTCGATCTGACCGCCGAGCTGGTCAACATGATGACGGCGCAGCGCGCCTACCAGGCCAACGCGCAGACGATCAAGACGCAGGACCAGATCCTTTCCACCTTGCTGAACATGCGTTGAACACGCTGAGATAGACACGAGACAAGGAGCCCCGCATGGACCGCATGATCTACACCGCGATGACCGGCGCCAGCGCCGCTGCCCACCGGCAGCAGCTGTTGTCGAACAACCTGGCCAATGCGTCCACGCCGGGCTTCCGAGCCGAGCTGGCCACGTTCCGCGCCGTGCCGGTGCGTGGCGACGGCACGGCCTCGCGCGTGTTCGCGCTGGAGGCCAGCGCCGGCCACCTGGAGACCGCCGGCCCGATCAACCCCACCGGCCGCAACCTCGATGTGGCCGCGCGCGGCAACGCCTGGTTTGCGGTGCAGGGGCTGGACGGCACCGAGGCCTACACACGCGGCGGCGCCCTGGAGATCAGCCCCGACGGCAGCCTGGTGAACGCGCAGGGCCTGCCCGTGCTGAGCGACGGCGGCGCGCCCATCACCGTGCCGGCCAACGCCCAGCTCGACATCGGCTCCGACGGCACCGTCGGCGCCCGTGTCGGCGACGCGGCGCCCACCAGCCTGGGCAAGCTCAAGCTCGTGACCCCCAACGACGAGAACCGCCTGCGGCGCAGCGAAGACGGCCTGTTCCGCCCGGTGCAGGGCGATGCGCTCGACGCCGACGCCAACGCGCGCGTGCAGAGCGGCGCGCTCGAAGGCAGCAACGTCAACCCCATCGAGGCCATGGTCGGAATGATCGCGGTCTCACGCCAGTTCGAGATGCAGATGCGCATGCTGCAGAACGGTG
This sequence comes from Hydrogenophaga sp. A37, assembly GCF_002001205.1. GTDB lineage: Bacteria > Pseudomonadota > Gammaproteobacteria > Burkholderiales > Burkholderiaceae_C > Hydrogenophaga. The sequence goes on from NZ_MUNZ01000112.1 coordinate 41,153, forward strand.
AAACCAACGACAAGACCGCATCGCAGCTGCTCAACATGAACGGCTGATTCCCCCTTTCCAGGAGCACACCATGATCAATTCCCTGTGGATTTCCAAGACCGGCATGCAGGCCCAGCAGACGCAGCTGGACGTGATCTCGAACAACATGGCCAACGTGTCCACGAACGGCTTCAAGCGCGCCAGCGCCGTGTTCGAAGACCTCATGTACCAGAACCTGCGCCAGGTCGGCGGCGCCGACACCGAACAGAACAACCTGCCCACCGGCCTGCAGATCGGCCTGGGCGTGCGCACCGTGGCCACCTCGCGCTCGTTCAGCCAGGGCAGCCTGCAGCAGTCGGGCAACCAGCTCGATCTCGCCGTGAACGGCCAGGGCTTCCTGCAGGTCGCGTTGCCCGACGGCACCACCGGCTACACCCGCGACGGCAGCCTGCAGGTCGATGCCCAGGGCCGCCTCGTTACCTCCAGCGGCCTGGCCCTGGCCGGCGACATCACCATCCCCGCCGAGGCGCAGAGCGTCACCGTGGGCAGCGACGGTGTGGTCACGGTGAAGATGCCGGGCAACGCCACACCGCAGCAGGTGGGCAACATCGAGCTCGCCAGCTTCATCAACCCGGCTGGCCTGGAGCCCAAGGGGCAAAACCTTTACACCGAGACCGTCGCCTCGGGCAACCCGGTGAACGGCGCCCCGGGCACCGCCGGCCTGGGCAACCTGATGCAGGGGTACGTGGAAACCTCCAACGTCAACGTGGTGCAGGAGCTGGTGACCATGATCCAGACCCAGCGCGCCTACGAGATGAATTCGAAGGCGATCCAGACGTCCGACCAGATGCTGCAAAGGCTGGCGCAGCTGTGAGCTCGACCATGAAACACCTGCTGCGCCGCTGCGCGCTCCTGCTCTCTCCCGCGCTGCTCACCGCCTGCATGACCAAGCCGGTCGACGTGGTGCCGGTCAAGCCCATCAACTTCGCGCAGGCACCGTCGCCCGCACAGACCGGCGGCAGCCTGTTCATGGCGGCGCGCTACCGGCCCGCGTTCGAGGATTCTCGTGCGCGCATGCCCGGCGACAGCCTCACGATCCAGATCACCGAGAAGGTCAGCGCCAGCCAGAAGTCGTCGTCCAACATCGACCGCTCGGGCTCGGTCTCGGGCGATGTCACGGCGATCCCGGGCATCGTGGCCAAGGAGCTGACCCGCGACCGCAACTTCAAGCTCGGCGGTGAGTCGTCCAACAAGTTCGGTGGCGCCGGCGACAACGCCAACTCCAACGACTTCTCGGGCGTCATCACCGTCACCGTGCAGGAGGTGCTGCCCAACGGCCACCTGCTCGTGGCCGGCGAAAAACAGATTGGCATCAACAGCAATGTGGACGTGATGCGCTTCTCCGGCACGGTGGACCCGCACCACATCCGACCGGGCAACACCATCTCATCGACCCAGGTCGCCAACGCCCGCATCGAGTCGCGAGGACGGGGCGCCGTGGATGAAGCGCTCTCAATAGGCTGGTTGGGACGGTTCTTTTTGAATGTTTTCCCTTTCTGACGCGGTCTAGCATCCACCTCATGAACCCGAAGCTCCGCCCCATCCCTTTGCAGACCGGTTTCAGCCGCTCTCTGTTCGCGAGCCGTGAGCTGCGCGCCCTCTGGCTGAAACGCCTGGTGGTCTGGAGCGGTCTGGCCGTGGGCCTGGTGCTGTGGCTGGGCTTCCCCGCCAACGCCCACGCGATCCGCATCAAGGAGGTCGCGGCGGTGCAGGGCGTGCGCTCCAACCAGCTGACCGGTTTCGGCCTGGTCGTGGGGCTGGACGGCACCGGCGACCAGACCACCCAGATGCCCTACACCTCGCAGGGCATGACCAACTACCTGCAGCAGCTCGGCCTCACCCTGCCCGGCGACGCCAAGGTGCAGCTGAAGAACGTGGCGGCCGTGCTGGTCACCGCGCAGCTGCCCGCCTTCGCCCAGCCGGGCCAGATGATCGACGTCACCGTGTCGTCGATGGGCAACGCCAAGTCGCTGCGCGGCGGCACGCTGATCACCACGCCACTCAAGGGTGTGGACGGTGAAATCTACGCGCTGGCCCAAGGCAACCTGCTGGTCGGTGGCGCGGGCGCCTCGGGCGGCGGCAGCAAGGTGCAGATCAACCACCTGAGCGCGGGCCGCATCCCCAGCGGCGCGCAGGTCGAGCGCGTCGTGCCCACGGCCTTTGCGCTGGGCGACACCATCGACCTCGGGCTCAATTCCGCCGACTTCCAGACCGCGCGCCGCGTCGCGCAGGCGATCAACGAGCGCATGGGCACGGGCGTGGCCAGCGCGGTGGACGGCCGCGTGGTGCGCCTGCGCGCACCGGCCAACACCGACGAGCGCGTGAGCTTCCTGGCCGAGATCGAAGAGATCCCGATGGAGGCCTCGATCCCGGCCGCGCGCGTGATCATCAACACCCGCACCGGCTCCATCGTGATGAACCAGGCCGTGACCCTCGGCCCCTGCGCCATCGCGCACGGCAACCTCTCGGTCAGCATCAGCTCGACTCCGGTGGTGAGCCAGCCCAACCCGCTCTCGCTGGGCCAGACCGTGGTCGCAGAAAAGACTGCCATCCAGATCACCCAGGACAGCGGCGCGCTGGTGAAGATGGACGCCGCGCCACAGCTCGCCGACCTGGTGCGCATGCTCAACGGCCTGGGCGCCACGCCGCAAGATCTGCTGGCGATCTTGCAAGCCATCAAAGCGGCCGGCGCCATGAACGCCGAACTCGAAGTGATCTGACCCCATGTCCTCGCTGCAGCCCACCACCCAAGGCCTCGCCGTCGACCCCGGCGCGCTGAACGCGTTGAAGTTCAGCGCGGGCCAAGAGGGCGAGAGTGGCAAGGCCGCGCTCAAGGGAGCGGCCAAACAGTTTGAGTCGCTGTTCATGCGCGAGCTGATCAAGAGCATGCGCGACGCGACCCAGAAATCGGGCCTGCTCGAAGGGCAGGGCAGCGACCTCGGCACCGACCTGCTCGACCAGCAACTCTCGGTGCAGCTCTCGGGCCTGCCCGGTGGTTTGAGCGAGGCCATCGAGCGCCAGCTCAGCCGCCAGATGGCCCCCAAGGGCGCGGCCGAGGGGTCCACCCCGGCCGGCAGCGCCACCAGCACCGGAACCGGCGCTGACACCCCCGCAGAATTCAAGCCGCTGAACCGCTCGGGCCTGCGCGCCTTGCTCAAATACGCGCCCAACGCGGTACCCGTTCAGGGCTCGGCCAGCGCCGAGCCGGCGAAGGCCCTGCAGCGCAGCAACGCCAGCGCATCGGGCCCGCGCCACGTCGGCTTCGTGTCGCAACACAGCGAGGCCGCTGCCCAGGTGGCGCGCGAGTCGGGCATCCCGGCGAGCTACATGCTCGGCCAGGCCGGCCACGAAACCGGCTGGGGCCGCAGCGAGATCCGCCAGAAAGACGGCACGCCCTCGCACAACCTGTTTGGCATCAAGGCCACGTCGTCGTGGAAGGGCAAGGTTGCCGAGGTCACGACCACCGAATACGTCAACGGCGTGCCGCGCAAGACGGTCGCCAAGTTCCGCGCCTACGACTCGTACGCCGACTCCTTCCGCGACTACGCGCGCCTCATCACCAAGAGCCCGCGCTACGACAAGGCCATGGACCAGATCGGCTCGGTGCAGGGCTTCGCCAGCAGCCTGCAGCGCGCGGGCTACGCCACCGACCCGCAGTACGCCGCCAAGCTGAGCCGCGCGATCAACATGACGCTGAGTGTGCAAAGAGCACAGAGCTGAGACCTGAAAGCCCACCATGTCCAGCGCCCTCAACATCGGCACCCTTGCCCTCAACGCCAACCTGTCGGCTTTGCAGGTCATCGGGCACAACATCGCCAACGTCAACACCGCCGGCTATTCGCGCCAGACGGTGGACATGCGCAGCTCGGGCTACCAGACGCTGGGGGGCAACTTCTACGGCCAGGGAGTCGAGCTCGGCACGGTGGCCCGCCAGCACGACGCCTACCTCACCCGCGAAGCCCAGCTGTCCAGCTCGGTGGCGTCCGCCGACAGCGAGCGCCTGGCGCGCCTGAATCAGCTGGAGAACCTGTTCCCCACCGGCGAGACCGGCCTGGGCTCGGCGATGAACGACCTGCTCAACGCCTGGTCCGACGTGGCGTCATCGCCCACCAACCTGGCCGCGCGGGCGGTGGTGATCGGACGCGGCGAAGAGATCGCTGCGCGCCTGCGCGACACGGCCGGGCAGATGGACATCCTGGCCAGCAGCGCCCGCCAGCAGGTGGGCGACACGGTGGACACCATCAACAAGCTGGCCGGGGAAATCGGCATCCTCAACCAGAAGATCATCGAAAGCCAGGGCAACACCGGTCAACCCAACGACCTGCTCGACCAGCGCGACACCCTGATCGGCGAACTCAGCAAACTCGTTCAGGTGAGCACCGTGAGCGCCGACGACGGCAGCATGAGCGTGTTCGTCGCCGGCAGTCAGCCGCTGGTCCTGGGGACCGGCGTCGCCCGCCTGGCCGTGGTGCCCGACAGCACCGACGGCTCGCAGCAGCGCATCCACTTCCAGCTCGGCAACAACTCGACCGCGCTGCCCGTCAGCGCCCTGGGCGGTGAGCTGGGTGGCGTCATGCAGTTCATTGACGAAGACCTCAAAGAGGTCGGCAACCAGCTCGGTCGCATGGCGTTGGCGCTGAACGCGACGGTGAACGCCCAGCACCAGCTGGGTGTGGACCTGCGCGGCGACACCGGCGCCAGCTTCTTCGTGCCCGCGACCGACGCGGCCGGTCTGCCCGTGCCCACCAACACCGGCACCGCCGCCCTGCACGCCGAGGTCAGCGACCCCACCGCCCTGCGGCCTTCCGACTACCAGGTCAACTTCACGGGCACCGGTGTCGACATCGTGCGCCTCTCCGATGGCCAGAGCACCTCCTTCGCCGGGCTCCCCGCCGACCTCGACGGTCTCAGCTTCCAGATCGACAGTGGCGCTGCCGCCAGTGGCGACAGCTTCCTCGTCAAACCCTTTGCGGCGGCCGCGCGCGACATGCAGATGGCCGTGAGCGCGGCCGACCGTCTCGCCGCGGCCAGCCCGGTGATGGTCACGCCCGGCACCGGCAACACCGGCGGCATGAGCATCGGTAGCCTCTATGCGGTGGAGCCCTCGGCCAACCTCACCGACCCGGTGACACTGACCTTCCTCGCCGACGGCAGCTTCACCGCCACGGGCCTGGGCCCGGGCAACCCGCCACCCGACAACCCGGGCCTGCCCCCGAGCTACAACTACACCCCCGGTCAGCCGCTGGTGTTCAACGGCTGGAGCCTCACGCTGCGCGGCAACCCCTCCGCCGGCGACAGCTTCGACATCACCGCCGCATCCACCACCAACTTCGCACAGAACGCCGGCAACGCCGCCGGCCTGCTCGCGCTGCGCGACCTCGCCACCTTCGACGGCGTGTCGCTGGCCAACGGCTACAGCGCGGTGCTGTCGGACATGGGCACGCGGGTGCAGGGCGCGCAGTTCGCCGCCAGCTACTCCGGCCAGGTGGCCTCCAGCAACGAAGCCGCACGCGCGGCGGTGTCGGGCGTCAACCTCGACGAAGAGGCCGCGCGCCTGCTGCAGTACCAGCAGGCCTACCAGGCGGCCGCCAAATACATGCAGATCGCCCAGGGCATTTTCGACACCCTGTTGCAGACCATGCGCTGAAGCCCCGGGAGCCCACCATGAGAGTCGCCACCGCCCACGCCTACGACACCACCATCGCCCAGCTCAACAAGCGCCAGGCGGAGCTGGCCACGCAACAGGAGCGCATCTCCAGCGGCAAACGCGTCATGCGCGCCAGCGACGACCCGGTGGCGGCCGCCTTGTCTGAATCGGTGCAGACCCGGCTTTCGCGCGTGCAGACCGACCAGCGCGCACTCGATTCGTCGCGCACCAGCATCCAGCAGGCCGAGAGTGCACTGGGCGAGGCGGGCGACCTGGTCCAGAAAGTGCGCGACCTGATCATCGCGGGCGGCAACGGCGGCTACGGCCCCACCGAGCGCGCCGCCCTGGCCAAAGACATCGAGGGTCTGCGCGACCAGCTGTTTGCGGCGGCCAACCGCAAAGACAGCGCCGGGCACGGGCTCTTCGGCGGGCTCGGCGGTTCCGCCACGCCGTTCGTTCAGGAGTTCGGCAGCGGCAGCAACGAAGTGCGTTTTGACGGCCAGCGCGGCCAGCAGGCCGCTGGCGACAACCAGCTGCCGAACGCCATGGACGGCGAAGCGATCCTGATGCGCATTCCCGCCGGCAATGGCACCTTCTCCATCGACCTGCCCGCCGGCAACACCGGCAGCCTGCGCGCCGACACCGGCCAGGTGACGAACCTCTCGGCGCTCACCGGCCACGACTACCGCATCGACTTCAGCGGCACCGCCGGCGCCATGCAATACAGCGTGACCGACGTGACCACCGGCACCCCAGTGGCCGGCCAGACCGGCGTGGCCTACAGCGCTGGCTCGCAGATCGAATTCGACGGCATGTCCTTCCGACCCAGTGGCGAGCCCCGGGCCGGCGACCAGATGGACATCACACCGTCCGCCGCGCCGACCGACATGTTCAAGGTGATGCAGGACGCCATCGACGCCCTGAGCCTCGACACCGGCAGCAGCGGCGACGCCGCCGTGCGCACCCACGACCTCGGCCGCGCCCTCGCCGAGCTCGACGCTGGACACGAACGCGTGCTGCTTGCCCGCGCTCAGGCCGGCGAATGGCTCAACCGCGCCGACTCCATCGACAGCCTGCTCGCAGACCGCGAGGTCGACCACACCACGGAACAGTCCCAGCTCGTCGACATCGATCTGGTCAAGGCCTATTCGCAGTACAAGACCATGGAGATCGGCATGCAGGCGGCCCTCCAGTCCTATGCTTCCGTGCAGAAGCTCTCGCTGTTCCAGTACCTGAGCTGACACCAGGCCTGAGCAATGAGCGCAGCGCCGGGCCGTTCCCAAGCCAGCTCGCACCGCAGTCCGCAGGACGGAGGTTAGAGACAAATGACCCACACCGTCCTCGACAGCGTCGCCTTGGGCTACCAGCCGGTCTGGAACCGGCGGCGCCGGCTCGCGGCCGTGCACCTGAGCGTGAGCCCGGTGCAGCCCGGCGCCGTCGATGCCGCCCACCTGATGCAGTTGCTCGGCGACGACTGGCCGGTGGCCGCACCCGTGCTCATCCTCTCGCTGCGCACACCCGAACTGCTGCACCAGGCGCTCGCCTGCAAGCCCGTGCCCAACACCTGGCTCGAAGTGCCCGCCAGCCTGTTCACCCACCCCGAGAGCCTGGCCATGCTGTCGGTGGCCATGCGAAAAGGCCATCAGTTGCTGCGCCATGCCGCGCTCGCCGAACTGCACGGCGAATTCATTGCGCCGCTGGACGTGCGCAGCCTGCTTAGCGTCGACGCCGAAGAGGCGCTCGAAGCGCTCCAGGCCCGCCCCACCGAGGCCCAGCCCGTGCCGTCCCGGCGCACGCCCATCCTGCCCGGCCACCTCTACCAGAACATCTGCAATCGCGGCCTCGCCGACCATTGCCTAGACGAAGCCGGCGCCTGGGGGCTGCTCGGCTGGCCCGACGACGACGTGTTGCACGCCTGGCGCGCGCGGCCCATGGGCTGCGACGCCGTGGTGATCGGCATGATCCGCCAGGCCATCACCAACGACAGCTCGCTCGACCAGCTGGAGCGCTTCGTGCGGCAAGACCCGGTCGTGTGTTACCGCCTGCTCGTGCACATCAACTCAGCCACCTACGGCGGACGCCACGAAGTGGACTCGCTGCGCCACGCGCTCATGATGCTCGGCTTCTCGGCGCTCGACCGCTGGCTCGGCGAACAACTCGCCAGCGCCAACGACGACACCGGGCTGCACCCCGTGCGCTACGCACAGGTGATGCGCTCGCGCCTCGCGCAGCACCTGCTCGAATCCGGCTCTGAAGAGGACTTGCGCGCCGAGGTCTACACCACCGCGCTCTTCGCCCAGCTCGACCGCCTGCTGCACCAGCCGCTCGGCACGCTGATCGGCCGCCTGCCGATGTCCAGCCGGGTCGCGGACGCACTGATCCACCACAGCGGCCCCTACTTCCCGCTGCTCGACATCGCCCGCGCGCAGGGCGACGTGGACAATCTGCACCTGCTGCCCGAGATCTGCGAGCAACACGAGATGAGCCTGGAGCAGGCCAACCGCGCGCTGCTGCGCATGCTCTCCACCAGCCGCGACCACGGCCTTGGCCCGGCAAAGCAGCCCGGCTGATCCATTCGGGGCGCGGCTACCATCGGGCCATGGTCACCGCCCAACCCCACCACACCAGCGCCCTCGTCCTGTTTTCAGGCGGGCAAGATTCCACCACCTGCCTCGCCCACGCGCTCGCGCGTTACCCGCGCGTCGAAACGCTGGGCTTCGACTACGGGCAGCGCCACAGCGTCGAGCTGCAGGCGCGCACCGTCGTCATCCAGAAGCTGCGTGACCAGTTCCCCGCCTGGAGCGAGCGCCTGGGCGAAGACCACCTGCTTGATCTGGCCGTGCTCGGCAAGGTCAGCGACACCTCGCTCACCCGCGACATGGCCTTCAAGATGGAAGCCAGCGGCCTGCCCAACACCTTCGTGCCCGGCCGCAACCTGCTTTTCCTCACCCTCGCCGCCGCGCTCGCCTACCGGCGCGACATCCAGGTCATCGTCACCGGCGTCTGCGAGACCGACTTCAGCGGCTACCCCGACTGCCGCGACGACACCATGAAAGCCCTGCAGGTCGCCCTCAGCCTCGGCATGGACCACCGCTTCCTGATCGACACCCCGCTCATGTGGATCGACAAGGCCGAAACCTGGCGCATGGCCGAAGCACTGGGCGAAGCGAGCGGCGTGGCCGGCGGCGGAAAAGCCTTCGTGGACCTGATCGTGGAACACACCCACACCTGCTACTTGGGCGACCGAGAGCACCGGCAGGATTGGGGGTATGGGTGTGGGAGCTGCCCGGCTTGTGAGCTGCGGGCTCGGGGGTGGGCGGGGTTTACCAATGCGTGTGGTGATGTGTCATGAGGTACATAGCAGGTGTCGCCTTTGTTGCTTCTCTATTTCAGGGTAATTTCGAGTTGGCGATGTTCATTGCCGGATGTTTTGGTGTTGTTTATTTGGTTCTTTCCGTATATTCGAGTTTTTCAGATAAATCAAAGCTGTCTGATTTGACACTCGCACTGCTAAATGAGAGAGTTGGCTGGAAGGTGCTTCGATTCAAAGATGATCATTCAAAATCAGTGGGCGATTTGATCTACTCTCCTGATTCCCGGGCCGCGATTTTGGTAAAAAAATGTCGACTCGCTCTGATTATTCTACGACTCATGCAGGAAACATAATATGCGCTAAGGTGATTGAATTGCTACCTAGGGAACGTCTGCAGAACCGTCGCCACTGGCACGGGATGTGCGAGATTGACGTTATGAAACAGATGAGCCTGAGCGAGAGCGGATTCGAGCGCAAGACCAAGAGAACGCGCAAGCGCGAGTTCCT
>NZ_MUNZ01000069.1 GCF_002001205.1 Hydrogenophaga sp. A37
CACGCTCTTGCTCGCTCAACAACAATTGGACCTTCGGTCTGCCAGTTCTCATCGCGGTATCTCCATTCCCAAGATACCGCATCGGCATGCACGATTAATGCCAGTTATTAACGGGACATAACACTAGCACCTCATCGACATGGTGGAAAGACGCTGCCCGGATGATCACGAACACCAGCAGGCCAGTACCGCCCAACAGCGCCCAGAGCGTCGAAGCAGGGGCTCCCCAAGTCAGGTGGAGCGTGACGGCAAACAGCGTCAACCCCATCATGGCGACTCCGGCGATGAACGCCATCTGAAGTTGGCGTCGATCAGCGTACCAGCCTTGTCTATCAGCCAGGATGCGCCCGATCTCGGTGAAGGCGCTCTGCAAGTCGAGTTGTTTGTTGATGCCCAGCAGGGTAAGGCCTATGAGGAGCACTCTCCAGAACCAATGCTCATAGCGCGGCGCGCATGTCTGCGACTCTTTCCATCCGCGCAGCAACCGCCATGTGGTCCATCCGGCGACCCCATACAACAAAACGGTCAACCATCCACCCAAGCTTGGATCTCCGATGCCCGGCGACCAACTGCCAACAAGACCTTGGTTCAACGATGTTGACTCCGTTAGAGCGGCCTATTTGTACTCAATGATAGTGCCCGCGACACCCCGCAAACGATCAATATGAAACTTCAGCGCTCCCAGGGCCTCGGGAAACTTCCCAATGACCAGAAAGGTGCTCGATCGAGCTGAGCCATTGCGCCGGAACAGGCGCAACCATTGCAGCGGGTAGACCAGTGCCAAAAGCGCAGCCCAGGGCCCCAAGCCGATCATGGCGAAGGCGATCAACAGCGGGAGGATGATCCCCCAGAACCAAGAACGACGTGTTTCCCAAACCCAGTGACGTTCGGGTAGCGCGCCGTGAAGCCAGGCGCCCGCTGCAAAGGCATGACCTGATCGAACGGTGCGCATCCACCACTGGCTGAAACGGGTCATGGCCGCATCATGCAAGGTCATCTCGTGGTCCATTCGGTGGATGCGCCAACCGTCCCGACGAAAGCGAACGCACAGTTCGGGCTCTTCCCCCGCAATCATGCTGTCTCGGTAGCCCCCCACCGCCTGCAGTGCAGCAGTTCTCATCATGGCGTCGCCTCCGCAGGAAAGGGCGTCGCCGATCGGCGTGTTCCATTCCTCGTCGCACAGCCAGTTGTAGACAGAGCGTTCCGGATACCGTTCACGACGCCTGCCGCACACCACGGCGTGGGATGGGTGATCCTTTAGAAAACCACTTGCAGCCTCCAGCCAGCCCGGGACAACCTCACAGTCTCCATCAACAAACTGCACGAAATCGACGTCAGGGCGTTGCTGCAGCAGTCGGCGCAGGCCCTCGTTCCTAGCCCGTGCAGCGGTGAAGGGCCGCGAAAGATCAAGATCAACCACCATGGCACCGAGCTCTGCGGCCATCCGCGTCGAACCGTCATTAGACCCCGAGTCGACATACACGATGGCCGGCGCAACTGACCGTATCGAACTCAGGCAGCGCCGCAGCCGTTCGCCCTCATTGCGTCCGATCACCACCACACCCAGATTGTTGTCATGCATGCGAAGCGATTCCCCGGTTGACTAAACGGCGGCACTCCGGAGCACCCAAAGCTTCGGATCCCACACTGCGACTTCCACTAACACACTGCATCGGCACCCAACCTGGCCGAATCTGCGGCGACGGAGCCACCGAACAGCATGGCACGTGCGGCTACATCCATAGCCCACCGTCGATTGACCTGCCGCTTGGCGCCAGCGATCCGCGAGTTGCCATTTTCTGCTGGATCGGAGCATCCATACCTGAGCAATCATGAGTTGGCCCACTCGCCCCCAAGCATGAAAGCCCAGTTCGAGTGCACCACGTGAGGTGGCACGCAGGTGCGAAGAGGTTGTAAAACGAATGAAGGCCCGACCCCGGCGCCTAACCGGACCCGAGCTGACACGTACCCCCGACTGTTGCGCTGCCGGCGCCATTGCCGTGGAGCGGGTGACAGCACGTACGGTAAGAAGGCCCGAACCGGTTTCGGTTCGAGGAGTCTTGCAGCTCACCGGCTTGCAACAGGGCTGCGGTTGCAGCTCTGCCACTGGCTGGTCACGGGACGCTCCTGCGTGCCATTGGTGACTTCACACGGCACTTTACTCAAAAGAGCATCGTCATGGAAGGTCTTTCCCCCCTTGCACCGGCGTGTGGCCGGTATCGATGTGCACCGCATGCTACATGTGGACACGGTTCTCATCGAGCAGCCCGACGGCTCGATGGCCAAGCACAGTCGGGAGTTCGGCGGCTTCAAGCGCGACTGCCGCGCCCTGGCCGCCTGACAGCATCGACGCATTGCAGCGTCAGCTCGCCGACATCGACGCCAACCTGACCGCAGCCATGCGGCCTTACGCCTGGGCTCATGGCTTGCTGCAGACGATTCGGGGTATTGATGAAGTCGCCGCTGCATTGATCCTCATCGAGATCGGCGAGGACATGGCCCGCTTCTGCTCGCCCGAGCGCCTGGCCTGCTGGGCCGCGCTGAGCCCGGCAACAACGAGAGTTCAGGCAAGCGCAAGTCCGGGCGCACACGCCACGGCAAAATAACACCATCCGCTTCATTCTGTGCGAATGCGCCAACGCTGCGCGCATGACCATGAGCACGCTGGCTGCCAAGTACCGAAGTCTGATGGTGTGCAAGTCGCACAAGGAGGCCATCGTGGCCGTGGCCCACAAGATGATCCGGCTGATTTACATCCTGCTGTCTCGACGCCAGCCCCATCTCGACCAAGACATCGACCACGCCGCCATGAGCGCCAAGTAGAGCGCGCCGCGCTGGATCAAGCAGCTCAAGGCCATCGGCAAGTGGCCTACCTCCAACGCTTCAGCGGCTCACGCCGCCAACTGATTCACCGCTGAATTCCTGGGGTCGGGCCCAGCGGTTTCCCTCTCGTTGCTGCGGGCCGGCACGCATGGGCGCGTCTCTATGGGACACGGCTTTCACGGTAAAAACAAAGGGACAGATAACCCACACGGAGGTGAGGCAAGTGCAAGCCACCTCCAAATTGGAACCTCAAGGGAACGACTGCCCCACTCACCGCGCTCCAGAAAAAGCGCCGAAAAATGTCCCCTGTGGCCCGCAGACCGCGCTACGGTGGTTGATCATGATGACAATTCCCCACCCGGATGCCGATCACCTGATTGCAGATGCTCGCGGTCCAAATCGGCTTCTTGGCTGTCAATCATGGCCTGGGGGAAACTGACTTTCACCATGGGCACCACATTGGGAATATAGGTGCAGCAGGTCGGCGTTCACGTCGTTGCGAGAGATTTGAAAAAACATGTTCTCAGGGTTTCGAGGGAAGCCCCTTCTGTGCGTTGTATCACAAGGGTCTCCACTTCTGGCAAGACCGACGAGCGCGTCCGACGCTATTTGAAGGCACGGAACGTGCCGACCATACGCAACTTGCGGAGCTGGAAGCCAAGATCACCCATCTTCAGGACGAGCATGCACAGCTCTGTCACCGCTCCGGGGCAAACTTTCTCTTTTCTCTTTTCTCTTTTCTCTTCTCTGTGAGGTGCTCCACCCCATTCGCGGCAGTCATAATCAGGACGTGTCTGTAACCGAATGGTTCCAACTCTTTGGGCTGGCTTGGCTTAAGTTGCACTTGTAAAAATTTGAAACTTGGCGTATCCAGTCAAGGCAAAGATAATGTTTGCTCTTGAAGAGCTCTTGTAACGACTCTGGTATTTGGAGACTGAACATGCCTGCTTTTTTGCGCTTCGCCATGACGTTTCTGTTGGTGGCGGTCAGTGGATCGGCGATTGCCCAAACGGAGTCCGCTTACAAGCTGCGGCACGGTGATGCCTTGATGGTGTCCGTCTGGCGGGATGAAGCCTTGCGGATGCAAGTGCGTGTGCTGCCGGATGGCAGCATCACCTTCCCGCTGGCCGGGCGTGTCGAGGTGGTGGGATTGAGCACGCCAGAGGTCGAAGCCCGTGTAGCGGAAAAGCTCAAGAAGTACATTCCGGTACCGGTTGTGACGGTTGCAATTACGGCTACCGATGGCAATCAGGTTTATGTCCTTGGCAAGGTGGTCCGCCCTGGAGCAGTGACCCTGACTTCGCCAGAAACCACGGTGTTGCAGATGCTCAGCCAAGTAGGAGGGCTTGATCGCTTCGCTGATGGCAATTCGATCCGTGTGTTGCGCAACTCGCCGCAAGGCAACCGGATCTTGCCGGTCCGGTACGACGACCTGGTCAAAGGCAGCCAACTCGACACCAATGTGGTTCTTGTGCCCGGCGATACCATTCTGGTGCCCTGATCATGAATTCGCGGCTCTTTGCCTTCTCCGTGCTGACTACCCAGGCTTTCGTGTGTCTACCGGCGATAGCGCAGAACACGCTCACCGTCCCAATGGAAATCGTCCGGATCAGCAATCCTGACCTTTCAGCAGAAAGCCGGGGAAGCGTCACGCTTTATCGATTTCACCCGCAATACACGCTCCAGATGGTTCAGGGGAGTTCGCGCACGGAGTTGTCTCTTGGCGGGATGATCGAAAGGTCGGGAAACACCGATCTGAGCGCCAGTCGCACCCTGCCCAGCGTGCGAGTGCTTTGGGAGAGCTCCAGCCCGGTCGCTTTGTTTGGGTTGCGGGCATCGTTGGAAGAAGCGTCGACCCGGGAGACCGAATTTGCAGAATTCGGTAGGGTGACTCGGGACAGCACTCAGCGCACCGGAACGCTGGGAGGCTCGTGGACCCGCAATCTGACGGCAGGATCTTCTGTTGAACTGGCTGCGTCACATGCACGCTTGAGCTACGACACACCATTGCTTGTTGACTACAGCGAGACGCTTGGATCCGTGGCATATCGCTTCGAGTCGAGCGCCAATTCACGCTATTCGCTGTCTGCAAGTGCTTCGCGCCTGAACCCGGACGGGGTTGGCGATAGCGCATCGCGTGGCGAACTCGGGCTGGGCTACGAAGTCGACCTCAGTGAGGGCGTTAACCTGAACGCGACCGCTGGCGCCGTTCGCACCAACGCGCAGCGCAGCAAAACCGTTCCCGTGGGCGCTTTGCGCCTCACCTTCACGGGTGAACGGTTCGACTACGCTGTGGCCTGGTCCAGGTATGTCAGCGCAGGCGGCTCGTCGGGGGCTTACACCCGTGCTGAGAGCTTCGAAAGCTCATTGACTTATCCGTTCACCGTCAACACGTCGCTGTCTCTCGGGATTGCACGCGCCCGATCCCTGGAGGCAAATGGAGACACCGGTGTCAGCGCATATGCACGGATCCGATCAGAGCTCACCCGTTTTTGGGCATTCACATTGGGTTTTGAGCAAAGGCGAGCCAAGCCTTTTGGCGGTCCCACTGCGCGGGGAAATTCGGTGGCCGTGGGGCTGGTGTACGCGCACCCCAACTTCTAACTCAACAACTTCATGTCGGCCGACTACCAACTTAGCCTCCAAGACTACCTGTCCATCGCCCGACGCCGAGCGACGGCCATCATCCTGACCATTGGTGTTGTCCTGACAACCTCTGTGGTGGTTGCGATGTTGTTGCCGCGGGTGTACGAGTCCACTGGGACGTTGCTGGTTGAGGGACCTCCGATCTCGGGTGACGTCGTGCGCTCGGCTCTGCCTGGAAACGGGGAACAGCGGGTTCAAGCCTTGGGCCAGCGAATCATGACCCGGGAGAGCTTGTTGCGCATTGCGGCGGAACATCAAGTGTTTGATCCCAAGTCCGGGGTTGTATTGAAGGACACGGACATGGTCAACGCCATGCGCGCGAGCATTGGCGTGAACGTGCTCATCGGCAATATGCCGAGTTGGGAGCGCCCCACCAACAATTTTGCGTTCAATGTGTCTTTTCAGCACGGCGAACCGGAAAAGGCACTGGAGGTTGCAAACGCATTGATTCAGTTGTTCCTGGAAAGCAGCGTTCGCGAGAGGGTGGATCAGGCTTCTCGCGCCAATGAGTTTTTGAGCCAGGAGGCCGATCGCGTCAAGGCCCAGTTGGAAGATTTGGAGCGTCGCATCGCGAACTACAAGCGCACACAGGGCAGTTCCACAGTAGACAGTCAGGTGGCGGCGGCAAGCATTCAAACGCTTGAGAGCGACCTTCGAGCGGCTGAGCGAGATCACCGTTTGGCCCTGGACGAATTGCAGACTTTGGAGGTGGATTTGGCCGGAGCACGTGCGGGTGTTCTGTCACCCGGTACGGTGAACCCCACCGTCCCCAGCGTTGCGGAGCAGGATCTGGAACGGGCTCGATCCGAATTGGCGCGCATCCGCGGTGTTTCCACAGAGGACCATCCGGACGTGCAAGCGCAGCGGCGAAAGATCGATTTACTGGAGCGGGCTTTGCGGACGGAGACGGCGGTCAGCAGCCCAACCCGTGATGCTATCGCTGCCCAAGCAAGGCTGGCAGTGTCCCGCCTTGAGGCCCAACGCAGCACGGCGCGCGCACGAGCCGACTTGTTGGCAGATCAACAGAGGAGCCTTCGAAATGCAATCAATCAACAACGGTCTCAAGTGACGCGTGCGCCGCAGGTGGAACGTGATCTGGCCGCTCTTCAGCGAGATCACGATGCCGCTCGGGCAAAGTATGAGGACCTACGGTCCAAGCAAATGTCAGCGCAGATCGTTCAAAACCTGGAGGGTGATCAACAAGGGGAACGCTTCACGCTGCTTGAGCCCCCCCTCATGCCTGAATATCCCCTTAAGCCGAATCGCAAGAAACTTGTTGCACTCGGATTTCTCCTCTCGCTCGCCGCTTCCGCAGGTGTGGTGATATTGCTCGAGATGATTTTTGGCCGTGTCAGAGGGGTCAGCGCAGTGACCGCACTCACCGGTCAGCGACCGATGGTGGTCATCCCTTACATCCCCTCAGCCGCCGAACTCCAATCGTCACAACTGCTGCGAAAACGGTTGATAGGACTCATAGCGGGATTGGTGCTGATGGCTCTTGTGGTGGTTCATACCTTTGTGATGCCCCTGCATACCCTGCTGATCTCATTGTTCTCCCGTCTGGGCTGAAAGTAATTTGCCAAATGGAACGCATCAAGCTCGCGATTGAGAAGGCCAAGGCCGCCGAAGCTGATTCGGCCAGGCCAGATGTTCCACTGCTGCGCAAGGTCAGTGACTCGGAAACACCCGCAGGCGAATCCAGTTCAGCGATCAGACGTGAAGCATCGCCGGGAGACGCCTCTTCCGTGCACTACACCCAAACGGCAGTGGTCTCGATGGACGCTGCACACCTGGAACGCCACAGAGTCGTCTCCCATCAGAAGACCCATTCAGCCAGTTGGGCCTTCGACGTGCTGCGAACCCAGGTCTTGCAGAAGATGGACGAAAACGGCTGGCGGACACTGGCCATCACGTCTCCAAGCGTGGAGTCAGGCAAGACTGTGGTGGCTATCAATTTGGCCATGAGCATCGCCCAGCAGACGAACCGCACAGCCTTGCTGGTTGATTTTGACCTTCGCCGCCCCAGTGTGGCCCGCTACCTGGGCTTGAACCGCTCACTGTCGTTAAATGACTTTTTGGACGGGCGTGTAAATATTGAAGAAGCCCTTGTCAATCCAGGTGTTGAGCGTTTTGTTGTCCTTCCAACCAACCACCTGGTCACCGGTGCCTCCGAGGTGCTGTCTTCCGCCAAGGTGGGCAACCTCATCGGTGATTTGCGTGAGCGGTACAGCGATCGCATCGTGATATTCGATCTGCCTCCCGTTCTGGCGGCCGACGATGTGATGACCGTGCTGCCGCGCATTGACTGTGTGCTGATGGTTGTTGGCAGCGGGGCGTCCACCCAGAATGAGGTCGAGGAGGCCATGGGCCGCCTTTCAAAGGCCAATTTGCTGGGCGTGGTGCTGAACAAAGACGAGGCGCCCGTCCAGAACGCTTACTACTAGCGTGGCACCAGATAAAGACGGTGCGTGATTGTGGCCGCTCCATTCGCACAGTTGTGCCTCGCCCCTTTTTGCAGCGGCCCTTTGAGTCTGCTCCAACCCACATCCATGGCTGTTGCCGTGGCACTCACTTGAGCCCGGTGTTTCACATTCATGGCTGAGCATTTGCGCGCCCTGTTGGTGTTGATGTTTCTGAGTCTGGGCTATTTTTATGTTGCCCGAGGTGTTCTCTCACAACTCTTGACAGAAGAAACGTTCAAGCGCTGGCGCAACCTTTGGCTGGTGGCCACGGTTGTGCTATTCCTTTCGAACAGCATCCTGCTTTATTTCCTAGTGCTCGGTGCGATCATCCTGGCCTGTCGGCGCAGAGAAGCCTATGTGATGGGCCTCTACTTCGTTTTGCTGTTTGTGGCACCCCCAGCGCCTGCGGAGATTCCAGGTCTTGGCATCATCGACCATCTCTGGGTGCTCAATCACTATCGGCTGCTCGGCGTGACTTTGTTGCTGCCTGCCGCCCTTTCTCTTTTACAGCGGACAACGACTGCCCGTCTGGGCAGTTCGCCTGTTGACTGGATGGTGCTGGGCTACCTTTCCCTCATGTCGTTGCTGGCATTTCGCGAGGGCAATGTCACCAGTGGGTTGCGATCGGTGTTGTCGCTATGGGTCGACATTTTCCTGCCGTACTACGTGGCGAGCAGAAGCATTCGCAGCGAAGACGGCTTCAGACAAGCCATGACAGGCTACTTGATCGCTGCAATGATCCTGGCAATTGTAGCTATTGTCGAAGTGCTTCGCACTTGGAAACTGTACTCAGGTGTGCTGGGGGCATTGGGGTTACATCAAAACATGTTCGGTGGTTATTTGTTGCGATCTGGCCTGCTGAGACCGAACGCATCAGTGGGAAATTCGATTGTTCTCGGCTACGTCCTGGTGGTGGCATTGGGTTTCTTTTTTTACCTCAAGGAATTCGTCTCCAAGCCGCTGTACCGGTTTCTTGGAGCCTCGCTCCTCGCCGCGGGCATCCTTGCCTCTCTGTCTCGTGGGCCGTGGGTGGGCTCGGCGTTCCTCGTGGTCATGCTCTTCCTGATCGGACCCAAATCCGTGAAGCGACTGGGCAGTTTGGGGTTGGGCGCAATCACGTTCTTTCTGTTGCTGAGTCTGTTGCCAAGCGGTCAGTTGCTGATCGACATGTTGCCAATTGTCGGCACGACCGAGCAGGAAAATGTGGAGTACCGTGCCAATTTGCTCACATCGGCGTTGCCTGTGATTGAGCGCAACCTGTTGTTTGGCTCCTACGATTACCTCGACGCGCCTGAATTGCAGGTCATGATGCAAGGAGAGGGAATCATCGATGTGGTCAACTCCTATGTCAGCGTGGCGCTGTATTCAGGTTTAATGGGACTGACGCTTTTCGTTGGAGCCTTCGTGTGCGCGCTCCACCAACTGCGAAAAGGCATGCGAATTGCGCGGCGGCATGACCCCCGGTCCGCTTTGCTAGGGCGCGCTCTGTTCGCCATAGTGTCGGCCATCATGCTCATCATCTACACCGTCAGCAGCATCAGCGCAATACCGGTGGTGTACTGGTCGGTGCTTGGGTTGAGTGTGGCCTACGCCACGCTAATGAACGGATGGGCTCGCAAACCCAAAGAGGCTCCTGTACTGTGACCATCAACGCCACCACCACAACCATGTCTGCTCAGAACCGGTCAGCGTTGAATGCGAAGGCCCGCTCTGGCACGACCTGGATTGTGATTGCATTCGGTTCGGGACAGGTGATTCGCCTCGGGATGAACATCATCCTGGCGGGGCTGCTGTTCGAAGAGGCGTTTGCCCTCATGGCACTTGTCAATGCGGTCATGATGGGGCTGGCGATGTTCTCGGACATTGGGCTACAGCAGAACGTGATTCAAAGTCCGCGTGGCGACGAACCGGAGTTTCTGAATACCGCCTGGACCATGCAGGTTATCAGGGGCGTCGTTCTGACCTTGCTGGCGGCGAGTTTGGCATGGCCGATGTCCGCATTCTATGGCGCCAATGATTCTGCAGCGCTGGAGCTGCGATGGTTGATCCCAATGGTCGCATTGACAGCGTTGATAGAAGGGTTGAGGTCGCCCCGCGTGCTCAGTGCTGCCAGGCACATGCGAGTGGCCCAGATTACGCGGATCGAAATCGCTGTGACGATCGTGAATACGACAGTGCTTCTGAGTTTGGCCTGGTACTTGCGTTCGGTGTACGCCCTGGCAATTGCTGCTGTGGTGTCGGCGTCACTCCATGCGGCATTGACCTATTGGTTCTTGCCTGGCGAGCGTGCTCGCTTTGTTCTCGAGGCAACGGCAGTTCGATCCATTTTTTCTTTCGGCAAGTGGATTTTTCTATCCACATTGCTGACCTTTCTTTCAATTCAAATCGATCGCTTGGCATTTTCAGCGATGTATCCACTGGCTGAAGTCGGGGTCTATTCCATTGCGTCCAGTTTGGCCTTGATGATTCCAAGTCTGATAGGCAGTTTGCAGAGCGCCATAGTCTTTCCATGGTACGCGCGCATGCTTGAAGATGGCATGGCTCTGTCTGAAGCCTTTCACAAAGCCATGATGCCCGTGCTGGTGATGTCGACTTATGTGGTCGTGTTGCTGATCGTTGGAGCCCAGAGTTTTTTTGCTTTGGCCTACGATGACCGCTATTCGCAGGCAGCAGTGTTTCTGCCAATACTTGCTGCCAGCGCCTGGTTTAGCAACATTGGCGGGCTGTACGGATCGGCCTTTCTTGTCAAGGGGCTGTCCAAGTGGCTGGCATTTGCGAGTGCGGTGAAGGTGCTTTCTTTCCTATTGCTTTTGGCTTTGCTCTCTCTGGTTGAAAGCACGATGGTCATGGCGACCACGTTGGTCCTGGCGAGCGAAATCATCACGGTGATCGTCAGTCGCTATCTCGGATGGCGACTGGGTCTGAAGAACCTGCGTGTTGAGGTCGTGATGCTCTTCATGCTGATTTTTTCGTCAGGACTAGGCCTCTTGCTGGTTCACCACTTTCAGCCATTCGCACACCTGCACCCGGCGCTGCAGTTGCTGGTGCTGGGCACACTGACGACGACTCTCTTCGCGCCGCTATTTTTGAAGGCGATATACCCGCTTCTCAGAAGGCGTTCTTCATAGGCAGCCCATGACATCCTGGCTCAGATTTGGATCGGCTCGGACCACAAACATGTGATTCGATCCTGGGTGCCCGTGCAAACCAAAGCAAAATGCTGGCAGCCACCGCTGAGCACATGGTGAGTCTGATCTTCTTCTCAGACCCGTTCGTCACCTACGACTCATGAGGCTGTTTGAGGGCCGGGTCAACACATGCGCCTATTTCTCACGTTGCGACATACTCTCTCGCTTGAGCGTTGCGAAGAAACGGGTGGTTCTGACACCTCACAGGCATATCGGCGGCATTTACCACCAAACTGAACATGTACGAATCCTTCTACGAGCTGAAAGAAAAGCCGTTCTCGATACAGCCTGACCCCGCCTTCCTCTACATGGGAAAGCGCCATTCACTGGCCTACACCATGCTGGAGTACGCGATACGCAGCCGGGCGGGCTTCACTGTCATTTGCGGTGACATAGGGTGTGGCAAAACCACGCTGATTCGCCGCCTGCTCAACGAGCTGGGAGACGAGGTCAAGGTGGGGCTGGTAACCAACACGCACCCCGACCTGGCAGATTTGACCGAGTGGATCATGCTGGCCTTCGATCAGCCCTACGATGGACTCTCGCCCGTCGCTCGGTACGATGCGTTTCAGCGCTTTCTGATCAGCGAATATGCCAAGCACCACCGGGTGGTACTCATTGTCGACGAGGCCCAAAACCTCAGCCCGGCAGCGATGGAGTCGCTGCGCATGCTCTCCAACATCAACGCCGACAAAGACCAGCTGTTGCAGGTGGTGCTCGTCGGGCAACCCCAGCTTCGCGATCTGCTCAGGCGACCGGAACTGCAACAGTTCGCCCAGCGGGTAGCAGCAGATTTCTACATTTCACCATTGAATTCGGTGGAGGTTGGAGACTACATAGCGCATCGGTTGAAGGTGGCGGGAAGGACTCGTCAGCTGTTCACGCCATACGCCACGGCCAAGATTGCCAGGGCAGCCCATGGCATTCCCCGCAGCATCAACATCCTTTGCGATATGGCACTCGTGTACGGTTTTGCCGCTGAATCCCGGCTGATCGACGTTCAGGTGATCGATGAAGTGCTGCGTGACCGCAGTGAGTACGGTGTGCTGGGGGACACCAACTTCAATATCGGCCAAGCCGGGGACAGTCAATGGGGAGACGGGCCCGTTTCCTTGCCATTTGATCCCCCAAAAGTGTGACCTCGCTCACATCAGGTAACAAATTGTTGAGTCATAATGGTTTACCCGATGGGAGCAAGAACGGGTGTTCCTACTTGAGAGAACTGTGTGACCACGCCTTCAGCCGCTTCGAACGACATTGCTATCGTCGGCATGGCAGCGCATCTGCCAGGTGCCTCCAATCCGATGGCCTACTGGTCCAACTTGCGCCAGGGGATTGAATCCATAAGGCGACTCACAGAAACCGAGCTGCTGGCAAACGGGGAAAAGCCGGAACGCATCCGGCACCGAAACTATGTGCCAGCGGCGGCGCCGCTTGAAGGGTTTGAGCAGTTCGACGCCGATTTCTTTGGCTTCAGCCCCAAGGAAGCGGCCATCATGGACCCGCAGCACCGCCAGTTCCTGGAGGTGGCCTGGGAGGCTCTGGAAAACGCCGGTCACCCACCCGAGACTTTTGCCGGCCCGATTGCGGTTTATGCCGGTTGTGGCATGGGCAGCTATTTCTATTTCAACATCTGTTCCAACCCCGACTTGGTGGCCAGCACGGGCATGTTCCTGTTGCGCCACACAGGCAACGACAAGGATTTCCTGTCCACCCGGGTGAGCCACATTTTTGACCTCAAGGGCCCAAGCGTCAATGTCCAGACGGCCTGCTCGACCTCGCTGGTGGCGGCGCACCTGGCCTGCCAGTCCTTGTTGCTCGGCGAGTGCGACATGGCCCTGGCCGGTGGGGTGACGATCGAACTGCCCCACGCACGTGGCTACATCTTCCAGGATGGCGAGATCCTTTCGCCCGACGGTCATTGCCATGCCTTTGACCACCGTGCCCAAGGCACCGTGTTCGGTTCTGGTGCAGGTGTGGTGGTGCTGCGCCGCCTGGAAGACGCCTTGAAGGACGGCGATCATATCTGGGCCGTGATCAAGGGAACTGCGATCAACAACGACGGCGCGGCCAAGTCAGGTTATTTGGCCCCAAGCGTGGATGGCCAGGCCAAGGCCATTGCGGAGGCGCAGGCCGTGGCGGGCGTGAGCGCCGACACCATCGACTACGTCGAATGCCACGGGACCGGCACCTACCTGGGCGATCCCATCGAGGTGGCTGCGCTGACCCAGGCCTTCCGCGAAACCACGTCGGACACGGGGTTCTGCCGGATTGGTTCAGTCAAGACGAATATCGGGCACACCGACACCGCCGCTGGCGTGGCCAGCCTGATCAAGGTCGCGCTGGCACTCAAGCACCAGGAGATTCCGCCGAGTCTGGGCTACGAGCAGCCCAACCCTTCGATCGACTTCGACACCAGCCCTTTTCAGGTCAACCACACCCTGAGCCCCTGGGTGTCGCACAAGGGTCCACGGCGTGCCGGGGTGAATTCGCTTGGCGTGGGCGGAACGAATGCGCACGCGGTTCTGGAAGAAGCTCCTGCGCGAGAGGCTTCCGAGCCCTCCGACTGGCCATTCCAGCTGCTCGTGGTATCGGGCCGCTCGCGAGCGGCGCTCGACGCCAACGCCAAGGCCTTGGCTGCCCACCTGAGGGCCCATCCCGAACAAGCTTTGGCCGACGTGGCCTTCACGCTCAAGCAAGGGCGCCGGGCGTTCGAACACCGGCGCGTGCTGGTGGCCGAGAGCCACGAAGAAGCTGCCACTTTGCTCGAAGGCAGCGATACCCGCCGCGTGTTCACCCACAGCCACCTGGACGACCCCGAAGTCGTGTTCATGTTCCCGGGTGGAGGCGCGCAATACGCCGGCATGGCACGGGAGCTTTACGCCACCGAGCCCGTGTTCCAGGACTGGATGGACCGCGGGCTGGACGTGCTGCAAAGACAACTCGATTACGACATCCGGGCCTTGTGGTTGCCTGAGCCGCAAAACCACGCCGCAGCGGTCGAAAAACTCAAGCGGCCGTCGGTTCAGCTGCCGCTGATCATGATCGTGGAGCACGCGCTGGCGCAACTCTGGATGTCCTGGGGGGTCAAGCCCGCAGCGCTGGTGGGTCACAGCATGGGCGAAAACACCGCCGCCTGTCTGGCGGGCGTGATGTCATTTGAAGACTGCATCGGTCTGGTGCTTTTGCGCGGACAGCTCTTCGACACCGTGCCACCTGGAGGCATGCTCAGCGTCCCGCTGCCTGCCGACGAAGTGCGCAGTCTGCTGGGCCAAGAACTTGACATGGCCAGCGTGAACGCGCCGGAGCTGTGTGTGGTGTCGGGGCCGCAGGATGCCCTGGATCGACTGGAGGCCCGGCTGCGCGAGCGCGAGATCGAGCCGCAACGCATCCAGATCGACATCGCTGCGCACTCGCGCATGCTGGAGCCGATCCTGAGCCGTTTCGAGGCCTACCTGCGCAGCATCCGCCTGAGTGCCCCCAAGCTCCCCATCATCTCCAACCGTGACGGCCTGCCGCTGAGCGCTGCCGATGCCACCGATCCGTTGTATTGGGTGCGGCACCTGCGCAGCACGGTGTATTTTGCCGATGGCCTGGCCACGCTGAAGAAGGAGAGCCACCGGGTGTACCTGGAGGTAGGCCCAGGCAAAGCGCTGTGTTCCTTGGCGCAGGCCAATGGGGTTCCTGCCTCCCAGGTGATCAACTCGCTGCGCCACGCCGACCATGCCGTGCCTGATGACGTGTGGTTTCTGGGCACCTTGGGTCGGCTGTGGGCCACCGGTGTCAAGGTGGACTGGGAGCCCATCTGGGGCGAGGCGCGCCGGCACCGCGTGCCCTTGCCCACCTACGCCTTTCAGCGCAAGCCCTATTTCATCGAGCCGGGCGCGGCCCGCTCGGCGCCGGAGGCGGCGCCACAGCTGGTGCGCACCGACGACATCCGCACCTGGGGTTACCAGCCGCGCTGGCGCCCCCGCCAAGCCAACATCGAGATCGATGTCACCCAAGACTTGGCCAGCACGGCGCCACAAAACTGGCTGTTGTTCGCGGACGAGACCGGCCTCTCTGACAAGCTGATCGAACGCTTGCGCAGAGCGTCCCACCGGGTCACGGTGGTGCGCGCGGGCGACCTTTTTGCGCGACTGAGCGAGTTCGAGTACCTGTTGGCACCGGAGCGCGGGCGCGAAGGCTATGACGAGTTGTTGCGCGATCTGGTGGCCACAGGCAACACACCGCAACAAATCGTGCATGCCTGGCTGGTCACGCAGGAGGAGCGCTTTCGTCCTGGCAGCAGCTTCTTTCACCGCAACCTGGAACAGGGTTTTTTCAGCCTGCTGTTCCTGGCGCAGGCCATGGCCGGCGAAAACCTGCCCAAGCCGCAGCACCTGACCGTGCTGAGTTCTGGTGCGGTGCGGGTGCGCGACGAAGCCCTGCCCTACCCTGAAAAAGCCACGCTCATGGGCCCGGCCCGGGTGGCTCCGCGCGAACTGCCCGGCTTGACCTGTTCGGTGCTCGATGTGGTGCTGCCTGCCGTGAACAAAAGCTGGCGCGCCAAACCGGATGTGAATGCGCTGAACGCCCTGGCAGACCATGTGCTTGAGGACCTGTTTGCAGCGCCTGACAACCGTGTGGTTGCCTGGCGGGCCGACAAGCGCTTCGAACTGGGCTTCGCCCCGCTGCCACTGGCGCCCACCGAAGGACTTTCCGGGTTTTCGCAGGGCTGCGTCTGCCTGCTCACTGGCGGCCTGGGCGGTATCGGCCTGACGCTGGCCGAGCGGTTGGCGCGCGAAAAACAGGCGCGCCTCGTGCTGCTGGCTCGCCAGCCATTGCCCGCGCCTGAGACCTGGGACGCGCGACTGCGCAGTGGTGATCCAATGGACCCGGTGGTGCAGCGCATTCTGGCGGTGCGCCGCTTGGAGAGCCTGGGCGCCGAGGTGCTGGTGATCGCCGCCGACGTGTGCAACGTCAAGGACATGCGGACGGCGGCCGATCAGGCGCAACAGCGCTTCGGACGCATCGAGGTGGTGATCCATGCCGCTGGTGTCGTGGACGACGGTCCTCTGATGACCAAAACCTCGGGCGGCGTGGAAGAGGTGTTTGCGCCCAAGGTGCATGGTGTTCAGATCCTTCACGACCTGTTCCCCGACGGCAGCATCGACCGCCTGATCCTGTTCTCATCGACCAGCACCGTCACCGCGCCGGCGGGTCAGGTCGACTATGTGGCGGCCAACGAATACCTCAACGCCTACGCACACAGTCGCGCCGGGCAACGCACCAAGGTGTTGGCCATTGACTGGGGCATCTGGAACGAGGTCGGCATGGCGGCGAAAGCGATGGCCAGCCGCCTGGGCGAAGCGGCACCACCGCCCCGCCACCCGGCCGGCAGCCCGCTGCTGGACGAGGCCACCTTCGATGCCAGCGGCCACCGGATGTTCACCTCCACCTGGCAAACCGAAGGCCGCTGGATTCTTGACGGCCACCGCACCAAGGCCGGGCAAGCCTTGTTGCCTGGCACCGGCTACCTTGAGCTTGCCGCTGAGGCCCTGCGTGGAAACGGCGAAACGGGGTCTTTCTCGATCAAAGATCTGTACTTCTTCCGCCCCCTGGAGGTCAACGACGGCCAGACACGCGATGTGCGCGTGAAGCTGGCACGCAGCGACGAAGGTTATGCCCTGGAAGTGCGCAGCGACGTGCTGTTTGAAGGTCGCAAGGGCTTTCAGCTCAACGCCCAGGCCACGCTGGTCCCGGGTGCATTGCCCACCGTTGGACGGATGGACATCGCCGCGTTGCAGGCTCGCTGCACGCTCCACGGCGCCGAGGACGCCAATGGACTTCGGTCGCCTCAAGAGGAACACCTGAACTTTGGCCCTCGCTGGCGGGTGTTGCAAACGGTCGCCTACGGCGAGGGCGAAGGCATAGCCCGACTGCAGCTGCCAACCGCGTTCGAAAACGACCTCGCGGCGGGCTACCTCCTGCACCCGGCGCTGCTGGACTTGGCCACCGGCTGGGCGATGCTGCTGATCGACGGCTACAAGTCCGATCACCTGTGGGTGCCGGTTTCATACGAGTCGGTGAAAGTGCACCGCCCCTTGCCCGGCACCGTGTGGAGCTGGGTGCGCAATGCCCAAGACAACCGATCTGACGCGCCGTTCGCGGTCTTTGACGTGACGCTGTGCGACGCACAGGGTGAGGTCTGCGTGGAGGTGCAAGGCTTCTCGATCAAACGCCTGCAGGAGGGCGGTTTTTCAGCCTCGATCAGCCGGCTCGATGCGCGCGAACTCGTGTTCGAGGACAACAAGGCAACTGGAGCGCACGCCAAGCTATCCCCAGCCGAAGAACAGCTTCAGTACAACGTGTCGCAAGGCATCTTGCCGAACGAAGGTGCAGACGCGTTCGGACGCGCCCTGGCCACCGGTCTGTCGCAGGTGGTGATTTCATCGATGAACCTGGACGCGCTGGTTCACAAGGCCGGCGAGTCCGCGGCGAACGATGCAGGTTCCGGACAGAAATTCCAGCGACCCGACCTCGACAGCGACTATGTGGCGCCGGGCAATGATGTGGAGCGCACGCTGGTGGGCTTCTGGGAAGAATTGCTGGGTGTCGATCAGGTGGGCGTTCAAGACAGCTTTTTTGATCTCGGGGGGCACTCACTGATCGCGGTGCGCCTGTTCGCCATGATCAAGAAGGCCTATCGGGTCGAGTTCCCGATCTCTGTGCTGTTTGAAGCGCCGACCATCGCGCTGTGCGCTGCGATGATCCGGGAGCGCATTGGAGACAGTGGCACTGAAGATGCAGCGTCCCCCGTCACAGGCGGTGCGGCACCGCCGCCAGCCCGGCGCCGCTTCGTCCACCTGGTGCCCATGCACGACGGCGAAGGCGGTGAGCGCACGCCCTTCTTCCTGGTGGCGGGCATGTTCGGCAACGTGCTGAACCTGCGGCACCTGGCCCGCTTGCTGGGCGCCGACCGGCCGTTCTACGGCCTGCAAGCTCGCGGCCTCTACGGAGACCAGGCGCCCCACGAAACGTTTGAGGAAGCAGCGGCCGACTACATCGCTGAAATGCGCCAGGTCCAGCCGCACGGCCCCTACCTGCTGGGTGGTTTCTCGGGCGGGGGCATCACGGCCTTTGAGATCGCCCGTCAGCTGGAGTCCGCCGGAGAAAAGGTTAGCCTTCTGGTGCTGCTGGACACACCGCTGCCCACACACCCGCCGATCAACCGCATCGACAAAACCATCATCAAGCTGGCCGAGTTGCGCAAGAAGGGCGCGGGCTTCCTGTGGACCTGGGCGCTGGGACGCGCCCGCTGGGAGCTCGACCGGCTTCGCAACAGGCATGTGCTGCCCGTCCAGCCCCGGACCAACCAGCTGAACAACGAAGCGATCCAGGCGGCCTTCCTGGCCGCCCTTCCCCGCTACAAGTTGCACGTCTGGAACGGGTCTGCGGTGCTGTTCCGCCCGCCTCTCGACCTGCAATGGAAGGTCTCTGGAGGACGCTGGGTCAGCGCAGAACGGGAATATGTCCATGCCGACAACGACTGGACCCGCTTCATGCCGGCCCTGCGCGTGCTGGAAGTGCCTGGCGACCATGACTCCATGGTGCTGGAGCCCAATGTGCGTGTCATGGCCAGCCTGATGAAGGGGTGCATCGAAGAGGCCCAACGTCCTGGGGCAAACGCATGAACCAGCCCGTGGAAGCACGTGTCCTGACGATCGTGCTCAACTACCGGACACCCGAGCTGACGCTGCGGGCGGTGGAGGCGGCCCTAAGGGAAATGGAAGGGCTGGCTGGTGCCATCACGATCGTCGACAACGATTCGGGAGATGGGTCGTACGAGACCCTGACCCGGGCGGTGCAGGAACGCGGCTGGAGCCGGGTGCGGGTGCTGCAATCCGGTCACAACGGCGGCTACGGGGCTGGCAACAACTTCGGCATCCGCCACGGTCTGCCCGATGGCTCTTCGCCCGACTACATCTACATCCTCAACTCCGACGCCTTTCCTGAGCCCGGTGCCATTCGGGTGCTGGCCGAGCATCTGCAGGCCCATCCCCAGGTGGGTTTCGCTGGCAGCCGCTTGCACGGGGAAGACGGTGTCTACCACCAGACGGCGTTCCGTTTTCCCACCGTTTTCAGCGAATTCGAGGGGGCCGCGGTGACCGGCCCCATCTCCCGCCTGCTCCGGCGCTACATCGTGGCCCTGCCAGAACCTCGAGAAGCACAGACGGTGGACTGGATGGCGGGCGCCAGCCTGATGGTGCGCCACCGCACCTTCGAGGAAACCGGCGGATTCGATGAGTGTTTTTTTCTCTATTTCGAAGAAACCGATTTGTGCCTGCGCGCACGTCGGGCCGGCTGGCTGTCCGTCTACCTGCCCCAGAGCCGCGTCATGCACATCGGGTCGGTCTCCACCGGTATGAAGACCTGGAAGCGGATGCCTCCGTTCTGGTTCGATTCGCGCATGTGGTACTTCACGAAGAACCATGGCGTGCTCTACGCCGCGATGGCCACGCTGGCCCATGTCGCCGGCGCCTTGATCGCCAGGTTTCGACGGTTGTTTCAGCAAAAGAGCCCCGATCAGCCCAAACACTTCCTGGGCGATCTTGTCTCTCACGCTCTGCGTTGCGCGTGGCACCGGCGTCTTGTCGGACGCTCCAGCGCCGCATCCGTCTGACATTCCATTTTTGGCAATCCCAGGAGTCGTCTATGAACAATTTTTCCTGTGTGGTGATGGGCAACGAGTCCCTCCTGATTCAGTGCGCGGAACGTCTGCTTCAGGATGGCGACAGGGTCAATGCGGTGATCACGCGCCATCCGGACATCCGCTCGTGGGCGGCGAGCCGGGGTCTGCGCGTCGAAGCACCCGCCGAGGGGCTCGCCGATCGGCTGGCTGGCGTGGGTTTCGACTGGCTGTTCAGCATCGCCAACCTGTCGGTCATTCCCCAGGCCGTGTTGGACCAGGCGGCACGCGGCGCCATCAATTTCCACGACGGCCCCCTGCCGCGACACGCCGGCCTGAACGCACCGGTGTGGGCCATCCTCGCGCGCGAGAAGCAGCACGGTGTGACCTGGCACATGATCGAAGGCGGCATTGACGAAGGCGACATCGTCAAACAGCACCTGTTCGAGATGGCGCCCAACGAGACCGCGTTGACCCTGAACACCCGGTGCTACGAGGCCGCGATGGAGAGCTTTGCCGAGTTGCTGGTCGATCTGCACGGTCCCGGCCCGCAGCGCCAGCCGCAGGATCTGAGCCAGCGCAGCTACCACGCACGCCTGGACCGCCCCGCCGCCGCCGCCCGCCTCGACCTGGCCAGGCCTGCCAACGAGGTGGTGGCCCTGGTGGGCGCACTGGACCATGGCAGCTACTGGAACCCGATGACCTGCCCGAAGCTGGTGGTGGGTGAACGGGTTCTGCTCGTGTCCGCGGCCGCCGCCGAGGCCGGGGCAGCCGCTGCGGCACCCGGCGAGGTACTGGAAGCGACCATGGGAGGCCTGGTGGTGGGCACCGGTTCGGTCCCTGTGCGCCTAACGGGTTTGAAAGACTTCGATGGTGTTGCCGTGTGCCCGTCGACGGTGGCGAAGCCGGGGGAGCGCCTGCCATTGCTCGATGCCGACACCGCCAGGATGCTCTCTGAAACCATGGCGCGTGTGGTGAGCGGGGAAGCCGGCTGGCGCCGGTGCCTGCAGACACCTGAAGGGGTCGATCTGCCTTTGGTGGCGCCGACCTCTGGCCCGAGTCGCTGGCATGCGACACCCCTGACCGTACCCGCCGTCCTGTCGGGTGATCGCCTGCTGGCCGCTGTGGCTGCCTGGGTGGCACGCGTCAGTGGCAAAAGCAGCTTTGATCTGGCCTACCGGGATACCGACGCGCCCCAGGCCGCCGGCTACCTGTCGACATGGGTGCCGTTGCGGCTGACGGCCAACGGCGACACCCCTTTTTCAGCCTTTTCAGCCCAATGCACTGAAGTCCTGCAAGTGGCCCGGCGCGCGCCCGCGTTTGCCCTCGACATCGTCGCGCGCGACCCGGCGATCAAGGCGCTCAACGTGCCTCAGGTCGGCCTGTCCGTGGGTGGCGAAGCGGCTGGAATCGAAGGCACGGCAATCACAGTCCAGGTCCCTGCCCCTGGCATGCTGACCTTGTGGCACGACGAAGCCCGCTTGACCTCAGAGGCCGCATCGACCCTGACCCAGCGCCTGCAACGGGTGCTGGATGCCCTTGGCGACTCGACGGCCCATAAGACCGCACTGGGTCGCTTGCCGGTCATGAGCCCGGTCGAGCGCGAACAAGTGCTCTACGGGTGGAACGACACCCGTTGCGACTACGAACGCCAGACTTGTGTGCACCAGTTCTTCGAGCAGCAGGTGCAGCGGACACCCGATGCCACGGCTGTGGTGTTCGAAGGAGATGCTCTGAGCTACGCGCAACTCAACCGACGCGCCAACCAGGTGGCCCACCGCCTCGTCTCCTTGGGTGTCCTGCCCGGCACGTTGGTCGGGCTGTACACCCCCCGTTCGCTGGACCTGCTGATTGGTGCCCTGGCCATCCAGAAAGCGGGCGGTGGCTATGTGCCGCTGGACCCGGCCTATCCGCCCGACCGCATCGCCCTCTACATTGAGGACAGCGGCGCCCCGGTGATCATTGCCCAGTCGACGCTGGTCGACAGCCTTCCGGCCCATCAGGCCCAGGTGCTGGTGATCGACGAGGACACCGCCATCGCCGGCCAGCCCAACACGGATCTGGCGAGCGGCGTGAGCCCGTCCGACATCGCCTACATGATCTACACCTCGGGCTCGACCGGCCGCCCCAAAGGGGTGATGGTCGAACACCGCAACGTGGCCAACTTCTTCCGCGGCATGGACGACCGCATCCGCCACGATCCGCCGGGCGTGTGGCTGGCGGTCACCAGCCTGTCGTTCGACATTTCGGTGCTCGAGCTGTTCTACACCCTGGCGCGCGGCTTCAAGCTCGTGCTTTCCAGCGACGAAAACCGCGCGCTCGTCTCCAGCGGCACGATGCCGATTTCGGCGCAGAAGATGGACTTCAGCCTGTACTACTGGGGCAACGACGACGGCGCCGGCCCCAAGAAATACGAGCTGCTGCTGGAAGGCGCCAAGTTCGCCGACCAGCACGGCTTCTGCGCGGTGTGGACGCCTGAGCGCCACTTCCATGCCTTCGGCGGCCCCTACCCCAACCCCTCGGTGACGGGCGCTGCGGTGGCCGCAGTCACCAAGAACATCGGCGTGCGCGCGGGCAGTTGCGTGGGGCCGCTGCACCACCCGGCGCGCATCGCCGAAGAGTGGGCGGTGATCGACAACCTCACCAATGGGCGCGCTGCGCTGGCCATTGCGTCCGGCTGGCAGCCCGACGACTTCGTGCTGCGTCCTCAGAACACCCCGCCGAACAACAAGAAGGCCATGTTCGAGACCATCGAACAACTTCGTCGGCTTTGGCGCGGCGAAGCCGTGGCCTTCCCCACCGCCAGCGGCGAACCGTTCAGCGTGGTCACCCAGCCGCGCCCGGTCTCCAAGGAGTTGCCCATCTGGGTCACCACCGCCGGCAACCCCGAGACTTGGAAGGAAGCCGGCGCCATCGGTGCCAACGTGCTGACCCACCTGCTGGGACAGACCGTCGAAGAGGTGGGTGGCAAGATCAAGATCTACCACCAGGCACTGCGCGACGCCGGCCACGACCCGGCGAACTTCACCATCACCCTGATGCTGCACACCTACGTGGCACGCGACCGTGCGCAGGCACGCGAAACAGCCCGTGGTCCGATGAAGGACTACCTGCGCAGCGCTGCCGGCCTGATCAAGCAATACGCTTGGGCTTTCCCGGCCTTCAAGAAGCCGGTGGGCGTGAGCAATCCGTTCGAGCTGGATCTCCGGTCGCTGACCGAAGACGAATTGGAAGGCATCCTGGAGTTCGCCTTCCTGCGCTACTTCGAAGATTCCGGTCTGTTTGGCACCGTGGACGACTGCCTGAAACGGGTGGAGGAACTCAAGGCCATCGGTGTGGCCGAAGTCGCCTGTCTGATCGACTACGGCATCCCCGTCGAAAAGGTCATGGAGGCCCTGTACCCTCTGGCTGAGGTGCTTCGCCGCTCCAACGAACCCACCGCCGTGGCCGATGACGATTTCTCCATCGCAGCGCAAATCGTCCGCCACGGTGTCACGCACCTGCAATGCACGCCCAGCATGGCGCGCATGATCACCATGAACGACGAAGCCCGTCAGGCACTTAGCAAAGTCCAGCACCTGATGATCGGTGGCGAGGCCCTGCCCGGCACACTGGTGGCTGAACTCACCCAGCTCGGCCACGCCACGGTCGAGAACATGTACGGTCCGACCGAGACCACCATCTGGTCATCCACCGAGACCGCAGGCGCCAACGAGTCCATCGTCAACATCGGTCGACCGATTGCCAACACCCAGATGTACGTGCTCGATGAACATCAAGAACCCGTGCCAGTGGGCGTGCCGGGCGAGCTCTACATTGGCGGCGATGGCGTCACACGCGGCTACTGGCAACGGCCCGAACTCACCGCCGAGCGATTCCCGAGCGACCCCTTCGTGAAAGCGGCATGCGTGGCCGCCGGCGGCGCGCGCATGTACCGCACGGGCGACCTGGCGCGCTGGCGCCCGGACGGACGCATCGACTTCCTGGGACGCGCCGATTTCCAGGTCAAGATCCGCGGCTACCGCATCGAACTCGGCGAGATCGAGGCCGTGCTCGAAGGTCAGCCGGGGGTGAGACAGGCGGTGGTCGTTGCACGAGAGGACAACCCAGGCGACGTGCGCCTGGTGGCCTACCTGCGCACCGACCCCGGCGTGGCGACCGACGCGCTGCGCGAGGCCATCGCCGAGGTGCTGCCCGATCACATGCTGCCAGCGCACTTCGTCACCGTCGACGAGTTCCCGCTCACGCCCAACCGCAAGGTCGATCGCAAGGCCCTGCCTGCGCCGAGTGCCAGCGTGCAGCGCGCCTCCACCGAAGTCTACGAAGCGCCCGAGAACGAAGTCGAGCAAAAAATCGCCGCGATCTGGGTCAAGGTGCTGGGCGTGCCACAAGTGGGCTCCAAGGACAGCTTCTTTGCCCTCGGAGGCCACTCCCTGCTGGCGGTGCAGGCCCATCGCGAGATCAAGCTGGCCTTGAACACCACGCGCCTGAGCATCACCGACATCTTCCGTTTTCCGACCCTGGCCGCGCTGGCCGCGCACCTCGACGACAAGCCCCGCGACACGGCAGAAGCTGCCGCAGAATCGACCGAGCGTGCACAGATACGCGCCGACGCCATGTCGCGCAGGCGGGCCATGCGGGCGGTCAAACAGCCGCAGGAATGATGCGCTCCCCAGACCAGGCCAATGCCGTGGGGCATGTGCAGGCATCAATCGCCGCCTTGCTGCCCCCCCGCTTGGGCGTGGTTTGTACCGCGGTCGACGGTGACCCGCGAAATTTGTACCCGGAAGAGCGGATCTCGATCATCCAGGCGGTACCAGGCCGACAGCGCGAATTTGCTGCAGGACGGGCTGCCGCACGGGAGGCCATGGCCTGCATAGGGGTCGAGCGCGGTCCAGTACCCAGTGGCCCAGACCGTGCACCCATATGGCCCTTGGGCCTGGTGGGCTCGATCTCCCACACCCGGCAGATTTGTATCGTGGCCGTGGGGCACGCGAAAGAGGTGGGCTCGATCGGCATCGACGTGGAAGAGCGCCTGCCGGTCAGCCCGGACCTCTGGCACAGCATCTGTACCCCAAAAGAACAAACCTACCTGCAAAGCCAGCCCGTGGAGCAACGGGGCGACATCGTCACCCAACTGTTTTCCGCCAAGGAAGCCTTCTATAAATGGCAGTACCCCTTGACGAGACGTTTGCTGGACTTCCAGGACGTTCAGGTGAACCTGGAGCTGGGAGGTGGCGGTTTTTCGGTTGGGCCTGTTGATGCGCTTCGATGGCCTGACGCTCTCGCACCGGTGACTGGCGGCATGTTCACCGACAAGCAATGGGTCATCGCCTGGGTTTGTGGACACCCCGGTCGACCTCGGGTGCCGCAGGGCATGCGTCCAGGCAACTTACAAGCCGCCCTGCCCCAAAACCCTCCGTCGAACCACACCGAGGTCCTGCCATGAGGCTCCAACGGTTGAACCCTCTCGTGAATTTTGGACTGAAGCTTCTACGGCAACCCACCAACCTGAATTTCGATCGCATCAGCGCCGAAGTGATTTGCCCCGAGGAGACCCAGCCATGCAAACCGCTCGCGTATCTTGAGGGGCAATTGGACAAAGCCACGGCACCTATCCAGGGCTTCGACACCCTTGCGAATGAACTGGCCATCCTCAAAATCACCGAAGTGCGACACGCCCCGACCATCCGCTACACCTTGTCCAACTGCATCGTGCACGATGCAGGTTTCGATGTGCTGGGTGGTGCATGGCGCAAGAAGGGAATAGATCGGCCGGATTTTTTGATCCAGCCCATCACCGAATTGGCATCATTGAGCTACTGCATGTCCAGTGTGAGCCACCGGTACTTCGGCCACTGGCTGCAAGACGCGTACACGAGCGCTTTGCTGGCCCAGCCGAATGAAGGCCTGCTTCTCGATGTGGGTACCGAGGGCAGCCATGCCACAGACTATGTGAAGGCAGCCGGACTCAGCCCCTTACCCGCCAGCGTGTACTTGGCTCGTGAACTCCACTGCTACCAAGACTACGGCCAAGGTCCCTCCAAGCGAGCACGCATTGCCGAATTGCGAACCCGGCTTGCAGCAGCCATTCCTGATGGTGATCGCTATGCACCGGGCAGCGCCGTGTACTTCCGGCGTGGACACAGCGGTGTTGCCAGGCTGATTGAAAACGAAGACGAACTCATGCGGGCACTCACAGCCAAGGGGTTCGAGGTTTTTGATCTCGAAGGGGCCAGCGTCTCCGACATTCAACAGCGGTTTCGACATGCGCGCACCGTGGTCAGTATCGAAGGCAGTCAGCAGTGTCATCTCACCTTCGCCCTCCCCCCGGGGGCATCCCTTATTTCACTGATACCGTCTGATCGCTTCTCAGTGGTTTTGCTGGGCTATGCCAGAGCAATTGAACTTCAATGGGGCTGCGTGGTGATTGACCGGGTCGAACATGGCTACCACGTCAACGTGGACGACGTTTTCAGAACCCTGGATCTTGCCGAGCGCCAGAGAGAAGACAAATGCGAATGATCCCGGCCCCAATGGCCTGCTCATTGGCCCAACCGTGAGATCAATCGCTGAAGACAAGTTGGGCCAAGTGCTTATTGCGGCGTTTGAGTTCGCGCTCAAAGTTGTGTTCTCGCGCGAACGACGACTTGAGGACCACGGATCCCAACAGGGCGTCCGTCCAGATCAGCTGCATGAAGTACAACGAAAGAACTGAGATGTCGATACCTAGCAACAGCTTGCTGCTGTACGCACCTGTTCCGATCTACCCCGGCAAAGGTGGTTACCTGCTTGAGGACCAAGCATGCAATGGTCTGCGACTTTGGGCGGAGAACTTTGACCGGGTGATCGTGATGCATCCACTCGAACACGGTGCGGCACCGCCCAGTTGGATCCCCGTTCAATCGTCTGGCATTGATCTGAGCCGCGTGGAAATGGTGGCGCTGCCCACCACCTACCGTCCCGATCAATTTCTCATCCACTACTGGTCGGTTCGAAAACAGATCGCGCAACTCATTGACCGTGCGCACTACCTGTCGTTCTCTATCGGTGGCCTGTTCGGCGACTGGGGCTCCGTCGCTGCCATCGAGGCCCATAGAAAAGGGAGGCGCTTTGCCGTCTGGACAGACCGAGTGGAATCAGAGGTCGTCCGCCACCAAGCGCAGACTGCGCAAAGCGCCAAGGCACGCTTGAGAGCCTCTCTGTATCACCGTCCAATGGCCATGCTGGAGCGCGCCATCATTCGACGAGCCACTGTCGGCCTTTTTCACGGAGCGGAAACCCACGCCGCATATGCCCCCTACGCCAAAGCAGCCGAAATCGTTCACGATATCCACTTGCGCGAGCAGGATCGAATTCCCGCCGACGAGCTCAATCGCAAGCTTCATCGTGTCCTGGACGGACCCCTGAACATCTGCTATCTCGGTCGTGCCGACGCCATGAAGGGAACGGATGACTGGATCGAAGTGATGGCCGGTCTCAAATCGGCAGGCATCGACTTCCATGCAACTTGGTTGGGTGAGGGAGAACGCCTGCAGACCATGAAGGCAGCGGTGGGCCGTTTGGGGTTGGGGAAGCAGATCACGTTGCCCGGCTTCGTGCGAGACCGAACGGCCATTCTGAAAGCACTCCGAGAGGCTCACCTATTCGTGTTTTGCCACAAAACGCCGGAGTCGCCGAGGAATCTGATCGAAGCGCTGGTGTCTGGCACCCCGATCATCGGGTACGACAGCCCGTTTCCCCAAGACCTGATCTCGGCGAACGGAGGGGGTCTGTTGTCTCCCAAGGATGATGTCAAGGCCCTGGTGTCATCTCTGGTTGGCTTGGCGGGTGACCGCAAGCGCTTGTCCAATTTAATCGGTCAGGCCGCGCTGGATGGCAGCGCCTTCAACGATGTGGAAGTGTTCAGACATCGAAGCGAAGTGATTCGCACCTACCTATGATTTCCAGCTCTAAAGGGATCACGGGACCATGCACCGGGTAGAAACCATGTCGCCGAAAGACAGTTGCGACGCTCAAACACCGATAGCTCAGAGAATCACTCTTCGAGAGCTGCTGCGTGAGCGGACAGCGGACCTCGGAGACCTCCCGGCCTACGTGTTCCTGGGCAGCGATCTTGAGCCCGCCCAAGCGCTGAGCTACGCCGCGCTGGGCCAGTCTGCCGAAACCATTGCCCGCAAGCTGCGCGGGCTGACCCAGGCCGGTGACCGGGTCTTGCTGGCGTTCAGCAACGACCTGGAGGCGGTGCAGCTGTTCTGGGGCTGCATCCTGGCCCGCACCCTTCCGATCCCAGCACCGGCACCGGACACTAAGAATGTCAGGGGCAGTGAAGCACGGCTGCGAGGGATCGCGGTCGATGCGAACGTGGCTTTGGCCCTGACCCATGAAAGCCACGTTGAGACCGGTCGCGGGCAGATCCCCGACGTGCGCTGGCACTCGCTTCAGACCCTGCTGGCCTTGCCGCAGGGGGTCGACCCAGCCGTGCCCGCCGCCCAATGGGAAGGTCCAGCGGACGCGGCCTACCTGCAATACACGTCCGGCTCCACCAGTGCCCCGCGAGGTGTCGAGATCACCCACGGGAACGTGCTCGCGCAATGCGCTGCCTTGATGCGCAGGCTGGACACCCACGGCAAGCGGGGGCTGATCTGGCTGCCCTGGTTCCACGACTATGGGCTGATCCATGGCGTGATCCAGCCCCTGTACTCGGGTGCAACCGCGTTCCTGATGCCCACCGCGCAGTTCCTGCTGCGACCCTTGAGGTGGCTGGAGGCGATCGAGAAACACGGCGTGACGCACAGTGGCGCCCCCGATTTCGCCTACGTTGCCTGCGTGAAGGCCTTGGCCCGCGCACCCGGGTGGACCGCCCGGCTGGACAACTGGCAGGTGGCCAGTTGTGGCGCGGAGCCGGTGCGAGCCACCACCTTGAACGCCTTCGCCGAAGCCTTCGCGCCCTTTGGCTTCCACAACGCGGCACTGGCACCTTCCTACGGCTTGGCCGAAGCGGTTCTGGCGGTCACCGTGCGGGACACCCACACCCCTTTGCTGCAGCTCACCCTCGACGCGCAAGCCATCGAACGCCATGAGGTGCAGCATGCCCTTCTGGGGGCGCCCGGGACCCGAACCCTGGTGGGGTGTGGTCCCCCGCTCCCGGGTTTTGAGCTGTGCATCGTCGACCCTGACACTTCGGTGCCATGCCTGCCTCATCGCATCGGCGAAATCTGGGTGGCAGGGCCAAGCGTGGGTCGAGGGTATTGGGGACAACCTGAAGCATCGGCCGAGCACTTTGGCGCCACCCTGGCCCATGCGGGCGCCGACCCAACGCACCATCTGCGCACAGGTGACCTGGGTTTCATGCATGAAGGCGAGTTGTTCGTCGCGGGCCGGCTCAAGGACCTGATCCTGGTGAACGGGCGCAACCTGTATCCGCACGACCTGGAGCAGACAGCAGAGGCGTCGCACCCGAACATCCGTTCGGGTGGTGTCATCGCGATCTCGGTAGACAAAGGTCTGAAGGAAACCGCGGTCATGCTGGTCGAATGCAGCCGACGACCCGCGCCGGATGCGGTGCGTGAGCTGCTCGACGGTGTGCAGGAACAGGTGGGCATCGAGCACCAGCTGGACCTGCACGACATCGTGCCGTTGCCAGCCGGCGCCCTCCCGCGCACGTCCAGCGGCAAGCCCATGCGCGGTGCGGCGCGGCGGCTTTATCTGCAAGGAGCGCTGGAGCCCCTGCGGCTGGCGGCCGAGGCGCCACCGCTTCTGGCGTTGCCGCAGAACGGCGACGCTGATGCGCCGCTCATCGATACCCTGACCCAGGTGTGGTCCGATGTCCTCGAGCACGATGGGATTCAACCCGACGCGAACTTTTTTGACCTGGGCGGTGACTCGCTGCTGGCCACCCAGCTGGTATCGCGCCTGCGAACGAGGCTGGGCGTTGAACTGCCCATCAGCGCCCTGTTCGAAAGCCCCACGGTGCGCGGACTGGCACGCCGGGTGGGTCAAGCGCAAGAGCAGCTGTCCCATTCGCGTCCCCACCCGACGGTAGGGCCAGCGACGCGGCACGGTGTACGTGCGCCGGGAGCCCGGGTCACGCTGTCCCACTCGCAGGAGCGCATGTGGTTCATGCACGAGTTGGCGCCCCACAGCAGCGCGTACAACGTGCCGTTGGCCATTCGCTTGTGGGGCCTGCTCGATCTCGCCGCGCTGCAGACGGCACTGGAGCAGGTGGTCGAACGCCATGAAATCCTGCGAACCCGGTTCATCAAGTCACCTGAAGGCGCATGGGGTGAAGTGGTGTCGGCCCCTCCTCCGCTGATCGACGAGGTGCGGCTGGCCCTGGACGGAGCACCCGTGTCCGACGGTGTGTTGCATCGCCACCTGGCCCAAGTCACTGCCGAGCCCTTCCGGCTGGATCGGTGCCCGCTGCTGCGCGCACAGGTCGTGCATATCGCCGAACAGGATGCCGTGTTGCTGATCGTGATGCACCACATCATCAGCGACCAATGGTCGTTCGCCGAACTGGGCCGGGAACTGGCCGCGCGGTACAGCGCCATTCGGACCGGCGCGGAAGCCGCGTTGCCCAGTCTGCCGCTCCAGTATGCGGACCACGCGAGCTGGCACCGGAGCTGGTTTGAAGGCGAGCGGCGAGCGAACGAACTGGCCTACTGGTCGCGCCGCCTGGACGGCCTGGAGCCGCTGCCGCTCAACTACGACTTTCCGCGGCCGCTGGCACAAAGTTTTAGGGGTGCCTCGCTGCGCTGGCCCTTGGACCCCGACCACATCGTGGCGTTGCGTGGCCTCGGCGCGGCCCATGGTGCCAGTCTCTCGATGGTGCTGATCGCCGCGCTCAACGTGATGCTGCATCGGCACACGGGCAAGACCGACATCGGTATTGGCGTGCCGATCGCCAACCGCCACCACCTCGCGTCCGAAAACCTCATCGGCACCTTTGTGAACACGCTGGTGTTCCGAACCGACCTGAACGGCGACCCGGATTTCCACACCGTGCTGTCACGGGTGCGCGAAGTCTCCTTAGAAGCCTTCGCGCACCAGGACATGCCGTTCGAGGTGTTGGTGCGCGAACTGGCTGCGAAGCCTGACGGCAGCCGGCAACCGCTGTTCAACGTGATGTTCAACATGGTGAACTCGCAGGCCCGAGATTGCCACTTCGAGGGGCTGACGTGGTCCCGGCTCGACTTCGACCGGGCGTCGACCCAGTTCGACCTGACGTTTGTGGCCGACATGCTGTACGACCACGCCCTCGTGATTG
Source organism: Hydrogenophaga sp. A37 (assembly GCF_002001205.1). Taxonomy (GTDB): domain Bacteria; phylum Pseudomonadota; class Gammaproteobacteria; order Burkholderiales; family Burkholderiaceae_C; genus Hydrogenophaga. The sequence continues at coordinate 31,060 of NZ_MUNZ01000069.1, forward strand.
AGTACGCCACCGACCTTTTTGCGCCCGAAACCGTGCAACGCATGGGGGAGCACCTGCAGCACATCCTGCGTGCCGCGGTACGCGAACCGGGAACCCGTGTGGCCACGCTCCCGCTGCTGGGCGACGCAGAGCGCGACCTTCTGAAGCAATGGTCGCTCGGGGCCGTCGAAGCGCCAACGGCCCGATCGGTGGCCGAGTGGGTGGCCAACGGATTGCAGCCATCCGCGCAGCAGGTGGCCCTGGTGTTCGGCAGCGTGCAATTGACCCATCAGCAGCTGGACGAGGCGTCGAACCGGCTGGCCAGGCTGCTGCGCCTGCGCGGTATCGCGCGTGGCACCCGCGTGGGTGTGTGCCTGCCCCGCAGCCACGACCTCGTCATCGCGCTGCTGGCCGTCCTGAAAACAGGGGCTGCCTACGTGCCGCTGGACCCGGACTACCCCTGCCAGCGGCTGAACGACCAGATCGCCGATGCCGACCTGGCGCTGCTGCTGACCCACAGTGTGGTGAAGCTGGCAGGCGAGCAGCCACCGCGGCTGCTGATCGATGGGAACAGCGCGCTGATCGCAGGCACCGCCGCTGATCCGCTGCCAGCTGATGCCCGACTCGATGCGCATCCCGAAGATCCCGCTTATGTGATCTACACCTCGGGTTCCACGGGGCAGCCCAAGGGCGTGGCCGTGCCGCACCGGGCGGTGGTGAACCTGTTGGCCAGCATGGCACACACGCCTGGCTTCACCGCGCAAGACCGCCTTCTGGCCGTGACCACACCTGGTTTCGACATCGCGGTCCTGGAGTTGTTTTTGCCTTTGGGGATGGGCGGCACCGTGGTCGTCGCGGGCGAAAACCAGGTCACCGATGGTCGCGCGCTGGCCGAGATGATGGTGCGCGAGAACATCACGGTGCTGCAAGCCACGCCCTCGCGGTGGCATTTGCTGCTGGAGGCCGGCTGGGCTGGCAACCCTCAGCTCAAGGCGCTGGTGGGCGGAGAGCCCCTGACCCCCAGCCTGGCCTCACAGTTGCTGGCCCGCTGTGGCGAGGTCTGGAACATGTACGGACCGACCGAAACCACGGTGTGGTCGAGCTGCTGGCGGGTGTCACCGGACGCCGTTCAAGCCATCGATCTGGGACGCCCCGTGTTGAACACCTCGATCCAGGTGCTCGACGAACACCTTCAACCCTGCCCGATTGGTGTTCCTGGAGAGATCTACATCGGAGGCTCTGGCGTCGCCCTCGGCTACCACCGGCTCGCAGCACTGACCGCAGAGCGATTCATTGAGCAGACGGGCCATCAGGATCCTCTTCACGCGCGCATTTACCGCACGGGTGACCGGGGGCGCTGGCGGCACAACGGGTCGCTGGAACATGGTGGCCGGCTGGACGATCAGATCAAATTGCGTGGGTTTCGGGTGGAGCTTGGCGAGATTGAAACCAGGCTGCTGAGCCACCCGTCCGTGGCGCGCGCGGTGGTGATGCTGCGCGAAGATGTGCCAGGCCAAGCCAGGCTGGTGGCCTACGTGGTGCCTGACGGGTCCATGCCCTCGCGCGAAGCCCTGCGCGAGCACTTGCGACGCTGGTTGCCCGATCACATGGTGCCCGGCCTGTTTGTCGAAATGGCCAACATCCCCGTGCTGCCCAACGGAAAAACCAACCGCCGGGCCCTTCCGGTGCCGCCGAGCGGTCAAGCGGGTTCGAACGCACCACCAGCAGTGCCGCGAAACGCCACCGAGACCACCCTCCTCGCGATCTGGCAAGCGGCTTTGCAGACCGACAGACTTGGCATCCACGACAACTTCTTCGACCTTGGCGGGCACTCGATCCTGGCCGTGGGCGTGGTGAGCCGCATTGAAACGGCGCTCAAACGCCCCTGTGCGCTGGCCCTGCTGTTCCAGCACCCGACGGTGGCAGAGCTGGCCGCAGCGCTTGCGCAAACGCAGGCAGAGGACACGGTGGACATCCCCGTGGCCGTGCTGCAGCCCCATGGGAGCGGGCCAGGGCTCTTCCTGCTGGCGGGTGCCGAGATGTACCGCCGTCTCGCGCAGCAACTGGATCCGGCGATGCCGGTGTACGGCGTGTTCTCGCAAACCGAAATCGACTTGCTGCGTTGGCCGGCAGACGTTGCGCCGCCTGAAGTGTCGGTAGAGACGCTGGCGCTGGAGTACCTGGCGCTGATCCGCGGCATTCAACCCCACGGCCCCTATTTTCTCGGTGGCTTTTCGATCGGCGGCCCGCTCGCCTTCGAGGTGGCCCAGCGTCTGCAACAGGAAGGCGAAGACATTGGCCTGATCGTCTTGCTCGACTCCAAGCTGCCCGGGCGTGGTTTCAAGCATCTGGTGGCGGGTGTGCTCAGACGCCTGCGGCTGCTCCGTCGCCAGGGTCTGAAGCATCTCCTTCACATCTACAACGTCTATCGACACCAAACCAAGCATCGCCACGAGCCCGGGAGCCGGCGCATTCAGGCATACGCGCAGGCCATCCGTGCCTACGACGCCGTGCCCAGCGACCTGCCCGTGGTGTTCATGCAGGCGGGTGACGATGCCTCCACCGCGCCGGCATACGGCTGGCGTTCACTGGTGCCAGGGTTGACCGTGGAACGCGTGCCGGGTAAACACATGGACATCCTGGAGCCGCCCAACGTCGAGGTGTTGGCATCCCTTGTGCGCCAGCACATTGCCAAGGCCAAATCCACGGGTTCCCTCGCCGGGCCAATGGGCAGCACCGCACCGCAACACCCCTCCTCCATGTCCACCCCATGCGCCTCAGACATTCGTTGAAATACCTCCTGGCCTTCGTCCTGAGTGCCTGCGACTGGCACAAGACCCTGGACCCAGCCGAGCTCTCCGCCCTGTACACGCAACCGCTGCCCCCCCCGGACAAGCCCCTGCGGGTTTTTCACATCGGCCACAGCCTGGTCAACAAGGACGTCCCGATGCTGCTGGAGCAGTTGGCTGGGAAAGGCCATGATCACCGTTCTCAGCTCGGGTGGGGTGCCTCGCTGAGGTCGCACTGGGAACCGGATGTGCCCGTGAACGGATTCGAGGTGGAAAATGCCCATCCTCGCTATCAGGATGCCCGTCAGGCCGTCGACAGTGGCCAATTCGACGTGCTGGTGCTGACCGAGTCTGTGGAAATCAAAGACGCAATCAAATACCACGACAGCCCCAAATACATCCGCCAATGGGCCCGTGCCGCCCGGGCCGCCAATCCACGGAGCCGCGTCTATCTCTACGAAACGTGGCACGAACTGAACGACCCCAAAGGATGGCTACAGCGCGTGGATGAAGACCTGGGCCTGTACTGGGAGGGCGTGCTGTTGGCACAGGGACTGGCGCACGGGGACACCGGAGGTCCTGTGTACGTCATTCCTGCTGGGCAGGTGATGGCCCGCCTGGTCCGGGAGATCGAAACCCGAGGGGGCGTGGATCGCCTCCGGTCGCGTGAAGATCTCTTCTTTCTCAACGAGAAGGGTGAGCGCGACATGATTCACCTGAGTGCACTGGGCAACTACCTGGTCGCCATGACCCACTATGCCGTGCTCTATCACCGCCCGCCCCCCGCAGAGCCGCTTGATCTTCAGCTGGTCGACGGCACCCGGTTGCCCCCCATCTCGCCCGAGTTGGCGCAGCTGATGAGCCAGGTGGTCTGGTCGGTGGTGACCAGCTACCCCAAGACCGGCGTCGCGCAGAACAAGCGTTGATGGCCCTGAAACTCAATGCTGGTCAAAGTCTGTGACGGGTGTCGCCATGAGCGTGAACATCCGCATACCTGAGGCAGATCCATCACGCTTGGCTGGCTTCGCCAGGCGCTGAAAGCCATCGCACACCTATACTTCCTCGCCATGGTCCTCCCCAAGCGACCCCCCAGATCCATCCTCAAACGCCGCGGCAGCATCTCCACGGCCGTACAGACCGTGCTCGATCTTGTGGCCGTGCTGGGGCTTGCCTTGCTGCTGATCCGTCAGCAAGTCGGCGGACTCACGGCCGACTACTCGATGATGCTGCTGCTGCTGGCCATCGGCATGCTGTTTGCTTATGACCAATTCGGCGTCTACCGCAGCAACAGCAGTTTCACGCGCAAGGCCCTGACCCATTTCAAGGCCTGGTCGCTGGCCTTCGGTTTCCTTTTGGTTGTCGGCTTCGCGACCAAGCAGACAGACACATTTTCCCGTCTGTTGCTGGGGCAGCTGTATGTGGGGGGCTACCTGCTGCAGGTGCTGCTGCAGTACCTCAGCCGTCAGGCACAGACCCGCGTCATGCGCCACGCGGTGCCGGCTGAAAACGTGCTGATCGTCGGCACGGGAAAGCTCGCGCGCTACCTACAGAACAAGGTGTCGGGCAACCCCTGGTTGAACCAGCACGTGGTGGGCTGCCTGCAGCTGCCTTCGGCGGCCCAGAGTCGCAGCGGGAAGACGGGTGCATCCCTTTACGAAACCTCTGACTTCGGCACCCTCAAGGAACCCAACATCATCGGCCCTCTGGACGAGATGCTGGCCATCATCGACCGACATGATGTGCGCACCGTTTACTTCGCCATTCCTCTGGGCGAATCAGACCTCATCGAGGACATGTACTTCCAGCTGCTGGACCGCCAGGTAGCGGTTCATTGGGTGCCAGACATCTTTTCACTCCTGCTGGTCAACCACAGCGTTCGGGAGATCGCAGGACTGCCGGTGTTGACCCTGTCGGAAACCCCTCTGACCGGTACTAGGCTGCTGCTCAAGGCCCTGGAAGATCGCATTCTGGGCACCCTCATTCTGATCCTGATTTCGCCCGTTCTCCTGCTCATCGCCATGGCCATCAAGTTGGACAGCGCGGGACCGGTGTTCTTCCGCCAAGCGCGCAAGGGCTGGAGTGGCCGGGTCTTCCACATCTGGAAGTTCCGAAGCATGTTCGTGCACCAGCCAGATGCCGGTGTGGTTCAGCAGGCCACCCGAAACGACCCCCGAGTCACCCGCGTCGGGGCCTTCCTTCGCAAGACGAGCCTGGATGAACTGCCTCAGATCTTCAACGTGCTCAACGGGGAGATGTCGCTGGTGGGGCCGCGGCCACACGCGGTGCAGCACGACGAACAGTACTCCAAGGGTATCGACGTTTACTTCGCGCGACACAACATCAAGCCCGGCATCACTGGCCTGGCCCAGGTGCGTGGGCTGCGCGGCGAAACCAAGGAGATCGAGCGCATGCAGCAGCGCATCGAGGCGGACATCGAGTACATCAACAACTGGTCGTTGTGGCTCGACTTCACCATCTTGCTGCGTACCCTGGGTGCGCTGACGGGCAAGAATGCCTACTGAACTTGTTCGTCCGGTTCCCGGCGCCCAGACGCACTGGAACTACCTTCCCAGCACACCCCGCTTGGGAATCGTGTTGCGTCGCTGGGTCGCCCGCCGGGCCCGTCTGGATGCGCCGGCTTGGAAGCTGCTGGCGCCCCCGTCGACCACCGGCCAGTGGCTGATGTACTTCATGTACCTGCCCCAGGGGCAGCTGTCGCCGCAGCACCGCTTCACGCTGGAGCGTCTGGCGGTGGAAGATGCCCAACTCATGATCGTTTGCGCTTGCCCGCCCGATCACCCGGTGCTGGCAGAACTCCAGAACCATTGCGACGCTCTTTGCTGGAAAGCGGTCAAAGGCTTTGACTTCTCGGCGTACGCAATCGGCTTGACCGAACTGGCGCGACATGCACCGGACTCCGATGTCATGGTATTCAACGACTCGATGTTGGGCCCCTTCGCACCGTTGACACCCTTCATCGAGAAATCCCGGTGGCGTCTTTCCGGATTGAGCGCCAGCTCGATGGAGGAAAACCACCTGCAGTCCTTTGCCCTGATCGTTCGCCAGCTCAACGCCGAGTTCCTGCAAGCGGTCGCCCCCGTGATATCCACCAAATGGTGCTACGACGCCTCAGGGCCTGTCATTTTGCTGCAGGAAACCCGTCTGGCCCGCGTCGCCAGCCATCACATGAGCGTGGGCGCCTTCTGGTACACCGACGGCTCGAGCTACCAGGACCTGTGCCTGAACTGCCCGGAACAGATGCTGGATGCTGGATTTCCGCTGCTCAAACGGTCCTTGTACGGTAAGTTCGCCAGTGGTTTTCAGGACCCGTCGGTGATGCAAGCATTGTTGCATCGGCTGGGGCACCCGGATCTGCTTGGCACCAAGGCCTGAACAGCGTGCGGCCGTCGCTGATGCTCAGCTTCAGGCATCGGTCGGTCGAAGCGGGGGCTGCTGATCAGGTGACCTCCACTTTTGATGGGTGCGAAGGCATGGGCGGGTCACGCCCTCGTCGCATACTGTGTCAAACAATTTCGCAATCTTTGCTCTTGCCTATAGCAGGAAATCTAGCTGAATTCAGAGGCGGCTGCAGTTTTAATCTCCCTCTCACGAGAACCCAAGATGCATGTCCTTAATTTGCAGGCCACCGCAGTGGTCGCCAAAAACTCGATCGCTTTCGTCGAGCAGGTGTTTTCGCTGTACGAGGCACGTCGACCGCTGGTAACGGTGAAGAACGAAGCTCAAGCCGAGAACCTGTCAGGCATCACCATTGACCGCTGCATCGTTCCCGAGGAGCAGTCGGGCTGGTTTGCGGCTCAGCATGCCCTGATTCACGACGATCTCCCCGCGCAGGTCACCTACACCTCAGGAACCGAAGGCCAACCGAAAGGCATCCTGCTGACCTACGCCAACCTGGCGGACGCTGCTGAGCGAATCATCGAACAAATGCAGATGACCGCAGACATCCGTGAGTACGTGGGTGTACCGGCCACCTTCAGCTTCGGCATGGCGCGCTACCGGGCCATCAGTGCCGTCGGCGGGCGGGCCTACCTGTCTCCTCGCGGTTTCGATCCCCTCGAACTGGCACGCATGCTCGCCGCCGGTGAGGTCAATGCGCTCTCAGCGGTGCCCACTTTGCTTCGCATCCTGTTGTCCGCGCCCGAAGTGATCGGTGAGGCGGGCCAGCACCTACGCTGGATGGAAATCGGCTCGCAGCACATGACTGCGGAGGAAAAGCGCCGCGTTAGAGAGCTGTTCCCCCATGCGCTCATCGTGCAGCACTACGGACTGACCGAAGCCTCGCGCAGCACCTTCCTTCAGGTTTCCGACGCACCCATGGATCTGCTGGGATCCGTCGGACGACCCATTGGGCGGACCGAAGTGCAGCTCAGCACGGACAGCCGCATCCGGATTCGCGGACCGCATGTCGCGAAATCACGCATCGATGCCGACGGTTTGCATGACTTGCTGGACTCGGACGGCTGGTTGCAGACGAACGATCTTGGCCACATGCGGGATGGCCATCTGTTTTTCGATGGCCGGGCGGACGACCTGATCAACTGCGGCGGCCTGAAGATCGTTCCCGACCAGCTTGAAGAGCGCATTCGCTCCCGTCTGGAACCGGGTGCGCAGATTGCGGTGGCGAAAATTCCTGATGCTCAACGCGGCGAGGGCATCTTGGTCGCGGTGCAAACCGATCCATCCGGAACCAAGCGAATGCACGATGTGGCGATGGCCGCGTTGCGAGACATGGGAATCGAGGCCGGCAGCTCGCTGCAGGTCATGGCGGTGGATGCCATACCCGTCACTGGCACAGGCAAAGTGCAGCGAAGTGTGCTCGCGGCGCAGTTCATTTCACAACGACCCGCTGCGGGTCCCACCGACACCCACTTGCCCGCCGGCAAGATCAACGACGTGGTGTCCTTGTTCAAACACGAATTCCCTGGTCAAACGGTTCAGCCGGAAGATACCTTCGAGTCTCTTGGGGGGGACTCGCTGCATTACATACAGTTCTCCCTGAGTTTCGAGCAGCGGTTTGGACCGTTACCAATGGGTTGGGAAAAGCTCAGCGCTTCAGATTTACAACGCCATATCGGCACGGGAAGCAAGTCCATTTGGCGCCAGCTGGAATCGATCACATTTGCGCGCGCGTTTTTCATCGTCTGTATCGTGGCTTTGCACACAGATGCATTTGTCTACAGCCCAAACTGGGGGGCGGCGTATTTTTTGGTTTTGCTTGCGGGTTATTCAGTCACCCGCTTTCAACTGCCTGAAATCATCCGCACCGGGAGCATCCGAACCTTGCTTGGAACCATTCAGCATGTGGCAATACCGACCATTCTCATCGTTGCATTTTTGCAGTTGGTCACCAGAAAATTTGAACTGTCACAGCTGCTGCTGATCTCCAACTTTCTCGATCCGGAGACGCTAAAAGGGTTTCTCTTTTACTTCATTGAGATATACACACAATTGCTGCTGCTCGCTGCATTGATGTTCTCTTTCGCGCGAGTGCGAGAGTCGTTCCGTGTGCGTCCGCTGATCAGCGCACTTGTCCTGCTCGCAGCAGCAGTCGCTTTCCGTCAAGTTGTCGAAATGCTCTGGGACGCCGATTACAACTACAGGCGAACGCCATGGAACTATGCATGGGCCTTCTCCCTCGGCATCGTTCTGGCGATTGCGAATGATTTGCGCACCCGGCTCTTGGCTTTGGCCGTATCGATCGTGCTGGCGTTGTTCTTCTGGGGTCCAACCACTGCCGCCTTCTACGTGGGTGGTGGCTGCGCACTCGTGTTGTTCGTGCGAGCCTTCTCCGTGCCTGCACCGGCCAAGGTGGTGATTTCGGAGATCGCGGGGGCCTCGCTGTTTATTTTTCTCAGCCACGAAGTGATGATATCCATCGTGACCAAATTGTTCGGCGAGAACAAACCATGGTTGTCGCTGATTTTGGCAATCGCTGCTGGCGTCGCCCTGACCCATATGTATGCGTGGTCAAAACGCAGATTCGTGCGATTGGTGAGTTGGGCCCAATAGAGAAAAGGCCGCAATGGCACGGCGCGTGCCGCACCCGGGGCACCCGGTCCCCGGCAGCCCCGTGGGCGAAATTTATCCTCTTTGTGGCGCAAACCCCAGCGTGATGCAGTCGCTACCGGCGTTGATCGCCGATGGTGCACGGCACGGCCTGTTCGCTTGACGGGTCACGGATCTTCGTCACGCAGACGCTCTGCCGTACGGATCCTGTTTTGTTCCGGTGAGTCCGGGGTGCCAACCACTCATCCGCCAGGCCAGGCGAGCCTCGGAAAAGCGGCCTTGGCGGTCTTGTGCGTGTCTGGCGTTCATGTTGAACCGTTGCAGCGTGTAGAGACCGGCTCCCCGAGCGTTGCTGCCCCACTGGGTGGTGACGGCGGCGCGATAGCCGGCCTCGCGCACCAGCGCCACTGATCGCTCATCGGTAGAGCCATTGGGATAGCAGAACGTGGTGATGGGCGAGCCCAGAGCGGATTCGAGCTTCAGCTTGGAGCCTGCAATCTCCGCCCGCAGCTCATCGGCCGTGCACTGCGGCAGGAGCGCATGGGAGTGCGAATGGCTGCCGATCTCGTGACCGCGAGCAATCAGGTCTTTCATTTGCGCCACCGTCATGAAACCGTCCCAACTGTGCCGCGCAGGCGGCGGCAGCATTGTCTGGGCTCGCAGCATCCAGTCTTCACGTTGCGCAGGGCTCCACTGTTTGGTCGCTTCGAGTGCCACCTCGACAGTGGTGTGGCCGACCGAGCGCTCGAGGTCCCCGCCAGACTTCAATTTGGCCAGCAACTCACCAGCGCCCTTGAGCTGTGAAGGGTCGGGCAACACGGCTTGGTGGGTCAGGTGAGAGGTCAGCCAAGCGACAGAAGTGGCCATCGCGTCATGCCACAGCGGCGCCTGGTTCTCCAGGATTTGACTGGGTACGTAGAAGCTGGCGGTCACCCCATGTCGTTCCAGGACGGGGAGCGCGTTCTGGTAGTTGTCGAGTTGACCGTCATCGAAGGTGACGGCCAGAAGTGGTGGACCGGCGTCGCGGTTCTGGCCCCAGAGTTCGAGCGCCGAATTGAGCGACAGGCATCGAAAGTGACGGGTCACGAACTTCAAGTGGGCGTCCAGTTCGTCCGGTGTGACGGCCAGCCCTGGCAATGGGTAGCGTTGACGTTGTGGCTCAGTGAGCACCCGGTGAAAGGTGATGATGGAAAGCCGCTGGTGCAGTCGCGCTTCGGGCGCCGTCAACCGAAAACGAGAAAGGACCTGACTGCAAGTGTCGCGCGCCAAGGCCTTGAATGAAGCAATGGCACTCATGGTGCGACGACCTTCGCTGGAGCTTGCCCGTCGCGCGCAGGCAAACGCCCAAAGTACTTCCCTTCGTCCTGTGCCATGCCATCGGGCATGCGGTTGTCTGACTGGGGTTGGAACGCTGATGTGCCCCAGCGCGGCCAGAAGTCGATGTTCGCGATCATGCTTTTGCCCCGGAGAATGGTTCGAAGACCTGCTTGAGTTGCTGTGCCGAACGATCAACGTCATGCCTGTCGAGCGCTCGTGATCGGGCCGCATGCCCCATGGCTTGAAGCTGTGGAACATCTGCCTCAAGACACCGTCGCATCGCAGCCGCGAGCTCCATCGCATTGCCCGGCGCCACGAGCCATCCGTCCTGCCCGTCGCGCACCAGTTCGGGCACACCGGCCACGCGAGTGGCGATCACCGGTCTCGCGCAAGCCATGGCCTCCATCAGCACCACCGGCAATCCCTCGGCAAAGCTGCTAAGCACGAGTGCGCGAGAAGCTTCAATTTCCTTGCGAACGGTGGCACCCGAAATCCACCCCGTGATCCGGACCAGATCGGCCACACCACGCGCTGCGCAATGGCGTTCGATCTCTGTTCTCAGCTCCCCGTCACCCGCCAGCACAAGCTCGGCATCCACGCCCTGGCGGCGAAGCTCACTCAACGCATCAATCAACACGAACTGGCCCTTTTCCGCGCTCAGTCGACCGACGCAGACAAATCGCCGAACCGCATTGAACCCCTGGGCCGGAACGTCACGGTATCCCTCATCAAGTCCGCAATGCACCACCGAAATCTTTTTCCAGTGAGGCGGATCCACCCAGCGACACAGTTGACTCCGCCCATATTCACTGACGGCGACAACGTGCGCAGCGCGACGGACCTTTTCGGGGATGCCGATGAACCGAGCGGCATCCGTCTCCACCGTGCCGTGTGCCGTGAAGCTGAACGTGCCCCCGTTCAACTGCGCGGCGAGCATCGCAACCGCCGCCGGATTCGAGCCAAAGTGCGCATGGAGGTGAGGCACCTTGCTCTGTTCCATCCAGTTCCCCACAATGCAGGCTTCGACGAAGTAGGCCAAGTGATGGACCAGGCCGCGATCAGCCCGACGGGACAATCGCAGCGCACTGAACGCAGCACGACCAAAAGCCACCGGACGCCGCACCAGCGCCCGCAGGACATGTGCAGTCGTCGCGATCAAGCCTGCGCCCAGCACATACCGTGTGCGATTCAACTCCTCGACATCGGCGGAATCCGGACTCCCGTCAGAGGGGCCGCGGATCGCGAATCGAAGCACTTCGACACCCTGCCTCTCCAGCGCCGCAATCTCACGACGGATAAAGCTGTGACTGACCTTCGGGTACTCGCTGATCAGGTACGCAATCCTCATGACGAAAGCTCCATCGAAAGACCCTGTCGACGCGCCCACACCGCCAGTGCATAAAGGCACCAGATGCGCGTCCAGTACAGACCCGGCGCGCCAGACCGATAGGCCTGCCAGAGTTCTGCCACCCCCTGCGGCGAAAGGCCGACGCTCGCCATCAAGCTGCGGTCGGTCAGAACCGCATCCACCTCTGCGCCCAGCGCGCCACGCAACCAGTGATCGAACGGCAACTCAAAGCCTGACTTCGGCCGATCGAACAGCGCCGGATCCAGCCCTCGGAGCCCCGCACGGCGCAGCATCGCCTTCGACCGTACCGGGTGGAACCGCGTGTCGTCCGGCACGGCTGCAACGGTTTCGAGCAACTGCTGATCGACCAGTGGCAGGCGCATCTCGATCGACGCCGCCATGCTCGTCGAGTCGGCGTCGCGCAGCAGGCGCTCTCCGAGAAACAGTCGTTGCTCAAGCGCGGCGATCGCCGCCAGATCGGTCCGTCCCGCTGTCTCTTCGCGGAGCACGGTGACCATCTCTGGCGGCAAACCGACATAGCCGTTCCCCAATCCGTCAGCGGCGGTTCCCAGCAATCGGCGATGGGTTTCAGGGAGAAACAACGCATACGCACACTGGTAGAGCGCGAGCCGGTCGTCTCGCGCAGCAACCATCGTCGGCAGTTTTGCCCAGCGCGTCTGCGGCGGGAATGGGCCTTCGGCGGGCGCCTTCCACGCCGCAAATGATCTCGCCGCCATGTTCCGCAATCCCTCCGGCATGAACCCAAGGCGACGCGACCAGGCAGCCATCGCAGGAAGGTCGCGAAACGACGTGTATCCACCGAACATTTCGTCACCGCCGCTGCCCACGAGCGCCACCTTGAAACCGGCCTGTGCCACCGCCTGCGACATGAAGAACGAGTTCAAGCCGTCGAAGCTCGGTTGATCAAGGCTGCCAACCGCCTCATCCAGTCGGTCGAGAAAGTCTTCCTGTCGCAGCACGACCTCATGATGCTGCGTGCCGATCGCCTTCGACACGGCGCGCGCGATGTCACCCTCGTTGCGCTCCTGTTCGGTGAACGCCAGTGTGAAGGAGTGGACCGGGTCACGCGACACGCGCTTGGCCACATTGGCGACCGCGGAGGAGTCAACCCCACCTGAAAGAAACACCCCGAGCGGCACGTCAGAAGCAAGATGGCGTCGCACGCTGTCCTCTAGCGCCAGTGAAACATCCTGGTCAGTCGCAGACCCGGAGCAGGGGAGTTCGGCCTGGGTCCAGTAGCGCTTCCGCTGCAGCTCAATACCGTCCTGCGCATAGACCCGCATTTCGCCCGGCAAGAGCGATTCGATGCCGTCTACGATGGTCTCGGGCGCGACGGTGAACCCGTTCCAGACGACGCTCGCCACGGCGGAAGACCGCAGTCGAGGTTTGTGCAGCAGGCCCGAGCGCAGCAACGCACGAACCTCCGACGCGAACGCGAAAGACCATTCACCCGCAGGATCAGGATTGCGCGCAAAGTACAGGGGCTTGATCCCCAGCGCGTCGCGCGCCAGCAGCAGCTCGCCGCGCCGCGGATCCCACAGCGCGATCGCAAACATCCCGCGCAGCTCCCGCACCGCGTCGAATCCCCTCAGGCTCAAAAGGCGCAGCATCGCGGCCGTGTCGCCAGTTGACCAAAGGGTATGGCCCTGCGCTTCGAGAGAGCCCCGGATGTTGAGGTAGTTGTAGATCTCACCGTTGAGCACGGCGACATCGCCACGCTGCGGATCCACCATCGGTTGCGACGCGGCCGTCGACAGATCAAGGATCGACAGTCGCCGATGCCCCAGCATGACGCCCCAGCCACGCGCATCGGCCGGGCCCATCCACAGGCTGTCACCGTCAGGTCCGCGATGCGCCATGGCATCCGTCATGCGTCGCAGTGCAGCGCGATTCGCCTCACCAACCCGTCCAACAATTCCAGCAAGGCCGCACATCAGGACCGCCCCATCAGTTCGCGGGTGGCACGGGACTTGCCGACGAGCAGTGCGCGTTGCTGATAGGCACGCAGGAAACGCCGAAACTCGGGGTTTTCGTAACGCGGCTTGCGTTGCAGCGCCGCTTTCAGCCAACCCCACAGCATCGCAGCGCTGCCCATCACGTAGGGCTTCTGGTTCACGCGGGACAAGGCGCTGGCCGCCATGAACAGGAACCCGGTGCCCATGAAGTACTGACCGTAACCGTGGCGCATGCGGCCGGTGAAAATGCTGTCCTGGCTGGACCCCATGGGTCGCAAGTGCACGAAGCGCAACGCCGGATCATCCCAGCTGCAGGCGATCCAGCCCTTCATGCGGCATTGATGGCAGTCAATGCCGTCCCACATCACCTCACGAACGAACCCGCCGATCGCCTCAAAACAGCTGACGCGGTAGAACTTTGTCATGCCCAGTGACGTTTCATCGCCGTGGCGCTCTGGAATGAGTTCACCGCCCTCCTCCACATAGGCCTTGCCGCTGCAAGTCGCGATGCGCGGGTCCTCGGACATGCGTTGCATCAGGATCTCGAAGTACCGCGGCGGCAGCCGCAAGTCCAGATCAAGCTTGCACACGAACTCATAGTCACTCGGATTGATCGCCCCATACCCCGAATAGAACGCATCGACGACACCCGGCCCCACAGCACGATGGCCACGGTCCTGGCGCGTGACAATCTCAATCCAAGGATGGCGGGCGGCGTATTCCGCCAAGATCTGCGGCGTGGCGTCGCTCGATCCGTCATCAACAATGACCCACTTCGCGGGCAATTGGGACTGGCCGACGACGGTATCCAGCGTCTGGCGCATGTAGTGCGCCTCATTGCGGCACGGCGAGATCAGAACATAGCGCTGGGTCATATCAATTTAGGTCGCAGAACGGTAGAAGGACTCAGCACGCACCCAAGCCGACTTCTTACACGCGTAAATCCCTGAAGAAGCAGCATGGAACACAAGAATGCCAGACGGCGGAGAGACGGCCCCTAAGGCCGGAACCCGTGATTCGGTCGACGGGTGAGGTCCATACCTACTCACGCCGTAGGCTCAATGGTAAAGGTAACAGTTTTCTGCTGCCCCGGCGCCAAAGAATCTGGAAGCGTGTCGGACGGCGACGATCACCGCCTTCAATCACGGGCATCGCCTTGCACGTGCCTTGGGCGTTGGCCCCTGACGAGCGCTGGCGAAAAATGGCCGAGGATGAAACGGCGGTGACCTCCTCAATTCGGGGGGAAACTGCGCAATAGCACCATTGGGCAAAAAATTGGATCAAGACACTGACCTAAGACAGGAATTTCAACGATTGACCAATACATGCCACTCAAAAAAATCCCATCGATTGCACGCTACAGACGATCAATGAATCGGTCAAACGCGATCAGATTGATGCCGGCGAGAGCGAAGTCAAACCAGAACGCACAAGGCCGACGAGCTTTTCAAGTTACCAAGCACTTTTCCAGTACATGTACAACTGGGACCGCTGTTGAGATCGAGCCATCGGTGGGCCGCATGGGCGCCTGGCCAAAACCGCCAACGGCTGGCCCAGGCCAAAGTGGTTCACCGCAGGCCCTGGCAGATACGAGCGCCCATGGCGCCGACAACGCGGGAAGGATGCCCGTGGTCAACGAGAACAAGCCATCTGGCCCCCATCAGCCACATCTAGGGGGCAGAAGCGGCGAGTTACCAATAGAAATCATCAGTAAGCTTTTCTTGTTACACACCTGACTTCACCCAACGGGTCGCTCATCCACCGGACAGAGGCGAAACTTGCGCGGAGCCCTCCGTCGACTCCGTCGATGTTGGCCAACAAAAGGCGGTCAAGATCGCACATATAGTTACACGCATTAACCTATTGCGGCGAAGTACCCGTTTACGCAGACCCGCTTACGCATTGATACCCCGCTGAATCGGTGGTTTCATCCGCCTGTCCTTTACGATCTTTACGGCCGATGGCTCTGCGAGTGACACTGATTTCCTACCCGCGCTTCAGCCAGTTTGTCCGGAGGCCTATGCGACGGGCATGGCGCCCGATACTCAACGAGCAACATCCTGATCAATTCCATGAACACGCCATTGACTTCCGTGACTGCTTCTAAAGCATTCATTTCTGTCACTTTGTTCGCTTGCATTCTTGTTTCTCACGCATCGGAGTGGTGGCGTTGACGCTGCTCCTGGTGAGCCCCCCCAATCCCAGAATCGTGATGAGGCGGCTGCCAAGCTGCCTTCACGCTATGCCCATGTCCGCGATAAAGCCGGTCAACACGCTCCAAGAAACAAGCATGACAACACCTGACAACGGCTGGATTCGGGCCAGCCTTGCCTGCACCTTGGCCCTGTTGCTGGCGGCCTGTGGCGGAACCGGCACCGCCGATTCCTCGGCCAACGGTGCGCAGACCCTTTCGACGCCGATGACCCAAGAGAGCAGTGAAGCGGAAGACACATCCGCGCACAACGCCCAGCTGACGGCCCAGACACTCGCCCAGGCAGAGTCCCAGGCTCAGATGGCAGACGCTTCACAGCCGTTGGAGAATCTGCTACCGGGCAGCATCGCCACCAAAGAGGCCTACGTCTCCGGCGCCATCGCTCGCAAAGCCGCTGTGGTGGGGATCCCGGCCTACCGCTTCTACAACCCCGGCACAGGCGCGCACTTCTACACCATCAGCACCATTGAACGAGACAGTGTCGCGGACGACTTCTTATCCCCCTTCAATCTGGAGGGTCCGGCCTTCTGGGTGGCCGGCTCCTCCTCGCCGGGCCTCTCGCCGGTGCACCGCTTTTTCAACACCCGAACCGGTGTTCACTTCTACACCATCAGCGAGGCCGAGCGCGCCAACTTGGTGGCAACCTCGCGGCACTACACCTACGAAGGTGTGGCCTACCATGCCAGCCAAGTGGCTGGGCAGGGGCTGGTGGCGTTCCACCGCTTCTATGTGCCCGGCAAAGGGTTTCACTTCTACACCGCCAGCGAAAGCGAGAAGGCCAACATCCAGGCCAATATGAGCAATGCCTACCGCTATGAAGGCATTGGTTACTACGTGCTGGACAGCGGCACCGAGCCACAATCACCCCAGCCAGGACCCGCGACGGGCACCTCCCAATCGATCGTGCTCCAACTTGCAGCCACACGACTCAGCGGCACCGCACCGCTGGCGGTTCAGTTTGATTCCACGGGCACCACGTCCAGCCTGCCCAGCCAGCACCCGTTTCATCACGTGCGCTATTCATTCAACTTCGGTGATGACCGCGGTTTGAGCTGGCCCGTATCGGGCCTCCCGAAGAACGCTCAGTCGGGGGGACCGCTTTCCGCACACGTGTTTGATCTTCCTGGCACCTATCAGGTACGGGTTCGTGCCACCGACCAGGCGGGCGGCTATTCGGAAAGGTCGATGACCGTTCAGGTGCTTGACCCCAATGCCGTGTACGCCAGCACCGGAACGGTCTGCGTGTCAGCTGCAGCGAACTTCACTGGTTGCCCCACGGGTGCTTCCCGCGTGACCACGCTGCCCAGTTCGGCCACATTCAATGGTCGCCGTGTTTTGCTTCGCAGGGGTGAAACGTTCGGCTCCATCTCCATTCCGCACGGAAGCCAGAATGTGCAGGTGGGGGCTTTTGGCACTGGGGCGAAACCGCGCGTGAGCAGCGTCGTGGTTGGCACGGTTCGCCCCACTTCGACCGCTTTCCCGCGTGATGTCTCCATCATGGACCTCAACATTCTTCAAGGATTTGAGCAGTTCTCAACGATGGCCCGACTGCTGCTGTACCGCAATACATTCGACCCGCCCACCAGCGGAACCATCGTGGCGCAGATCAATATCGCCAGTGCGCTGGGCTATGTGGTTGAAAGCAACTCACTGTCTCCCGGCCAGTACTTCCAGCCCAGAGAGCTTTTCGTTGTGGAGAATCAGCTCCGTGGAAGCACATCCAATCCGCAAATGGGAATGGCTGGCTTGGGAACTCGCTTCGTCGTCATGGGCAACGACATGGGAACGGCCCAGCAACACACGGTTCGCCTGTGGGCCATGCACAAGGGGTATATCGCACACAACGCACTTCGCGGTGGATCTGCCGATGGGATCCGGCATGCATTGAAGGTGCACTCTGGCGGGCTGGGTGATTTCAATGACAACTATGGCATTTCAGGAACCACCTGGGCCTCGCGGCAGATTGTCATTGGCAACAACCGTCTGGGCGATGCCACGGACAACAATTCGTGGACGGGGGTTGCCGGTCCCCAAAACAATGGCTCCGACAGCCGTGAAGGTCTGGAGGATGTGGTCCTTGAAAGCAACGTGTTTCACCGTGGCCCCAATACCAACACCGAGTTCATCATCATGGGCCGAAGAATGACTTCGCGTGGCAACACGCGGGCCGATGGCGGTACGCCCAACATCAGTCAATACAACAATTCCTACCAGTTGCTGCCTTCCAATTGGGTCGGCCCGTTTTATTACCAGTGAACGGCCGCGGATTCAGCTGAATTTCAGCTAAACCGACTCAGTCCAGCAAACGCGTCAGACTTTGTGAGCATGGCATCGACAATGGATGCATTGTGATCACTGTACCCGCAGAGTTCGCAATGAGTGGTGCATACAAAGGCGACAACTTCAAGCCCCTGTTGCGAGCACCGATGACATTGCCATATTTGCACGCGCGGTTGGGCGACCACCCCTGACCTGTGTACCCCACCTGGGGGCTTAGCCCCGGCTCTTTCGCGAGTCCAGGCACGCTACAGAAGGCCAGGGATGCTCCGGAGATCACGTCTTCGGGGCATCTGCTCTTAACTTGTCCTTGCACCTCCCATGTGAGCGATCCACTTCACTGCGGTCAGCCAGCCGCGGCCGATGGAGGGCAGGCCAGTATGTCAGGCCTTTCCATCAAGAGGCGAAGATGTGATTTCAGAACGATACAGCTGAAACCAAGGTAACAGCACATTTCATCTGACATCCAAACAGGCGGAAAGTAATTCAATTGCCGCACGACAAATGCAAGCCAGAATTATTTGGCTACATGCTGGCACCGCCACCACTTTAAAATTGAAACCGTTCGATCTGCATCGATTCGGGAATGATCAAAGCCTGCCAGCAAAGATCTGGCATTTTCCTATTTACACAAGGCATGGAGCCCCTTTTCAAATCCTTAGAACTATCTCGAAATTTCAGACTAACTAAATCGATTTAACTGTTTCCAATTGTGAGCTTGGTAACATTTATAAGATCTAGTTGAGTTTCGCCGCATGTCGCCTGACAGCCGCAGTTCATCGAATTCAAGTCAATGTATCGGCATGGTTTTCGATATATTCGCAGCACTTGAACATATCAATACGCCCGGAAGTGATCAGGTAGAAACTAATTATTGACCAGAATTCGCTGTGCTTTTAGTTCCACCAGACCACACCGCCCACCCTGAAACTGTACGCTAATTTACTTCACGAGTCGCAAGATGAATTATTCCGAGTTAACCCTCCCTTCGGCGATATTGCCCAATGGGAAGAAAGCAGTGCGTTCTGGCACTGGTCCAACCCCCTCCGTGCTGCTGATCGCATTGGTCAGCGCACTTGGATTGAGTGCCTGTGGCGGCAGCAGCGAGGAGATCGTCACTTCGGAACAAGCCGCAGTCACGGCCTCTGGCCTGGAACGAGCAGGTGGCGAGGACGTCAACACGTCGGAAACAGGCGCAGCAATTGCATCTGTCCCGGGGCGAACTGCCGGCGAAGATTCCTACACCCTGGAACAAGTCGTGGCAACCACCTCTGACCTGGAACAAGCGGAAGCTGGCCCTCTCGGAAAAGCGTCGACTGGCACACAGATCATCAATGGTCAGTCATTCAGCAGCACAGCCTGCACCTCTGAAGGCAACGTTTGCACCTATTCCGGGTCGCGATACGTGGCTTACGGCGCCGCTGGCCGATTCACTGTCAAGCTGCTGACCGGCCCGGTTAGCTGCACGAACGCCACCTTTGGCGATCCCATACCGCTGACGGCGAAGTCGTGCTTCCTCTCCAAGACAACAACAACTGCTCCTGCTCCTGCTCCTGCTCCTGCTCCTGCTCCTGCTCCTGCTCCTGCTCCTGCTCCTGCTCCTGCTCCTGCT
>NZ_MUNZ01000063.1 GCF_002001205.1 Hydrogenophaga sp. A37
GTGGTTCATGGGTAAACCTCCGCTCTGCGAGCTGCGGTGCGAGCGGGCTTGGGGCGGCCCGGCGCTGCGCTCATGGCAACACCTCCGCAGACGTCAACAACCGCTCGCCCACATCCGCCACGAGCAGGTGCTCCCAGTGGGGCGTGTCGCGGATCACGCCCATGGCCTGCAGGGTCCGGGCCAGGCTCTCTGCCTGCTGACCCAGGCGCTTGGGGTGGCCCGACAGCAGGTCCACCGATTGCCGGGCGGTGAAAAACCGCAGGCCCTTCAGCGTTGCGAGGTACGCGTCCACCGTCAGATCAACCTCGGGCGCCAGCAAGCGCGCACTCGCTTCGGGCTGCTCCTGCAATGTCCACAAGCCCCGCTGCCAGCCGGCCACCAGCGCAGCCACCTGCTCGGGCCGCGCCGCCAGCGTCTGCGCCCGCACCACCAGCACATCCATGATGTCGCCGGGCATCGCCCGGCTGTCGAAGATCGGGTGGTAACCCGCTGCGCGCAGGGCGCCGGCCAGCGGCTCGTAAGACACCGCGGCGTCCACACGGCCACTCCTGAGTGCCGCCAGGTGCTGAAACGCTTCAAGGCGGCTCACCACCACGTCGCTCTGCTGCAACTGGCCCGCCTGCAGCAGGCGTTTGAGCACCAGTGCACCGACCGCCGAGCCCTCCACGGCAATCGTCTTCCCCCGCAGATCCCGGGGGTTCGTCACCGAAAGACCGGCCAGCACGAGGTCGGCGCCGGCCGAACCGCTGAGCACCGCGACGATGCGGATGTCCGCCCCTTCGTCGGCCAGCCGCAGTGTTTCGTCCAGCGTCAGTGCGGCCGCGTCCAGCAGACCGTTGCGAAAATTGCGCAGCGTCTCGGCGCTCGACGGCAGTTCGATCACCTTGACCTGCCGGGCATCCAGCAAACCCTTGTCACGGGCCAGCGCCAGGGGGTCGTAACCCACCCAGGCATTCATGCCCACCTTCAAGGGTGCCTGCGGCGCAGGCTGGCAGCCAGCCAGCCACACCAGCATGAGCAGGAGGCAAGCCTGTGTCAGGCGCGCCAGGTCTCGGCCCATGTTCAGCTGCTGACCCGACCCTCCGGTGATGTGTGGCATGTTGGGGGAGTTGAAGAACGGTGGATGCGTTTCATTCTGTCACCACCGGCCCGGATATCCCACATGGGACCTGGCAAGTCCCGTGCGAAGCGATGGAACGACCGCTCAGTAAACGCCGACCGCGTTGAGGTACCAGCCCTTGTACCGATAGTCCGAGTGGCGCAAATCGTCGCTGAAGTCGGTGAAGTTGTAGCCCACCCCGAGGCGGAAATGGGGCGTGATCTGTTTGTCCACGCCGGCCAGCCAGCCAGAACGCTGGTTCTTGTCCTGCACGGTCTGCAGCCAGCGGTGTTCGACCATCACATCCCAGCTCTGCAACACGCGGTAGCGGACCTGCCCGGCGACGAAGTGGCGGGTGTTTTCATACCAGGCGCCGGTGTTGCGCCCCTCGCGCAATTCGCCGTTGCGGTAGGCGTATTTGCCGCCCACCTCCCACACCGGGTTGATCCGGTACAGCACCTCGGTGGCGGCGATGTGCGCCCGCTGATCCACCGCGTTGTTGGCCACGCCGGAAGCGGGTGAAATCTGCGCCACCGAGCCCAGGTCGTACAGATAGGTGTACTTCGACAACCAGGCCCAGCGGCCACTGTCGGCCGGGCGGTACGCCAGCCCCACGCTGGCTTCGGTGAAACGGGCGTCGTCGTTGCGGTCCTGCAGGTCCCGGGTGAGGGAGGTTCTCAGTCGAACCGCCGTGCGCCAGTCTTCGCTGAACTTGCGGGTCAGCCCCACGCTCAGCAGGTACTGGTTGCGGGCCTGAGCACCGCGGTCCCGGCGGTACTCGAACCGCGGCGTGAAGCTGGTCCGGGCGTCGTTGTAACTGGCCAGCACGGTGCCCGTGCGCCGCAGGGTTTCGCCGCCATCGGCGTCCTCGATCCGGCTCTGCGCGTAGCGCAGGCCGAGCTGCCAATGGCGCGCAATGTTGTAGTCCATGCCCAGGTTCTGGCCGCGCCCGCTGGTCCCCGCCCGTTCGCTCAGCTGCGCCTCCTGAAACAGGCTCAGGCCACCGCCCGCGTTCCAGCGCTGCCCCAGCGACAGGCTGCGACCGAGCCCGTCTTCAAACGGGTCGCTGCCAAAGAGGTCCCCCGGTTGCGTGGCGTAGGCATAGCGGGTGTACAGGTTGTAGTCGGGTGTGACGTAGTAGCTGCCTTCGAGCTTGCCTGCCACGCCGCGCGTGCCGGTCGACACCTCGGCCGTCGCCGAGGAACGCTCGCCGAAGTACCGGGTGGCCCCCAGTCCGAAGCGGTCGTTTTTCAGCGTCTCGTCGCTTTGCAAAGTGCTCTGCACAAAGGCATAGCCTTCGGTCTGGCCACCGAACTTGCGCTTGTAGCGAAGCCCCATGTAGGTGGCGGTGCCGATCCCCTGCCCCGCGTTGCGCACCGCCTCGTCCCGTTCGGCAAAGTCACCGCTCGGTTCGGCCGAGCGAATGCGGCGCAACTCCAGGCCCACGCTTTGCACATCGTCCAGGCGCCAGTTGCCCACCAGCTGGGCTTGCTCGAGGCGCGCCTGGGCATCGGTCTCGCGCCGACTCAGCCGCGCGCCCACGTCCAGATCGGTACTCACCTGCCCCAGCAGTTCGACACCCGACTCGCGGCTGTGCAGCCCGGCCGATTCGGCCCGAGCGGTGGAATAGCCGGCCTCCCGGTCCTTGTACCAGGCCCCGGCGCTCACATTGCCCTTCGTCAGCCCGAGCTCATAGAGGTTGACCTTCGCCTCGACGCCCACCGCCCGCCCGGATCGATCTTCGGTCTCCACGGCCACCGCCCGCTGGGTGTAGGTGAGACCGCCGTTGTCGGAGTAGTGCACGTCCGACTGGGTCGATTCGCTCTGGGCCAGCTCGGCCTTGAGGTAGGTGCCCCGCCCTGCGCGCAGCGTGACATCCACGCCCTGAAGTTTGTAGTCGTCGCCCGCGCGGTCTTCCGACACCACCGTGCCGCCGACGGCCACGTGGTCGCCCGCCCAGACCTGGCCACGCCCGCCCACCACCAAGTTCTCCACGCCCTCGGGGACGTATTCGTAGTCCACCAGGAGGTGGTTCTCGTGGTCGCCTTCCGCGCTCAGGCGCGTGATGCCAAACCCGCTGTCCAGGTCGCTGCGGCCCAGCGGGCGGCTCAGGATGATGCGGCCCTGGATGTAGTCGATCTCATAGTCGGTGCCGAAGACCAGGCGGCCGCGCCGGACCACCTGCCCGGTCACCCGGTCACGGACCTCGACGTGCAACTGCTCGGAACCCCGCAGCACGTCGGTGTGCTTGAGGTAATACAGGCTGCCCCCGGTGCCCAGCAGATCGCTGTAGCCTTTGGCCGACTGGGCCTCCGAGGCAAACACGCTGGCCTGCGCCTTCGGGTCGTCGAACCGTGTGGTCTCGTTGCTGCGCCATTTGAGCGCTCCGCCATAGAGCGTGCGTTGGTACTGGTTGAACTCGCCGCCGTCGATGCCCGTGTTGAAGTTGCCCCAGATGGCCTGGTTCTTGTCCCAGTCGAGCCGCACGTAGAGCTTGCCGGCGCTGTCCACATCGCGGTAGCCGCTGGCGTCATCACCGTACACCGAGTAGTACTGGTCCGGATCGAGGCGTCGGAAGATGTCCTGGGGCGTGGACTTGAAGAAGTTCTTGAACAGGTTGTTCAGTTCCTGGTCTTCGGTGTCGGCCTGGGCGGTGATGAGGTATTTGCCCTGGATCTTGCCTTTGAGGTAGAAGGCCAGGCGCCCTTCCTTGAGCAGTTCCTGATCGAAGCCGTCTTCCGCCGAAGCCGGTTCGATGTTGCCCGATACCTTGGATTTGGACAGGTAGAAGTCCGCCATGCCGACCATGAAGAAGTACTCACCGCTGATGTTCACGTCCAGCTGGCGCGAAAAGTCCGGGGTGGTCTTCAAGCCACTGACGTCGATCTTCAGGCCATGCGAACCGACCGGGAGCAGGAACTCGGACACGAAGCGGCGGTTGATGTCCAGCGACACCGTCTTGCCGTTGATCTTGATCTGCGCGTCGTCCGGAATGTCCTGCCCGAAGATGCGCACGATCGAGCCCGACAGGGGAATGTTCTGCTTCACGAGACCGTTGACCAGCTGGGCCTGGCGCGCCAGGCGCTGGTCGAGGGTGAAGCCATCGGCGAGCTGGTTGCTCTCGCTGAGCAACTGCTCTTTGGCCAGGCGCCATTCCTGCTCGGTGTACAGGCGCACGGAACGCGTCTGTGTTTCGTCCAACTGTCCGCCTTTGCCATAGGCCCTCACCAAGTAGACCAGGGTGTCCCCGGCACGCAGGCCATGGCCCGCGGGCAACTGGCCGTCCCATTTCGCAATCCCCTCGCCGCTCACCGGCAAAGACAGGGTGACCAAAGGTTTGACCAGATCGGTGTCGCGCCCGTTGAACACCAGCAGCTCCATGCGCTCGATGAAGCTGGCGTAGTTGCTGCTGTAGTTGAAGCTCAGGCCCTCGCTCAGCATGTCGTCGCGAATGCCGGCGATGGAGGTGGACGACACGTTCATCTGCGGCGTGAGGTTGGCTGGGTCTTCCGTCGCCCACACCCGCCCACCGCCCGGCAGGGTCAGCACCTGCCCGGGCCTCACCTGGGGCACCTGGGTCGTGGCCGGCGCGGCCACCGTGGCGGGCGCCTGCGCGGCAGGCTCGGCGGTTTGCGCGCTGGCCGCCAAAGGCGTCAACACGAAGACCGCGCCCATCGGCAGCAGCGCCGCCGCACGGAACCAGTCCCCCCCGGTGCGCTGGCGGCGCATGGCGACAAGACGTTCAATGTGGTGTGAAGTGAGTTTCATCTTGTGGTCATCCGTACGGGTTGTGTGCGGTTTCAAGGGGTCGCCTGACCCAGGGTGGTGTGCGCTGCAGACGCGCGATCACCACCCTCGGGGTCTTGGCAGGCGGGGAAGGCGTTCACCTTCGGAAGCCAGGTCAGATGCGGGCCATCAACGCGACGGTGTGGGTGCGGGAGCTCCCGGCGCCGGAGGCGGTGGCGGCACCACGACGGCGGCAGGCGCTGCGTTGTCGAACCCGACACCGAAGTCGAACCGCACCATCAGGCCGCCGGTCAGGCGACGCACCAAGGGGTTCTCCGTCGTCACGCGGGCACCCTGCGGCAGGCTGACCGGGTCCAGCTTCAGCACAAAGTTGCGTCCGCGCATCCGCGCGGCGGCATCGATGCCTTCAATGTGGAAGCGGCCGTAACTGTCCGTCTGCACAACGAGTCCCTCGGGGCTGGCCAGGCGCACGCCCGGCAGGCCCAGCTCGGAGACACCGCGGTTGGTGAGGATGTAGTCCACCCGGTGCTTGCCATCCACCGGCGTGACCGTGCGCTCGACGCGCAGGTCCTGACCGTTCAGGCCGGCGGCCACGTCGCCCTCGTGCCCGTAGACCACCTCACCGCCGGGTTTCACGGTGATGCGTGTCCCTTGCCCACTGGTGATCACGCTGTCCCCGACCCACACCGGGGCGGTCAGCCACTGGCTGATCACCACGCGGGACAGCGGGGTCGCGGGGTCGGCGTCGCCCCGTCCGCGCAGGGTGCCGATGCGGATGCCGTGCAGCAGCGGTGCGCTCGCATCGGGTTCCGGCTGGGCGCCCTGTCCGCGGTCCACGGTGGTGGAACCGGCCACATAGACGGAGGCGTCGATGCCGCCCTGGATCTTCACGTCGTGGGCGTCGGCGCTGTCTTGCCAGCCGTCGCCGTCCCGGTCGATGAACACCCTGCCGATGATCGATGTTTCGTCGGTGTCCGGGTCGGCCGAGACCGACACCACGGCCTTCGCCGTGCTGCCGACCTGCGCGCCTTCATGCAACGGGACGGCGGTGTTCACCGCGTCACCCCGGCGAGCGTTCGCGCCCACACGAAGCACGTAGGTGATGAACGCTTTACCGTTGCCGGCGAGGTCGATCTGATCCAGCGTGATCGGGCCGGTGCCGGCCACCGTGCCACTGGCGTTGCGGTCCTGGAACCGGGCGCTGCCCGACACCAGGCTGAAACCGGGCGGTGGGGTGTCGACGATCTGCAGCCCCTCCACCTCGGTGTCGTTCTCCGAGAGGTTGTCGATCTGCAGCGTGTAGGACACGAAGTCACCCACACGGGTCTGTTTCACGTTCGCGGTCTTGATCACCCTGACCAGGATCTGGCACTGCTTGATCTTCACCACGATGGTGGCGGTGTCGCAGTTGTTCGACACGCTGCGCTGGCAGATCTTGTAGGTGATCGAGTACGACCCACCCGGGGTGCCCGCCGGCACCTTCACGTCGCCCGTGGCCGTGTTGAGCTCGGGAACGGGCTTGCCTGGCTTGGTGGGTTTGGCGGCGGAGACCACCGAACCCAGGACCTCGGCAGCGCGGATCGGCTGGCCATCGATGGTGTCGTTCTTGTAGGCATTGCCGACGATGGCGTCCGCCTTGGGACACATGATTTCGCCGAAGTCATCGTTCTTGGCCCGCACCACCGCGGGAATCACCTGGGTGCTCAAGGTGACGCGGCATTGGGCGTCCTGACTGCCCGCAGCGCACCGGGCGCTGCTGACCGTGGCCACGTTCACCACCCGGCGCGCCCGCGCATCGGCCGCGGTGACGGTGTAGGTGCCCTGGAGCACGCAGGACTGACCGGGCAAGACCGTGGCGCAGGTGATGCTGCCCGGCGCGATGCGGGCGTCGCTCACCACCACATCGCTCAGCGGAACAAAGCCCGCGTTGCTCAGGGTGATGCGGTAGGTCAGGGTGTCGTGCAGCGACACCTTGCCGTTCCGGTCCTCATCGGCATTGCTCAACACCTGCTTGGTCAAGGTCTGCCGGGGGCTGCCCGTGCTCCTGACCTCGAAGTTGAAGACCGCGAGCTGTCCGTTGGCGTCGGTGACGGTCACGCTGATGTTGAAGGTACCGACCTGGGTGGCCGTGCCCGACAGCAAACCGCTGGCACTCAGGCTCAGACCCGTGGGCAGGCTGCCGCTGGTCAACGCAAACGTGTAGGGCGCCACACCGCCAGAGGCCGTGAGCAACTGGCTGTAGGCCTCACCCGCCACCGGATCGGGCAGCGTGGTGGGCGTCACCGCGAAGGTGGGCGCCGCGACGTTGAGCACGTGGTTCTGTGCCACGGAGAACGGCGCCCCTGCGCCTGTGAGCGCGCTGTCCGTGGCCGTCACCGTGATGGGATAGCTGCCCGGTGCGGTCGGCGTGCCCGAGAGCGTGTTGCCGCTGAACGTCACCCCTGTCGGCAGCGCGCCGGTCAACGCGTAGGTGTAAGGACCGGGGCTGCCGCTGGCCGTGAAGACCTGTGAATAGGCCACGCCGTAGGGCGCCGTCAGCACACCCGCCGCAGGGGTCATCGTCAGCGTGGGGGCGCCAACCACCAGGGTGTAAGCGCGGCTGCCGACCTGACTGAAGTTGTCGGTCACGGTGACCGTGAAGCTGAAGCTACCGACCTGTGTGGGAGTGCCCGTGAGCGCGCCACCGGTGCCCAAGGTCATGCCCGCCGGCAGGGCACCAGCGGTCAGGGCGAAGCTGTAGGGAGCCACGCCGCCACTCGCCGTGATCGTCTGGCTGTAGGCCGTGCCGACGGCAGGGTTCGGTAGCGATGCAGGATTGACCACCAGGGTCGGCGCTGCCACGTTGATGGTGTAGTTTTGAGCGACAGAGAACGGCGCGCCCGCACCGGTCGCCAGCGTATCGGTGGCGGTCACCGTGACCGGGTAACTGCCGGGCACGGTCGGCGTGCCGGAGACCGTGTTGCCGCTGAACGTGAGGCCCGCCGGCAAGGCGCCGGTCAAACCGTAGCTGAAGCTGCCCGAGCCCCCGCTGGCAACGAAGCTCTGCGAATAAACCACGCCGTACGGAGCGGTCAACGCTCCCGCTGCGGGTGCCAGTGTCAAGGTGGGTGCACCGATGGTCACGGTGTAGGCACGCGAGCCCGTCTGAGCATTGGCGTCCGTCGCGGTGACCGTCAGGTTGAAGGTGCCCACCTGGTTCGTGGTACCGGACAGCACGCCACCCGTGGACAGGGTCAAGCCGGCGGGCAGGCTGCCGGCGCTCACCACGAAGCTGTATGGCGCGATGCCACCCGAGGCAGTGACCGTCTGGCTGTAGGGCGTACCCACCGCCGGATTGGGCAGCGTGGTCGGGCTCACCGCGATGGTGGGTGCCGCCACCGTCAGCGTGTAGCTCTGCGCGATCGAGAACGGTGCACCGGTGCCGCTGGAGCCTGTGTCGGTGGCCGTGATGGTGAAGTTGTAGCTGCCTGGCGCCGTGGGTGTGCCCGAGACGGTGTTGCCCGAAAAACTGACGCCCGCCGGCAGGGTGCCCGCCGTCATGGCATAGCTGTACGGACCGGTGCCGCCGCTGGCCGTGAAGCTCTGGCTGTAGGGCACTGCATAGGGCGCACTGAAGGTGGTGGCGGCCGGGGTCAGCGCCAGACCCGGCGCAGCCACGGTCAGCACATACACATCGCCGACCGTGTACGGGCCGTTGCCGGTGCTGCTGTCGGTGGCGGAGGCGTTGAGCGTGAAGATGCCTGCCTGGGTCGGCGTTCCGGACACGGTCACGCTGTTGGGGGTGGTGCCGGTGATCGACAGCCCAGCCGGCAGGTTGGTGACGATGAAACCGCTCCAGGGCGGTGCCCCCCCGATCAGGGTGATGGTCTGGGCATACGGCGTGCCGACGGTGGCCGAGAAACTGCCGCTGGCCGTGGCGGTGATGACCGGGTCACTCACCGTGACGGTGACCGTGGCCGGCGCCGAGGTGCCCCCGGTGTTGGTCGCCGTGTAGGTGAAGCTGTCTGGCCCGGCATAGCCTGTGGTGGGCTGGTAGGTGATGGACGTACCCGATGCGATGGCCGTGCCGTGGGCGGGTGCCGTGCCGATGGCGACCGAGGTCGGCGTGCCGCCGGTGATGTTCAAGGTGACCGGCGTGGCGGCGGCGTTGTAGGCCACGGTGAGCGACGACGCATTGGCGATGGGAGGCAGGTCGATCACGGTGATGGCATACGACTGGGTCGCGGTGTACGGGCCGGTGCCCGTGCTGCTGTCGATCGCGGTGATGCTGAAGTTGAACGTGCCCGTTGCGCTCGGGGTGCCGGTGATGGCACCGCTGGGGGCGCTGAGGGTCAGGCCACTCGGCAGTGCACCGGCGGTGACCGCGTAGCTGTAGGGTGCCGTGCCACCCGAGGCTGCGGTGATGCTGGCTGAGTAGGCGGTGCCGACCGTGCCACCGGCCAGGCTGGTCGCCGGCAGCACGATGGTGGGAGCGGTCACGACGAGCGTGTAAGCGCGGCTGCCCGCGAACGGCCCCGGGAAGGGGCTGCTGTCGGTGGCGGTGGCGGTGAAGTTGAAAGTGCCGCCGGCCGTCGGCGTGCCGCTGAGCACACCGCCCGCAGACAAGGTCAGGCCCGCGGGCAAGGCGCCGGCCGTCACCGCGAAGCTGTAGGGCGCCACGCCGCCGCTGGCGGTGAGGGTCTGGCTGTAGGCTGCAGCGACGGCACCGCTGGGAACCGTTGCCGGGTTGACCGTCACTGGCACGTCGTCGTTGGTGATCGTGCCCAACCCTTGGTTGTCGGCGATGGTGGCGTTGGTCGCACCGCTGAGGTTGACGAAGAAGGTTTCGCCGGCCTCGGGCACGGTCTCGCCCGCCACCAACACCGTGATGGTCTGCGTGGTCTGGCCCGGGGTGAAGGTCAGCGTGCCGCTGGTGCTGGTGTAGTCGGCCGACTGCGTGGCGGTGCCGTCGGCGGTGGCGTAGTTGACGCTCACGGTCTGGCCGCTGGCCGCACTCAGGGTGACAGTAAAGACGGCGCTGGTGGTGCCGCTGTTGCCCTCGACCACGGTGACGTCGTCGATGGACAGGCTCGGCAGCGGGTCGTCGTTGACGATGGTGCCCAGCCCCTGAGCGTCGCCGACCACCGCATTGGTCACGTTGGTGACGTTGACGAAGAAGGTCTCGCTCGGCTCGTTGAGCGTGTCGCCGTTGACCAGCACGGTGAAGCTGTAGGTGCTGGAGCCGGCCGGAATGGTCTGGCCGGTCAGGCTGTTGGCGACGTAATCCACGCCCGCCGTGGCTGTGCCGTTGGCGGTGGCGATGTCGAAGGTGACGCCGCCCGGGCCCGCCGGGGTGCTCAGCGAGACGGTGAATGTGAAGTTCGTGGTGCCCGCGTTGCCCTCGGCCGCGGTGACGTCGTTGATCGTCAGCGTGGGCAGATCGTCGTTGAGGATGGTGCCGGTGGCGCTGGCCGGTGCACCGACGGTGTAACCGGCGCCCGCGGCGAGGGTGAGGATCACCGTTTCGTCGGTTTCGATGGTGGCGTCGGCCGTCGGGTTGACCGTGATGGTGCCGGTGGTGCTGCCGGCCGAGATGACCAGCGGCGAGGTCACGGCCGCGTAGTCGGTGCCGGAGGTGGCGGTGCCGGCGACGGTGAAGTTCACCGAGGTTGCAACCAGAGGGGCCTGGGTCAAGGTGACGGTGTAGACCAGATTGGTCGCCCCGTCTTCGGACACGCTGGCGGGCGCCACGGAAATGGTGGCACTGGGCACGTCGTCGTTGAGGATGGTGCCGGTGGCGCTGGCGGGCGCGCCGACCGTGTAACCGGTGCCGGCGTCGACGGTCAGGATGACCGTTTCATTGGCTTCGACCGTGCCGTCCACCGTGGGGTTGATGGTGATGGTCGCCGTGGTGGCACCCGCGGGGATGCTCACCGTGGCCACGCCGCCGATGTAGTCCACGCCTGAAGTGGCGGTGCCGCCGGTGGTGATGTTGACCACCGTCGCCGACGACAGGTTCAGGCTGCGGGTGATGGTGTAGACCAGGTTGGTCGCGCCGTCTTCACTGACGCTGGCCGGGGATACCGCGATCGAGACCGTCGGCGGCGGGCTGACGGTGAGGGTGAAGGCTTCAAGTTCGAAATAGCTGCCCGGGCCGGTGCTGGCATCGGTGACGCGCAGGGTGACCGGGTAGTTGCCGGGTGCGGCGGCCGTGGTGCCGCTGACCACGCCGGCGCTGGAAATCGTGATGCCAGCGGGGAATGTACCTGTTTCCAGAAGATAGCTGTAAGGGGCGACGCCACCGGTGGTGGAGAGCGTCTGCGAGAAAGGAGCGCTCTGGATGGCGGTGCCGCTGGACGTGGCGAGCGCGAGGCTCGGGTTCTGCACCGTGCCCGTGTAGCCCTTGTCCACAAAATCGGAGACGCTGTCGGTGGATCGCACGGTGAAGGTGTAGCTGCCGCGCTGGGTCGGCGTGCCGCTGAGCACCCCAGCGCCGGACAGGCTGAGGCCAACCGGCAAGGTGCCGGATTGCAGCGTGTAGGTATACGGGGCGACACCGCCGGCCGAGGTCAGGGTCTGAGAGAACGGTGTGCCGGCGGTCAGGGTCGGCAACGACGCCGGTGACACCACGATGGCCGAGGCTGCCGGGGTGATGGTGACGTTGAAGAACAGCTCATCGCCGTTTTCGTCTTCCAGCGCGAACGTGTCGGTGGTGGTCGCCGTACCGTTGTGGGTGTACGAGACCGTCTGGTTTCCCCCCCCACTCTGGGGGCCGAGATCGACCGAGCCGTTGACCGGCAGGAACGGCGCGAAAGGCCCACCCATGCCGAAGTTGAACGGACCGTCGCAAGCAGCCAGATCGATCGAGGTCACCGATCCGCCATTGGCCACCGTGAGGTTCTGCGCCGGGCAATACGGCGAGACCTGAGCCATCGCCAAACCCGGCAGGCACAGCGCCATGGAAAGCCAGATCCATCGCGCCTGCAACAGCGTCCACGTGCGCAAGCGGCGCAGGCACAAAAAAACACCCAGATTCAAAGTCCCTGCAGGCATCAGCCCCTCCATCTCAGTCGTTCTGACCTGTGTTGTTTGCGTGACCGGTGCTTCGGAAACGAACCGTTGCGCGGTGTCAGTATAGATACAAGGTGTAACAAGGAAGTTGTCATCGGACCACAGGCAGGGTCTTTGCTTCGTGTTGTTCTGGCCGCTCTTCGTGGCTTCGCTTGCGAATGTGACCTGAGGTTGTGGTCAATGGCTTCGGCACCTGTCAGCGTTGACAGGGGACCGCCCAATCTCGCCCGTTCAAAGCACACAGAATGCAACGCGGCGGCGCTGCACCTGCGCCAACCACCAACCACCAAGGGGGGACTGAAGTGAGCGATTTCTTCATCGGCCAGGTCATGATGACCGGCTTCAATTTCGCGCCGAAATTCTGGGCGCAGTGCAACGGCCAGTTGCTGCCGATCAGCCAGAACCAGGCGCTGTTCTCCCTGTTGGGCACGCAGTTCGGGGGCAACGGCACCACCAACTTCGCCCTGCCCGACCTGCGTGGGCGATCCCCCGTGGGTTATGCCAGCTCGGTCGACCCGGGCTGGCAGCCCCCCGGGGTGCAGATGGGCCAGACGGGCGGCGCCGAGAACGTCACGTTGCTCTCGAGCAACCTGCCTGCGCACACCCACACCATGGCGGCGTCGACCGCACCGGGCGACAACCGCACCCCGGTGAACCGCCTGCAGGCCACCAGCACCAACTCCGCGACGGCGGCCAACCTGTACGCTCCCTCGAACGGTGCGCCGGTGGCGATGAACGTTCAGTCGGTGGCCACGGCCGGCGGCAATCAGCCGCACCCGAACCTCCAGCCCTACACCGCGATCAATTTCTGCATCGCGCTCAGCGGCATCTTTCCCTCGCGCGACTGACGGCCAGAGCCAGAGCCCCCTGACAGATCATTCGGAGCACCGTTTCATGTCCACACCTTATATCGGCGAAATTCGCACGTTTGGCTTCGGCCGCACCCCCATCGGTTGGCAGGCCTGCGACGGCAGCCTGCTGCCGATCTCCCAGTACGACACCCTGTTCGTCCTCATCGGCACCACCTACGGCGGCGATGGCCAGAGCACCTTCGCCGTGCCCGACCTGCGTGGCCGCCTGCCCATCCACCAGGGCCAAGGCCCGGGACTGAGCAGCTACGTCATGGGCCAGATGGCCGGCACCGAAAGCGTGACGCTGCTGACGACCCAGATGCCAACGCACACCCACACCATGATCGCGACCACGGGCGCGGCGACCTCACTGACACCGGGCAGCACCCTCCTGCCCGGCTCGGTCAGCGGCGACGTCTTCTACGCCACCGATGTCACCGGTGCCACGGCCGCGGCAATGTCCGCGCAATCCACCACCATCGGTGGCGGCTCGCAACCGCACGAAAACACCATGCCCACACTGACGGTGCAGTACTGCATCGCCACCGAAGGCATCTTCCCGCAACAGGCCTGAACGCAGAACAACCCCACGAAGGAATCAGATCATGAGCGAACCCTTTATCGGCGAAATCCAGATGTTCGGCTTCAACTTCAACCCGCGCAACTGGGCGTACTGCAACGGCGCCACGCTGCCGATCCAGCAGAACACCGCGCTCTTCGCACTCATCGGCACCACCTACGGCGGCAACGGGACGACCACGTTCCAACTGCCCAATTTCGCGGCCCGCGCTGGCTGCGAACAAGGCCAGAGCCCGGGACTCAGCGAACGTTTGCTGGGAGAAACCTTCGGCGTCAACACGGTCACCCTGACCAGCACCGAAATCCCGGCGCACAACCACGGCATCAACGCGTTCGCCCAATCCGACAGCTCCAAAAAGAGCGGCTCGCCCAGCAACAACAGCGCGCTCTCCACGCTGGGCAGCAATACCGCGAAACCGTTCAACGCCGCGTCCCCCAACACCTCCCTCGCCCCCAACATGATCCAGCCCAGCCAGGGTGGCGGGCAGCCTCACCAGAACCAGCAGCCGTACCTCGGCGTGAACTTCTGCATCGCGCTGCAAGGTGTCTTCCCTTCGTTTCCCTGATGTGACGACGGCAGCACCGCAACCGCTGGCGCCGTTCCCACGGGAACGCGCCGACCGCATGCCAACTCCCGCGCTCCTTGCCGATCGCGGGTTTTTTTTGCGCGCGCTGTGTGATTCAGACTTGCCTTGGCTGTGCGATCTCTACGCCAGCACGCGCAGCGATGAGATGGCCCAGGTGCCTTGGCCCGATCACGTCAAACGCCAGTTCCTCGAACAACAGTGCTTGCTGCAACACCGACACTATCTGGGGCACCACGGAGATGCCTCGTTTCTGGCCATCGAGCACCGCAACCTGGGGCCGGTGGGAAATTTCTACCTGCTGCAGACCCCACCAGAGCATCTGATCATCCACATCAGCCTGCTGCCCCACATGCGCGCCAGCGGACTGGGCTCGGCGTTGGTGCGACAGGCCCAGGCCGATGCAGCCGCACTGGGGCGCGGCGTGCGTCTGCACGTGCTGGAGACGAACACCCGCGCACGCGCGCTCTACGAACGGCAGGGCTTCATGGCGGAAACCAGCGAAGGAGCGCATCTTTCCATGCGCTGGTGCCCCTGAGCCACTTGGCCCTCGGCGCCGCTCGCTGGGCCAAGAAGGCCAGCACCGGCAGACTCGGTGGCCACCGTCAGTTGAACACCGCCTGGTAGAGAAATCCGGCTTTCTCGTACGCGATGGGGACGAGAAAGATGCCCACCTCACCGACCCGGGCGTGGTGCATGGGGTAGATCTTCTGAGGAAAGAGCACCGCCGCAGAATTTCGAAACAGCAAAGAAAACGGCCGCCGGACGGCGTTGTGGGCCTTTGTTTCGATGGATCTGGCCTCGACCAGAACGAACTCCAGCGACACGCCGTCCAGCTGGGTGACAAAGGGCTCGTTCACGCAGCCCGAGAAGTGGTCCAGTGTCAACAGGTTCATGGTCATTCCACCGTGACCGACTTGGCCAGATTGCGGGGCTTGTCCACATCGGTCCCCTTGGCCAGCGCTGTGTGGTACGCCAACAGTTGCAGCGGCACCACGTGCAGGATGGGTGAGAGTGCGCCATAGTGCTCAGGCATGCGAATCACGTGGATGCCTTCGCCGCTGGTGATGCGGGTGTCGGCGTCGGCCAGCACATACAGCACGCCGCCGCGCGCGCGCACCTCCTGCATGTTGCTTTTGAGTTTCTCTAGCAGCGCATCGTTGGGCGCCACCGTCACCACCGGCATGGCCGATGTCACCAGCGCCAGCGGGCCGTGCTTGAGTTCGCCCGCCGGGTAGGCCTCGGCGTGGATGTAGCTGATTTCTTTCAGCTTCAGGGCACCTTCGAGCGCGATGGGGTAGTGCAGACCCCGCCCAAGGAACAGTGCGTTGTCCATGCGCGCGAAATCTTCGGCCCAGCTGATCACCTGCGGCTCCAGCGCCAGCACGGCCTGCAGCGCCACGGGCAGGTGGCGCATGGCCTTCAGATGCTGCGCTTCCTGCTCGTCGCTCAAACGACCGCGCGCCTGGGCCAGCGCCAGCGTCAGCAGGAACAGACCGGCGAGCTGGGTGGTGAAGGCCTTGGTGGAGGCCACACCGATCTCGACGCCCGCTCGGGTGATGTAGGCCAGCTTGCACTCGCGCACCATGGCGCTGGTGCCCACGTTGCAGATCGTCAGGGTGTGTTTCATGCCCAGACCCTGTGCGTGGCGCAGCGCAGCCAGGGTGTCGGCGGTCTCACCGCTCTGCGTGATGGTCACGATCAAAGTGCGCGGGTCGGGCACGCTGGTGCGGTAGCGGTACTCGCTGGCCACTTCCACCTGCGTCGGGATCTGCGCGATCTCTTCCAGCCAGTATTTGGCGGCGCAACCGCTGTAGTAGCTGGTGCCGCAGGCCAGGATCAGCACCTTGTCGATGTCCTTGAACACGCCGTGGGCGCCATCGCCGAACAGCTCGGGCGTGATGCCCTCGACGCCCTCGAGCGTGTCGGCAATGGCACGCGGTTGCTCGAAGATCTCCTTCTGCATGTAGTGGCGGTAGGGACCGAGTTCGGCCGCACCGCTGTGCGCGTGCACGGTCTTGACCGGTCGCTGGCCCGCTTCAAAGACACGCCCCCGCGCGTCGGCCACCCAGTAGCGGCCCAGTTGCATGTCCACCAGATCGCCTTCTTCAAGGTAGACGATCTGGTCGGTCACCCCGGCCAGCGCCATCGCGTCGCTGGCCAGAAAGTGCTCGGCCCCGACCACCCCATCGATCTGACCCACACCCAGCACCAGCGGAGAGCCGGCGCGCGCGCCGACCACGCGGTGCGGCTCGTCCTTGTGGAACACGGCCAACGCGTAGGCGCCGTGCAACTGCACCACCGCGGCCTGCAAGGCCCCGAAAACGTCGCCTTCGTACAGCGAATCGATCAGGTGGGCGATGACCTCGGTGTCGGTCTGGCTCTCGAACACGTAGCCCTTGGCCTGCAAAGCCGCGCGCAAGTCGTCGTGGTTTTCAATGATGCCGTTGTGCACCAGCGCCACCCGACCGACCGCACCGGTCGACGCCGACGGGCCGTGGCTGAAGTGGGGGTGGGCGTTGTGCACGACGGGTGCGCCATGGGTGGCCCAGCGGGTGTGGGCGATGCCCGTGCCGCTGGCGATGTGCTCGGTTTGCACCTCTTTCACCAACTCGGCCACTCGGGCCGTGCTGCGGGCCCGTTTCAGGCTACCCGAATGCACCGCCACACCACAAGAGTCGTAACCCCGGTACTCCAGACGCTGCAAACCCTGAACCAGCACCGGCACGATGTCGCGCCTCGAAACCCCTGCCACGATGCCACACATGCTCTGCTCCAAAAATCAAAGTGAGGCCATGCTACCCAGCATCAAAAGAAATTTTCAATCTCATTTCAAATGAAAATGAAGAATAATTCCTCATTCCATCAGTCACGAAATTTTTAGAACACAAGAACACAAAAAATGGAATCAATTGAACTGGATGAAGCCGACTTGCGCTTGCTCAGCCTGCTGCAAAACGATGCCTCCCTCAGCAACAAGCGCTTGGCGGAGTTGGCCCACGTGTCACCACCCACCAGCCTGCGGCGGATCAAGCGCCTGCACGCGCTGGGGTTGATCGAGCGCCAAGTGGCCTTGCTGCAGCCGGACCGCCTGGCGGCCTTGACGGGTCACGGCCTCACCGCTCTGGTCGAGATCACGCTGGAACGCCAAGGTGCGGAACAGCTGCAGGCCTTCGAAGACCGCGCGGTTGCCGACCCGGCGGTGCAGCAGTGCTACCGGGTCAGCCCGGGGCCGGACTTCGTTCTGGTGGTCCACAGCCGCGACATGCCGGACCACCTCGCCTTGTCTCAGCGCCTGTTCACCAGCGACGCCAATGTGCGCAACGTCAAGGCCTTCTTCAGCCTGCGACGGGCCAAGTTCGACCCGCGGCTACCGATCTGAGCCCCGTGCGAGTAGCAACAATGGGTTATCGATATCCATGTCACGCCACACACCCCCTAAAATTCGGTCACAAAAATGGCTTAGTTAACCGGAGGTTTCATGTTTCCACTGTGGATTGCGTTTGTTGTTGCCATCGCCTTGGTGGCGCTCGGTGTCTGGGTGTATCGCCGTTATTTCCGCACGGCGTCCGGACGCGAAGACCGTTACACGCCCGAGCGAATCCTCACGCCCGAGCAGGTCGCCATGCTGGACTACCTGTGCGAGACCTTCCCCGATCAGGTGGTCTTGCCCAACATGCCGCTGCGAAACATGTTGTCGATCCGGCGCGCCATCGACCGTCAGCGCGCGACCGAGCGGCTGCGCACCCAGAAGGTGGATTTTGTGGTGTGTGACGCCGAGGGGCGTCCGGTGTTTGCGTTCGACGTGGAGCAATACCACCTGAGCGACGCCAAGGCCAAAGCCCACCAGCTGAAGATGAAGAACCGCATTCTCAAGACGGCGGGGGTGCGCTTCCTGTTCCTGAAGAACAGCATTCACCGCATGCCCTCGCCCAACGATTTCCGCCGCCAGCTCGACCTGGCCGCCCTGCCCCGGCCCAAGCCACAGGACGCGGAACCCCAGGACAGCGCGCGCCAGCGCCTGGAATCCAAGATGTCGGAATACGACACCCTGGCCTACCCCAACACCGGGTTCAAAGAGTCCGAAGTCATGGGCCTGAGCGGCCTGATGGGGCTGGGTGAGGCCAAGGCCGACCGCAAGAACGATCTCGACAGCCCGCTGGACAGCCGAACGGAATCGGTCCGCCGGCGCGCCTGAGCGCCAGGGCGGATCAGCCTTCAGGGCTTTTTCTTCGCGGGGCGCTGCCAGTTCGGTAACACGACCTGTTTGCCGCGCGCCACGCTCAAGGCCCCCGGCGGCGTGCTTTTGGTGATGGTCGAGCCGCCGCCCACCGTGCCACCCGCGCCAATCGTGACCGGCGCCACCAACACACAGTTGCTGCCCACGTGCACATCGGCCTCGATCACCGTGCGGTGCTTGTTGGCCCCGTCGTAGTTGGCCGTGATGCTGCCCGCGCCGTAGTTCACCCGCTCACCCACTGTGGCGTCGCCCAGGTAGGCCAGGTGGTTGGCCTTGGCGCCGTCGGCCAGGGTGCTGTTTTTGACCTCCACAAAGTTGCCGATGTGCACCTCGCGCCCCAGCTGAGCGCCCGGGCGCAGCCGGGCAAACGGGCCGATCAGCGCGCCGGCCCCCACGCTCACGCCCAGTTTCTCGCCGTCGATGTGGGTGAAGGGGTGGATCACGGCACCGTCGTCGATGCGGGCGTTGGCGATCACGCAGTTGGCGCCGATGCGCACACCCGCGCCGAGGCTCACCGCGCCCTCAAACACGCAGTTCACGTCTATGTCCACGTCTTGTCCGCAGCTGAGGGTGCCCCGCACATCCAGCCGCGCCGGGTCGGCCAGGCGAACGCCCTGCTCCATCAGCGCCTCGGCCACGCGCCGCTGGTGCGCGCGCTCCAGCTCGGCGAGCTGCAGCGGGCTGTTGACGCCCGCCACCTGCACTTCGTCGCGGATGCGGTGGGCCTGCACGCTTTGCCCATCGGCCACCGCGAACTTCACCACGTCGGTCAGGTAGTACTCGCCCTGGGCGTTCTGGTTGTCCAGGCGCGCGAGCCAAGCCCTTAGAAGGGGCGTGGGCACGGCCATGATGCCGCTGTAGATCTCGGTGATCGCGCGCTGTGCGTTGGAGGCGTCCTTGTGCTCGACGATGGCCGCCACCGAGCCGTCGGCCGCGCGCACGATGCGCCCGTAGCCGGTCGGGTTGGCCATGCCGAGCGTCAGCAGGGCCAGGCGCTCGCCGCCGCAGAGGTCCAGCAAGGCTTGCAGCGTCTCGGGTCGCGTGAGCGGCACATCGCCCGACAACACCAAGGTCACGCCGTCGTCGGCCAATACCGGCACCGCCTGCTGCACCGCGTGGCCGGTGCCCAGTTGGGGCTCCTGGCGCACATATTGCAACTTCAGCGCATGACCCGACTCCAAGTCCGGTGCGGTCAAGCCCGCCTCCACCTGCTCGGCCCCGTGCCCGGTGATCACCACCACGGAGCGGGCGGATACCCGGGCCGCCGTATCGATCACGTGCTGGGCCAGTGCGCGCCCTCCCAAACGGTGCAACACTTTGGGCCTGCTGCTTTTCATGCGCGTGCCCTTGCCGGCCGCCATCACCACCACATCCACAGGGAACGACATGAGCACCTTTCCTGAGGCCACACCGGGCCAACGGCCGAAACCGGTCACAAACAAGGGCCGAATTATCGCCCGCAGCCTGCTGCTGACCGTGCTGGCGCTGGTGCTCACCGCCTGCAGCGCGGTGCGACTGGCCTACAACCAGGCACCGAGCCTGGGCTACTGGTGGATCGACGGCTACGCCGATCTGAACGAGGTGCAGACGGGTCAGATGCGACGCGACATCGACACCTTCTTCGCCTGGCACCGGAGCAGCGAGCTGCCGTCCTACATCAACCGCCTGCAGCAATGGCAGCAGCTCGCCGCCGCCGACAGCAACCCCGATCTCGCCTGCGTGCAGTTCACGCAGCTGCAAACGGCCTACCTGCGCATGATCGACCGTGCCCTGGAGCCCATGGCCAAGCTCGCCATCACCCTCTCACCGACCCAACTGCAACACATGCAACGCCGCTATGCCAAAGGCAACAAGGAGTTCGAGGCGGACTATGTGCGCGTGAGCGCTGAAGAGCGAATCAACAACCTGCTGGAGCGCGCCACCGACCGCTACGAAACACTGTATGGCGACCTGAACGACGCCCAGCTCAAGCTGCTGCGCGATCGCATCCGGCAGTCCCCGTTCGACGGTCCGCGGGTCCACGCCGAGCGGCTGCGGCGCCAGTCCGACCTGCTGAAGACGCTGCGCGAGCTGCAAGCCGAACGCAGCGTCACGCCTGCGATGGCGGTGACTGCGTTGCGCGGCTGGCATGACCGTGTCATGGAATCGCCCACACCCGGCTTCCCGGCCTACAGCGACGCGCTGGTGCGCAGCGGTTGCGAGCAATTTGCCGCCCTGCACAACACCACCACCGCCGAGCAGAGAGCCCACGCGGTGCGCGTGCTCAAGGACTACGAAACCGACCTGCGCGCGCTGACCGCCGAACAGCACTGAATTGAAGCCCCCCCGCAGCGCTTCGCGCTACCCCCCAGGGGGCGGCACTGGCCGTCCGGCAAAGCCGGCCCGGGGTGCCACCGTATGTCCAGCCCAGGCACCAGTCTGGGCACCCCGGCCTGCTGTTCTGGTGCACGTGATCGCGCAAGCAAGGCCGCGCGCACAAGTCTGGCGCACATATCTTGCATACAAGACCTGCATGGCGCTGGCACGCTTTTCGCAAGCTGCCCTGTCATGGTCAGTTCCACCGACATCGCCCAACGCATCATCGAAGCCGTGCTCGCGCAGCGCCTGGCTCCCGGCACGCGCCTGGGTGAACAAAACCTCTCGCTGCTGTTCGACTGCAGCCGCACGCTCGTGCGCGAGGCGCTGGTGCGCCTGGCCGCGCGCGGCATCGTCACCGTCAGTTCGCGCCGCGGCTGGTTCGTCGTTCAACCTTCGCATGAGGAAGCGCGCGAAGCCTTCGAGGCTCGCCGCGTCATCGAAACCGGTCTGATCCGCCGCACCGGCGCTATGGACAAGGGCACCATCAAGCGGCTCAAGCAACACCTGAAACAGGAACAGGACGCGCTCAAGGGCGACGACGTCGGTCACCGCAGCTACCTGCTTGGCGACTTCCATGTGTGCCTGGCCGAATGCCTGGGCAACCAGCTGCTGGCCGACACGCTGCGCGACTTCACCGCGCGCACCACGCTGATCGCCATGCTCTACCAGTCCACGCACGACGCGGTGCAGTCGTGTCAGGACCACGTGGCCATCGTCGATGCACTGAGCCGTGGCGACACCGCCCTGGCCGAACGCCTGATGGAAGAACACATCGGCCAGGTGCAGGCCGCCCTGCGCCTGGCCCCGGCGGACGACCCGCTGGCCGACCTGCGCCAGGCACTCGCCCCGGTGCGCACCGCCCCATCACCCAAGCTGTCCGCCAAAGACACCCCTCAACCCCCCGCTGAAACCTA
The DNA here is from genome assembly GCF_002001205.1 of Hydrogenophaga sp. A37. Classification (GTDB taxonomy): domain Bacteria; phylum Pseudomonadota; class Gammaproteobacteria; order Burkholderiales; family Burkholderiaceae_C; genus Hydrogenophaga. The sequence goes on from NZ_MUNZ01000063.1 coordinate 21,423, forward strand.
CCTAGGAGCCCTGCTGTGATCACCAACAAACGCGCCTTCATCGCCTCCACCATCGCGCTCGCCTCGCTGGCCACCACCGGCCTCGCCACGGCCCAGACCGCGCTGGACGACGTGATGAAGTCCAAGTCCATCAAGATCGCCATCCCGACCGACTTCCCGCCCTATGGCTTCGTCGGCACCGACCTTCAGCCCCAGGGCCTGGACGTGGACATGGCCAAACTGATCGCCGCCAAGCTCGGCACCAAGGTGGAACTGGTGCCCGTGACCAGCGCCAACCGCATTCCCTACCTGCAAACCCGCAAGGCCGATCTGGTGATCTCCACGCTGGGCAAGAACCCCGAGCGCCTGGCGGTGATCGACTTCACCGTCGCCTACTCGCCCTTCTTCCAGGCGGTGTTCGCCGCCAAGTCCCTGCCACTCGCTTCGTTCGCCGATCTGGCCGGCAAATCGGTCGGTGTGACGCGCGGCGCCATCGAAGACCAGGAGCTCACCAAGCTCGCGCCGCCCACGACCGACATCAAGCGGTTCGAAGACAACAACGGCACCGTCTCGGCCTTCGTCTCGGGCCAGGTGCAGGTGATCGCCACCGGCGCGTCGGTGGCCGGCAACCTGATGGCACGCAACCCGCAGCTGGGCACCGAATACAAGCTGCTGCTGAAAGACAGCCCCAACTTCATCGGCGTGGCAAAGGGTGAAGACGCGTTGCGCACCAAGGTCAACGAGGTCATCCTCGCTGCCAAGAAGGCGGGCGAGCTCGATGTGATGGCGAAGAAATGGCTCGGCCGCCCGGCCGGCACGCTGCCTGAGTAATGAAGCCCCCACGCTCCGCCGCTGCGCGGGTCGCTGCCCCCCGAGGGGGCTGGTTGCGCCTTGGGAGCGGCCCGGCGGCGCAACCGCCGCGCCTGCCCCGCTAACACATTGGAGGAATCCGGATGCGCATCGAATTCGATTTCCTGGCCGTGCTGGCCCAGTGGCCGCTGCTGATCCACGGCGTGCTGTGGACGCTGGGCCTGACGGCGGTTTCGGCCGTGCTCGGCCTGCTGCTGGGCGTGGCCTGCGCCTGGTCGCGCAGCCACGGTCCGGTGTGGCTGCGCTGGGTGGTGGGCACCTATGTGGAGCTGATCCGCAACACCCCCTTCATCGTGCAACTGTTCTTCGTGTTCTTCGGCCTGCCGGCGGCGGGCGTGAAGCTCACGCCCGAGATCGCCTCGGTGATCGCGATGGTGGTCAACCTCGGGGCGTATGCGGCCGAGATCGTGCGTGCCGGCATCGAGGCCACACCCAAAGGCCAGTTTGAAGCGGCGGCCAGCCTGGCGCTCAGCAAGGCGCAGACCTTTGTGCACGTGGTGCTGCCGCCCGCGCTGCGCAAGGTGTGGCCGGCGCTCACCAGCCAGATCATCATCGTGATGCTGGGCTCGGCGGTGTGCGGGCAGATCGCCACCGAAGAGCTGAGCTACGCGGCCAACCTGATCCAGAGCCGCAACTTCCGCGCGTTCGAGGCCTTCATCATCGCCACCGGCATCTACCTGCTGCTGTCGATGGGCGTGCGCGCCCTGCTCAACTGGGCCGGCCCGCGCTTCATCTTTGGACGGGGAGGTGCCCGTGGTTGATTTCTCCCTCTGGGACATCCTGCGCAACCTGCTGCTGGCCGCGCGCTGGACGGTGGCGCTCTCACTGATCGCCTTCGTTGGCGGCGGGCTCGTGGGCATGGCGTTGCTGGTGGCGCGCACCGCGCGCTGGCCGGGCGCCGAGCGCTTCGTGGCCGGCTACGTGCAGCTCTTTCAGGGCACGCCGTTGCTGATGCAACTCTTCCTCGCCTACTTCGGGCTCGCGCTGTTCGGCGTGGACACCTCGGCCTGGGTCTCGGCGGCGCTGGCGCTCACGCTCTACACCAGCGCCTTCCTGTGCGAGATCTGGCGCGGCTGCGTGGCGGCCGTGCCCAAGGGTCAGTGGGAAGCGGCGCAGAGCCTGGCGCTGAGCTTCGCCGAGCAGCTGCGTTACGTCGTGCTGCCGCAAGCCACACGCATCGCCATCGCGCCCACCGTGGGCTTCCTGGTGCAGGTGATCAAGGGCACGGCGCTGGCCTCGGTGATCGGTTTCGTGGAGCTCACCAAGGCCGGCACCATGATCACCAACGCCACCTTCCAGCCCTTCCTGGTGTACGCCTGTGTGGCCTTGATGTACTTCGCGCTGTGCTTCCCCGTGAGCCTCACCGCTCGCTCTCTCGAAAGGAAGATGAATGTCAACCGTTGACACCCTGACCACGCCTGCGATGGCCACCCCCAACACGCACGGCCCCATCGTCGACATCCGCGCGCTGCGCAAGTCCTTCGGCAGCAACGAGGTGCTCAAGGGCATCGACCTGCAGGTGAAGCGCGGTGAGGTGATCGCCATCATCGGCAAGAGCGGCTCTGGCAAGAGCACGCTGCTGCGCTGCATCAACGGGCTGGAGGTGTTCCAGTCGGGCGCGCTCAGCGTGGATGGCCAGCCCCTGCTGCACGGCAACGCCGCCGCCATGCGCGAGCTGCGCCAGCACGTGGGCATGATTTTCCAGGGCTTCAACCTGTTCCCGCACCTGAGCGTGGGCCGCAACGTGATGCTCGCCCCCGGGCTCGTGAAGAAGACCGACAAGGCGGCGGGCGAACAGCGCGCCCGCCAGCTGCTCGCCCGCGTGGGCCTGGCCGAGAAGTTCGACGCCTGGCCCGATCAGCTCTCGGGCGGTCAACAGCAGCGCGTGGCCATCGCCCGCGCCCTGGCCATGGACCCGGCCGTGCTGCTGTGCGACGAAATCACCTCGGCGCTCGACCCCGAACTGGTGGGCGAGGTGCTGCGCGTGGTCGAGTCGCTGGCCGACGAGGGCATGACGCTGCTGATGGTCACGCACGAGATGAGCTTTGCCCGCAAGGTGAGCGACCGCGTGATCTTCATGCACCAGGGCCGCGTGCACGAGATGGGCCCGCCCGATCAGCTCTTCGGCAGCCCGCAGACGCCCGAGCTGCAGCAGTTCCTGTCGTCGATCACAGACTGAACCACGCCCACACCATCCCCAGAGAGAGCAGCGTCACCGGCAGGCCGGTGAGCAAGTGGCGTTTCCAGTCGAGCACGATGCCCTCCTTGGCCGCGAGGTCGGCCACGATAAGGTTGGCGATCGAGCCCACCAGCAGCAGGTTGCCGGCGAAGGTGCTCACCAGTGCCAGCAGCACGCCGGCCTGCTGCGGGTCGGCGCCCAGGTGCGGCAACATCAGCATGACGGCCGGCACGTTGGACACCAGGTTGGACAGCAGCACGCCCACCACCACCAGCGCACCGGGGTCGCTCAGGTGAACACCCTGGGTGGCCAGCCAGGCCACAGCCTGCGCAGAGAGCCCGGTCTGCTCAAACGCGTGGTTCACCACGAACAGGCCGATGAAGAGCAACAGCAAGGGCCAGTCCACGGAGCCGATCACGTCGGCCGAGTGGAATCGGCGGCTGAGCAACAACACGCCCGCGCCCACCAGCGCCGCCACGTCGCGCGGCCAGTCGGTGAACAGAAACACCACCATCAACACCGCGGCCACCACGAGGCCTTTGGCCGTCTGCCAGCGGTTGAACAGCTCGTCGTCCGTGCTCACCGGGGTCGCCACCGGCCCTGCCGTCTCAGGCGCCCCGGCCCGCGCACCCGGCCCGTAGGCCAGCCACAGCCAGAGCAGCGCGAGGCTGACGCCCACCGGCGCCAGTGCCTGGCGCGCGTGGTCGGCAAAGTGCAGCTGCAGCACCGAGCCGATCAGCATGTTCTGCGGGTTGCCGATCAGTGTGGCGGCCGAGCCGATGTTGGCCGCGCAGGCCAGCCCGATCAGGAACGGGATCGGGTTCAGCCCGCGCTGCAGGCACAGGCGCGCGACCACCGGCGTCATGGCCAGACAGACGATGTCGTTGGAGAAGATGGCCGACAACGCACCCGACACCGCGATCAGCGCCGCCAGCAAGCCCGCACGCGAGAGCGGCATGGCGCCCACGCGGCGCGTGACCTCGGTGTAGAAGCCGCCCAGGCGCATCTGCGCCGACACCACCATGAAGGCGAACAGCAGCACGATGGTGGGCAGGTCCACCGAGCGAGCCGCGTCTTCCAGCGGCATGCCCGTGAGCGCGATCACCGCGATGGCACCCAGCAGCGCCACCCCCGAACGGTCCAGCTTCAGGCGCGGCAGACCGCCGAGGAACATGCCCAGGTAGACCGTGGCAAACACGGCGACAACGCCCCAGTGGGCGGGTGTGGAAGGGGCGAAAGGCACAGGCGGGAGCAGAAAAGCTACAGATGGATACACCATTGTCGGGGCAACTCGGTAGATCACCCCGGGTGAATCGGATTACCATCATCCTTCAACGATCCGGGAGCACACATGACATCCACCCACAAGAACCTCACCTTCTCGAAATTCCTGCTGGCCAGCTTCGTGGCGCTGGCACTCACGGGCTGCCTGCCTGTGCCCATCTTTGAAGTCACGCCGAGCACCGCGCGAGCGGGCACCGAGCTGACGTTCGACGCTTCGGGTTCGATCGTCTCCAACATGCCAGAAGACAATATCGCGGTCGGCTGGTCATGGAAATTCGGCGACGGTGAAACCGCCAAAGGCGAGGTGGTGACCCACACCTATGAGAAGGCGGGCACCTACACGATCGAACTCACCGTGACCGACAGTGCCGGGCGCGAAGCCACCGTGACCGAGCCGCTGACGGTGAAGGAAGCGCTGGCCACCAGCACGACCGACACGACCACCGATACAGAATCAGACACATCCACCACGACGACCGTCACCCCATAGAGGCGTCTTCCCCGCCCGCTCAGGCTGGCATCAACAAAAAACCCGCCGTGGCGGGTTTTTTGTTGCGCAAAAAGCGGTGCAGTTCAGCCCTGCAGCGACTTCCACATCTCCATGTCGCGCTCGGCCGTCCAGATGCGCGGGTTCTTAATGCCGCTGGCTTCGTCGTAGGCACGGCTCACGTCAAACGGCAGGCAGTGTTCGTAGATGAACACCTGGCCGAACACCGGGTCCATGGTCTTGCGGGTGTGGGCCATGGCGGCCTTCAGGTCCATGCCGGCGGCAGCGGCTTCCTTGCCGGCCGCGAACAGCGTGGTCACCCAGCGCTTCGTGTAGTCCAGCGCCTTGTTCACGTCGGCATTGCCCTTCATGGCTTCGCCGCGACCGGGCACGATGAACTCGGCATTCAGTGAGCGCAAGGCTTCCAGCGTTGCCGGCCACTCTTCAAGCTGGGCGTCACCGGTGTAGACGCCGGCTTCGTATTCGACCAGGTCACCGCTGAACAGCACCTTTTCTTCTTCCACCCAGGCGATGGTGTCGCCGCGTGTGTGGCCATGGCCCGGGCTCCAGATCTGGACCACCACACCGCCGAGGTTGATCGACAGCTTGCCGGGCACCTCGCCTTTGACCGGGTCTCCGCCACCAATCACCATGGTCGGCCAGGTCAGGCCCGGCACCGAGTCGGCACCGCGGAACAGGCGCGGGAAGCGCTCCATCTCGCTCTGCATGTCCTGCGCACCGCGCTCCTGGATCAGCTCCAGCGTGCCCTGGCTGGCGATGATCTCGGTCGCGCCTTCGATGAAGTAGGCGCTGGCGCCGAGCACGCGCACCGCGTGGTAGTGCGTGAGCAGCACGTACTTGATCGGCTTCTGGGAGACGGTGCGGATCTGCTTGATCAGGTCGCGCGCCATGGCCGGTGTGGCGGTGGCGTCGCTGACCATGATGAATTCGTCGCCGATGATCACACCCGAGTTCGGGTCGCCCTCGGCGGTGTAGGCCCAGCAGTGCGCGCTGAGCTGTTCGAAAGTGATCTTTTTGTCGGCCAGGTCGGCCTGGGAGGCGAAGGCTTTGCTCATGGGAGTCTCCTGTGTGTGGGGGTTGGCCGCGCAGATCGGCAACCTGGCAGATTTTAACTAATCGAAATCGATTACGTATAAGTAAACAAATAACCTTCACCTGCGCTGGGGCTCAGGCCGTCAAGCCCTTTTCGAGCACGGCCACCACCTCGTCGGCAAATGCCGCATAGCTCATGGAGCCACCCGGGCGCAGCCAGGTGAAGGTCCAGTTGATCATGCCGAACAGCATCATGGTCAGCGCGGTCTGGTTGGCGGGCGTCACGCGCTCGGGGTAGGCGCGTTTGAGAAAGCGGGTGAAGGCTGCCACCACGTCGCGCTGGCGGTTGAGGATGAGCTCGCGCTGCGTCTCGCCAAGGAACTTGGTGTCCGACACCAGCGCCACATGGCGCGTGGCCGAGCTTTCGTACTCGTCCAAAAAGGCGCGCACCAGTTCGTTGAGCGCCTCGCGCTCGCTCAGGTTTTTGCGCTGGGCACGCGCTTCGGCCTCGCCGATCAGCGCCAACAGGCGCTGGGTGTACCGATCCAGCAGGTCGAACAGGATCGCTTCCTTGCTCTCGTAGTAGTGGTAGAGCCGTGCCTTGCTGGTGCCGCAGGCCGTGGCGATGTGGTTCATGCTCGCGGCCGGAAAGCTCTGCTGGGCGAAGCACTGGGCGGCGACGTCGAGGATTTGATCGCGCTTAAGGTCGTGGGTAGCGGATTTGGGGCGGGCCATGGGTGGACATTGTCCACCCATGCAGGATGTGGCCCACCCCCGTCGCTTGCTCGCTGCGCGTAGCCGCTCCGCCCCTCAAGGGGCAACGCTGGCGGCCTGGCAAAGCCAGTTCCGCGGCGTTCTGGGATTTAGGCATTTCGCGCTCGCTGCTTGTTGCCTTGCTCACGGCTCACTACGATGGCGGCATGGCCATCAAACCCATCACCGATCCGTTTGTCCTCCACGCCTGCGAGCTGCTGTCCTGCCTGGGGCCGTGCAAGGCGGTGCGCATGTTCGGCGGCTACGGGCTGTCGGTGGACGGCATGAACATCGGCCTGGTGATCGAGGACACGCTCTACCTGAAGTCGAATGCGCTGACCGTGCCCCGGTGGCTGGCGGCAGGCGGGCGGCCTTTTGAGTACGAGGCCAAGGGCAAGACGGTCCAGGTGAAATACCACACTCCCCCAGACGACGCACTCGAATCGCCCGCGCTCATGGCGCCATGGGCGCGGCTGGCACTGGAGGCGGCGGTCGCGGCGCGCAAGCCGGCGCCCCGCCGCAAGCCGGCCTCAAGAACGCAGTGATTCCAGCGGCGAGAGCACCCGTCCGCGCCCCGCCACCAGGAACTCGCTGTAGCCCAGCAGCCCAAACACCATGCGCGTCAGCGCCACGGCGGCGTGCGCGAGCGAGGAGCGCAACTCCCGCGCCGGGGCGCCCACCTCGCGGGCAAAACGGCTGGGCGCCAACGCCGTGGCGGCATCGCTCCAGTCGAAATGCACGGGGCCCTGATCGCCGGGGACCGCGACCGGCTCCATGACCAGGCTCGCACCGGCCGGCACGCTCAGCACATCGCCGGGGCCCAGGAAGCGGTCGCCACCGTCGTCGGGCGCGCCCGCCTCGGCGCCTTGTCCCAGGGTCGCCCAGACCCGGCCGCAGTACACGCGCAACACGGCGGCTTGCCTGGGCTGCAGGCTCATGGCGTGGCCAGGGTGCAGGCGCCAGGCGCCCACGGGCAGGTGACGGAGAGCGGGGGCAGAGAAGTGGGACATGACGTACTCCAAAAACAGCAGATTGGAGGGCATCTTCTCGCGCACAGGCCCGCCCGTCCAATGAAATGGGGGTAAGCTATTGATTCGATAAGCGCATCAATCCCGCCGCCACCATCCGCCCGTTGACCATGCAGCTCACCTCCAGCCACCCCCGCACCCGCCCCATCTCGGCCGGCCACCTGCGCGCCTTCGAGGCGGTGGCGAGGCACCTCAACTTCCGGGCCGCTGCCGAAGAGCTTTCCCTCACGCAAAGCGCGGTCAGCCGGCAGATACAGGCGCTGGAAGACGAGGTCGGCACCGCCCTCTTCCTGCGCCACACACGCGCCGTGGAGATGACGAGTGCGGGCACCCAGCTGCTGCGGGCGGCCGGGTCGGCGCTGGAGCGGATTGATGCGGCGGTGCGGCAGATCCGGCAGAGCGCCGGGCGCAAGAGCGTGGCCATCACGACCTGGGCCTCGTTCGCCTCGATGTGGCTGATCCCGCGCCTCGAAGCCTTCCAGCGCGAGCACCCGGACATCGACATCCGCATCGACGCATCCGATGTCGCGGTCGACCTGAGCACGGCCGACGTCGACCTCGCGCTGCGCTACGCGGTGCCCCAAGCCATGCCGGCCGGCGCGATCCGCCTGTTCGGCGAGCAGCTCACGCCCGTGGCCAGCCCCTGGCTGCTGAAAACCCACCGCATCGCCACGCTGGACGACCTCGCCAAGGTGACCCTGATCGAGGCCGGCGACGCGCACCGCACGCGCCACCTGGAGTGGCTGACCTGGCAGCGCTGGCTTGAAAACTTCTCGACCGCGGGCGCGGCGCGCAGCGGCAGCAAAGTCAAGACCAAACTCTCACCCCAGCGTTGGCTGTATTTCAACTACGCGCACCAGATCGTTCAGGCGGCACTCACCGGTCAGGGGGTCGCGCTGGCGCGGCTGCCGCTGGTGGCCGAGAGCCTGGCCAGCGGCGACCTGGTTGAGCCGCTGCCCCAGATGCGGCTGGATTCGCCGCTGGTGTACTGGCTGGTGGTGGCGCCACGCAGCGTGCAGCGCCCGGAGGTGAAGGCTTTCAGTGACTGGCTGCAGCAGCAGGCCGCGGCCACGCGTGAAGCGGTGGGTGATGTGCCCGACCCGGACACCGTAGACCATATCGATTGAACGGATCGGCTCCCCCCTGCGCCGCTGCGCGGCGTCCCCCCAGGGGGACCACGCCCTTGGACCGGCGAAGCCGGATCTTCGGCGTGTGCTCGGTTCGGGCACGCGCTCCGGTGGAGGACGCGTGTCGCGGACAGCGGTTCCTTCTGCACCGCTTTGGGTGGCGCCTGAAGAACCATCCTCTTTCAGGCAGACTGCGCGGCTCTTCTTCTGATCCCATGACCACTCCCGCCCAACACGCCGCCGGCAACCTGCGCAGCATCGTCAACATGCTGCTGGCGGTCATGTTTTTTTCGCTCATGGACGCGGTGCTCAAGACGCTGTCGGCGCACTACCCGCCGCTGCAGATGGCGTGCCTGCGCGGGTTGACGGCGTTGCCGCTGGTGCTGGCCTGGATCCAGTGGCGACGGGGCTGGGGCCGCTTGAAAAACCTGCGCTGGTCGCTGCACATCCTGCGTGGCCTGCTGGGCATCACCATGCTCTCGCTGTTCACGCGTGGCGTGAGCGAGCTGCCGCTGTCGGCGACCTACACCATCTTCTTCATCGCGCCGCTGCTGATCACGGCGCTGTCGGTGCCGGTGCTCAAGGAGCGCGTGCCCAAGGCGCACTGGTGGGCCATCGGGGTCGGCTTCGTCGGCGTGCTGGTGGCGATCCGGCCCAGCGGCGGTGACCTGCAGGCCGGTTTCGCCACCACCGGCGGCATCGCCGTGATCATCGCGGCCTTCTGTTACGCCGTGGCCGCCGTCGCGGGCCGGTTGCTCAGCCGCACCGACAGCACCGAGTCACTGATCCTGACCATGATGGTGTTCATGAGCGTGGGCGGCGGCTTGCTGGCGTGGTCCGACTGGAAGCCGGTGTCGCTGGACCACGCGGCGCTGCTGCTGGCGCTCGCGGTCACGGGTTTTCTCGGCCAGCTCACGATCAACGAGGCCTTCCGCAGCGGGCAGGCCAGCGCAGTGGCGCCGTTTGAATACACCGCCCTGGCCTGGGGCGTGGGGCTGGACTGGCTGATCTGGCAGACCCTGCCGGGCGCACACACCTGGCTCGGCGCGGCCATCATCGTGGGCAGCGGTCTCTACCTCGTGCGCCGCGAACAGCGCATCAGCGAGGTGCACGCCAACGCGGAACACCCTTGAAGCGAGCGCCCGCAGCGCAGGGCGCGCAAAATGGACCCGCATCCTCACCCCAGCGCAGGCCCGTCACAGCGGCCGAACCTCCACAAGAGCTCCCTGCCGTGAACACCTCCCCATCGAATCCCGAACCGTCCCAGCCGCCCGAGGCCACTCCCTCCACCGCGGCCGTACCGGCGGCCAGCACCACGGAAACCCAGGTGCTGCCGGGCGTGCAGCGCTTCGTGTTCTCCGGCGCAGCGCTGGGCCTGGGCATCCTCGCCCTCCACCACGGCAAAACACTGCTCATGCCGCTGGCGTTCGCCGCGCTGCTCGCGTTCGTGCTCGACCCCGTGGTGACCTGGCTGCGCCGCCATTCGGTGCCGCGCGGGGTGGCGGTGGGCGCGGTGCTGACGCTGGCGCTGTCCTTGCTCATCGGCGTCGGCGCCTTGATGGCCAACCAGGTCAGCGACCTCGGCCAGGAGCTGCCCACCTACCGCAAGAACATCCAGCAAAAGCTGCACGACCTGCGGCCGGCGGCGGTGCCGTCGGGTTCGATGAGGGAATTCGGCCGGATTTTCAGCGTGGTCATGCGCGAGTTCGACGCCGCCACCAAGACCCTGGACATGGGCAAGAAGGACAACCCGGGCACCACCCGCGTCGTCGTAGAGACCGATGACAGCAGCCCGCTGGAGGTGGCCGTCAACGTGCTGACCACGGTGGGCGTGCAGCTGGCCACGGCGGGCCTGGTCATCATCCTGGTGATGTTCATGCTGCTGCAGCGCATCGAACTGCGCGACCGTTTGCTCCGGGTGATGGGCGGCAACCAGCACCAGATGGCCGACGCCCTGTCCGAGTCGGCCGAGAAGGTCAGCCGCTACCTGCTGGCCCAGGTGCTGGTCAACGTGGGCTACGGCATTCCGATGGCGCTGGGCCTGTGGTGGATCGGCGTGCCCGGCGCCTGGCTCTGGGGCGGGCTGGCAGCGCTGCTGCGCTTCATCCCGTATCTCGGTCCGGCCATCGGGGCCATCTCCCCACTGGTGCTGGCGTTCGCGGTGGACCCGGGCTGGTCGGTCGTGCTGTGGACACTGGCCCTGATCCTGGTCCTCGAGCTCATCAGCAACAACGTCGTCGAGCCGCTGGCCTACGGCGGCAGCACAGGGGTGTCGCCGCTGGCGGTGCTGATCTCCGCCGCCTTCTGGGCCACCCTGTGGGGGCCGCTGGGCCTGGTGCTGGCGACACCGCTGACGGTGTGTCTGGTGGTGATCGGCCGCCACCTGGCGCCGCTGCAATTCCTGGAGGTGTTGCTCGGCAGCGCACCGGTGTTCGACAGTGCCACCCAGCTCTACCATCGGCTCATTTCCGGTGACCTCGACGAGGCGGAGGACATGGCCTACCAGGAGGTCCGGCAGACCTCGCTGGCGCGCTTCTACGGCGACACCGCCTTGCCGATGCTGGGGCTCGCCGCCCGCCTGAGCGACGAAGGCGTGACCGCCGCGCACCGCCACCGCCTGCTCGACGGCACGGCGCGTTTCGTGGCCGAGCTGCAGGCAGACGACACCGCCGCGCAAGCGTCGGACGCCCTGGCGCCGAACATGCTGTGCGTGGGCCTGCGCACCGAGCTCGACACCCTGTCGGCCGACATGCTGGCGCACGCGCTGGCCCACGCCGGCCTGCGCGCCCGCGCCCTGCCGGTGGCCTCCCTCCAGCAGGCGCGGTCGGACCTGCGCGACGCGGCGTCGGTGCAGGTGGTCTACCTGTGTTCCTTGTCCAAAGCACCCGACACGCAGGTGCGCCTGGTGTGCCGGCGATTGCGCCGCCACTGGCCGGGGGTCGTGGTCCGGCTGGTGGCCTGGCGCGGCGCCGAAGCGCTGGCGTCGCCCGAGCGGCAACAGGCCCTCGGGGTGACGGCCGTGTTGTTCCGGCTGCCCGAGGTGCTGGCGCTGGCCGAGCACGAGCGCACCGCAGAGCCACCGTCGGCGCACGACGACGGTGGCGACGGTCCCGGCCAACCGGACGCCGCGACCGCGCCGACAGCCGTGGAGGCATTGGAAGCATCGATTCATCGCAGCGTGCAACGCGCCGCAGCGGTGTTCCGTGTGCCCGCGGCGAGCCTCATGCTGCGCACCGGCGCCACCCAGGTGCGCTGCCTGCTGGCGGGGGATGTGCCCCAGCCCGGCTGGTCCACCGAATTTCTGCCCCCAGAGGTGTCGCCGCCCGACCCGGCGCTGGTCGACCTCCAGCATCCGGCGCTGGAGCGTCACCCCTTTATGGCGAGCCGACCGGTGCTGGACACCCATGGGGCGGTGCTGGGCGTGCTCGCGGTGCACGCGCCCCAGGGTCACGCGCTGGCCGCTGGCGAAGCCGAGCTGCTGTCCCAGATGGCCACGGAGCTCGCGCCCGACGTGCAGGCCTTGCTCATGGCCTGGTCGCCCGGCAGCCGCGAAGCGCCCGAGAAGGCGGCCACCATGCCCGCCATCGGTCCCGGCCTGACCGTCGGGCTGCGCGGCCACCCCGCCTGAGACACGTCCCCAACGCGGGAGTGCGGCGCCGTGTCGGCCCAGTCCTACGTCAGGCCGTGGGATTGACCGACACCACCGACGCCACGGCGTTCCTAAACTTTATTCATCGCTGCGACAGGCGTTGCCACCCATCCCTCACTCACCCCATTCAAGGAGCACATGATGAATCCCACCGCCAAAAACATTGCCACCGCCGCCCAGGACATGGCGGACACCGGTGCCAGCGCCGCAGAGGTCGCCATGTCCCGTGCCGTCGGCAAAGCCGACGACCTGATGAACGATGCACAGCGCGTCACCGCCGAGACCGAGAAGCACCTGCAGTCGGGCGTGCGTCACCTGCGCGAAGCCATCCCGGCGACCATCGCCCGTGCCGCGCACTCGGCCGAAGACCTGGCCCGCGCCGGCATTGAAAAAGCGCGTGCCGCCCGCGCAGTGGTGGCCGACAAGGCCCATCAGCTGAACGACCAGACCACCAGCTACGTGCGCCGGGAGCCCACCAAGGCCATCCTGATCGCCATGGCCGCTGGCGCCACCGCCGCCCTGGTGATCGGCTGGGCGACCCGCAACCACCGCTCCAACAGCCACTGAACCCGCCCGCCTGCGAGAGACCCGCTCCGGCGGGTTTTTTCGCGGGTGCTGGTTGAACATGCCACCTGCAGAAAGCGCGCCCGCCATGCTCCACCCTTTGTTCATCACCCTGGCGAAGCAGCCCACGCTGTTCACCGAGCACGCCGACGCCTATGCCGATCTCGCGTTGGCCGAGTGGCAGGGCGTGACGGACCAGCTGAAATCGCGCGCGCTGTTCTGGGTGACCACCGCCGTGCTGGGGCTCGTCGGACTGATGCTGCTGGGCACCTCGTTGCTGCTGTGCGCGGTGGTGCCGCTGGCGTCCATGCCCATGCCCTGGCTCTTGTGGGCGGTGCCCGCGGTGCCACTGGTGGGCGCGGTTGTGTTCGCCTGGGTCGCGGCCACGCGCCACGATGCCCCGGCCTTTGAGGCCCTGCGCGCGCAATGGGCGCAGGACATGGCCACACTGAAAATTCTGGGCGAAGAATGAACACCCCACCATCTCAGCGCAAGGCCGCTGCGCTCGCACGGATCGAGGCGTCTCGCACCCGGCTGATCCTGGCCTTGTTGCCCGAAGAGCCAGCCCCTCACGAGCAGGCCCCAACGCCTGGCACGGGCGCAGCCGGCGCCCGCGGGTTCCCGGCCGCGTCGTTGGCCGCGCGCATGCGGCGGGATGGCGCAGGGCTCGGGTTGTTCAGCGCAGGCCAGACGCTGGTGCGCCGGTGGTGGCGGCGGCAACCCTGGCACGGGCCGGCCGAGCTGGTGGCCTCGGCCGTGGCGCAGCAGGTCAACCCCGTCGTGCGCCGCCACCCCTGGGCCGCGCTGGCGGTCGGCGCGGCGGCCGGGATGGTTCTCGCGACGCTGACGCCCAGGGTTCTCGGTGCGGCGAAAAACCGCTGGGCACCGTGGCGCGCGAACCTTGGGGGCGTGCTCTGGTCGCAACTGGGACAGGCCTCGGTGCAGATGGCCCTGGCTGGCGCGCTCGCGTCCTGGGTCAACGACATGGGGAAACGGGCGCAACAGGCCCCGGACCGCGAAGCCAGTGCGGGGCCCTCGGGCGACACCTCGTAGCGCCACCGCTCCCTGGGCCGAAGCCCGCTACTGGATCAGGCCATGGGTCATGGCGTAGTAGGTGAGGTCGCTGTTGCTGCCGAGCTTGAGCTTCTCCAGCACCCGCGTGCGGTAGGTGCTGACCGTCTTCACACTGAGAAACATGGCCTCGGCCATGCTGCCGATGGTCTCGCCCTTGGCCAGGCGCAGAAACACCTGCAACTCGCGCTCTGACAACAGTTCGTGAGCCGGCCGATCCAGGCCCCCTGCCACCCCTTCGGCCAGCAGCGTCGCAACCGCCTGGCTGACGTACTTGCGGCCCATCGACACCGTGCGGATCGCCTGCACGATCTCTTCGGGGTCGCACTCCTTGTTGAGATAGCCACTGGCGCCCTGGCGCAGCAGGGTGATGGCGTAGTGCGTCTCGGGGAATCCGCTGAGGATGAGCACGGGCAGCTCGGGGCAGCGTGCCTTGATGGCCTTGAGCGCATCGACACCGCCCTGTTCGGGCATGGAGAGGTCGAGCAGCAACACATCCACCTCGCCTTGCCGCACCATGTCCAGCGCCTCGACCCCATTGCCGGCTTCCCCCGTCACGCGCAGGTCCACGTGCTCGGACAGGAACTGTTTGAGCCCTGCACGCACGATTTTGTGGTCGTCCACGATCCCCACTCGAATCATCCCGTGCCTCCGTGTCTGGTGCGCCTTGTGCGCAAGAACGCGCACTGTAGCTCGGGAATCAAAGCCCTGCCCGCAGGGTGAATGGCGCCCCCGGATCGGACCCGCTCCGACGCACCGACGGCGCCCTGTCCTACAGATCAACACTGTGCCCGCCGACACCGGCCATTCGCTCCAAAACCTACAGTGTCCATACAGCCCGGCGACACACGTCGCTGCTGCTTTCTGTCAGCCATGTCCTACAACCCCACGGAAGCGCCACCGATACACTGGGCTTGAACGCCCGGCGCGGTGGCGATGTCGTTCACTGAGAGGCCTCAACACCATGTCCCAACACACCCACTTTCCTGGGCGCACCGCGCTCGCGGTCTGGGCCATCGCCGCCCTGACCAGCCTCGGCGCCTGCGCACAGACGGCACCCGCTCCCACGCCCACCGTGGGCCAGCGGGTCGACAGCGCGATTGAAAAGTCGAAAGAGGTCGCGACCGATGTCAAGGACAACGCGGTCAACGCCGTCAACACGGTGTCGGCCAAGTCCTCCGACGCGGTCATCACGGCCCGCGTCAAAGGCACGCTGGCCACCGACTCCGAGCTGAGTGCACGGGCCATCAACGTCGACACCACCAACGCCGTGGTGTCGCTCTACGGACCCGCGCCCAACGCTGAAGCCATCCAACGGGCCACCACCCTGACCAAGGCGGTCACGGGCGTGGTGGACGTGAAGAACCACCTCACCCTGGTCAAGAAGCCGTAACCCCCACCCCCTTCACCGCTTCCGACGACCACCGACCATGTCCCCTGTTCGCGCCTTCATCGTGGAGGACAACCCCGTCATCCTGAAAGACCTGATCGCCACGCTGGAGGAGCTGACGCCGGTGCGCGTGGTCGGTTCCGCGCGCACCGAGGCCGACGCGGTGCGGGAACTGGAAGCGCGAAGGGAAGACCTGGACCTAGTCATCGTGGACATCTTCCTCGCCTCGGGAAGCGGCCTGGGTGTGCTGGCGCGCGCCCAGGCGCTGAACCTGCCCATGCGCCGCGTGGTGCTGACCAACTACCCCTCGCCCGACATGCGCCGGCGCTGCGCCGACCTCGGCGCCGACCAGCTCTTTGACAAATCGAGGGAACTGGACGAATTGATCACCTATTGCGAAGCCATGCCCGGCGCTTGACCACCCGCCCAGCCCCGACACATGAACATGGACGACACCACGCCGGGCAAGCTGCGCTCCACCATCGAATGGGTGGCGCGCGGACGTTACCTCATGCCGGTCGTGGTGGTGGTCAGCCTGGTGGCCATCGGCATCAACGAGACCGCCTACCAGCACGCCCACCGCACCCTGTCGAGCGGCATCGCCCTCACCGATGCGCGCATCCGGTCGGCCGATGCGTTGCAGGCCCTCACCGACACGGACCTGCACGCGCGGTCGTACCTCATGTCGAACGCCCCCCAGGAGCTCGCCAAGTACCGGGAGACACTGCAGCGCCTCGATAGCCTGAAAAACGACGCGTTCGCGCTGGTGCACCAGATGGACCCCTACAACACCATCTCGCTCGAACGCGTAGAGCGGCTGCTGGCCGATCACGTGCAAGGCACCGATGCCTGGGTGGAGGCGTATGAACGGGGCGACAAGGCGAAGGCCGTCGCCGCGTCCGTCAGCGCCGTCACGCGCACGCGCCGCGACGAATTGCGCGAGGAGTTCGACCTGGTGTTGCGCACCTCTGCCAGCCTCCAGGAGACCGCGCGTTTCTCCCTGTACCAGGCGCTGTCACTGAACCGCCTGGCCATCCACGTGCTGGCGCTGGGCACCGCGCTGGCCCTGTTTTATTTCCAGCGCCTGTTGCGCGCGGAAGACCGCAAGCTGGCCCGGGAGCGGCTGCTGCTGGCCGACCGGGTGAAAGAGCGCACGGCCGAGCTCACCGAGATGGCCACCCACCTGGTCAATGCGCGTGAAGACGAAAGGGCCCATGTCGCGCGCGAGCTGCACGATGAGATGGGCGGGCTGCTGACCGCGATGAAGCTGGAATTTGCCCGGCTGCGCCGCCTGCCCGACATGCCGGAGAAAGCCACCGAGCGCCTGGCGTCGGTGGAAGCGCGTCTCAACGAAGGCATTGCGATCAAGCGCCGCATCATCGAACACCTGCGGCCGTCGTCGCTGGACCAGTTGGGGCTCGTGCCGGCGCTGGACATGCTGTGCCGCGACATGGCCGGCGTGCTGGGCCAACCGGTGAAGACCGATTTGCAGCCCGTTGCCGTGGACCGCAACGCCGAGTTGACGCTGTTCAGGGTCGCGCAGGAGTCGCTGACCAACATCGGTAAATACGCGCAGAGCGCCCGGGTGCAAGTGCGCTTGATTCAGGTCGGCCCGGTGGTGCGTCTCACGGTGCAGGACGACGGACAGGGGTTTTCACCGGCCCGGGTGCCACATGGCCGCCACGGCCTGAGCGGCATGCGGGTGCGCATGGAATCGCACGGCGGGCGCTTGACGGTCCTCAGTGTGCCGGGGCACGGCACCACCATCACCGCCGAGCTGCCCGCGACCCCGGCGGCCTCGCCGTCCGTCTGAAGGCCCTCTCACCGCCCGGTGATCAACTCGACTGGCGCGCCACCCAGTCGCTGACCAGCTGCACCGACGCCTGCAACGGCACCGGTTGACCCTGAAAGTAGTGGTTCGCGTCGGCGATCACGTGCAGCTCTTTGTCGGCGCTGCCAGCAGCGGCGAACATGAGACCGATGTCGGGTTGCGGCACGGCGTCGTCGGCCCCGTGCTCGATGGCCAGCAGCGGCACGCTGATCTGCCGCGCGCAGGTTTCGCCGTCGGCGCGCGAGTCGTCGATGGACCATTGCGAGAGCCAGGAGCGCAGCGTCGAGAAGCGCGCCATGCCCACCGGCCCGCTGTTCACGGTTTCCGGCACGCCGAGATAACAGCGACCCACGGGGCGGCCGTTGGGATCGATGGACCCATCGAGAAAACGCGGGTCGGCCAGCGTGCGGTGTGTGACGAAACCCCGCTCCAGCTCGGCACCACCCCGGCGCCGCAGGTCGTCGAGCGTGTCTTTCACGCGCGCCGTGATGCGCCGCAGGCGCGCGAGCTGGGCCGCACGGTAGGCCGCCAGCCAGTCGGCCGGGTACGGCGCCTGGTAGGGCAGCGAGGGCGCATAGAGGTCGAAAGCGGGAAGGCGCTGATCGGGGTCGGCCTCGTCGATCACGGACGGGTCGATCCAGTCGCGCAGGCACTGGGCGCGCGAGCGGTGCGCGGCCTCCAGCACCACGCCGTCGGCCGGGATCAGGCCCGCGCCGACGATATCGACGGGGTCGCCCGCTGGCGTCTGGGTGATCGTCGGCCGCTCGGCCTGCGACTGGTAGAACAGCGCCAGCGAGCCGCCGCCGGACCAGCCCATGAGCACCACGCGCTCGAAACCCAGCACCTCCTTGGCATGGCGCACGCAGGCGCCCATGTCCAGCACCACCTTTTCCATGATCAGCGCGGTGTCGTTCTTCGCGTAGCGGCTGCCCATGCACAGCACCGGGTAACCGGCGGCCGCCAGCGCGGGCGGCAAGGGGAGCAGCTGCAACGTGGAGCTGGGGTGCATCATCAGGAACACCACCTCTCGCGAGGCGCCGGGCGCGCTGATCAGCAGGCCCTCCAGGTGGACCGCGCCCTGGCTGCCGGCAAAACCGTAGGTCTCGGTAAAGGCGCTGGTTTCGCGGTAGGCGATTTGCACCCACTGGTGCATCAGGCCGCTCATCGCGTCACCCACTCACGGGCCACATCACGCCGGTGTCGGCCAGGATCGCGTTCAGCGGCACGTCGTGCGACTCGGGCACCAGGTCGGGCAGGTAAGAGAAGTCGTAGCCCAGCCCGACGGTGAAGGGCTTGGGGCTCAGCGAAGCCAGCGTGCGGTCGTAGAAACCGCCACCGTAACCCAGCCGGTAGCCGCCGGGGCCGTAGCCCACACAGGGCACGAAGATGAGCGTGGGCTCGATGATCTCGGTGTCTTTGGGTTTCGGGATGCCGTAGGCGTCTTCTTCCATCGGGCAGCCGGGGAACCAGCTGTAGAAGGTGAGGGTCTTATCAATCTTGTTGACCACCGGCAAGCCGATGCGGCGGTGTTTCTGGGCACCCTGGGCGTCTTCTTCGAGCCCCGCCTCCTGCCATCGGAACAGCGCCGGCAGGGGGTCGAACTCGCCTTTGATGGGCCAGTAGGCGCCGATCACGGCGTCGGGCCGGTGGATCAGCCAGACCCGCATCACGCGCTGCAACAAATCGTTGCGCCAGGCCCGGTCGGCCAGGTTCTGGCGCTTCTCGATCAGTTGTTTGCGCCAGGCGGGTTTGGGTCCCTCCAGAGGCCGAACGGTTGCAGGTTGAACGTCTTTGTTGTCCATAATCGCCGCATGAAACTGGTGAGCCTGAAACAGGGTCTTGTGCCCATTATGGCTGCGCTGCTGATGCAGGGCGCGGCGTGGGCAGAAGGCAGTGCCGATGCGGCCCTGCTGGAGATGCGCGACGCCTTCCGGCGCAACCACACGCAGGTGCTCAGCAGCCTGCTGCCCCGGGTGCGCGGCCATGTGCTCGAGCCCTTGGGCGTCTACTGGGAGGCCAAGGCCCGGCTGGAGACCGCCAGCCCCGCCGAGCTTCGCGCGGCGATGGAGCGCATGGCCGGCACCTACTGGGAAGACCGCTTGCGCAACGACTGGTTGCTGCGCTTGGGCAAGCAACGCGACTGGGTGAATTTCGAAGCCGAGCTGCCGCGCTACCGCATGAACGACGACAAGCAGGTGCAGTGCTACGCGCTGATGCTCGACGCCGTGGCGCGCCGCAAGCCGGCCGACGAAGCGGCCCGGCAGGTCGCGCAGCTCTGGCACGCGCAACGCGAGGCCGACGACGGCTGCGCCACCGCGGCCAAGGCCTTCGTCGACAGCGGCCATCTCAAGCCCGAGGTGGTCTGGCAGCGCGCGCGCCTGGCGATGGAAACGAACCGCCCCGCGGTCGTGACCCAGGCCGTTGCCCTGCTGAACCCGGACTGGGTCGGGATGGTCAGCGCCATCGCCGTGGACCCCGCGCGCTACCTCGACGAGAAGTTCACCGCCATCCGCCCGCGCACCAAGGAGCTGGTCACGCTGGCCATCATCCGCCTGGCCAGCCTGGACACCGCGGCCGCCGCGCGCGAGATGCAACACATGCGCTGGAAAACGCAGCTCACGCATGAAGAGCGCAGCTGGCTCTGGGGCGTGATCGGCAAACGCCTGGCACAGACACCGCAAGGGCCCGCCCTGGCTGCGTTCGTGAACGGCGAAGACCGGCTCATGCACGCCGACCACCTGGCCTGGAAGGCGCGCGCAGGCCTGCGTGCCGGCGCCTGGGGCCACGTGCGAGATGCCATTGCGGCCATGGGTGAGGCGCAGCGCAACGAGACCATCTGGATTTACTGGCGCGCGCGCGCGCTGCAGGCGCTCAAGGAGCCCGACGTGCTGGCCGCCCAGATCCAGGCCCTCGCCCTCTATGAATCCATCGCCTCGACCCGTGGCTACCACGAGCAGCTGGCCATGGAAGAACTGGGACGGCCCATCACCACGCCACCGGCGCCCGCCCCGCTGACACCCCAGGAGCTGGCCTGGCTGCAGGCCCACCCCGGCCTGCAGCGGGCGCTGGCCGCGATCCGGCTGGGTCTGCGCAGCGAAGGTGTGCGCGAGTGGAACTACAGCACCAACCTGCACACGGCCGGCGGCATGTCCGACCGCGAGCTGCTGGCCGCCGCCGCGCTGGCCTGCCAGAACGAGCTGTGGGACCGCTGCATCAACACCAGCGAGCGCAGCCGCGACCTGCAAGACAACACGCAGCGCTTCCCGATGCCGCACCGCGCGCTGGTGCTCAAGCGCTCGGCCGAGATCGGGCTCGACCCGGCCTACGTCTATGGCCTGATCCGGCAAGAGAGCCGCTTCATCACCGACGCCCGCTCGGGTGTGGGCGCCTCGGGCCTCATGCAGGTGATGCCGGCCACCGCGCGCTGGACCGCGCGCAAGATCGGCCTGACCGACTTCGAATCGCACCAGATCACGGACCGCGACACCAACATCCTGATCGGCACCGCCTACCTGAAGTTCGCGCTCGACGACCTGGAAGGCTCGCTCCCACTGGCCGCCGCCGCCTACAACGCCGGGCCGCAGCGGGCCCGCGCCTGGCGCGAGGGCGCCGTGCTCCCGGGCGAAATCTGGGCCGAGAACATCCCTTTCGAAGAAACCCGCGACTACGTCAAGAAGGTGCTCGCCAACACCACCAGCTACGCGGCCCTGATCACCGGCCAGCCGCAGTCGTTGCGCGCG
This sequence comes from Hydrogenophaga sp. A37, assembly GCF_002001205.1. Lineage (GTDB taxonomy): Bacteria > Pseudomonadota > Gammaproteobacteria > Burkholderiales > Burkholderiaceae_C > Hydrogenophaga. The sequence continues at coordinate 42,428 of NZ_MUNZ01000063.1, forward strand.
CGCATGGGCGTGGTCGGCCCGGCGACGGACCCCAACGCCATCAACAAAGAACTGCCTTGAACAACATCCTCGTGCTCGGCGGCACCGGTTTTGTCGGCCGCCATGTCTGCGAAAAAATCCAGCGCGAGGGCTGGCGCAGCACGGTGCCCACGCGGCGCGCCCTCAACGCGGCGGCGGTGCAGCACCTGCCTCGACTGACCGTGATCGAGGCCAACGTGCACGACGAAGCCAGCCTGGTGCGCTTGCTGCCAGGGCACGACGCGGTGGTCAACCTCGTCGCCATCCTGCACGGCAACGAAGCGTCTTTCGAACGTGCCCACGTGACCTTGCCCGCCACCCTCGCGCGGGCTTGCCTGGCCACGGGCGTGCGGCGGCTGGTGCACGTGAGTGCGCTGGGTGTGGCACTGGATGGCCCCTCCATGTACCAACGCAGCAAGGCCCGGGGCGAAGAGGTTCTGCGCGCTGCCGGGCTGGAGCTGAGCATCCTGCGGCCCAGCGTGATCTTTGGCGCGGGCGACCGATTCCTGAACCTGTTTGCGCAACTGCAGGCGGTGTTTCCGGTGGTGCCGCTGGCCGGTTCCACCGCGCGATTCCAACCGGTGTGGGTAGAAGACGTGGCCAGCGCGGTGATCGCCTGCCTGCGCGACAGCGGCCTGCCGATGAGCAGCGTGGGCCAGACCTTCGACTGCGCCGGGCCCGAGGTGCTGACCCTGGCCGAGCTGGTGCACATTGCCGGGGCATTCGGCAGCCGTGCCCGGCCGGTGTTGCCGCTGCCGATGGCGCTCGGCCGTCTGCAAGCGCGCCTGATGGAGCTGATGCCCGGTGAGCCGCTCATGAGCCGCGACAACCTCGCGGCCATGCAGGTGGACAACGTCGCGAACGGCCAGTGGCCCGGGCTGTCGTCCCTGGGCATTCAGCCTGCGTCGGTGCGGGCGGTGGCACCAGGCTACCTCGGGCAGCGCGGCGGCCGCAGCCACCTGGACGGATTCCGACGCGGCCTGCGCCGCTGACACAGCGTTGGGCTGCCAGGGCTTTTGAATTTTTGGCACACTCGATCCGATTCACCACACGGGACTCCCCATGGCCACCACCCCCGCGAAATCCAAGCTGGCTGCAGCAGCCACCACCCCGCCGTCCACCTCGGCCGCCTTCCGGTTCGAACACCAGCGCGACGTGGTCAACCGGCTCAAGCGCATCGAAGGGCAGGTGCGTGGCCTGATCGACATGGTCGAGAGTGGCCGCCCTTGCGAAGACGTGGCACAGCAGATGTCGGCTGCGCGCAAGGCCATGGACAAGGCCTTCTACCGGATGATGGCCTGCTCGGTGATGGAAGCGGTGTCGGTGTCGGAGTCGGAAGACGAGACCTTTCGCGAGGTCGAGCGCTCGACGCGGATTCTCGAAAAATACGCATGAGAAGGCTCCCCCCGCAGCGCTTCGCGCTACCCCCCGAGGGGGCAACGCGAGCAGCCTGGCAAAGCCAGTTCCGCCGCGTTCTGGGCTGAGGCACTTCGCGGCGAAGCCGGTTCCGCGGCGTTCTGGGTAGGACACTTCTCGCCGGAGGCTGCTGGCCTCACCACCCTGCGCTCGAATCAATACCGCGGTTTTTTGGCATCAATGCGTCGCCAGCCGTGGCTTAGCATGGGCTTCCCTACACGGAGATTTTCCCCATGGCATTGCAGCTCTACATCGGCAACAAAAACTATTCGTCCTGGTCCATGCGCCCCTGGGTGCTGATGACGCAGGCCGGCATTCCGTTCGAAGAAGTCATGGTGCGCTTCGACTCGTTCGCGGCGGACTCGGCGTTCAAGAAGGGCCTGCGCGGCGTGAACCCGGTGGGCAAGGTGCCGGTGCTGGTCGATGACGGCTTCGCGGTCTGGGACACGCTGGCCATCGCCGAGTACCTGGCCGAGCGCTTTCCCGAGAAGGCCCTGTGGCCGGTCGATCCGAAACAGCGCGCCCGCGCGCGCAGCGTCTGCGCCGAAATGCACAGCGGCTTTGGCTCGCTGCGCAGCCACTGTCCGATGAACATCGAGGCCTCGCTGCCCGACACCGGCCGCCTGATCTGGCGCGACCAGGCCGGCGTGCGCGCCGACGTGGCGCGGCTGTGCGGCCTGTGGGGCGAGCTGCTGGCGGCGCAACCTGAAGGCGCCCTGCTGTTCGGCGACTTCAGCATCGCCGACGCCACCTTCGCCCCGGTGTGCATGCGCATCAAGACCTACGGCCTGCCCCTGCCCGCCGACCTGCAGGCCTACGTGGACCGTGTGGCCGCCCTGCCCGGGGTGAAGGCCTGGATCGACGGCGCGCTGGCCGAACACGACTTCCTCGATTTCGAAGAACCCTACCGTCTGGGGCGCTGAGCGGCCATCGGGCCAGAAGGAATGACCATGGATGTCACCGTTCACACCGTCAACGCCTTCGTCGACGACCAGGCCGGGTCGGCCATCGGGGGCAACCCCGCCGGGGTCGTGCTGGCCGCCGACGGGCTCGGCGCCGAGCAGCGCCAGGCGCTCGCCGCGCGCCTGGGCTTGTCGGAGACCGTTTTCGTCGACGCATCGGCGATCGCTTCGCGCCGGCTGGCGTTCTTCACCCCGACCCAGCAGATCGCCCACTGCGGCCACGCCACCATCGCCGCCTTCTGGCTGATGCAGCATCTGGGCCAGTTGCCCGGCGGGGTGCACAGCAAGGAAACCATCGACGGCAACCGCACCATCCTCATTGAAGGCTCGCGCGTGGCCATGGAACAAAGCGCGCCCACCTACACCGAGATCGCCACCGGCGACCCCATGCAGCAGGTGCTGGACGCGCTGCAACTGCAGGCCGACGACCTGATCGTCGGGCGCCCGCCTGCCGTGGTGCACACGGGCAATGCCTTCCTGGTGGTGGGCGTGCGCAGCCGCGAGCGCCTGGCCGCCATCCAGCCCCAGCTGGAACGGATTCACCGCCTCAGCGACACCCATGACCTGATCGGGTTCTATGTGTTCTGCCTGCAGCCCGACATGCCGGGTCGTCACGCGGCGGCGCGCATGTTCGCGCCACGCTATGGCATCAACGAGGAAGCGGCCACCGGCATGGCCGCCGGGCCGCTGGCCTGCTGGCTGCACGACCGGCTGGGCATGGCCCCAACCCGCTTCGCGCTGGAACAGGGCCGCCTCATGCCCCACCCGTCCCCCAGCCTGATCCATGTTTCGCTGGACATCGGCTCCTCGGGCATTGAACGCCTGTGGGCCGGCGGCACCGCGCGTCTGGCCCAGACACAGCGGCTTTCTTTCGACGACTGAAGAATCTCATCCCATGATCACCTGCTATCTGCGCTACGTCATCGACCCCGCCAAGCTCCAGGCATTCGAGCACTACGGCAAGCTCTGGATTCCACTCGTTGAAAAATTCGGCGGGCAGCACCACGGTTATTTCCTGCCCTCGGAAGGCGCGAACAACATCGCACTGGCCCTGTTCAGCTTCCCCAGCCTGGCGCTCTACGAAGACTACCGGTCCCGCTCCTTCGAAGACCCGGACTGCCAGGCCGCGTTCCGCTACGCCGAAGAAACGCGCTGCATCCTCAGTTACGAGCGCAGCTTCTTCAGGCCCGTGTTCGACTGAGCCTCCCAGGCCCCGGCCGGCGCCTCTACACTTGGCGCCATGGAGATCTACCTTGTGGGTGGCGCGGTGCGCGACGCCCTGATGAGCCCCCAGAGTGCCACGTCCGAGCCGTCCCACGTGGACCGCGACTGGGTCGTGGTCGGCGCCACGCCCGAGGCCATGGTGCAACAGGGCTTCCTGCCCGTGGGCCGCGACTTCCCGGTCTTTCTGCACCCTGAAACCCGTGAGGAGTACGCGCTCGCGCGCACCGAGCGCAAGACCGCGCCGGGCTACCACGGCTTCGCCTTCCACGCCGAACCGGGCGTCACGCTCGAAGCCGATCTGGCGCGGCGCGACCTGACGATCAACGCGATGGCGGTGGCCCAGGCGGAGGCCGACGACCCGACCCGCGCACGGCTGATCGACCCCCACGACGGCCAGCGTGACCTGCGCGATCGGGTGCTACGCCACGTCACCCACGCCTTCGCCGAAGACCCGGTGCGCATCCTGCGGCTGGCGCGTTTTGCCGCCCGCTTCCCCGACTTTTCGGTCGCGCCCGAAACCCTCGCCTTGATGCGCCACATGGTGGACGCCGGTGAGGTGGACCACCTGGTGCCCGAGCGGGTCTGGCAAGAACTCGCGCGCGGGCTGATGGAGCAGCGCCCGAGCCGCATGTTCGAGGTGCTCAGGGAGTGCGGCGCGCTGGTGCGGCTGCTGCCCGAGGTGGACCGGCTCTGGGGCGTGCCACAGCGCGCCGACTACCACCCCGAGGTGGACACCGGCGTGCACCTGATGATGGTGCTCGACATGAGCGCGCGGCTGGGCGCGGGCCTGCCGGTGCGCTTCGCCTGCCTGTGCCACGACCTGGGCAAGGGAACGACGCCGGCCGACATCCTGCCGCGCCACCTCGGCCACGAAGAGCGCAGCGCCCAGTTGCTGCGCGGCGTGTGCGAGCGCTGGCGTGTGCCACGCGAGAGCCGCGAGCTGGCCGACGTGGTGGCGCGGGAACACGGCCACATCCACCGCAGCAGCGAGTTCAATGCGGCGGCGCTGGTGCGCCTGCTGGAGCGCTGCGATGCATTGCGGCGCCCGGAGCGGTTTGTCGATGTGCTGCTGGCCTGCGAGTGCGATGCCCGTGGGCGCCTCGGGCATGGCGACAACCCCTACCCCCAGAGCGCCAGGCTGCGCGGCGTGCTGGCGGCGGCGCAATCGGTCGATACCGCGGGGATTGCACGCGCGGCCCAGCAGCACGGTACGCATCCGGATCACAATGCACAGGCCAGCGCGATGGCGACGGGTGACCGCATCGCCAACGCCATCCACCAGGCCCGCTGCCGCGCCGTGGCCCTGGCCCTGAATCTGGAGCACCCCGACCCCTAGGAGCCCAACATGGCCAGCAACCCGTTCAACCCTGCCCTGCCCGAAGGCATCCGCCGTTTCGGTTTCCGCAAGTGGTACGAACGTGAGCTGCTCTCCAGCCACGCCCACATGGCGCTGGCCCTGGTGTCGGCGGTGGCGCTGATCGCCAGCTTCGAGGCCTTCAAAGGCGGCAACTGGACCGAAAAACTGATCGACACGGCCTTCGTGCTGATCTGCGCCAGCGTGTCGCTCTGGGCGCTGCGCCGTTACCTCTACCTGCTGATGCACGCCGAAGAGATGGCCAACCAGGCCAACTGCGGGCAATGCAAAGCCTATGGGCTGTTGTTGCTCGACCAGGCGCGCACCGCCGAACCCGCGACCCGGCTGGTGCCGGTGTGCTGCAAACGCTGCGGTTTTCGCTGGAACATGGAAGACGCTTGAAGGGAAGCACCCCCCGCGCCGCTTCGCGTCACCCCCCTCTCTCGCCTTCGGCGGGAGGGGGACGGCACTGGCCGTCCGGCAAAGCCGGCCCGGCGGTGCCCTTGGGCTGCACCGTCTCATGCATCGGGGTGGCGCTCCGGTGCCATGCAAAGCTGGATGAGAAGAGGGGACTCCGCCAAAAGCCCGGATAATTTGGCCGCATGGCCCACCTGTTGATTGTTGAAGACGACGAATTGCTGCGCGACGGACTGAGCGCCCAGCTCATGCAGGCGGGTCACCGCATCGACACCGCCACCGACGGCGAGCAGGCGCTGGAGCGGCTCCAGAGCGATGCGTTTGACGGTGTGGTGCTCGACCTCGGCCTGCCCAAGCTGGACGGGCTCACGGTGCTGCGGCGCCTTCGGTTGCGCCTGCCGGCCCTGCCGGTGCTGATCCTCACGGCGCGCGACGGCATCGAGGACCGGGTCGAGGGCCTGAACGCCGGGGCCGACGACTACCTCACCAAACCCTTCAACCGCGACGAGCTGCTGGCCCGTCTGCAGTCGATGTTGCGGCGCGCCAGCCTGCCCGCCTTCGGCCCAGCCAGGCGCGCGGCAGCACCGGGTCCACGCGCAAGCTGCCCGCGGCGGGTG
>NZ_MUNZ01000193.1 GCF_002001205.1 Hydrogenophaga sp. A37
CGGCCCACCGCCCGCCGACGGCCACCGCCGCGACCTGCTGATCGAGCACCTGCACGCCATCAACGACGCCCACCACGGCCTGCCCGAAGCGATGATCGTCGCCCTCGCGGCCGAGATGCGCCTGCCCGTGGTGGAGGTGTTCGAGGTCGCGAGCTTCTACCACCACTTCGAGGTGCTGCGCGAAGGCGACACGCCCGCCGCGCTCACCGTGCGGGTGTGCGACGGGCTGAGCTGCAGCCTGGCTGGTGCCAGCGACCTGCTGGCCAAGTTGCCGGTCTTGCTCGGTCGTGAGGTGCGCGTGATCCCCGCGCCCTGTGTGGGGCGCTGCGAGCAGGCGCCTGCGGTGCAGGTCGGGCAGCGCGCGGTCGCGAAGGCCACACCCGAATCGGTGGCGGCTTGTGCGGCGAGCGTGGACGACATGCCCGCTCCCCCACACCCCGATTTCGTGGACCACGCGGCCTACCGCGCGGCGGGTGGCTATGGGCTGGCCGCGGCGGTCGCCCGTGGCGAACGGGACACCGAAGACCTGATCAAGGCCATGGAAGACTCGGGTCTGCGCGGCCTGGGCGGCGCCGGGTTTCCGGCGGGGCGCAAGTGGCGCATCGTGCGCGGCTTCGCGGGGCCGCGCCTGATGGCGGTGAACATCGACGAGGGTGAACCCGGCACCTTCAAGGACCGCCATTACCTGGAGCGCGATCCGCACCGTTTCCTCGAAGGCCTGCTGATCGCGGCCACGGTCGTCGGCATCTATGCGGTCTACATCTACCTGCGCGACGAGTACCACGATTGCCGCCACCTGCTGCAGGCCGAGCTGGCGGCGTTGCAGGCCGACCCACCGTTTCCCCTGCCGCGCATCGAGCTGCGCCGCGGCGCGGGCGCCTACATCTGCGGCGAAGAGTCGGCCATGATCGAAAGCATCGAAGGCAAGCGCGGCGAGCCGCGCATGCGCCCGCCCTACATCGCCGAGGTGGGCCTGTTTGGCCGGCCCACGCTGGAACACAACTTCGAAACGCTGTACTGGGTGCGCGACATCCTGGAGCGCGGCGCCGACTGGTTTGCCTCGCAGGGGCGCCACGGCCGCCAGGGTCTGCGCAGCTTCAGCGTGAGCGGGCGCGTGCGCGAACCCGGCGTCAAGCTCGCGCCCGCCGGCATCACGCTGCGCGAATTGATCGACGAACACTGCGGCGGCATGGCCGACGGCCACGCGCTCTATGCCTACCTGCCCGGCGGGGCCAGCGGCGGCATCCTGCCCGCGAGCATGGCCGACATCCCACTCGATTTCGACACCCTGCAACCGCACGGCTGTTTCATCGGCTCGGCCGCCGTGGTCGTGCTCGGCCACAACGACCTCGCACGTGACGCGGCGCTCAACACCATGCGCTTTTTCGAACACGAAAGCTGCGGCCAGTGCACACCCTGCCGCGTGGGCACGGCCAAGGCGGCGAAGCTGATGGAGGCCAGGCACTGGGACGCCGACACGCTGGGTGACCTGTGCGAGGTCATGGGCGACGCCTCGATCTGCGGCCTCGGCCAGGCCGCGCCCAACCCGATCCGCTCGGTGCTCAAACACTTCGCACACGAATTCGGCGGTGCCGCATGAACAAGCCCTTGACCGCAAAGCAGCTCACCCCCGCCACCGTCGCCTTCGAACTCGACGGCCAGCCCGTCCAAGCCTTCGAAGGCGAGTCCATCCTTCACGCCGCCGAGCGCCACGGCGTGGTGATTCCACGCCTGTGCCACAGCGACCCGCTGCGCCCCGACGGCAACTGCCGCGCCTGCATGGTCGAGGTCGCGGGCGAGCGCGCGCTCGCACCCAGCTGCTGCCGCAGCGTCACGCCCGGCATGAAGGTGCTGGCCGACAGCCTGCGTGCCAAGAAGAGCCGCGACATGGTGCTGGAGCTGCTGCTCTCCGACATGCCCGAGCAGGGCCACAAGTGGCTGGACGACGACCCCGCGTTGCCGCACGGTGAGCTGAGCGAGTGGGCGCAACGCGAGGGCGTGAGCGTGCGCCCCGCGCTCCATGCACTGCGTCGCGCACCCACGGCGCCGGACCTCTCGCACCCCGCGATGGCGGTCAACCTCGACGCTTGCATCCAGTGCAACCGCTGCCAGCGCGCCTGCCGAGAAGAGCAGGTCAACGACGTGATCGGCATGGCCTTTCGGGGCTCACACGCGCAGGTGGTGTTCGATCTGGCCGACCCCATGGGTGCGAGCAGCTGCGTGGCCTGCGGCGAGTGCGTGCAGGCCTGCCCGACCGGCGCGCTCATGCCCAAGGGCCTGGTGGGTTCACAGGCCGTCGACCGCTCGGTGGACTCGGTGTGCCCGTTCTGCGGTGTCGGCTGTCAGCTCAGCTACCAGGTGCGCGATGAAAAAATCGTCGCGGTCGAAGGTCGCGACGGGCCGGCCAACCACGGGCGCCTGTGCGTCAAGGGGCGCTTCGGCTTCGACTACGTGCACCACGCGGGGCGCCTCACGGTGCCGCTGATCCGCCGCGAGGGCGTGCCCAAACACGGCGACGCGATTCCGGCGCGCGACGCCGACTGGCGCGACACCTTCCGCGAAGCGAGCTGGGACGAGGCGCTGGCGCTGGCCAGCGGCACGTTCATGGCACTGCGCGACACCCACGGTCCGAAGAGCCTGGCCGGCTTCGGTTCGGCCAAGGGCACGAACGAAGAGGCCTACCTGTTCCAGAAGCTGGTGCGCACCGGCTTCGGCTCCAACAACGTCGACCACTGCACGCGCCTGTGCCACGCCTCCAGCGTCGCGGCGCTGCTCGAAGGCGTGGGCTCGGGCGCGGTGAGCAACCCGGTCAACGACGTGGCGCATGCCGACCTGATCGTGGTGATCGGCTCCAACCCGACGGTCAACCACCCGGTGGCCGCAACCTGGATGAAGAACGCCGCGCAGAGCGGCACCCGCATCGTGCTGGCCGACCCGCGCATCACCGACATCGGCCAACACGCCTGGCGCACCCTGCCGTTCCGGCCCGATACCGACGTGGCCCTGCTTAACGCGATGATCCACACCGTGATCGACGAGGGCCTGGTGAACCAGGACTTCGTCGCGCAGCGCACCACCCACTACGAGGAACTGGCGCAGAACGTCGCGCGCTTCAGCCCCGAGGCGATGGCGCCGGTCTGCGGCATCCCGGCACAGACCATTCGCGAGGTGGCGCGTGCGTTTGCCACCGCCAAGGCCGCGATGATCCTTTGGGGCATGGGCGTGAGCCAGCACGTGCACGGCACCGACAACGCCCGCTGCCTGATCGCGCTGTGCGCCATCACCGGCCAGATCGGCAAGCCCGGCAGCGGCCTGCACCCGCTGCGCGGACAGAACAACGTGCAAGGCGCGAGCGACGCCGGCCTGATCCCGATGATGTTCCCCAACTACCAGCGGGTGGACAACGCAGCGGCGCACGCCTGGTTCGAGGACTTCTGGGGCACGCCGCTGGACCCGCAACCGGGTTACACCGTGGTCGAGCTGATGCACCAGGCGCTGGCCGATCAGAGCGACCCGCACAAGCTGCGGGGCCTCTACGTCATGGGCGAGAACCCGGCCATGAGCGACCCCGACCTGAACCACACTCGCCACGCACTCGCGTCGCTCGAACACCTGGTGGTGCAGGACATCTTCATGACCGAGACCGCCTGGCTGGCCGACGTCATCCTGCCGGCCAGCGCCTGGCCCGAGAAGACCGGCACGGTGAGCAACACCGACCGCATGGTGCAGCTGGGCCGACAGGCGATCGATCCACCGGGCGAGGCGCGCGCCGACCTCTGGATCATCCAGCAGATGGCCGCGGGCCTGGGCCTGCGCTGGGGTTACGAGGGCGAACACCACGGCGTCGCCGCGGTGTACGAAGAGATGCGCCAGGCCATGCACGCCTCGATCGCGGGCATCCGCTGGGAGCGGCTGGAGCGCGAGGGCAGCGTGACCTACCCGTGTCTGGACGACGACGACCCGGGCCAGCCCATCGTCTTCACCGACCGCTTCCCGACGGCCGACGGCCGGCTGCGCCTGGTGCCGGCACAACTGGTGCCCGCCGACGAGTCGCCCGACACCGAGTACCCGATGGTGCTGATCACCGGGCGCCAGCTCGAACACTGGCACACCGGCAGCATGACGCGCCGCGCGACGGTGCTCGACGCGCTGGAGCCGGAGGCCACGGCCAGCGTCAGCGGCGCCGACCTGGAGCGGCTGGGGCTGTCGGCAGGCGACCGCATCACGGTGCGCTCGCGCCGGGGCGAGGTGACGCTGCGCGCGCGGCAGGACGACGGCACTGCCGCCGGCTGCGTGTTCATTCCCTTCGCCTACTCGGAGGCCGCGGCCAACCTGCTGACCAACGCGGCGCTCGACCCGCAGGCCAAGATCCCGGAGTTCAAGTACTGCGCGGTGTCGATCCGGCCCGCCGAGGCCTCCAGCGCCTGAGCGTGCGCCAGGGCATTGCGATCAACGTGCAGGTGCATGACGGTGCCGGAGCCCGCCTCAAGGGCTGATGCGCGCGGGAATGTCGCCGAACCTTGATCCGGGACACGGCGACCGCGGTCCATTGCCGCTACAGTGAAAGTTTCACGCCAACCACCCCCTGCCCGGGCAACAACGCATGCGACTCACTCACTGGACCGACTACAGCCTGCGGGTGCTGATGTATTGCGCCGCCTGCGAAGGGCGCGAGCATCCGCCCACGGTCAACGAGATCGCCGAGGCACACGGCATTTCCCGCAGCCATCTCACCAAGATCGTGATGATCCTGGCGTCGTTTGGCTGGCTGGCCACCACACGGGGGCGCGGCGGTGGTCTGCGTTTGCTCAAGCCTGCCGGGGAACTGACCCTGGGCGAGGTCGTGCGCCAGACCGAAACCGACATGACCCTGGTGGAGTGTTTTGATCGCAAGACCAACACCTGCCGCCTGGATGGCTATTGCCGGCTCAAGGATGTCCTGTACAAGGCGACGCAGGGGTTTTTCGACGTGCTCGATGGCATCACCCTGGCCGATCTGTTGGCGCCCGTGGCGACCGGCAAGGCGAAGGCGGGGCAAATGCCGCACGTGATTCCCATCCAGCTGGCCTCGCTGAAGATGCCGAGAAAGGCGCCGGCCTCAGTGGCCCGGGCCGCTCCCGCCAGGCGGTCATCGGCCGCGCGCAAGCCGGGCAAAACCCAGGCCGACTGAGCGGCTGAGAGCCTTTCGCTCAGCCCCTGACGCCGAAGGGCGTTGCCTCAGTGCCACCGCCCCGTGGTGGTGATGCGGGCGTCGGCGTCGACGATCAGGCTGTCCACTTCGCGAAGGGGTGACAGCAGGTGCTGGCCTGCGGCGGCACCCGCCACCATGATCGCGGCGCCCAGGCCGTTGACCGGACCGGGCTGGCGCGACACCGTGACCACACCCCGCACGCCGCGGCTGGGCATGCCTGTGCGTGGGTTCAGCACGTGGTGGTAGCGGCGGCCGTCGCGCACGAAGCAGCGTTCGTAGTCGCCGGACGAGGCCACGCAGGCGTCGCGCACCTGCACCGTGTGGATCAGCCGCTCGGGGGCCCGCGGGTCGCGGATGCCGACGCGCCAGTCCTGGCCCTGGAGCTGGCCGCGCGTGAGCACGTCACCCCCGCCATTGACCATGGCGTGGTGCACGCCGTGCTGTTCGAGCACGCGCAGGCCCGCCTGCAGGATGGGCAGTTTGGCCACACCCCCCAGGTCGATGCGCATGCCTGGCCGGCCGAGGCCGGCCAGGCCCGTCGCGGGGTGAATCAACACGTCGCGAAAGTCCACCAGCCGGCGTTCGCGGCGCAGGTCTTCCAGCGCGGGCACGTGGGCGTCCTGCGGGTCGAAGGACCAGCCGTGGTACGCCCCCACGGTGATGTCGAAGGCGCCCTCGCTGAGCTGGGACAGCTCGGCGGCACGCTGCAACACCGAGACCAGTTCGGGCGGCGCCTGCACCAGGCCCCGGCCCGCGCTGCGGTGCATCGCACTCACCAGGCTGTCGGCGCGGTAGCGGCTCATCATGCGTTCGAGGCGCTGCATTTCCGCGAAGGCCGCCTGCACGGCCGTTGCCGTGGCGCCGGGGCCTTCGCCCTGCGCCACGATGTCCACCCGCGTGCCCATGAGGATGCGGGAGGCATGGTGGACGTCGGGGCTGGCCAGCGCCGGGCGCATGCCCAGGCCGGCGACGAGCAGGCCGCCCAGCCCGGCCAGGCACCGACGGCGTTGGAACAGGTGTGTCATGGTGGGGCCGGGTGGGTTCAGAGCGACTGGTCGACCATGTAGTCCACGGCGGCCTTCAGCTCGTCGTCGGTGAGGGCGCTGCCGCCGCCACGGGCGGGCATCATGCCCTTGGCGCCGGTGAAGCCTTCGACGGCGTGCTTGTAGAGCGTGTCCTTGCCTTGTCTGATGCGCGGGCCCCAGTCGGCCTTGTCGCCGGGCTTGGGGGCACCGGCCACGTTGGCGGCGTGGCACATGGAACACACCGCGCCATAGACCTTCTTGCCCACGGCGTTCTCGGCCACGGGGGCGGGTGCCGGCGCAGCCGCGGGTGTGGCGGCCACCGGGGCAGGAGCCGCCTGTGCCGCGGCAGTGTCGGCGGGCTTGTCGCCGCACGCGAGCAGGGCGGCGCTGCAGCCCAGGATCAGGAGAAGTTTCGTGGCGTTCATGGGGAATCCTTGAATGAAATGGTGAAGGGGGTGGTATGGATTTTAATATTCATACAGTATGAACAATTAAGCGAATTCTGACAACGACAGACCGATGACGGTGCGGCGCGAGGGCATCACATGCGGGTGTCGTGCAGCGCACCACCGCTCAGGTCCACCATGCCAGGCTGGAGCTCGGCGTAGCGCAGCAGGCGGCCGCCGTGTTGCTGCACGAAGGCCTGCGCCGTGGCCTCGGTGGCGAAGCTCACCGCCGTGGGGCCCATGGAGCCGTGGCGTTTACTGCCCAGCACGTAGAGCGCATGGCGCGCATCGATCCAGTGGCCGCGCGGCTGGTCCCAGTCGACCAGGGCCATGTCCTGCACGTGGGCGCTCACCACCGCACGCACCTGCTCGGGGGCGAGCAGCACCGAGAGCAATTCCACCGAATCGCAGAACCACTGCGCCTCGGCCACGCCGGCGTAGCGGATCTGGCCCTTGGGGCCGGGGTAGTCGGCGAGTTGCATGCCGTCGAGCGAACAACTGGCCTGGGCGTTGATCTCGGCCGGGGCGTTGGCGGCCGCTTCGCCGCTCTGGCCGCAGCCCAGCAGGCCGAGGGTGGCCAGGCCGGCGCAGCCGCACAGCAGACGGCGGCGGTTCAGGGGAAGGTGGGACGGGGTGTTCATGGTCGAAATCTCCAGGAGGCGAGGGCAAGGGGTGCGACGATCCAGGCCAGCATGGCGCTGGTGAGCCAGCCCACCTGGCTCAGCGCCGGGGGCAGGATGCTGGCCAGGCCATAAAGGCGCTGCACGTCGTCGAGCGAAAACACGTTGAGGATGCGGAAGATGTCGGCCGGGTTCAGCAGCAGCAGGTAGGCAAAGGCCTGGCCCCCGAACTGGCCGCCGGTGGCCACCAGCAGGCCCAGCAGCAGCAGGTCGAACACCAGCACCAGCGCGAACCACAGCGCGATGGCCAGGCCCGAGGCGCGGGTGCGGTCGCGCGCGAGCACCGACAGCAGCACGGCCAGGCTCAGGAAGGCCAGCCCCAGCAGCACCGAGCTGAGCACGAAGCCGGCGTAGTGGAACAGGCCGGCCCAGCTGAAGCGCTGGTACAGCAGCAGCGCCACCAGCGCGAAGCCTGACACGGTGGACAGCGTCAGCGCACCCGCGAGCCCGACGTACTTGCCCAGCAGCAGTTCGAGCCGCGTGATGGGCAGGGCCAGCAGCAGGTCGAGCGAGCCGCGCTCGCGTTCGCCGACGACGGCGTCAAAACCAAGCAGCAGCGCGATCAGCGGAATCAGGTAGATCACCAGACTGACCAGGCTGGCGATGGTCAGCTCGATCGAGCGCGGACCGATCTGGCCTTGCGCGGCCGAGCCGAAGTAGGTGATGAGCAGCGAGAACACGGTGAAGACCACAGCCACCGCCAGCACCCAGCGGTTGCGCAGCCGGTCGCGGAATTCCTTGGCGGCCACGGCCTGCACCTGGCGCCATTGCAATGAAATGTTCATGGTGCCTCCCTCAGGCCGAAGTACACGTCCTCCAGCGAGGGCTCGTGGATCTGCAGATCGCTCAGCTCCGCGCTGGCCAGACAGGCCAGCACGCGCATCTTGTGTTCGCGGGGGCAACGCAGTTCCAGCAGGCCGGGTTCGCGCTGCTGCAGCGCGATCTCGGCGCCGGCCAGATGCCCGGGCAGTTCGGTGGCCAGCGTCTGCAGCCAGGTCGGCGCGGCGCGCAGCTGGAAGACCAGGGGCATGCGCGAGCGCTCGCGCAGCGCCTGCACCGAGCCCTGCGCGCACACGCGGCCGTTGCTGAGCATGGCCAGGGCGTCGACGCGCTGCTGCAGTTCGGCCAGGATGTGCGAGCTGATGACCAGGGTCACGCCCTGCGAGCGCAGCAGGTCGAGCTGGTCGTAGAAGTCGCGGATCGCCGACGGGTCCAGGCCGGTGGTGGGTTCGTCGAGCAGCAGCAGTTGAGGGCTTCCCAGCAGGGCCTGGGCAAAACCCAGGCGCTGGCGCATGCCCTTGGAGTACTCGCGCACCGCGCGCCCGCCGGCCCGGGTCAGGCCGACACGGTCGAGCAGGGCTGCGCACTGCGTCTGCGGTGCGCCCTTGAGGCGCGCGAAGAAGCGCAGCGTCTCCAGCCCGGTGAGGTTGTCGTACAGCACCAGGTTCTCGGGCAGGTAGCCCAGGGCGCGCCGCGTGGTGCGGAAGTCGGGGCCGTTCACCGCGCAGCCGTTGACCTGGATGTGGCCCTGGCTGGGGGTGATGAGGCCGAGCACGAGCTTGAACAGCGTGCTCTTGCCGGCGCCGTTGTGGCCGATCAGGCCAAAGAGCTGGCCGCGCGGCACTTGCAGGCTCACGTTGTCCAGCGCCAGCAGCGGCGCACGCCGGCTGCCGTAGGGTTTGGTGACGCCCTCCAGGTGCAGGGCTTCAGCGGAAATACTTGTCACGCCATGTGCTCCAGTGGGGGTGTTTCGGCGCCATGGCCGGATGGGGGTCGATCACGCTGGGCACGCGCAGCACGGGGAACTGGTGCCCCAGCACGCGCAGGGCCTGCACGGCGGGGCTGCCCAGCAACAGTTGAATGGAAGGGTGGCGCCACTGCAGGCGGTCCACCAGGTCGTTGGCCTCGTAGGACAGGTCGCCAATGCCATTGCCGTCGCGGTCCCAGCCCAGGTAGTTGCTCCAGTAATTGCCCTGGCCGGGCGTGGGCTGGCCCCAGGGCTCGTCGCGCGCGCCGACGTAGCGCACCTGCTCCCGGTTGGCGATGAAGTCGTTGCCCACCACCTGGTTGCGCGTGGACCCGGCCGAGAGGTGCACGCCCACGTGGTTGTCCACCACGAGGTTGTTGCGCAGGGTCACGTACTCCACGTCGTAGATGAAGAAGCCGCGGGCGTTGCCGGCCACCACGTTGTTCTCGATCACCGAGTCCTGCAGGGTGCGCAGCATGATGCCGTGGTCGGAGTTGCCCCAGGTGCGGTTGCGGCGCACCACCTGGTTGCGCACCTCCATCAGGGCCAGGCCGCCGCGGTTGTAGTAGCTGTCGTTGTCTTCCCACAGGTTGTGGTACGAGTTCATGTAGTGCGCGCCGTAGCGGCTGTGGTGCAGCCGGTTGCTGCGGAACTCGGCGTGGTGCGACACGTCGACGTACAGCGCGTCGCGCACGAAGCTGATGTCGTTGCCGGTGATGCGCGCGCCCTGCGTGTTGTAGAGCTGGATGCCGTTGCCGCGCTGCGAGGAGTTGAGGTCGCGCAGGCCGGTGATGCGGTTGTCTTCGATGCGCACCTCGTTGGCCTTTTCGATCCACAGGCCGAAGAGGTTGTAGGTCAGGTCGCAACGCCGCACCACGGCGCGGTGCGAACCGGGCTGCACGTAGATGCCCGCGTGCTGGCCCTTCAGGCTGGTGCCCGAGTCGCGCACGATCAGGCCTTCGATCAGCACATCGGGCGAGGCGACGCGGATGGTGTCGCCTCGCTGGCCGCCGCTGAGGGTGGGGCGGTTGATGCCCCGCAGCGTCAGGGGCTTGTCGATGCGCAGGTTCACGCTGTAGAAGCCGCGCGCCACTTCCACCACGTCGCCGGCGGTGGCCTGCGCCACGGTGGCCTGGATGTCGCCGCCCGGCTCCACCCGCCACACGGCGGACCACGCGGCGCACGCGGGCAGGGCCAGGCCCAGCAGCCACACGCAGGCCAGCCGTTGGCGCCAGGAGGCTGGGGTCTTCACGCCAGGTTCCCCAGGGTCTTGAGCGCGAGGAACAGCGTCGCGCCGATCAGCAGGTTCTTGAAGCCGACGTAGCTGAGCATGTCCATCCGGTTCGCCACGCGGTAGCGGACCTGCCACCACGGGCCGTCCTTCACATAGCGCTTGCCCGCCATGCGGATCAGCACCTCGTAAACACTCCAGCCGAACCACCAGCCGATGATGGCGCTGGCCGACAGCCGCCCGTCGGCCGCCAGCAGCCAGGCCACGCTCGCGGCCAGGGCCAGCGAGAGCCCGGCGAACTGCAGGGCGCGCTGGTGCTTCCAGCCGTCGCGGCTCCAAGGCCACAGGTGGTGTTGCACCTCTTGCCACAGGCCTTTGAGGCCCGTGGCTCTGCCGCCGGGCCACGGCTGGGCGGGCGCGGTGGGCATGCGCGGATCGGGGCCCCGCGCGGCCCGGGCGCTCACGGGCGAGACCGGTTCGATGGGGAAAAAGTAGCCGTCGCGCCCGATGGGCGTGATGAGCAGGCCGTCGCGTTCGCGGCGCTTGCGCTCTTTGGCCAGCGGTGGGCAGCCTTTCTGGTCGGTGTAGAGCACCATGCAGTCCAGGCAGTGCAGGCACTCGCGGTGGTCGATGCGGCCATCGGCGTCGATCGCCTGCGCGCCGCAGCCCACGGCGCAGGCCTTGCAGCTGTTGCAGTCCTGCTTGCGCTGCAGGCCGAACCAGCGGAAGGTGCTGGGCATGGCCAGAGAAGCGCCCAGCGGGCAGATGTACTTGCAGTAGGGGCGTTCGATGAACAGCGACAGGCCCAGGATCGCCACCACGAACAGACCGTAGGGCCAACTGCGGTTCGTGAGGCCGACCAGGAAGGTGGTCTTGAACGGCTCCACCTCGGCCAGCACCTCGGCCAGTCCCATGGAGAACATGGACACCACCAGCAGGCCGAAGAAGAGGGCGTACTTCAGCCACTTGAGCCGGTCGTGCCAGACCTGCGGAACCTGGGTCTGGAAGCGCTTGAGGCCGATCACGCGACCCACCTTGTAGAGCGCTTCGGAGAGCGATCCGAAGGGGCACATCCAGCCGCAGAACAGCCCGCGCCCGAACACGAACACGGTGACGATGATGAAGACCCAGAAGACGAAGATGAACGGGTCCGACAGGAACAGCGACCAGGTCCACTGGAACAGCAGGGCGTGGAACCAGGTCAGCACCTGGGTGATGGAGGGCTGTGCCATGAGACCGAAGCCAACGAAGCCGATGCTCAGCGCCCAGGCCGAGTATTTGAAGGCGTTGACCGGCCATTTGTTCTTGTGGGTCGAGCGCCGCGTGAGCTTGTCGCGCAGGGCATAGACCACGGCCACCGCCAGCAGCAGGGCGCTGAAGAGGCCGATCTCGATGGCGCGCGACTTCCAGATGCGCACCCAGGGCGCATCAGGCTCGGTGACCACCGGACGGCCGCCTTGCAGCATCTCGGGGGGCAGCCAGTACTTGGTCTCGAACACCGCGAAGCTGCGGTGCCCGGTGGCGCGGTCGACGCGGTTGCCCAGGAAGGCCAGCTTCCAGGGGTAGGCCGCCGAGAAGCTCTCGGAGCGGATCACGAAGATCGCCGACTCGGAATAGCGCGGCGCCCCCTCGGCTTCCAGCCCGTAGAGGTTGAACGAGTCCAGGTCGCGGAAGGTGAAGGCATCGGCGCCCTGCTTGACCTGGATGCGGTCGTAGATGCCACCGCGCACGAAGCCCGATCCCTTGAAGGATTCGATGCCGGCACTGCGCACCACGAACAGCGCCTGTTCGCTGTCTTTCAGTCGCGAGCGCAGCGCGGCGAAGCCCGATTTGCCGAGCAGGCTCTGGCCCACATCGGGGTGGTTGAGGTCACCGAACCACAGCTCGATGAAGGGCTCGGCGCTGCGCTCCAGGCCCAACTGCTCGGGCATCACGCGCAGGCGCTGCACCGCGCCCAACTTCACCAGGTCTTCCCAGCGGTAGGGCCGGCCGCTGGTCACGAAACGTGCGGGGTCGCGGCGGGTGGGTTCGATGATGCCGACCTGGCGCGCCACGGCCGAGCCCGAGAGCTGCATCACCTGGTTCTGCGCGATCACCGTGACGGTGGCGCCGGAGATGGCGTCCAGGCCCAGGATGTTCTCGTCCGGGCGCGAAGGACCGACCTCGATCTGGTCGGTGACCGACTTGCCGAGGTACTGGTTGTTGAAGTTGATCAGCGTGGACTCGGGAATGCCCAGCAGCAGGATGGGCTCGGAGTGCTTGAGCACCTTCACGCCGACATAGCGGCCGCGCACGTCCATGCCGATCAGCGTGACCACCGGCTTGCCGGAATAGGCCGGGGTGTCGGTGATGTCGGTCGAGAGCATCACGTAGCCCAGCAGTGTCTTCTGGCCCGGCTGTTGCGGGTCGGCGTCGCCGTAGGCCTCCACATACGGGGGTTGGCCCATGCGCTGGGAAAAACGTTGGGCGCCCGGGAACACGTCCGCGCAGGGCACGAGGGCGCACAGGTCGGGGTTGGTGGCCAGGTCGGCGGGCAGATGGGCCTCGTAGGCCTGTGCCTGGGCTTCGTTGCCGAGCGGGCTCAGCAACAGGGCGGCGGCGGTGAGCGCGGCCGAGAAAAGGCGTGCAATCGACATCGTTGGGGTCCGGGGGCAGAGTCCGATGCCAGCGCCACACGGCGCCGGCATCGGACCCGGCTAAGCAGGCCCTCCCCAGAGGAGAGGGGTGCGGTGGGCTTACGCCTCCACGATCATTCGGGTGCGCATTTCCAGGTGCAGCGCGTGGCAGAAGTGCGTGCAGTAGCACCAGAACACGCCCACCTGGTCGGCGATGAACGTGACCGATGCCGTCTCCTGCGGATTGACGATGAAGTTCACGTTGTGATTGGGGATCGCGAACCCGTGCGTCAGGTCTTCGATCTTGTCGAGGTTGGTGAGGATCAGCGTGACCTCGTCGCCCTTCTTGAGCTTGAACTCGCGCAGGCTGAACGCCGGCGCCTGCGACGTCATCTTCACCGTGACCTTCTTGCCGTTGCGGAACACGCCGGACTCCTTCGGGTCCTTGATGGCCAGCGGAAACTCGTCGAGCGAATACACCTGCTTGGGCTGGAGCAGCTCGCGCTTGAAGATGATGAAGTCGTGCGGCTCGCCCCGCACCGGGTGGTCGGCCAGCAGCACCATCTTGTCGCCCGAGATGTCGATCAGCTGTTCGTTTTCGGCGTGCAGCGGACCCACCGGCAGGAAGCGGTCCTTGGAGAACTTGCAGCCCACGGCCAGGTACTTGCCGTCAGCGGCTTTCGTTTCGGACTGGCTGGCGTTCAGGTGGCCCGGCTGGTACTGCACATCGATGCGATCGACCACGTATTTGGCGGCCTTGTCGCCGGCGTGGAACTTGATCGCGGCCTCCACGTTCCATTTCACGACCTGGCTGTCGAGGAACAGCGTGGTGTAGGCGTTGCCACGGCCGTCAAAGGCGGTGTGCAGCGGGCCCAGGCCGATCTCGACTTCGGCCACGATGGTCGAATCCAGCTTTTCGAGCTTGCCATCGAACCAGTCGAGCACCTTGGCCAGCTCGATCACGGTGGCGGTGGGCGAGAGCTTGCCGGCGCAGATAAAGTACTTGCCGTCCGGGCTGGCGTTGACGCCGTGCGGGTTCTTGGGCACCGAGACGTAGGCGGTGAGCGCGGTCTTGGGGTCCTGGTTGGCGGTGTGCGTGCCATCGACCACCGGCACCTTGGAGCTGCCCACGGTCTTGAACTTGCCCGCCTTCACCGCCGCTTCGATGCGGGCGATGTTGAAGAACAGGCAGGCATCGCGTTCGGACGACATCATGTCCTCGTACTTGACGCCCATCTCGATGTTGTACTGGTTGGTGGCCGCGAGCTTGCCGTCGTAGGACGTGGCGGTCAGGTCGCAGTTGCCGTCGATCAGCACCTGCCAGCGCACTTCCATGCTCTCGGCGTCCACGCAGGTGAACATCGAACGGTACTGGGCGCCATCGTCCAGGCCGGCGTTGGGCAGCGGGATGGAGAACTCGGCGCCGCAGAACACCCGCGTGGTGTAGTTGATCGCCGGGTCCACCGGGTCGGCCTTGTCGGGGAAGATGCCGTGGAAGCCCTGGACGTTGGGCAGCTGCGTGATCTTGTCGCAGATGAAGTAGTCGAGGCGGATGCGTGCGATGCGGGCGTTGATCTTGTCGTTGATCCAGGCGTAGCGGCCGTCGTAGTTGCCGTCCTTGTAGGAGGCGTGGGTGTGGTGCGAGTCACCCACCGTGTAGCGCAGCGAGCCATCGGGCTTGGTGCCCATGATCTTCTTGGACTCGTTGGTGATGCCCCAGCCCACCAGCGCGTCGGGCACGAAGCAGGGAATGCGCATGAGTTCGCGACCCGAGGGCAGGCCGAGCACGCGCATGTCGCCGGTGTGGCCGCCGCTCCACAGACCGTAGTAGGTGTCGAGCTCACCGGGTTTGAGGTGCGTGGCGTTGGTGCCGGCGTGTGCGGCATCGGGGGCCGCGGCCGGTGCTGCGGCGGGGGCGTTGGCGGCACCCGACTCTTTCTCGGTGCAGGCCGCGGCGCCCAGTGTCAGGCCCGTCAGCGCGGCGGTGTTGAGGAAACGCCGGCGACCCCAAACGGTGGTGTCGTTGGCAGACAAGGTGCTGTCGTCTTTCATGTGTGAACCTCTTGGGTTTGGTTTTGGAAAGGGGGCGGGCCACGCGTGATGGTCGGCAGGGCGGCGGGCAGGCAGAGCCAGCAGACGGTGGTGTGCGTGGGCCCGGTGTCGGGGGTGTCATCGACCTGAACCCACTGGGTGCCGCTGCTGTTGCAGACCTCGGTCATGCCCTGGAGGGTCGGGATCGGCGATGAAAAAACGATTCCCCGAGCGAGCAGCAGGCAGAGCAGAACCCATCGCTGCACAGCGCGGGTGGGTCTCGGGAAATGCGTCATGCGCGGACTATAGGTCCGATATGATTCACGTGGAGTGAATATTTAAGTGCGTTTGACCTGCATCAATGGAATGGTCTCTGGAACCCCGGCGGCGGTGTTCGCGCCGACGCATCGACCCGCGTTGCCGCCCCGTGGCCCCGCTGCGCTATTTGGGGCGGGGGCGCTTCAGCGAAGGCCGCGCTGCCTGCAGCCGGCCGGCGCGCAGCTCGACCACCGCCTGGGCCACGGCCCGCGCCACGTTGCGGGCCTCTTCCTGCAGACCTTCGTCGCGGTCCAGGGCTTCGTGGCTGGTGGCGTAGGGTTGGTAGTAGCCGACGTAGCGGTCCAGCCGGGCCATCACGCCGGCATCGAGAAAGCCCATCCAGTCCAGCCAGTCGCACAGTGAGCGCCGGGTGTCTTCGATGCCGGCCACGTCGCCGTGCACCAGCACGCCATAGGCGCGGCCCGCCAGGTGCTGCGGGTAGTCCCAGCCCTTCATCTCCAGCGCCTTGGCCTTCGCGGGGTCTTTGCCGCCCGTGGCGGTGGGGTCGGGGTTGCCACCATCGGCGCACACTAGGCGGTCCATCATCAGTTTGAGCGGGCTCGGGCTCTGGTACCAGTAGACCGGGGTGACGATCAGCACGGCGTGGGCCGCGGTCCAGCGCTCGTAGATCTGTGCCATCCAGTCGTTGGTCTGGTTCAGCGCGTGGTTGGGGTAGCAGCTGCAGGGCCAGTGGCACAGCGGCATGGCGGTGGACAGGCAGCCCTTGCAGGGGTGGATCTTCAGGCCGTAGTCGGAGCTGAGCAGGCTCAGGTCCAGCACATCGGTCTGCAGACCCAGCGACGCCAGCACATCGCGGGCCGTTTCCATGAGCCGAAAGCTCTTGGAGATTTCACCCGGGCAGGTGCCGTCGTTGCGCGCCGAGCCGCAGACCAGCAGCACGCGCGACGGCGTTGCCGGATCGGCCCAGCGCGACTGGGCTACCTGCAGCCGCTCTTTGGTGGCCACCCATTCGTCGGACAGCTCGTAGTCCGGGTCCGCGTAGCCTTCGCCGGCCTTGTGGGTGAACGGCGCCTTGCGGCCTTCGCTGAAGGCGGCCCAGGCAATGGCTTCGAGCCGGTCGATGGATGGGTCCTCGGCGCGGAAGGCCGGATCCATGAACGAGGCCCGGAAGCGCTCGGCGAATTGCGCCCGTGCCAAGGGGGCGGGCGCCTGCCCCTTGCGAATCTGGATCATGGTCGGTCCCCGGCAGCAGCGGCTGCGAAAACCAGTCTGGGCGCCGCGCCCCAGGGGTGTCTGTGCGATGCCGCACCCAGCGGCGGCAGGCCCGCCGCGCCGGGTCAGCGGGGCAGGGTCATCAGGCCGAGGCCCACCACCAGCCCGCCATCTTCATGCCGAGCACCGTGAGCAGCAGCGAGCCCAGCAGGTGCAGGCCCGCGGTGCCGAAGGCCAGCAGGTAGCGTGCGTGCTGCAGCATGCCGACCACCTCGACCGAGAAGGTGGAGAAGGTGGTGAGCGCGCCGAGAAAGCCCGTCACGATGGCCAGCCGCCAGGCCGGGTCCAGCTGCGTCTGGCTGTGGAAGAACACCACCGCCACGCCCACCAGCCAGGCCCCGATCCAGTTGGCCGCCAGCGTGCCCCAGGGCAGCACGGCGTGCCCCTGGTTGAGCCACAGGCTCAACTGCCAACGCGACAGCGCGCCGACGCTGGCACCGAGGCTGATGGCGATCACTTGCAGCATGGGGACTCGCTGGTGTTGTGGGGGTCGCTATCTTTTCCAGTACGCACCGTGGAACCGGCTTTGCCGGGCCACTGGTGTGGTCCCCCTGGGGGGATGGCGCGAAGCGACGCAGGGGGGTGCATATTTTCAAAACGGTGGGTCTTCGTCGTCGCCGACCGCCGTGACGGCTTCCTGCTTGGGCTTGGTCGGCGCAGCGGTCGGCGTGGCTGCCGGCGCATCGGGCATCGCCATGCCCGGCACGATCTCGCCGCCCAGGGCTTCGATGAGTTCGGGGATCAGCTTGTTCAGCTCGCCGGTGCTCAGCGCCACGTCGGTGTCGAAGCCGCTTTCATCATCGGCGGCCCGGTCGTCGAACACGCCTTCGAGAAACGCGAGTTTCTTGAGCTGCATGGACTCGGTGAGCACGAAGCCGATGCGGCCTTCCCAGCTCATGGCCAGGCGCGTGGGCAGTTTGCCTTCTGTGATGTGTTTGCGCACCTCATCGGTGGCGAGGTTGTGGCGCGTGAACTTCACGACGCTCTTCTCTTCGTCGCCCGATTTCAGTTCGCACTCACGCTCGACCGAGAAGCCGCCGGGTGCACCGCCTTCGTCTTCATCCGACACCGGAGCAGACAGCCACGAGGTCATGGCGGTCTGCGGCGTCACCGCGGTCTGCAGCAGGGTCAGCGACAGGTCGTTGAACACGTTGACGAGGGCGGTCACGAGCTCGTCGAGCTTGCCCTGGCTGCTGGCGTCGGTGACCAGCAGGCCGTTGGTCAGATCGATCCAGACCCACACGCTCATGCGGCGCGGAAAGGCCTGTGGCAGCAGCGACAGCAGCGCGTCTTCGCGCAGCTCTTTCATCTGCTTCTTGCCGGGCTTGCGGCCGGTGGTGGCCTCGATGTGCTCGGCTTCTTCGTCCGCCTTCTCGCGCACGACCGAGCCGGGCACGGCCTTGCTCTCGATCATCAGCTTGAGGATGCGCTGTCCGGCCACGGATTCAGCCAGCGGGCCGTGCGCCTCGCCGCGCGGCTCGACCCAGCCCACCGACTTGTCCTGCGTGGCGCCGCAGGGCACAAAACGGGCCGTGTCGAGCGCGGCTTCCATCGTCTCCAGCGTCGCCGCCCAGCCGGGCGCGATGCGGTAGATCGTTACATTCTTGAACACGAATTTCCTTGGGTTGTTGGCCAGTCACTGCTGACCCCCTCTCCCGCTGGCGGGAGAGGGTTGGGGTGAGGGTGGTCGATGATACCCAGCCGAATCCCGGGTTTCAGACCAGCGCGGTCAGCGGTGCGAGCTGGTAACCCGCCTGCTCCAGCGCGTGGCGGATCTGCTGCGCCGAGGCCACGGCGTCGGGCCCGTCGCCGTGCACGCAGATGCTGTGAATGGGGGAGGGCAAGCGCTGGCCGTCGGCGGTGACGATGCCGCCGGCGTCGAGCATGCGCAGCACGTGTTGCACGCAGGCGGGGGCGTCGTGCAGCACGGCGCCGGGCTGCGAGCGTGGTGTGAGCTGACCGTCTTGCTGATAGGTCCGGTCGGCAAACACCTCGCGGCCCACGCGCAGACCGGCCGCATTGCCGGCCGCTTCCAGCGCCGAGAGGGCGGGCGCGAGCAGGATGAGCTCGCGGTCCAGCGCCCGCACGGCGCGCGCCACGGTGGCCGCCACCCCGGCGTCGGCACAGGCGATGTTGTTGAGCGCGCCGTGCGGCTTGACGTGGGTCACTCGGCCGCCCTCGGCCGCGGCCATGGCCTGCAGCGCGCCCACTTGGTAGAGGATGGTGGCTTCGAGTTCCTGGGTCGACAGCTGCATGGCGCGGCGCCCGAAACCCTGCAGGTCGGGGAAGGCCGGGTGCGCGCCCAGGCTCACACCGTTGGCCAGCGCGAGGCGCACGGTGTCGCGCATCACCACCGGGTCGCCCGCGTGAAAACCGCAGGCGATGTTGGCGCTGCCAATCACCTGCAGCAGCGCCGCGTCGTCGCCCATGCGCCAGGCGCCGAAGCTTTCGCCAAGGTCGGCGTTGAGGTTGATGGTCGGTTGGGTCATGGTCAAGCCTCCTGCCGAGCCGCCTCAAAGGAGGCTTGTGCCCCCTCGGGGGGCAGTGAGAACACGAAGTATCGAACGTGGGGGTACATGGTGTCTCCTTCAGGGATCGGCGCGTTGCATGCCGTCGATGAGGTTGCAGGTGTAGAGAGCGGTTTCGTCCAAGGTGCCGGGTGGCAGGTAGGTTTCGCGCGAGCTGAGCCAGCGCTGCCAGCGATCACGTTCGTCTTTCAGCGCGCGATGCGCTTGTTCCAGGTTCACTGTTTCGAAGCGCACGCGCGTGCCGGGCTTCTGGTGTGCGAGCCGCGGCAGGTCGGCGCTGATGACGGTGGCGATCTTGGGGTAACCGCCCACGGTCTGGCCGTCGGCAAGCAGCACGATGGGCTGGCCGTTGGCGGGCACCTGGATCGCGCCGGGCGTCACCCCGTCGGACACGATGTCCGCCGCCGCAGCGTTGACATGTGCCAGCGGTTCGCCCTTGAAGCGCAGGCCCATGCGGTCCTGCGCGGCCGTGGCTTCCCAGTCCTGACTGAGGAACTGCGCGATGGCGTCGGCGGTGAAATGGTCTTGCTGTGGGCCCAGCAGCACGCGCACCGGGCCCACGCTCGCGGTCCACGGTGAGCGGCAACGCCATTCCCTCGGGTCGGTGAGATGCCAGGCGCCACAGGGCAGCTGGTCGCCCGGGCGGAAGGCGCGACCCAGCACGCCGGCCAGCCCCGCGCGCCAGTAGCTGGAGCGGCTGCCGAGCTGGGGCTCCATGAGCAGACCGCCGGCCACCGCGAGGTAGGCGCAACCGCTTTCGGCCGGGCTGAGCAGCAGTTGGTCGCTGTCGCGCAAGGTCGCGCTGTGCCAGGCGGGCAGGGTGCTGCGACTGCCGTCGCCGCGCAGGCAGGTGGCGCCGACGCGGCCAGCGAGTGCCAGGCGCACCGGCCCGGCCTTCACGCGCAGCACCGTGCCCGTGCCACGCAGTTCCAGCACGGCGGCGTCGGACGGGTTGCCGAGCAGGGCGTTCGCCGCCCGGGCCAGCGGTCCGTCGAGCCAACCGGAGAGCGGCATGCCGTGGTGCCGGTGGCCCGCGCGGCCACTGTCCTGCACGGTGGTGCCGATGCCGGGTTGTGCGATTTCGATCAGGCCGTTCATCACTCGGGTGCCTTCAGAAAGGTTTCGCGCGGCAGCCCACGAGCGATCTCGGCGGCCAGTCGGTCGTGCGTGACGCGGTCGACGGCGTGGCACCGCACCTCATCGCCGGCCGCGAGCAGGGCCGGTTGGTCGGCGTGGCGCAGGTCGAACAACACCACGGGCGTGCGGCCCAGCAGGTTCCAGCCACCGGGGCTTTCCCAGGGATAGACCGCACACATTTCGCCCGCCACGGCCAGCGATTGCGCGGGCACTTTCTGGCGCGGCGTCGGCAGGCGCGGCATCTGCAGCTCGGGCGGCACGCCGCCCATGTACGGGAAGCCGGGCTGGAAGCCGAGCATGTAGACATGGAAGGTGGCGGCAAGCAGGTGCTGAATGACCTGATCCGGACTCAAGCCCTTGGCTTCGGCGAGCCGGGGAAGATCGGGCGCGAAGTCGGCGTCGAAACACACCGGCAGGTGCCAGAGGCGGCCCGGCTGCATGTCCTGATGACCGTCTTGCGCCAGCACCCGCAGGCGCTCACCCAGCGCGGCAGCGTCGGTGGCCAACATGGGGTCGTAATGCACCGTGAGCGAGCGGAAGGTGGGCACCACATCGGTGATCGATGCCATCAACGGCTCCGATGCACGCGCCTGCGCCACCCGATCGGCCAGGCCCATCACGCGGGCGTTGATGGCCGGGTCAACGGCGCTGCCGAACTCCAGCGTCCAGGCGCTGTCGCCGAGGGCGAGAAGGCGGGGGGGCGTGTCAGGATTCATAGGCAAGAAGGTGTGCAAAAAGGGAGGCCTGGGCTTGGCGCCAGCCCCTCACCCCAGCCCTCTCCCCAGAGGGGCGAGGGAGCAAGGCCGAGCCTCTCACACCGCCCTGTTTCGCCGAGGTGCCACAAAACCCGAGACGCGAAGCGATGAGGGCGGGAAGCGCCCACACCTCACCGGAGCGCGTGCCCCCCACCCAGAGCAGCCGTGGAACCGGCTTCGCCGGGCCACCAGCTGCGTCCCCCCTCCGGGGGGAAGCCGCAAAGCGGCGCAGGGGGGCTTTCAAAGTACCGGGGGTGTTCACAATGAAGCCGCGGACCGCGCCGCCTGGTCGTACATGCCCGAGAGCACGCGCAGCAGGCGTGCGAGCTCGCCGATGTCCTTGTTGAGCGCGTCGTCGACGTGCAGCGCCTGGATCAGGCATTGCTCGCGGATCTCGCGGTAGTGCTGCACGCTCACGCTGCCGGCTTCGGTGGCCGCGTAAGTCACCTCCTTGCCCGACTTGCTGGACACCACCACGCCCAGGCTCACCAGTTTCTTGAGCGAGTAGTTGACGAGGTGGGTGTCCTCGATGTTCATGATGAAACAGATGTCGGACAGGCGCTTGTCCCTTGCGCGGTGCGAGACGTGGTGCAGCACCAGCACGTCCAGCGGCATCAGGTCTTTCAGCCCTGCGGCCGACATGCAGTGCACCACCCAGCGGTGGAAGGCGTTGCTGGCCACGATCAGGCCGAACTCGAACTCGCTCATCTCAGCGCTCTGGGGCGAAACCAGGTGTGCCGACGACACGATGTGCGAGCCGGGTGCCTTGGCGGTGGGCGTGGTTGTTGCTTTGGGTGTCTTGGCCATGGGTTCTCCTGCGATGGCGCCGAGTTTAGATTTTTTGCTGATGATTTGCCAACGATTTGTTGACGATAAGGGAAACCACCCATCACAGTTCGCCAGCCCGGCGCCTACAGTCTGTGCACCTTTCCGCGCAGGTTTGCCTGCGATCCGTTCCACCTCACCCACCGGAGCTCCCATGAAACGTCGTGTATTTCAACTTTCGCTGACCGCTGCCGCCATGGCGTTTTCGACCTCGGCCTTCGCCCAGGCCAAGTGGGACCTGGCCACCGCCTACCCGGCCACCAACTTCCACACCGTCAACATCAGCCAGTTCGCGGCCGACGTGGACAAGGCCAGCGGCGGCAAGCTCAAGATCACGGTGCACGCCAACGCTTCGCTGTTCAAGGCCCCCGAGATCAAGCGCGCGGTGCAGGGCGGGCAGGCACAGGCCGGTGAGATCCTGATGGCCAACTTCCAGAACGAGTGGCAGATCTTCGGCGCTGACGGTCTGCCGTTCCTCGCCGACAGCTACGACGAGTCGGCCAAGCTCTGGAAGGTGCAGCGTCCGGTGGTGGAGAAGAAGCTGGCCGAGCAGGGCTTGATGGTGCTGTTCGCGGTGCCATGGCCGCCACAGGGCGTGTACAGCAAGAAGCCGCTGAACAGCGCGGCCGATCTCAAGGGCATCAAGTGGCGTGCGTACAGCCCGGCCACGGCCCGCATCGCCGATCTCGTGGGCGCCCAGCCGGTCACCATCCAGGCCGCCGAAGTCAGCCAGGCCTTCGCCACCAGCATGGTGGAAAGCATGATGTCCAGCGGCTCCACCGGTGCCGACGCCAAGCTGTACGAACATGTCAAGTACTGGTACGACACCCAGGCTTGGCTGCCCAAGAACGCGCTGCTCCTGAACAAGAAGGCCTTCGAGGCGCTGGACAAGCCGACGCAGGACGCGGTGCTCAAGGCCGCCGCCGACGCTGAAACCCGCGGCTGGGCGGCGAGCAAGGTGGCCAACACCGAGAGCCTGGACAAACTCAAGGCGGGTGGCATGCAGATCCTGCCCGCGCCGGCGGCGCTGAAGACCGACATGAAGAAGGTCGGCGACACCATGCTCAAGGAGTGGACCGAGAAAGCCGGCCCCGAAGGCCAGGCGCTGGTTGACGCCTTTAAGCGCTGAGGTCTGCGCATGACCGCCGCATCGGACACTTCGCCGTCGCCGGGCCCGCTGCGACGGGCACTGGACGCCCTCTACGCTTTCGGGGGTGGTCTGGCCGCCCTGTGCGTGTTGTCCATTCTCGTGCTGATGCTCTACGCCGCCGCCGGGCGGTTGCTGGAGTTGCGGGTGTCCTGGGTCAATGACGTGGTGGCCTGGCTGTGTGCCGCCGCTGCTTTCATGGGCATGGCCTACAGCTTTCGCAATGGCGACTTCGTGCGCGTGACGCTGGTGCTGGAGTGGGTGTCGCCCGGCGTTCGGCGCCAGCTGGAGGTGCTGTCGCTGGCCATTGCGGCGGTGGCCATCAGCTACCTCGGTTACTGGGCCGCGCGCTTCACCTACGAGAGCTGGGAGTTCAACGACATTGCCGGCAACATGGTGGCGATTCCGATCTGGATTCCGCAGATGAGCTTCGTGATCGGCACCGCGATCCTGGTGCTCGCGGTGCTCGACGAATGCGTCAACGTGATCCGCGGAGGTAAGCCCACCTACGTGGCCCGCGTCGAAGAGCGGCACGCCCGCGGCGATTTTTCCGAGGAGCTGTGATGGGTTTGTTGGAAATCGGGGCCTTGCTGCTCCTGCTGATGCTGCTCATGCTCTCGGGCGGGGTCTGGATCGCGATGACGCTGGCCATCGTCGGCTGGGTGGGGCAGGCGTTCTTCACCACCACCTTGCCCGGCAAGAACCTGTTCTCGGCATTCTGGGAAACCACCGCCAGCTGGGAGCTGGCGGCACTGCCACTGTTCATCTGGATGGGCGAGGTGCTGTACCGCACGCGGCTGTCGGAGCAGATGTTCGACGGCCTGTCGCCCTGGCTGTCCCGCATCCCCGGGCGGCTGATGCACACCACCGTGCTGGGCTGCGGCATCTTCGGCTCGGTGTCGGGCTCGTCGGCCGCAACCTGCGCGACCATCGCCAAGGTGGCGCTGCCTGAGCTGGAGCGGCGCGGCTACAACCGTGACCTGGCGCTGGGGTCGCTCGCCGCGGCCGGCGGGCTGGGCATCCTGATCCCGCCGTCCATCACCATGGTGGTGTACGCGGTGGCGGCGGACGCGAGCGTGATCCGCCTGTTTCTGGCCGGTTTTCTACCGGGCTTCATGCTGATGGGACTGTTCTCGGCCTACATCGCCTGGTGGAGCCTGCGCCACCCCGATCAGGTGCCCGCGCCCGACGCGCCCACCACGTTGGCGGAGAAACTGCGCCGCTCCGGCAGCCTGATTCCCTGTGGCCTGCTGATCGTGTTCATCGTCTGGGTGCTGGTCGCCGGCATCGCCACCGCCACCGAGTGCGCGGCCTTTGGCGTGCTGGGCTCGCTGGTGATCGCGGCGGCGGGCCGCCAGCTGACCTGGAAGAACTTCTGGGAAGGCCTGACCGGCGCCACGCGCGTGAGCTGCATGATCATGTTCATCCTGGCGGGAGCGGCGTTCCTCACCAAGACCATGGCCTTCACCGGCATTCCGCGCGAGCTGGCCGAGCAGGTGATCGCGATGAACCTCTCGCCCTACCAGCTGATCGCCGTTTTGGTGGTGGTCTATCTGGTGATGGGCACCGCGCTGGACGGCATCTCGATGATCGTGCTCACCAGCGCCGTGGTGCTGCCCATGATCCAGAAGGCCGGGTTCGATCTGGTGTGGTTCGGCATCTTCATCATCCTGTTGATCGAGATTGCCGAGGTCACGCCGCCTGTGGGCTTCAACCTGTTTGTGCTGCAGAACATGACCGGCGTGGACAGCAACCGCATCGCCAAGGTCACCGTGCCGTTCTTCATCTGCATGCTGGTGGCCATCGTGCTGATCACCGTGTTCCCCGGCATCGTGACCGGTCTGCCCAACTGGTTCATGGGCGCCGAGCTGTGAGCCCGCTCATAGGAAGCGCTGCGGCTTGAACGGCGCGGGGTCCAGCACCGGCGCTTCGCCCAGCATGAGCTGCGCCAGCAGCTCGCCGGTCCCCGGGCCGGTGGAGAACCCGATGTGCTGGTGCCCCAGTGCCAGCCACACCCCTGGCTGGCTGGGGCACTCGCCCACCATCGGGCGGCTGTTGGGCAGGGTGGGACGGCTGCCCAGCCAGTCGGGCTCCGTGGTGCGCTCGCCCAGCGTCAGCGCTTCGCGCGCGGCCCGCTCGGCGGCGTCGAGTTGCGCAGGCCGCGGCGGCGCGTGTTGCGCGTTGAGTTCCACCCCAGTGGTCAGCCGCAGGCCTTGTGCCATGGGCGCGAGCACGTAGCCGGCTGCGGTGTCGTAGACCGGGCGGTTCAGCGTCGCGCCTGGGATTGGCGTGAAGTGCCGGTGGTAGCCACGCTCGAAGCCCATCGGCAGCTTCAGTCCGAACTGCTGCCGAAGGAAATCGCGCGACCACGGGCCCAGTGCGATGACCACATGGTCCGCGCGCAGGGTGCGCCCATTGGCCGTGCCGACGGACCAGCCATCGTTTTCGCGTTGCAGGCGCGTGGCCTCGGTGGTCTGCAGCTGCCCGCCGAGTTCCACCAGCCAGCGCGCGTAGGCGCGCACCAGCTCGCCCGGGCTGTCCACCGAACTCGCGTCTTTCACCCACAGGGCCTTGTGGAAGATGGGCTGGAGGTGCGGTTCTAGGTCGTGCAGTTCGTGCGACGCCAGCGCGGTCGTGGCCACACCGAAACGGGCCAGGGTCTCGCGCCCGAAAGCGCCCGATTGGAAGCCGGCTTCGCTGCGGTAGAGGAACAGCCAGCCCTCGTCGCGGCGGCGATGAGCGACACCCGCCGCGTCCATCCACCGGCGGTGCACCTCACCCGAGTGCCGGATGAGGGCATCCAGCGCGATGGTGGTCTCGTGGAAGTCCTGTTCGCGCGCATGGGTCAGGAACGACAGACCCCAACGCCATTGGCTCAGCATCCACAGCGGGTCGTAGCGGAAGCCCGGGCTGCGCCCGCGCAGCAGGCCCGGTAACTGCGACCACAGCCGGGGGTGGTTGAACGGCATGAGCGAGCTGCGCGACAAAACGCCGGCGTTGCCGTGCGAGGTGGCAGCGCCCGGACCCAGCGGGTCGATCACGGTCACGTCCAGGCCGCGCTGGCGCAGCGAGAGCGCGCAGGCGATGCCCACCATGCCGGCGCCCAGCACCACCACCTGTTGTCCAAGTCTCGCCTGCGTCATGCTCCGATGGTCCCTTCGTTGATGTTCCACCCTCAGCTTATCGCCATGACGAACCAGCAGACCACGACCGACGGATTTCTGGGGGTGATCATGCTGGACACCCGCTTTCCGCGCCCGCTGGGCGACATCGGCAGCCCGGCCACGTGGGTGCGCGCTGACATCCCGGTGCGATTCGTCACCGTGCCGGGTGCATCGGCCCGGCGCGTGGTGCAGACGCAAGACCCGGCGCTGCTGGAGCCCTTCGTGGAGGCCGCCCGTTCGCTGGCCCTTCAGGGCGCCCGGCTCATCACCACCAGTTGCGGCTTTCTCGCCGGCTGGCAGGCCGAGTTGCAGGCGGCGGTGGACGTGCCGGTGCTCACCTCCAGCCTGCTGCAATGCGCTGGCCTGTCATCGCCCGGCCTCGTCACGTTCGACGCCGCTTCGTTGCATGCCGATCTGCTGCGGCGGGCGGGGGTCCCGGTGGGTACGCCGGTGGAGGGGCTGCGGCGAGGGTGCGAGCTGCAATCGCGCATCCTGAGCGATGACACCGTGCTGGATGTGCGACAGGCGTCGGAGGACGTGGTGGATGCGGCGGTTCGATTGGTGGCGAAGCACCCCGAGGTGGAACAGGTGGTGCTGGAATGCACCAACATGCCGCCGTACCGAAACGCCGTGGCGCAGGCGACGGGGAGGCCTGTGCACGACCTGGAAACCTTGCTGTTGAGAACCTGGAACGAGCAGCGCGCTAATGACTGACACGCCGGAGAGGGGAAGCCAAACTCAGAACGCGGCGGAACTGGCTTTGCCAGGCCGCACCGCGTTGCCCCCTTCAGGGGGTCGCGCGTAGCGTGGCGGGGGTGGTCACAGCTCCTCTACGCGCCGCGCCGGATAGCTGTCCCAACTCTGGCAGCCGGGACAATGCCAGAAGTGCTGCCGCGCCTCGAAGCCGCAGGCCGCGCAACGGTAGCGCTTGAGCGGTGCGCTGGCCTGTTCCAAGGCCGCCTGAACACGCTTCTGGGCGGCGGGGTCGGAGAGCGTCTCGCCGCCCAGCCATCGCGTGGCGATCACCAGCGAGGGCTCACGTTCCAGGTGAGCGAGGTAGTGGGAGCGCGCCGCATCCGGACTCAAATTGGCCAGGGCCTCGGTGATGTCCAGTGAGGGGGCGTGTGCCTGAGCCGATCGCAGCAGCTGAATGGCCTCCGCCTGGCGCCCGACCAATTTGGATAACTCGGCCAGCGGTTGGGCCGCCAGCGGCATGCCCTGGGGCGCCTCGCTGGCCATTTTTTTCAAGGTGTCGATGGCACCCGAGGTGTCGCCCTGCTGGGCCTTGAGCGCCGAGAGCGCCAGCCAGCCGCGCGCCTGTTGAGGCGCCCGGTCCACGGCCTTGCCGAGCAGGCGCAGGCCCTCCGTGGCGTCGCCTTGGCTTTGGGCCAGCGCGGCTTCTTCGCACAGGTAGTGCGACAGGCGCGGGCTGAAACTGCCCTGATTGGCGTTTTCCAGTCGCTGGGCAATCGCCTGGGCTTGCGGCCAGTCGCGCGAGCGCTCGCTGATCGCGAGCAGCGCCAGCAGGGCTTCGCCTTCGAAGGCCGAGCCATCGAGTTTGTGCAGCGCTGACTCGGCACGGTCGAGCAGACCGGCTTTCAGAAAATCGAGTGCCAAGGCATGCTGGGCACGGTCGCGGTCTTTGCGGTCGAGGTCGGCGCGCGCGAGCAGGTGTTCGTGAACCCGCACCGCGCGGTCGTAGTCCCCGCGACGGCGGAACAGGTTGCCCAGCGCAAAGTGCAACTCGGCGGTGTCGGGGTCGCGCTGGACCGCTTCGATGAAGGCGTCGATGGCCTGGTCCTGCTGCTCGTTCAGCAGGTGGTTCAGCCCCCTGAAGTACGCCTTTGGGGTCTGCCGGCTTTCCATGCGCCATTGACGCAGATCCAGTCGCGACGCGACCCAGCCGAGCGCAAACGCCAAAGGAAGGCCCCAAAGGAGCCAGGTGAGATCAAGATCCATGGGCGGGAGCGGTGGGTGTGCCGACAGCGTCGGGGACGGTGGGCAGCGGAGCCGCAATCGTTGGAGCGGGACGGCGCTGCTTGCGCGCACGAAGCCACAGCGGCAACATCACTAAAACCCCCAGCACCACGCCCAGCAGCAGCACGCACAACAACACCAGGATCAGTGGGGCTTGCCAACTGGCGCCAAAAAACAGGTGCAGCGTGACAGGCGCCTGGTTGTTCAGCGCGAAGGCGAACAGAACAAAAAAAATGGCTGCATTGAGCAGCCACATCAGGTATTTCAACTCATCCCCTTTGTGGTGGGATGATTGTAGCGATCAGTCCGGTTTTTTCGGCTCGCGGCCCAGGATCTCGGCCGTCTTGGCATCGACCTGTTCGCGCAAGGCTTTGCCCGGTTTGAAGTGCGGTACGCGTTTTTCCGGAATCATCACGCTTTCGCCCGAACGCGGGTTGCGTCCGATGCGCGGTGAGCGGCGATTGACGGAAAAGCTGCCAAAGCCACGGATTTCAATCCGGTGGCCCTTCACCAGCGCTTCCCCCATGGCGTCGAGGATCGCCTTGACGGCGAACTCCGCATCACGGTGGGTGAGCTGACTGAACTTGGCTGAAAGTGCTTCGACGAGGTCGCTGCGGGTCATGTCTGAATCAACGCGTGTTCGGGCCTGGATGGCGCATCACAGGGCTGGCGCACGGGGGTGCGCCAGCCGCTGATCAGGCTTCTCAGTTGTTGTTGTCCAGCTTGGCGCGCAGCAGGGCGCCCAGGCTGGTGGTGCCGGCGTTTTCACGGGCCGACTGCTGACTCAGGGTCTGCATGGCTTCGTTCTGGTCCGCCATGTCCTTGGCCTTGATCGACAGCTGGATGTTGCGGGTCTTGCGATCCACGTTCATCACCACGGTCGTGACTTCGTCGCCTTCTTTCAGCACATTGCGCGCGTCTTCCACGCGGTCACGGCTGATTTCGGAGGCACGCAGGTAGCCCAGCACGTCTTCGCCCAGATCGATCTCGGCACCCTTGGCGTCCACGGTCTTGACCTTGCCGGTCACGATGGAGCCCTTGTCGTTCACCGACACGAAGGTGGTGAATGGGTCGCCGTCGAGCTGTTTGATGCCCAGGGAGATGCGCTCGCGCTCGACGTCGATGGCCAGCACAATGGCTTCGACTTCCTGGCCCTTCTTGAAGTTGCGCACGGCGGCTTCGCCGGTTTCGTTCCAGGACAGGTCGGACAGGTGCACGAGGCCGTCGATGCCGGCAGCCAAGCCGACGAACACGCCGAAATCGGTGATTGACTTGATTGGGCCCTTGACGCGGTCACCGCGCTTGGTGCCTTCAGCAAACTCGTGCCAGGGGTTGGCACGGCACTGCTTCATGCCCAGAGAGATGCGGCGCTTGTCTTCGTCGATGTCGAGCACCATGACTTCGACTTCGTCGCCCAGCGACACCAGCTTGGACGGGGCCACGTTCTTGTTGGTCCAGTCCATTTCGGAGACGTGCACCAGGCCTTCGATGCCGGGTTCGAGTTCAACAAATGCGCCGTAGTCGGCAATGTTGGTGATCTTGCCGAACATGCGCGTGCCTTGCGGGTAACGGCGGCCAACACCCATCCATGGATCGTCGCCCATCTGCTTCAGACCCAGGGAAACGCGGTGCTTCTCGGTGTCGAATTTCAGGATCTTGGCGGTGATTTCCTGGCCAGCCGTCACCACTTCGCTTGGGTGACGGACACGGCGCCAGGCCATGTCGGTGATGTGCAGCAGGCCGTCGATACCGCCCAGGTCCACGAACGCGCCGTATTCGGTGATGTTCTTGACCACGCCGTTGACGATGGCGCCTTCCTTCAGCGTGTCCATCAGCTTGGCGCGCTCTTCGCCCATCGAGGCTTCCACCACGGCGCGGCGGCTCAGCACCACGTTGTTGCGCTTGCGGTCCAGCTTGATGACCTTGAATTCCAGGGTCTTGTTTTCGTAAGGCGTGAGGTCCTTGGTCGGACGGCTGTCGACCAGCGAGCCCGGCAGGAAGGCGCTGATGCCGTTGACCATGACCTTGAGGCCGCCCTTGACCTTGCTGGAGGTCGTGCCGGTGACGAAGTCGCCGGATTCCAGGGCCTTTTCCAGGGCCATCCACGAAGCCAGGCGCTTGGCCTTGTCGCGGGACAGCAGGGTGTCACCGAAGCCGTTTTCCACGGAGTCGATGGCCACGGAGACGAAGTCGCCCACTTGCACTTCGAGTTCGCCCAGATCGTTCTTGAATTCGGCGAGCGGCACATAGGCTTCCGACTTCAGACCGGCGTTGACCACCACGTGGTTGTGTTCGATGCGAACGACTTCCGCGGTGATGACTTCGCCCGAGCGCATTTCAGCGCGTTTCAGGGACTCTTCAAAGAGGGCGGCAAAAGATTCAGACATGCAGTTTCCTAAAACCACTCAGCGTCGTACAGCAACACAGCCCTAGGAGCGGTGCGCAGTTGAATCGACGGATGGGCGGCGTTGACGTTGCGGTACGGTACCGCGGGGTTAAGTGAAAGAACCATTCGGCCTGCGGGCAGTGAACGCCCGGCGGTGCCGTCTGGGCCATCAAGGACGGTGTTTTCAGTTGTCTGAAAACACCGTTTTGCTTTGCCACCAACACAAGACCTGCTGCACCGATTGCTCGATGTTCAGTTCAGAGTTGTCCAGCAACAAAGCATCTTCGGCAGGCTTGAGGGGCGCATGCGCTCGGGACGTGTCCCGATGGTCGCGGGCCTTCAAATCTTCCAGAAGGTCATCGATTTTAGCAGTCATTCCCTTTGAAATCAATTGCTTATGCCGCCTCTGGGCGCGTTGTTCGGCGCTGGCGGTCAAATACACCTTCAATGGGGCATCCGGGAAGATCACGGTGCCCATGTCGCGCCCATCGGCGACCAGTCCGGGCAGGCGCCGGAAGCTCAGTTGCAAGCCATGCAGCGCAGATCGCACCTCTGGATGCTGGGACACCCGTGAAGCCATGCCGCCGGTGGATTCCAGGCGCAAGGGGTCGGTGATGTCGCGGCCCGCGAGGTACACCCGGTGATCGCGGAACACCAAGGGAAGCTGTGCGGCCAGGCGGGCCAGGGCAGGTTGATCGTCCAGATCAATGCCCGCGTCCTGCGCGGCCAGGGCGGTGGCCCGGTACAAGGCACCCGAGTCGAGCAACTGGTAACCCAGCCGCTGGGCCACTTCCGAGGCCAGCGTTCCCTTACCGGAGGCCGTGGGTCCGTCAATACAGATCACAGGGATGGCCAGGGCCGGGGTGTGGCTCACCTCAAACAGGGTTTCGAAGTAGTCCGGGAAGGTCTTGGCCACGCACTTCGGGTCTTCGATGCGCACGGGCAGACTGGCGGGATTGAAGGCCGCGAGCGAGAAGCACATGGCCACGCGATGGTCGTCGTAGGTGTGGATGCTTCCTGTGGTCCATCGCATGGGCGGCGTGATCCGCATGAAGTCGGCACCTTCCTCGATCGTGGCGCCGAGCTTGCGGCACTCGGCCGCCATGGCGGCGATGCGGTCGGTTTCCTTCACGCGCCAACTGGCGATGTTGCGCAAGGTGGTGGTGCCGTCGGCGTAGAGCGCCATAACGGCCAGCGTCATGGCAGCGTCGGGGATGTGGTTGCAATCCAGGTCGATGGCTTTGAGCGGCCAGGCGCCGCGCCGGATGTGCAGGCGGTTGGCTTCACCCGTCACGTCGGCGCCCATCAGTCGGGCCGCCTCAACGAAGCGGATGTCGCCCTGGATCGACGCAAGCCCCACACCTTCGATGGTGATCCCCTGGGTGCCAGGTGTGGCCGATGCGATGGCGCCCAGCGCAATGAAGTAGCTGGCCGAGGAGGCGTCGCCTTCGACATGGATCAGGCCTGGCGCGCGGTATTGGCAACCTGCGGGGATGGTGAAGCGCGACCAACCTTCGCGCTGCACCGTGACGCCAAAGCGCTCCAGCAGATTGAGCGTGATTTCAATGTAAGGCTTGGAGATCAACTCGCCCACCACGTCGATGACCACGCTGTGCGACGTGGCCACCAACGGCAAGGCCAGCAGCAGGGCGGTAAGGAATTGGCTCGACACGTCGCCACGCACGCGGATCGGTTGGTCCAGCTTCAGCGCGAGTTGTTTCCCGTTGCCCAGGCGCAGTGGCGGGTAGCCTTCCTGCCTCGTGCAGTCAATTGGGCAACCCAGTTGCCGCAATGCATCCACGAGATCACCGATGGGGCGCTCGTGCATGCGAGCGACGCCGCTGAGTTCAAACTGCCCGCCCTGGGTACTGGCGAGCAAGGCCAGCGCCGCGGTGAGCGGGCGCATGGCTGTACCGGCGTTGCCAAGAAAGAGTGGCGCCTGTTTGACGGGCAGCGCACCGCCCAGGCCGTGCACACGCAGCACACCCTCAGCCTGCGGTTCGATGCGGCACCCCAGTTGTGCCAGAGCCGTCAGCATGACGCGCGTGTCGTCTGAATCCAGAAGATCGGCGATGTCGGTGTGGCCGACGCTCAGCGCAGCGAGCAAAAGCACGCGGTTGGAAATGCTCTTGGAGCCGGGCAGGCGGACCGTGCCGCCCGCGCTGCTCAATGGCGGAAGATCAAGATGTTCAATGGCGT
The DNA here is from genome assembly GCF_002001205.1 of Hydrogenophaga sp. A37. GTDB lineage: Bacteria > Pseudomonadota > Gammaproteobacteria > Burkholderiales > Burkholderiaceae_C > Hydrogenophaga. The sequence continues at coordinate 32,636 of NZ_MUNZ01000193.1, forward strand.
ACATGCGCGACGGTTGGTGCTCAGCTCTGTGGCTTGTGGGTGCTCATGCGCCAGTGGGAGCGGGCGCTGCTGGCCCGTTCGATCAAGGACTCCAGCGCATCGGCGTTGCCGGCGGAGATTGCCGTTTCAAGGGCATGCAGGGCACGCTGGAAGTGCCTGGACTGCGCAATCAGCTCTTCCCGGTTGGAGGCGAGGATGTCGCGCCAGACACTGGGGTCGCTCGCAGCGATGCGCGTGAAGTCTCGAAAACCGGGGCCGGCCAGCGACAGGAAGTCTTTGGCATCGGCTTGCCCTGTGATGCCGTTCATCAACGCAAACGCGATCATGTGCGGCAGGTGACTCACGGCGGCGTATGCAGCGTCGTGCGCTTCGGGCGACATCTGTTGCACCTGGCAACCCAGTGCGGTCCACAGCCGGTTGGCCTTGTCCAACTGGGCGCTGAGCGTGCGTTCGATGGGCGTGAGAATGACCTGCCGACCCGCATACAGGTCCGGATCGGCGTGTTCTACGCCCGACAATTCCTTGCCTGTGATCGGATGGGCGGGCACGAAGATACCCACTTGGTCCTTGAGCACGCGGCGCGCCGCATCGACCACGTCGCGCTTGGTCGAGCCCACGTCCATGATGAGGGTGTCGTTGCCCACCAGATGCCGGATGGCCTTGAACGTCGCCTCCGTGGCCGCCACAGGCACCGCGACAAGCACCAGATCGGCGCCAGACACGGCCAGCAGCGCCGACGGGGCCTCAATGTCGATCACACCCATTTGGCGGGCGCGCTCGGTGGTGGAGGGCGATTTGCTGTAACCGACCACACGCTTGACCAAGCCAGCCTTCTTCAACGCCAGCGCGAAGGAGCCACCCATCAGGCCGCAGCCGATGAGACCGAGTTGTTCGAATTTCAGCGGAGCGGGAGTGGCCATGTCATTCACTGACTGGGTAGGCACCCAGCACCTTGTAGAAGGCGCAAAGGCCCTGGAGTTCTTTGAGTGCCGCTGCCACATGGGGCTGCGACGGATGGCCAGCGACGTCAATGTAGAAGTAGTACTCCCACTGGCCTGACTTGGCGGGGCGCGATTCAAAGCGCGTCATTGACACGCCATTGTTTTTCAGTGGCATGAGCAAGTCGTGCACCGCACCCGGACGGTTGGGCACCGAGACCACGAGGCTGGTGCAGTCCTTGCCCGAGGCGGGCGGCATGGCCAGGGTCTGTGGCAGGCAGATGATAGCGAAGCGGGTGCGGTTGTAGGCCTCGTCCTGGATCGCGTGGGCCACGATGTGCAGGCCGAACTGCGCCGCGGCGCGTTCGCTTGCCAGACCAGCCCAGGCCGGATTGGTCGAGGCCAATCGGGCGCCTTCGGCATTGCTGGAAACAGCGCGGCGTTCGGCATTGGGCAGGTGCTGGCTCAGCCAGTTCTGGCACTGGGCCAGGGCCTGGGGATGCGCCATCACGACCTCGATACCGTCCAGGTGGTTGACCTGCCGCAGCAGGTTGTGGCGCACCAGCAGGCTCACCTCACCAACCACGTGGACCGGCGAGCGCAGGAACAGGTCGAGCGACCGGGCCACCACACCTTCTGTGGAGTTCTCCATGCCCACCACGCCGTATTGCGCAGTTCCAGCGGCGGTGGCGTGAAAGACCTCATCGAAGTTGGCGCAATAAATCAGGTTGGCTGCACTGCCAAAGAACTCGATGGCGGCCTGTTCGGTGAAGGTGCCTTCGGGGCCGAGCACCGCCACACGCTGCGGTGCTTCCAGTGCCAAACATGCCGACATGATCTCGCGCCAGATGGAGGCCACATGCTGGTTTTGCAGCGGCCCCAGGTTGGCCTTCTGGATCTTTTCAATGACTTGCGCCACGCGGTCGGGGCGGAAGAATGGCGAGCCCTCGGCGCGCTTGATTTCGCCGACCTGTTCAGCCACCTTGGCGCGCTGGTTGAGCAGCGAGAGCAGTTGCTGATCGATCGAATCGATCTGAACCCGCAGGACGCCGAGTGCTTCGGATTGGGAAGGCTGGGTCATGCTTGTGTTTGTTCAAATTCACGCATGTACGTCACGAGCGCTTGCACACCTTCCAGCGGCATGGCGTTGTAGATGCTGGCGCGCATGCCCCCCACGGTTTTGTGGCCTTTGAGCTGCAGCAGTCCGGCTGCTTTGGCGCCGGACAGAAAGGCGTCGTTGCGCGATTCGTCCCGCAGGAAGAAGGGCACGTTCATGCGTGAGCGGCAATTCTTGGCCACCTTGTTCAGGTAGAGCCCCGAGCCATCGATGAAGTCGTACAACAGCTGGGCTTTGGCCCTGTTCCTCGCCTCCATCGCGGCGATGCCGGTGAGCGCACCTTCGGTCTGGGCCTTGAGCCACTGGAAGGTCAGGCCGGCCATGTAGATGCTGTAGGTGGGCGGCGTGTTGTACATCGACGCGTTGTCGGCCACGGTCTTGTAGTCGAATGCACTCGGGCAGATGGACAGCGCGTGGCCCAACAGGTCTTCGCGGACCACCACCAGTGTCACGCCGGCGGGCCCGAGGTTTTTCTGGGCGCCACCAAAAGCCAGCCCGACGCGCGACCAGTCCACCGTGCGCGAGGCAACGTGAGAAGAGAAGTCGATCACCAGCGGGGCTTTGCTGCCCAGTGCTTTCAAATCGGGCAGCTCGTGAAACTCCACGCCATGGATGGTTTCGTTGCTGCAGAGGTGCACGTATTGCGCATCGCTGCTCAGCTGCCAGCTGGCGGGCGAAGGCAGAGAGGTGTGGTGGTCGGCTTCGTTGCTGCCCACCACGTTGGCGGATGCGTATTTGCGTGCTTCCTTGGCCGACTTCTGGCTCCAGCTGCCCGTGACCACAAAGTCCACCACGCTGCCGCGCGACAGGTTCATCGGCACGATGGCATTTTCAGCGAGGCCACCACCTTGCATGAACAGAACGCGGAAGTTGGAGGGCACCGCCAGCAGCTCGCGCAAGTCGGCTTCTGCCGCTGCGGCGATGGACATGAACTCCTTGCCTCGGTGGCTCATCTCCATCACGCTCATGCCGCTCCCTTGCCAGTCCAGCATCTCGGCAGCGGCCTTTTGCAGGACGGCTTCGGGCATGGCGGCCGGGCCGGCCGAGAAGTTGTAGGGGCGCGTCATGTTTCGCTGCCTGCCTCGGTGTCGTCTCCGGCGTTGGTTGCGTCCGGTGCTTCACCCGCATCGGCCACGTTGGCGTCGTTCTCCACGATGCGCTGCAGGCCGGAGAGCTCAGCACCTTCGTCCAGCGCAATCAGTGTCACGCCCTGTGTGGCACGGCCCATCTCGCGGATCTCGCTCACGCGGGTGCGCACCAGCACGCCCTTGTCGGTGATCAGCATGATCTCGTCGTCGGTGTGCACCAACGTTGCCGCCACGACTTTGCCATTGCGCTCGCTCTGTTGGATGGCGATCATGCCCTTGGTGCCACGGCCGTGGCGTGTGTATTCACCGATGGGCGTGCGCTTGCCGTAGCCATTGATGGTCGCGGTGAGCACACTTTGCTGCTCGTCTTCGGCGACCAGCATGGCGATCACGCTCTGGCCGTCGTCGATGGTCATGCCACGCACGCCACGGGCATTGCGGCCCAGCGGGCGCACGTCGTTTTCGTCGAAGCGCACGGCTTTTCCACCGTCGCTGAATAACATCACATCGTGCTGGCCATCCGTGAGCGCGGCACCGATGAGGAAGTCGCCCTCGTCCAGATTGACAGCGATGATGCCGCCCTTGCGCGGGTTGTTGAACTCGTCGAGCGAGGTCTTCTTCACCGTGCCCATGCTGGTTGCCATGAACACAAACCGGTTGTCCGGAAAGCTGCGCGCTTCGCCGGTGAGCGGCAGAACCACGTTGATCTTCTCGCCTTCTTGCAGCGGGAACATGTTGACGATGGGGCGGCCACGCGAGCCGCGAGAGCCTGCGGGCACTTCCCAGACCTTGAGCCAGTACAGGCGGCCTCGGTTGGAGAAGCACAGGATGTAGTCGTGCGTGTTGGCGATGAAGAGCTGGTCGATCCAGTCGTCTTCTTTGGTGGCGGTGGCCTGCTTGCCGCGTCCGCCCCGTTTTTGAGCCCGGTATTCCGAAAGCGGCTGGCTCTTGATGTAGCCGCTGTGACTGAGCGTGACCACCATGTCGGTGGGCGTGATCAGGTCTTCGGTGGACAGGTCTTGTGCGCTGTGCTCGATCTCGCTGCGGCGTGCACCCAGCTTGGTCTGGCCAAACTCTTGCCTCACAGCGGTCAACTCTTCGGCAATGATGGTGGACACGCGCTCAGGCCGCGACAGAATGTCCAGCAGATCGTCGATCTCGGCCATCACGTCCTTGTACTCGGCGACGATCTTGTCCTGCTCCAGCCCGGTCAGGCGCTGCAGACGCATCTGCAGGATTTCCTGGGCCTGCGTTTCGCTCAGGCGGTACAGGCCATCACCCTGCATGCCGAACTCGCGCTCCAGACCGTCGGGGCGGTAGTCGTCGGCGTTGACCACGCCACCATCGGCACGGCTGCGGGTCAGCATTTCGCGCACCAGCTTGCTGTCCCAGCTGCGCGTCATCAGCTCGGCCTTGGCCACGGGCGGGGTGGGCGATTCGCGAATGATGCGGATGAACTCGTCGATATTGGCCAGCGCCACAGCCAGGCCTTCGAGCACATGGCCACGTTCACGTGCCTTGCGCAGCTCAAACACCGTGCGACGGGTCACCACCTCGCGGCGATGCTCAAGGAATACCTGGATCAGGTCCTTCAGGTTGCACAGCTTGGGCTGGCCATCGATCAGGGCCACCATGTTGATGCCGAAGGTGTCCTGCAACTGTGTTTGCTTGTACAGGTTGTTCAGCACCACCTCGGGCACTTCGCCGCGCTTGAGCTCGATCACCAGGCGCATGCCCGACTTGTCCGACTCGTCCTGGATGTGGCTGATGCCTTCGATTTTCTTTTCGTGCACCAACTCGGCAATGCGCTCTTGGAGCGTCTTCTTGTTCACTTGGTAGGGCAGTTCGTCCACGATGATGGACTGGCGCTGACCCTTGTCGATGTCTTCGAAATGGCACTTGGCGCGCATCACCACACGGCCCCGGCCCGTACGGTAGCCATCTTTCACGCCATTGATGCCGTAGATGATGCCGCCGGTGGGAAAGTCGGGCGCAGGGATGATCTCCATCAGCTCGTCGATGGATGCCTCAGGGTTCTTCAGCAGGTGCAGGCAGGCATCCACTGACTCATTCAGGTTGTGTGGTGGGATGTTGGTGGCCATGCCCACCGCGATACCACCGGAGCCATTGACCAGCAGGTTGGGAAAGCGTGCCGGCAGCACCAGCGGCTCCTTTTCTGAGCCGTCGTAGTTGGGGCCGTAGTTGACAGTGTCTTTGTCGATGTCAGCCAACATTTCGTGGGCGATCTTCGACATGCGGATTTCGGTGTACCGCATGGCGGCGGCGTTGTCGCCATCCACGCTGCCGAAGTTGCCCTGGCCGTCCACCAGCATGTGGCGAAGTGAAAAGTCTTGCGCCATGCGAACGATGGTGTCGTACACCGCCGAGTCGCCGTGTGGGTGGTATTTACCGATCACATCGCCGACGATGCGGGCAGATTTTTTGTAGGGACGGTTCCAGTCGTTGTTGAGCTCGTGCATCGCGAACAGCACTCGGCGGTGCACTGGCTTCAGACCGTCACGCGCATCGGGCAATGCGCGTCCCACGATCACGCTCATAGCGTAGTCGAGGTAGCTTCGGCGCATTTCCTCTTCAAGGCTGATGGGCAGGGTTTCTTTGGCGAACTGTGTCATGAGCGATGAAGAGAGGTCCGTAGACAGTCAAGAGGCAACTCATCATTTTAGTGGACGGGCCGGGTTCCATCTGGTGCACGTCGCTGTTGTGTGACTGCAACGATTTAGGCGCTTCGGGTGGGAGGGGTGTCGCACAGGCCCTAGAGCATTCATGCGTTGTTTCTGACGCTTGTGGCACAATAAAAATTAGCGTTTCAAGTGGTGGTCACTTCAAGCGTGATTGTTGACATTCAGCCCGTCTGCGGCTTACTCCAAGAGGAAATCCATGAAAAAATTGAACAAAGTGGCAATGCTGTTTGCAACCGCCGCCATGGCATCGGCCGCCTTTGCAGCACCTTCCAGCGGTACCGCAACGAACGACAACTGGCGCAGTGGCCATGGCAACCTTCAGTGGAAGAACGGCGACGGCACGCTCTGCTGGCGTGATGCCAACTGGACCCCAGCCACTGCTGCCAAAGGCTGTGACGGTGCCATCGTGCCGGCGCCTGCCCCGGCACCTGAGCCTGTCGCCGCACCGGCGCCTGCCCCCGCACCTGCACCAGCACCTGCTGCAGCTCCCGCCGCTCCAGCCGCCACCAAGGTGACCTACGCCGCTGATGCGTTCTTTGACTTCGACAAGTCTGTGGTCAAGCCCGAAGGCAAGGCCAAGTTGGACGATCTGGCCAGCAAGGTCAGCGGCATCAACTTGGAAGTGGTGATCGCTGTGGGCCACACCGACTCCAAGGGCACCGCTACCTACAACCAGGCTTTGTCCGTTCGCCGCGCTGAAGCGGTCAAGGCATACCTGGTGAGCAAAGGCATTGAAAGCAATCGCGTGTACACCGAAGGCAAGGGCTTGACCCAGCCAGTGGCCGACAACGCCACCTCAGAAGGCCGTGCCAAGAACCGCCGCGTGGAAGTGGAAGTCGTGGGCACCCGCACCAACAAGTAAGCTTTGCTGGCTGCGTGTTCAACGCAAGGCCCCAGGCGCGCAAGTGCCTGGGGCCTTTTTCGTGGCCTCCTGGCATCTCCACGGCTGGCCCTTTGGGGTGCAGCGTTGTGGATCGGCTGCGCCGTGTTGTCCATGAAAGTGGCTCATGCCGAGGTGTCTGCCTCAGCGCATACCACTTCGGTGGTCCGTGAACTTGGTACCGACTGCCTGGCGACCTGGTCCTCAGGGTCTGCCGCGCCGGTGGTGGTGATGCTGATTTCTCCTCGCATGGTCTATAGCATGTCGGAGTGGCCGCGCATGAGGTTGGCGGCTTTGGCGGCAGGCTTTGAGGTGGTGACCTGGAAAGCCCCGGGTGTGTCGGCCCAAGAGTGGGCTCAAGCCGCTCAGGCCACCCAATGGAGACGCTCGCAAAGTGCCTTGATTGGCGATGTGCCGCCAGCCTGTACTGTGTGGTTGCGACGACTCAATCACTTCCCCTTCAGCTCGGTTGTGCTGGGCGATCAGGTTCACGAATGGCCGATCTGGGGTGTGCTGTCTGATGAGGCCTGGATTGATTCGCTGGCGCTGCGTCTGGAGTCCTTGAAAGGGCAAAGTGCCAAGAACAACAGAAGGCTTCCCTGATGCGATTGGTTGATGCGGCCTGCGTTCAATTTTTGGTGTTGCTCGTGACGCTGGCAGTGCCTGCCCTGGCCCGTGAGCACGACAGCGCCTGCATTGACGCTGTGAGCTATTTGCCGCTGGATCCCGAGATGGTGGGGCGGGACAGCCATGGTGTTCCCGCATTGGGCACCTACGAACGCATCAGCCCGGACGGGCGTTTTGTCCTGCGTTCTTTTTCCGGTGCGAGGATGGGTGAAGTATCGCTGATCGAGTTGCCAGCGGACGCTGCCGGTCACCTTGTGGCCTACCGCACGCCGCTCAGCAACGAGGCGTTTCCGGTGCAGGGAACGTGGCGTTATGTGGTCGACGTCGATGGGCGCCATTTCAGGTTGACCGATGTGGTTCGACAGCAGGAGCGAGCGAAACCACTGTTTCAAGGAGGCATGCGGGGTTTCTACGCCGCTGCTGCGGAGCTGACCGGAGTCAAGTCCGAAGACGCATCCCTCGTCTGGATTCGCTCCATGAGTTGGCCGCAAGGTGACAGAGCAGGGCAGGGTACCGGGCCACTCCAGGTGCGCACGCTCGGTGTGCGTGATCAGGGGGACCGTGTGGACGTGGTGGAGGACAGCGGTCCGCAATTCATCTGTGGGACAAGGGGCAGCACCGATGGCGGGGTGTACACCTTGCCCATGATTTCGGTGGATGGACTGGAGTTTTCGGCGATTCCCATCAATCCGCGCGTGGGACAACCCAGCATGCGGGTGTATGGATTGGCGAACGACACGCTCGCCGCATCACACCCTTGCGATCTGCGCATGGACCTGCATGCTGCACCTGGTAAAGCGGTGTTTGGCTTCGCCGGATCCCGGCCCGCCATGTTGACCTACACCGACAACGCCAGCGTGTACTTCGTGGACCGGCATCCCGCTTTGCGCGACCAGGTGTTCCGCATAGAAGACGCGCAAACCCAGGTGTTGGCCAGTGCGTTTCCGGGTCTGACCCGAGACGGGCGAATCGTGTTTGGGGCGAGCTGGAAGGAATGCCGGACCCATGGCGTCTGCGTGGACCGTGCGGGTTACGTGGTGGCCGACCCGTACCAAAACCCCGACTACCGCCAGCAACTTCAACGCTTGGGGTTGGCCCCTGACAAAGCCTGCATCACGCGGCGCGATGTCCTGCAAGAGCGACAGCGCTTTGCGGCACAACATGGGCTCAAGCCCTGAAGCCATGGGAAAATCGAAAGCATGAACCCCGTCAATGCCGATCCGGCCGAACTGGCCAAGTTTTCCGATCTCGCCCACCGCTGGTGGGACCCAGAGAGCGAATTCCGTCCCTTGCACCAGATCAACCCGTTGCGGCTGGCCTGGATCGAGGGCCTGGCCCCGCTCGCGGGTCGGCGGGTTCTCGATGTGGGTTGTGGTGGAGGCATTCTGTCGGATTCGATGGCGCGCCAAGGCGCGGACGTGACCGGTATCGACCTCTCCAGCAAGGCGCTCAAAGTGGCCCAGCTGCACGCGCTGGAGGCTGGCACCGCTCAAGTCAGCTACCGCGAGATCAGTGCCGAGGCAATGGCGCAAGAGCAGCCGGCGTCTTTCGACGTGGTCACCTGCATGGAAATGCTGGAGCATGTACCCGACCCAGCCTCCGTCGTGCGCGCCTGCGCCACACTGGTGAAGCCCGGTGGTTGGGTGTTTTTCTCCACCATCAACCGAAATCCCAAGTCGTTTTTGTTTGCCATCGTCGGCGCGGAGTACCTGCTGCAGATGCTGCCCAAAGGCACCCACGAATACGCCAAGATGATCCGGCCGAGCGAGCTGGCGCGCTACTGCCGTGCAGTCGACCTGACGCTGGAGCACACACGCGGCCTGGAATACAACCCGCTGTCCCAGCGCTATTGGTTGAGTGATGACACCAGCGTCAACTACATGATCGCCACGCGCCGACCATGAACGTGGTGTTTCGTGGCATACAGGCCGTGCTGTTCGATTTGGACGGTACCCTAATCGACAGTGCGCCCGACCTGGGCTCCGCCGCCAATGCGATGCTGGTGCGAAGGGGGCGCGATGCCATTCCGCTGGATCGCTACCGCGCATTGGCGGGCTCGGGTGCAAGGGGCATGTTGCGGGTGGCCTTTGACATCGATCCTGGGCAAAAAGACTTCGAGCCGCTCAAGCAAGAGTTTTTCTCCGAATACCAGGCGTGCCTGACCACAAGAACCCAGGCCTTCGACGGCGTCAGCGACATGCTGGCATCGCTGTGCCGTGTTGGTTTGCCCTGGGGCGTGGTCACCAACAAAGGCGAGCGCTTCACCGGTCCGTTGACTCGGGCCATGGGGCTGTTTGACACCGCGGCCACCGTGATCAGCGGCGATACGACGCCTCACGCCAAACCCCATCCCGAGCCGCTGTTTGAAGCAGCCAGGCGAATCGCCCTGTCACCGAGCGCATGTCTTTATGTTGGCGACGACTTGCGGGACATTCAGGCCGGGCAAGCGGCCGGCATGAAAACGGTGGCCGCGCTGTACGGCTACTTAGGACAAGGGGCAGATGTGAGCGGCTGGGGGGCAGACGCTTCAATATCTTCTCCGACCGATCTCTTGCAATTGCTCGAACTGCCTTAAACTTGGTCCCTCAGGGGCTGCACTGGTTTCGACGTGGGTTCGGACACGCAGCAGGGCATGTCGAGGTTCTGTCACCTCGTAAAACCGCAGAAAAAAACTAACTGCAAACGACGAACGTTTCGCACTCGCCGCTTAATTGCCGGTGAGCTTTGCAACAGCAGGCCTATGGGCTGGGCAAGGGTTCAGACGGCGCGAGCCGCGAGAGTCCAGGCTGCAAAGATAATTTAATAGGCTGGTCGGGCGTCGGGTAACTTGGCGCACGGCAAGATTCAAGGTTGCTGGCGTCCTTCATAGCGTGCCGCTGCGCGGTGAGGGAAGTGAGATCCAAATCAGACGGCTACACATGTAGAACTGCTCGAAGAAGGCTTGCGGACGGGGGTTCAAATCCCCCCAGCTCCACCATTTCAACGTCCAAGGGCGTCCACCAAGATCCGGTAGACGCCCTTTTTCATTGTAAATCAACAGTTTTCTGTCCCGTGGGGTCTATGGACGTCCCAGGACATCCCAGGTGAAACCGGGGAACAGACCGGGGAACAACCCCCTAAAATGTCTGTTCCCCGGGGTTTTGTTCCCCGGTCTCAGTCTGTTCCCCGTCTGGAGGGCCCGATCATGCTGACCGACAAGCAATGCAAAAGCGCCACCTGTCCACCCGATAAAAAGCGAACCCGCTTCACCGACGGGCAGGGGTTGTACTTGGAGGTGAGCCCGGGCGGTTCCAGGCGCTGGTTCTGGAAGACCTACACCGATGGAAAGGAAGGTCGCCTGGCTTTGGGGAGCTACCCGTCCATGGGGCTCGCTGATGCCCGCAAGGCGCGAGATACGGCCAGACTGCAGAAGGCAGCCGGAGTAGATCTTGTGCAGTCCCGCAAGCTGGACAAACTCAAGGGTCAGCGGGAGGGCGGTGACACCTTCAAGGCTGTGGCCCTGGAATGGCACGAGAGACAGACAGACCGCTGGAGCCCCGGACATGCCGACCGGACCAAACGCCAGTTGGAGCGAGATCTGTTTCCCTGGCTGGGGGACCGGGACATGCGCAGCATCGAACCCATGGAATTGCTTTCGGTGCTTCAGAAGGTCGAGAGGCGCGGTGCTGTCGAGACGGCCGACCGTGGGTTGATGCTGGCGCGGCAGGTATACGAGTACTGGCTGCCCACCGCCGAGACCTCGCAACGGAACATTACCGAGGGCCTGCAGAAACGCTTGACCCCGTACCGTGGAAAGAACTTCCCGGCCATCGTGGAACCGCAGCGCTTTGGTGAGCTGCTGCGGGCCATGTACGCCTACAAGGGTGGTCCGATCGTGCGCACCGCTTTGCTGCTGGCGCCGATCCTGTTCCAGCGCCCTGGCAACCTGCGCATGATGGAGTGGGTTGAACTCGACCTGGACGGGGCGCTCTGGACCATTCCCAGCGTCAAGATGAAACGCCTGGTGGCCGAGAAGCTGAACGGGGAACCACATGTTGTTCCCTTGCCGAACCAGGCCGTGGTGATGTTGCGTGAGTTGCAGCCACTCACGGGACATGGTCGCTACGTGTTCCCCGGTCAGCGGCAGCACGACCGCCCCATGTCTGACAACTCAGTACGCAGCGCCTTGTACAGCCTGGGTTTTGGCACGGCGCAAAGCTGGCACGGTTTTCGTGCCAGTGCACGCACAATGCTGGTGGATCAGCTGGACCTGGATCCGCTGGCGATCGAGGCGAATCTGGCGCACGCGGTGAAGGACGCCAATGGCCGCAGCTACAACCGCACCAAGTACCTGGCCAAGCGGTTTGATCAGATCCAGAAGTGGGCGGACTACCTGGACAAACTGCGCAAGGGTGCGAGCGTGATCAACATGAAGCAGTGGGCCGCATAAGGAACAACTCTCCGCGATTTTCTTTTTCGCGGAGGTGTTCAAGGGGACGTCTTGGAAGTGGCTCTCGCTGCTAGATTTCAGCCCGAATCCAGCACGCAACCAGTCCTTGTTGCCCCCTAGAGTGGTCGTCGTCACCCTCGACGATCGATCATGGGCTCGCTCACCAACTTCCTTGCCAATCGAAAGCCCCCAGGCATCAACCTCGACCAGCTGAACCTGTTCGAGGGCAGACCCGTGCCGACGGGGCTGGCGCTGATGGTGCCTGTCGACCAGCTCGACGAAGACCCGGACAACCCGCGCAGGGAGTTCCCGCCTGAGGCCATCGAGGGACTTGCGCAGGACATCGCCCAGCGCGGCATCCTGCAGCCCATCGTGGTCAGTGACCGGAACGACAAGGGACGCTACCTGATCCGCTTTGGCAGCCGGCGCTGGCGCGCCGCCATCCAGGCTGGGTTGACCACGGTGCCCGTCATCTTTGCCATCGAGGCTCGCAATGCCTACGACCAGGTGGCCGAGAACCTGAAGCGGCAGAACCTCTCCCCGCTTGAACTTGCGCAGTTCATCCGGCGCCGGGTGGATGCCGGTGAATCCAATGCCGAGGTCGGCCGCCAGCTGGGCATGGACCTGAGCACGGTGGCGCACCACCTGGCCCTGCTCAGCCTGCCACCCGTGCTGGACCAGGCACTCAAAGACGGGCGCTGCGAATCCCCGCGCACGCTCCACGAGCTGAGCCGCCTGCATGAAGAGCAGCCCGAACAAGTGGCTGCGCTTGTCGCTGGCACGGAACACATCACCCGCGAGGCCGTGGCCAGTCTCCGTGATGCAGCTCGTGTTGTCGCGCCCGCTGCTGACAAGCCGGCACCGACGACCCCGCGACCGGACAGGGTGGCGCAGGCTCTGGCCCGCGCCAGCGGGCTCTGTGAGCGGCTGGATGCCGCGCTGCAGCGGCTGAACCGGTCAGGTGGCATCGATGCCCTCCCCCACGAGCAGGTGCTGGCCTTGCGCCAGCGTGTCGCCGAGCTGGCCGCCAGGCTGAACCCCGAAACCACACCCGTCAGTGCCGAGGCAGGCCATGGGAAAGCCTCAGCGTGACCGGGTGACCATCGATCTGCGCGGCCTTCGCGAGCCGTTGCAGACGCGCGCACTGGTGAACCAGATGACCCCGGCAGCCCTGGTGCGCCAGGCCGTGCTGGCCTACCTGGCCCCGAAGTCTGGCGATCAGAAGCCAGATCCGAAACCCTTGAAATACGTGCGCGAGGAGCAGGTGATCAAGGTCACTCTGCGCCTGCCTGCCGGACACGCCGCGTTGATGAACTACCAGGCCCGCATCGCGAATGTCTCGAAGAGCATCTATGTGGCCGCGCTCATTGAAGGGGCTCCGCCGCCCAGGAACCACGCCCAGACCGTGGCCGCGCTGCAGGCCTCCACCAACCGGCTGGCCATCATCAGCACCGACCTCAGCGCCTACCTGCGCATCTTGCACATGGTCAAGCCCGGTGCGTCGCAGGAGCTGGATCGTTATCAGGCCGGCATCGATACGCTGAACGAAGACATCGGGCGCCACCTCAACACGGCATCAGCGCTGGTGGCCGAGCTGCGGGCCACCAGGCGACCCCAATGACCACCGGTCCCTCCATCGACGGCGTGCTGGTGGAATGGGGTGAGCGGCTGTTCTACCCGGCCAGCCGCATCGTCAAGACGGACGCCACGCCGCGCCTGAACACCCCGAACCGCCCCAGCGCAGCCGCGATCCGCCAGCGCATCGCCGCCACAGTGATGCGGCGGGCACCGCAGGTGATGGTGAAGGTCACCGGGGGTGGCCGGGGCATGGGCGCCATCGCGGCGCACTTCCGCTACATATGCAAGAACGGCCAGTTGCGCATGGAGGACGACCGGGGCGTCGTGCGCGAGGGCAAGGAGGCCATGCACGACCTGGTCGCCCAATGGCGCGTCAGCGGGTCCCTGATCCCGGAGACCAGCCACCGGCGCGAAGCCTTCAACATCATGCTGTCGATGCCGCAAGGCACCGATGCGCAGACCGTGCTGAAGGCCGCGCGCGGGTTCGCGAGGAGAGAGCTGAGGGATCACCACTACGTGATGGTGCTGCACGAGCACCAGGCCAACCCGCACGTGCACCTGAGCGTGAAGGCCGAGTCGATCGACGGCAAACGGCTGAACCCACGCAAGACCGACCTGCACCGCTGGCGAGAAACCTTTGCGGAGAAGCTGCGGGAACTGGGTGTGGAGGCCGAGGCGACGCGACAGGCTTCGCGCGGGGCGAACCGCCGAGATGAACGCATCTGGCAAGTGAAGGCACGGCAGCAAGGGCGGTTGAGCCAGAGTGAGGAGCAGCATGTCAAGTCAGGTGCAGGCTACGAGCGCAGCCACTCCGGGGCATTCGAGGCCTGGGCGCACATCAAGAAGGCGCTGCAGGCATCCGATGTCCCGGAGGACCGGGAGCTGGCCAAGCACATCCTGCGGTTCGTGAGCGAATCGGCGTACTTCAAGGAAGTCGCGCCACGACTGCTACGCGAGGCAGCGCATCAGGACAAGCAACGAACCACCCCGGTGCAGTCGCGAGAGGTTGTGAAAACCAGGCCCTCTGTCGACATCGAGCGCTGAACGGGTCCGCTAGGCAAGCATCCTAGAGATGGCCAACGCCCGGAGAAGGCTGATCTGAGTCACCCAAGGGCGGCGGTGACGAACAGTAGCGTGGGTTGCCAGCGGTCATTCAGTGATCGATCATGTAAGCGACCGCTTCACTACCAAGACCGGGTACTCGCAAATGGATGGTGACCAAGCCCAGGGTGAAGGACCGGTTTCGCATGGGACGAAGTGGCACTCCCGACCCTAAGCAGTCGCACAGTCGGACAACCGGCGCTGCGCGTCTTTATCGCGCAGCGAGTGACCCAATGGAACTGTGTCGAGCGCCATGTTAGGTTTCCGCCATAAAGATGTTTCTGCCAAACAGACTGTTGAACTCTTCTTCTATGGAAGCCTTACATCAGGAGCGCACGTGATCCTGACGCCTGTCCGGATTCCAAGATCTTCTTTAGACGACGCATTGCCGCATCGGC
>NZ_MUNZ01000085.1 GCF_002001205.1 Hydrogenophaga sp. A37
ACCACCACCTGCCCGCCCAGCCGCAGCGCCCAGCGCGCCCGTGGCTGCCAGCGCTCCGGCATCGGCCCCGCCAGTTAAGGTCACCGGCGCCACCTACTCGGACAACCCGGCCCATCGCATGCTGATCGTCAACGGCAAGATCGTGCTGGAAGGGCAAGACATCGAGCCGGGCCTGAAGCTGGAGGTGATCACCCCGCACAGCGCCGTGCTCAACCACCAGGGCAGTCGGTTCAACATCAACTACTGACGACACCCGGTTGAAGACCCAGTTCAGGTCTTCGATATGCTCTCGGCTGTCATGCAAGCCACGCGCCCCGCCCATCCTCCCCCAACCCTGTCCGCCAGGGATCTCGAATTTTCTTGGCCCAATGGCGTGACCCTGTGGACACGCTTGAGCCTCGACATTCCGCCTGGTGTGAGCCTGATCCAGGGCGCCGAAGGCAGCGGAAAATCCAGCTTGTTGAAGCTTCTGGCGGGCGATCTCTCGCCCCGTCAGGGCAGCCTCACCATCGGAGATGTCTCGCTGGTCGCCCAGCCTCAGACCTACCGCCAGCAGGTGTTCAGGACCGACCCTCGCGGCGCAGCGCTGGACGGCTTCACGCCCAGCACATGGTTCGACGCCATGAGCCGACGTTACCCCGACTTCCGGCTGGCCGCCCTGCCCGATCTGGTGGAGGGTTTCTCGCTCAATCCCCACCTGCACAAATCCATGTACATGCTGTCCACCGGCAGCCAGCGCAAGGTGTGGCTGTGCGCCGCGTTCGCTGCGTGCACCGCCGTGACGTTGCTGGACGAACCCTTCGCCGCGCTGGACATGCCATCGATCCGCTTCCTCAAGCAGTGCCTGCAAGATGCCGCCCAGCACCCCACGCGCGCCTGGGTGCTGGCCGACCATGAAGCGCCCGAGGGGCTGGCAATCGCCTGCACGATCCAGGTATGAGCCTTAACGCGTTCCTGAAACAGCGGCCGAACGGCCTCGCGCTGTGGACCGCAGTGCTGCTGGCCCTGGGGTTGATCCTGCGTCTGCGGCAGTACCTGTTCAACCGCTCGCTGTGGCTGGACGAGGCCTATCTCGCGATCAGTTTTGTGGAGCGCGATCTCGGCGAGCTGTTGCTGCAACCCCTGGCCAACGGCCAGGCGGCGCCCTTGGGTTTTCTGCTGCTGGTCAAAACCGTGACCTCGGTGCTGGGCATGCACGACTGGTCACTGCGCTTGGTGCCCTTGCTGGCCGGCGTTCTCAGCCTCGTTGCAGCCGTTCCGCTGGCCCGTCTGGTGCTGCCGGGAGCGCTGGCCCGGTCGGTGTTCGTGGGCTTGATGGCCTTGGCGCCGGTGCTCGTGTACTACAGCAGCGAGTTCAAGCAATACCAGGGCGACGTGCTGTGCAGCGTGCTCATCCTGTGGCTGAGCGTCCGCTTCCGGGTCGAGCAATGGCGAGCCGACGGATGGCTGCTGGCGCTTGCGGGCGCTGCCTGCATCTGGTTCTCGCACGCCAGCCTGTTTGTGCTGGCGGGGGCCGGGACGGTGCTCTGGCTGGAGATGGCCCACCGCCGGCACCGCGCGGCGTGGCTGGCGATCACGGCCGCGGGCCTGATTTGGCTGGTGAGCTTCGGCCTGAACCACACCCTGTCGCTGCGCAACCTGACGTCCAACAGCAGCCTGATCGGCTTCTGGGAAGCGGCGTACGCCCCCTTCCCGCCGCAAAGCATCGAGGACCTTCGCTGGTACTGGAACAACGCACTGGGTCTGGTCTACCTCGCCATGCGCCACACCGGTGTGGCGCACCACGGCGTCATGCCCGGGTGGTTCGATGCGCTGAATGTGGGGCTGCTCGCGCTCACGCTGCTGGGCTGCCTCGCCCTGGCGCGCCTGTCCAAACGCATGGCGGGCATGGCGCTGGTCACGCTGATCGCGGTGCTGGCCGCGTCCGCCTTGCACCTCTACCCCTTTCGCTCGCGCCTGATTCTGTTCTTGCTGCCCTTGGTGTACCTGGCCCTCGCTGCACTGGTACAACTGATCTGGAGCCAGGCCAACCGCTGGGTGGCCAAACCTGTGGCGATGGGCCTGGCCCTGGGCTTGATCTTCGTGATGGCCCTGCCGAGCGCGCACGTGTTTCGCCACCCTGAAAACGCTCAGAACATCAAAGGGGCCATGGGCCATGTCGCGAAGCACCGGCAGCCTGGCGATCAGGTGGTGCTCGGGTCATTGACCCACAAGGCGTTCGACTTCTACACCCCCACCTTCCAGATCGACGACCTCCCGGTGGTGATCTTCCGGGTAACGCCCAACCGCGAGCACGACGCCCGCGCCACCGTGCGGCGCATCTGCCTGGACCCGCAGGCGGGACGCAGCTGGCTGATCATCAGCCACCGCCTGAGCGATCAGACCCCCTTCCTGGAGGTGGTGAATTCGATCTCGCCCCCACTGGCTCAGTGGCAGGGCGAGGGTGCGGCCGCCTTCCTCCACGACTTTCGGTCGTCGCCGTACTGCCAGCGCTACCGCACTGAATCCGCCACCTCGTCCGCACCCACGCCCGGCGACGCCAGCAAAAGACCCTAAAAACCAAGCGACAATTCAAGGCTGAGCCCCCAAGACACCCCGGAGACCCGCATGCGCATTTCCAACAGAAAAAGAATCCTGATCACCGGAGGCGCTGGCTTCCTGGGCTCGCACCTGTGCGAACGCCTGCTGGGTGAAGGCAACGACGTGCTCTGCGTCGACAACTTCTACAGCGGCACCAAGGACAACGTGGCCCACCTCATGGGCAACCCGCATTTCGAGCTGATGCGCCACGACGTGACCTTCCCGCTGTACGTGGAGACCGACGAGATCTACAACCTGGCCTGCCCGGCCTCGCCGGTGCATTACCAGTGGGACCCGGTGCAGACCACCAAGACCAGCGTGCACGGCGCCATCAACATGCTGGGCCTGGCCAAGCGCACCAAGGCGCGCATCTTCCAGGCCTCCACCAGCGAGGTCTATGGCGACCCCGAGATCCACCCCCAACCCGAGAGCTACTGGGGCCGTGTGAATCCCATCGGCATCCGCTCCTGCTATGACGAAGGCAAGCGCTGCGCCGAAACCCTGTTCTTCGACTACCACCGCCAGCACAAGGTCGACATCAAGGTCGCCCGCATCTTCAACACCTACGGCCCGCGCATGCACCCCAACGATGGCCGGGTGGTGAGCAACTTCATCGTGCAGGCCCTGCGCGGCGAAGACATCACGATCTACGGCGACGGTTTGCAAACCCGCAGCTTCTGCTACGTGGACGACCTGATCGAAGGCTTCGTGCGCATCATGGCCAGCCCACCCGAGGTGACCGGCCCGATCAACCTGGGCAACCCGCACGAGTTCACCATCCGCGAGCTGGCCGAGGCCGTGCTGAAGAAGGTGGGCGGCCCGTCGAAGCTGGTGTTCAACCCGCTGCCGCAGGACGACCCCAAACAGCGCCAACCCGACATCGGCCTGGCCAAAACCCACCTCGACTGGCAACCGGCCGTGCAGCTCGATGCGGGCCTGGACAAAACCATTCACTACTTCCGCAACTTCCTGCAGCAATGAGCCTCCAGCAGCACGCCATCGTCATCGTCATGCCGGTCTATGAAGACCTGGAGGCCAGTGGCCGCCTGTTTCAGGAGCTGGGCCAACAGTTCGGCGACCGCGTGTTCGTGGTCGCGGTGGACGACGGCTCGGTGCGCCAGCCGCTCTCGGTCGAGAGCCTGCGCCAAGCCGGCGTCGCTGGCGCGGTGCTCAAGCTGCGCCGCAACGTCGGCCATCAGCGCGCCATCGCTATTGGCCTGAGCTACGCCGCCGAACACTTGGTGCCGGGACAGCAGGTGGTGGTGATGGACTCGGACGGCGAAGACCTGCCATCCACCATCCCCGCCCTGCTCGCGCAGCTGGGCAACCCCGCGGTGGACGTGGTGGTCGCGCAGCGCAAGAGCCGTGTCGAGACCTTTCGATTCAAGGCGTTCTACCAAGTCTACAAACGCTTCTTCGGCGTGATGACCGGGCGCCCGATCAGCTTCGGCAACTTCATGGCGCTCAAGCCGGCTGCGGTCAAACGCCTGGTGGCCATGCAGGAGCTGCCGATCCACGTGGCCGCTGCGGTGCTGGCCTCGAAGCTGCGTACCGATGTCTGCCCGCTCGACCGCGGTCCGCGTTACGCCGGCCAGTCCAAGATGAACTTCGTGGGGCTGGCGCTGCACGGCTTCAAGGCGCTGATGGTGTTTGCGGAGGACGTGCTGGTGCGGGTGGGCATCGCCAGCGCCCTGATCGCCACGTTTGCGGTGGTCGGTTCGGTGGCGGCGGTGGCGCTCAAGCTGATGGGCTATTCCACGCCCGGGTGGTTCTCGCTGGTGCTGGGCATTCTGGTGCTGCTGTTCCTGCAGACCGCTGCGCTGGCCCTGATGACGCTGATGCTCACCGGCGTCATGCGCAGCGGCAGCGTGGTCACCGCCGTGGCCCACCGCGACTTCATCGACGAAGTCATCGAGACCGCGCCATGAGCGCCGCCCGGCCGTTCCGAAGGCGCTCAGCCCCGCAGTGCGCAGCACGGAGGCCAGTCCAGTGAGCGCGCCGAGCGTCGAGCCATGAACCCCCGCGTCTCGCCCCAGCTGGTCCGTTACGTGGTCAACGGGCTCGTCGCCACCGCCGTGCACTACACCGTGCTGCGCTTCTGCCTGGAGGTGCTGCAGATGGACTCTGCGGGGCTGGCCAACATGCTGGCGGCCCCAGTGGGCATTGCGACCTCGTTTCTGGGCAACCGCTACTACGTGTTTCAACACCGGGACACAGCCATCGTGCAGCAGGCCCTGCGATTTTTGGCCCTCTATGCCGCGATCGCCGCTTTGCACGGGGGGCTGCTCTACGCATGGACCGACCACCTGCACCTGAACTACAGCGTCGGCTTTCTGATCGCCGTGGGTTTGCAGGTGGTGCTGGGCTACCTGGCCGGCAAGTACCTGATCTTCGGCCGACCACCGCTCAAAGACGCGCCCTGAACCCACATGCCCGACCACATTGAAACCTTCGTCTACAGCGGCAACGAACTGGAAATATTCGCGGCGGCGGTGAACTGGAAGGCCTACTGGTCGAGCCAGATTCGGCCCTATCTGGGAGAAGAGGTTCTGGAGCTGGGCGCTGGACTGGGGGCCACCGCTCGGGCCTTGAACCACAAGCCCTACCGCCGGTGGCTCGGCCTCGAACCCGACAAGGCCATGTGCGACAAGGTCCTGGCCCAGCAAGGTCGGGGCATGCCAGCGGGTCATCAGATCCGGAATGGCACCTTGGCCGATCTGGCGCCCGACGAGCGGTTCGACACCGTGCTCTACATCGACGTGCTCGAACACATTGAGGACGACCTCGCCGAACTGGAGCGGGCCTGCACACACCTGATGGCTGGTGGCCATCTCATCATCATGGCACCCGCCCACAACCGCCTCTACTCCGACTTCGACAGGAAGATCGGCCACCACCGGCGCTACGACAAGGCGATGCTTCGCGCCATCGTCCCGGCCCAGCTGAACATCAAGCAAATGCACTACCTGGACAGCGTGGGCATGCTCGCCAGTCTGGCAAACAGGCTGGTGCTAAAGTCCGACTCCCCCAGCCCGGCCCAGATCAGGCTCTGGGATTCGATCATGGTGCGCGCATCGCGCTGGGTGGATGTGATCACCGGCCACCGGCTCGGCAAGAGCATCGTCTGCATTCTGGAAAAACCCCGCACCGACGGGTCTGCATCCTCATGAAACTCCTTCGACTCGCCCTGGCCACCCTCCTGTACGTTGTGGTCCTGTGTGGCACCTGGGTGTTCACCGTCAACTTCCTCCGCGTCGACGTGGTGTTCTACGCCGCAATCTGGTCGGCCATGGCCGCGACCCTGTTCATGGCGGTGTTGGTGGTGGTCACCCCGCTGCTGCGCGGGTTCAGCGGATTCGAGAAGTTTCAGCAGCTCATGAGCTGCTTGTTGATCGGCTACATCATGGCCATCAGCGTGCCCACGGTCATCGACCGATCACTGTCCTTCTACATTCTGGAGAAGATCCAGCAGCGCGGCGGCGGCATCCTGCACGACCGGTTTGCCGACGTCTTCACGAAGGAATACATGCACGAGCACCGTCTGGTCGACGTGCGCCTGACCGAACAGCTCGCCTCGGGCACGATCGTGATTCACAACGGCTGCGTGAAGCTGACAGACAAAGGCCAGCAGCTCGCGAACGCGAGCCGGTACTTCCGCAGCAACTTCCTGCCCAAGCAGCGCCTGCTCATGGGGCAGTACTCGTCCGACCTGGTCAACCCGTTCCGGAACAGCGCCACGGTGGTGGACTACCAGTGCCAGTGACCCGGCTGGCACCCGACCTCCACCGCGGTCAGCGGGCCGTGGTCTCGTCCACCTGAACCGCCAGCCCCCAACCACCCGAGTTGTCCCCCAGCGCATCGTCGTTCAGGCAGAACTCCAGGGGGCCGTTGGCGTTCACGACGAATTCCGTGTGCTGCCCCTGACCCTGCACCAACTGCACCTGCCCGGCCACCGTGTTCACGACCCGCAACACCAGCGAATGGCGCCGCATCGTGGGAAACGGAAAGGCCGCAGTGACCGGGCCGGCGTTGCCTTCAGGGCCGTTGATGCACCCACCGAAGAGGCAGCCGAAATCCATGTCGGTGTTGCTCGGCAACTCATCGACGATGACCCGACTGCCGATGCGCAGATTGGCCATCTGTGGCAGGCTGCCGCAAGGCTTGTCCTGTTTTCCCGAAATCCCCAGCGTGAAGGCGGCGCTGTGCCGCGTCGACCCATCCGACAGCGTCGTGGTGTGCATCAGCCGGTATGGGGACCTGACGTCGCCCGTGCAGTTCGCCACCGAGTAGGCGCGTGTCTGTTTCGGGCCTGGCCAGCTCTGGATTGTCTGGCCGGCCACCGTGCGGGAAAAGTCGTGCGTGACGTCGATCCAGGTCTTGGAGGTGGTCGCAGCGAAATCACCCCTCATGGTCTGTGAGGTCCCTTCCCCCCAGTCGATGCCGATCGCTCCACAGTTGCCGTGCCCGCGAACTTCGAAGTAATACAGCCCGGTGTTGGACAGCCCGCACACGGTGCCCCCCGTGTCGCACGACAGCGGGGTTTGCGGAAACAGGCCCATGCCGGTGATGCCGCTGCTGCAGCCCGCCAAAGCCATGCTGGCCAACACGGCACACAGGCCGTCCATTCGTTTGAACCTTGCTGTCATGCCGTTCCTCCAGATGTGAATGCCCAAACCTTGCGGCATTCTGCGTCGGCCGTCACAGCTGCTCAACCCCCGCCAGAGGGACAAGGCTCCCGAGCGGCGTGCCCTCAACGGTTACTGAGCCCCATGCCGCGCGAGATCACCTCTTTCATGATCTCGTTGGTGCCGCCGTAGATGCGCTGCACGCGCGCGTCCGCATAGGCTCGGGTGATCGGGTATTCCCACATGTAGCCGTAGCCGCCGTGCAACTGCACGCACTCGTCCATCACCTTGCACTGCAGGTCGCTGCACCAGTACTTGGCCATGCTGGCGGTGGCCGTGTCGAGCTTGTCCACCGCCACCAGCTCGCAGCATTTGTCCACGAACACGCGCGCCACCTGCACCTCGGTCTGCAGCTCGGCCAGCGTGTAGCGGGTGTTCTGGTAGCTGGCGACCGGTTGGCCAAAGACCTTGCGGTCCTTCACGTACTGCACCGTCCAGTGAATGGCGGCCTGCGCTGCGGCCACCGCGCCGATGGCGATCTGCAGCCGCTCCCAGGGCAGCTGCTCCATGAGGCAAATGAAGCCCTGGCCCTCGCCGCCCAGCAGGTTCTCCGCCGGCACCTGGACGTTGTCGAAGAACAGCTCCGACGTGTCCTGCGCCTTCATGCCCAGCTTCTTCAAGCGCTTGCCCTTGTTGAAGCCCGGCATGCCCTGCTCCACCAGCAACAGGCTCGTCCCCTTGGCGCCCGCAGCCGGGTCGGTCTTGGCGACCACGATCACCAGGTCGGCGTGCCAGCCGTTGGTGATGAAGGTCTTGCTGCCGTTGAGCAGGTAGCTGCCGTCAGCCTGTTTGATCGCTGTGGACTTCACGCCCTGCAGGTCGCTGCCGGCGGCCGGCTCGCTCATGGCGATGGCGCCCACCATTTCGCCCGTGGCCAGCAACGGCAGGTACTTTTTCTTCTGCGCTTCGGTGCCGTAGTGCAGGATGTATGGCGCCACGATCTCGCTGTGCAAGCCGAAGCCGATGCCGCTCACACCCGCGCGCGCAATCTCTTCCATCTGTACCACCGAATACAGCTTGTCGGCCCCGGCGCCGCCATGTTCTTCGGGCATCGTCATGCACAGAAAGCCGTTTTCACCGGCCGCACGCCAGACGGCGCGGTCCACATAGCCCTGCTCTTCCCAGCCGTCATGGAACGGCGTGATCTCCTTCTCCACGAAGCGGCAAAAGCTGTCGCGGAAGGCTTCGTGGTCGGTGTTGAAGAGCGTGCGTTCGATCATGGCTGTCACCTTTCGGACTGCGAGTGTTGATTTATACAAAGCATCTGCTTGGCAAAAGTCTATACTGATCCGATGGGCAGGAACACCCGCCCTTTCCCTTAGGAGACACCATGAGCGAAGCCTTCGTTTACGACGCCATCCGCACCCCACGCGGCAAGGGCAAGAAGGACGGCAGCCTGCACGAGGTCAAGCCCGTCAACCTGCTGGCCGGTCTGCTGACCGAGCTGCAGCGCCGCAACGATCTGGACACCGCTGCGGTGGACGACGTGGTCATGGGCGTGGTATCGCCGATTGGCGAACAGGGTTCGGTGCTGCCCAAGGTGGCGGCGCTCAAGGCCGGCTGGGACTGGCGTTGCTCGGGCGTGCAGCTCAACCGCTTCTGCGCCTCGGGCCTGGAGGCGGTGAACATGGCAGCCATGAAGGTGAGGAGCGGCTGGGAAGACCTGGTGGTGGCCGGCGGCGTGGAGAGCATGAGCCGCGTGCCGATTGGCTCCGACGGCGGCGCCTGGGCGCAGGACCCGGAGACCAACAGCGCCACGCTGTTCGTGCCGCAAGGCATTGGTGCGGATTTGATCGCCACCATGAGCGGTTTCAGCCGCGCCGACGTGGACGCCTTCGCGCTCGAATCGCAGAAACGTGCCACCGCCGCACGCGCCGCCGGGTACTTCGACCACTCGGTGGTCGCGGTGAAAGACAAGATGGGGCTGACCATTCTCGACAAGGACGAGTTCATCAAACCTGGCACCACGATGGAAGGACTCGGTGGTTTGAAGCCCGCGTTCGAACAGCTCGGCGCCATGGGCTTCGACGCCGTCGCGCTGCAACGCTACCCGCAGGTGGAGCGCATCCACCACGTGCACCACGCGGGCAATTCGTCGGGCATCGTGGACGGTGCGGCGGCCATCCTCATCGGCAGTGAAGCCGCGGGCCAGACACACGGCTTCACGCCGCGCGCGCGCATCGTTTCGGTCGCGCTCTCGGGCGCCGACCCGACCATCATGCTCACCGGTCCCATGCCGGCCACTCGCAAGGCACTGGCCAAGGCAGGGCTCACCGTGGATCAGATCGACCTGTTCGAGATCAACGAAGCCTTCGCTGCGGTGCCCATGAAGTTCATGCAGGAAATGGGCGTGCCGCATGAGAAGGTGAACGTGAACGGTGGCGCCATCGCGCTGGGGCATCCGCTGGGCGCAACGGGCGCGATGATTTTGAACACGCTGATCGACGAGCTGCACAGGACGAAAAAGCGCTACGGCCTCGCCACGCTGTGTGTCGGCGGCGGCATGGGCATTGCGACGATCGTTGAACGCGTCTGATCAAAAGCGGAGACCACGAACATGATCACCAAAACCATCCTCCGCTACGACCTGGCCGACGCCGTATTCGGCAAGGTGGCCACCATCACCTTCGACGAGCAGGACTCGCCGGTCAACACCATGTGCCTGCAGTGGCAGGACGATCTGGACGCCATCGCGGCACAGGTGGTGAAGGACCGCGCACAGATCAAGGGCATCGTGCTGGCTTCGGCCAAGAGCACCTTCTTCGCCGGCGCCGACCTCAAGGGTGTGATGCGCTCCACAGCCGCCGATGGGCCGCGCGTGTTCACCGAGATCGAACGCATCAAACGCAACTTCCGCACCATCGAGACGCAAGGCGTGCTGGTGGTGAGCTGCCTCAACGGCGCGGCGCTCGGCGGCGGCTGGGAAGTGGCGCTGGTCGGCCACCATCGCATTGCGCTCAACCACCCCAAGGTCCAGTTCGGCCTGCCCGAAATCACGCTGGGCCTGATCCCCGGCGGCGGCGGCATCACCAAGATGACGCGGATGTTGGGGCTGATGGCCGCCCAGCCCTACATCCTGGAGAGCAAGCTGTTCGGCCCTGAGGAGGCGCTGAAGATCGGCGTGGTGCACGAACTGGTGGCAACGCCGGAAGAGTTGATGCCCAAGGCGCTGGCCTTCATCGAGGCCGCCCAGGGCCAGCCCGAAGCCTGCCAGCACGTGTGGGACCGCAAGGACTACAAAATGCCCGGTGGCACGCCGAGCAACCCCAAGATCGCCGGCATGTTGAGCGTGGCGCCGGCCGTGCTCAAGCTGAAGACGCGGGGCCTGTACCCCGCGCCCGAAGCCGCGCTGGCCGCGATGGTGGAAGGCGCGATGGTGGACTTCGACACCGCCATGCGCGTGGAAAGCCGCTACCTGGCCGGGCTGATGACCAGCAGCGTGGCCAAGAACATGATCAACACCTTCTTCTTCAACATGAACGCCATCAAGGGCGGGCAGTCGAGGCCAAAGGACGTGCCGCGTTACCAGCCGAAGAAGGTGGGCGTGCTCGGCGCCGGCATGATGGGTTCGGGCATCGCCTACTCGCAGGCCACCAAGGGCATTGCCACCGTGCTCAAGGACGTGAGCGTCGAAGCCGCTGAGAAGGGCAAGTCGTACACGGCCAAGCTCACGCAGAAGCGCGTGGACAAAGGCCAGATGAGCGCCGAGAAGCAGCAAGGCATCCTGGCCCTTATCACGCCCACCGCTAGCGCCGCCGACCTGCAGGGCTGCGACCTCATCATCGAAGCCGTGTTCGAGCAGCGCGAACTCAAGGCCATGGTGACCAAGGAAGCCGAGCCCATGCTCGCCGAGGGCGGCTTCTTCGCCAGCAACACCTCCACGCTGCCCATCTCCAGCCTGGCACAGGCCAGCGCCAAGCCGGCCAAGTTTGTCGGCATCCACTTCTTCAGCCCGGTGGACAAGATGAAGCTGGTCGAGATCATCCGCGGCAAGGACACGGACGATGAAACCATCGCCCGTGCCTACGACTACGTGCAGGCGCTGGGCAAGTTGCCCATCGTCGTCAATGACTCGCGCGGTTTCTACACCAGCCGCACCTTCGGCACCTACGTGATGGAAGGCGCGGCCATGCTGGGCGAAGGCATCCCCGCACCGGTGATCGAGAACGCCGCGATGCAGGCCGGCATGCCCGTGGGGCCGCTGGCTGTACTGGACGAAACCGCGCTCTCGCTGTCGGTGCACGTGCTGGAGCAGACCCGCATCGACTTCCAGAAAGAAGGCCAGCCGTACGTGGCCACGCCGGGCGAAACGCTGGTGGAACGCATGGTGAAGCAGCACAACCGCAGCGGCCGCGCGGCGGGTGGTGGCTTCTACGACTACCCGGAAGGCCAGAAGAAAGTGTTGTGGCCCGAGCTGAAAACCCTGTTCGAGAAGCCCGACATCGCATGGACCCTGCAGGACGTGAAAGACCGCCTGCTCTACCGCCAGGCGGTGGAGACCGCGCGCTGCCTGGCCGAAGGCGTGCTGACCTCGGTGCACGACGGCAACATCGGCTCGATCTTCGGCATCGGTTTCCCGGCCTGGACCGGGGGTGCGCTGCAGTTCATCTATGGCCAAGGCATTGAGGCGTTCGAGAAGCGTTGTACCGAATTGGCCGAGCAACACGGCAGCGGTTTCATCCTCCCCGCCGCGGTGAAGGCATCGATCCGCCAGCACCAGCCGGTGTACTGACGGCTTTGCATTCAAGCGTAGAACAAGGCGCGAAGCCGCAGACAGTGCTACAGCACGGCAAGGCGAAGCAACGCAGTTATACGTTTGAAGGCAACGCCGTATGAGACCCGTCAAACCGCCGCAAGGCGGCCCGGCTACACTTTTCCCGGCAGCCGGCGGACGCCTCAGCCCGCCGGCTTTTTTTCGAACCTCCACCCCTCTCCACCATGAAACGTCTCGAAGGAAAAGTCAGCCTCATCACCGGCGCGGCCCAGGGCATTGGCCTCGCCACCGCGCTCAAGTTCGCGCGCGAAGGCGCCACCGTGATCGTCTGCGACGTGAAACCCGCTGCGGTGGACGAAGCGGTGCAGCAATGCCAGGCCGAAGGCGCCACAGCGGTCGGCTTCGTGATGGACGTGACGCAGCGCGAGATGGTCGATGCCGTGGTGGGTCAGGTGCTGGCGCGTTTTGGCCGCATCGACGTGCTGGTGAACAACGCCGGCATCACGCAGGACGCGCGGCTGCAGAAGATGACGCTGGAGCAGTTCGACCGCGTGATCGACGTCAACCTGCGCGGCGTCTTCCACTGCGCACAGGCCGTGGCCGACATCATGGTGGAACAGAAGGCTGGCGTGATCCTCAACGCCAGCTCGGTGGTCGGCATCTACGGCAACTTCGGCCAGACCAACTACGCCGCCAGCAAGTTCGGCGTGATCGGCTTCACCAAGACCTGGAGCCGCGAACTCGGCCCCAAAGGCGTGCGCGTGAACGCCGTGGCGCCCGGGTTCATCAGCACCCCCATCCTCAGCACCATCCCCGAAAAGGTGATCCAGGAAATGGAACACCGCGTGCCGCTGCGCCGCCTGGGCCAGCCCGAAGAGATCGCGAACGTCTACGCCTTCCTGGCGAGCGACGAAGCGAGCTACATCAACGGTGCGGTGATCGAGGTGTCTGGCGGCATGTCGGTGTGAACCACCTCTGACGAACAGGGTTGCAGACCAAGTTAGGCGCGGCCCGCGAAGGTCGCGAATTTCCTTGCAGAAATCTGCAGGCGTGTGGCGTCCAGAGCATCGGTTTTGTGTGATAAACACAGCTCCGATCCCCACCTTCCCCGCCGAACATGATGATCGCCCCCATCCCTGCCGGAGAATCCCAACGCCTGGCGCAACTGCACGATTTCGGCGTGCTCGACTCCTTGCCCGAGCAAGCGTTTGAGGACATCACGGCGCTGGCCGCAGCGATCTGTGACACCCCCATCGCGCTGATTTCCCTCGTCGATGAGAAACGTCAGTGGTTCAAGTCGGTGATCGGCATGGACACCCGGCAGACCAGCCGGGACGTGGCCTTCTGCGCCCACGCCATCCTCAACCCTCACGAGGTGATGGAGGTGGCGGACACATCGCTGGATGGGCGTTTCAAAGACAACCCCCTGGTGCTTGACAACCCCCACATCCGCTTCTATGCGGGCGCGCCCATCACCACCGCCGAGGGCCATGCCCTGGGCACGGTCTGCGTGGCCGACCGCGAAGCCCGGCAGCTCAATGACCACCAGCGGCGCGCCCTGCAATCCCTCTCCAGCCTGGTGCTCAACCTGCTGGAGCGCGACCGTCAACACCAGGCACATGCGCGCCGCGAAGCCGCCGAGGCCGACCACCGGCTGGAGTACCTGACCGCCGCGAGCCTGACCGGACGAGACCTGATGTCGTTCGTGGACCCCGGCTACGTGTACCGCTTTGTCAACGCGACCTACCTCGACTACTGGGGCCGCGTCAAGGAAGGCATGATCGGCCGGATGGTGGCCGGCCTCATGGGCGAAGAGCTGTTCCAGACCGTGGTCCGCCCCAAACTCGATCAGGCGCTCGCCGGGCAATCGGTGTCCTGCGACACGACCTTTGGCTTCCCTGCCCAAGGCCCCCGCCATGTCGAGGTGACCTACCTGCCCGCCCGCAACGACGCTGGCGACATCATTGGCGTGGTCGTTCGTGTGCACGACATCCACACGCTCGAACTCAGGGAAGAACAGCTGCAGACCAGCGTCTCGCTGCTGGAGCACAAGACGCTGGAACAACAGCGGTTCATCCACATCATTTCCCACGACCTGCGCGAACCGATCAACTCCATCAGCAATTTCAGCGGCCTGCTGATGGCCGACCACAACGCGGAGTTTTCGCCCATCACGCAACGCTATCTGCAACGCGTGCACGCCGGTGGGGAACGCATGAAGGCCTTGCTGGACGACCTGCTGCATTTCGTGCGCCTGGAGCGCCACGCCGTGACTTTCGAAGCGGCGGACATTGGTCTGCTGCTGCAACAGGTGAACGACGACCTGTCGTCCGCCATCACCCAATCGGGTGGGCGGTTGGTGTGGGGCGCCATGCCCACCGTCCTGGGCGACCGCTCGCTGCTGCGCGTGGTGCTGCAGAATCTCGTGGCCAACGGTCTCAAGTTTTCACGCAAAGGTGTTCCGCCACTGGTGCGGGTCACTGCCGAAACCCTCGACGGCCTGACCCACATCGCCGTGCACGACAACGGCATCGGCATACCGACCGACCAGCTGGACAAGGTGTTCGACATGTTCAAACGCCTGCACTCTCGCAAAGATTACGAAGGCACAGGACTGGGGTGTCCATCGCCCGCCGGATCGCCGAACTGCACGGCGGCGAGGTGCGCGTGGTCTCTGTGCCAGACGAAGTCAGTTGCTTTCGTCTGGTGCTGCCCGATCCGAGCCTCACAACACCCCAAGAAACGCTTTCATGAAATCCTACCAACGCATCGTTCTCATCGACGACAACGAGGACGACAACTTTTTCCACGAAATCATGATCCGAAAGGCCGGCTTCGACGGCGACGTGCAGGTGTTCGACAACGGCTTCGACGCCCTGGCCTTTCTGGAAAACGATGGCCTGGCCCTGAAGACCTGCATCTTTCTCGACATCAACATGCCCATGCTCGATGGCTTCGAGGTGGCCTCCCAAGCAGAACCGATGCTCAAAGACAAGGACTCCACCATGCTGGTCATGCTCACCTCGTCAGGTTCGCCCGTCGACCGCGAGCGGGCGCTCAGCATGGACGTCATCAACGGCTATGTCACCAAGCCCTTGACGGTGGACTCACTCAAGGATCTGCTCGGTGGCCTGCGCTGACCTCTCCCCACCCAGCACACCGCTCCCCACGGGCGTTCAATTGCGCGCCCCCCAGCCCGGCGACATGGGCTGGGTCATCCAGCAGCACGGCGAAATCTACGCCCGTGAATACGGCTGGAACAGCGAGTTCGAGGCGCTGGTGGCCGGCATCGTGGCCGACATGATGAAACGCCACGACCCAGCCTGGGAACGCGGCTGGATCGCCGAACGCGACGGCGAGCGCATGGGCTCGGCCTTCGTCGTGCGCAAGAGCGAAACCGAAGCACAGCTGCGCCTGCTGATCCTCACGCCCGCCGCGCGTGGCCTGGGCCTGGGTGGGTGGCTCACCGACGAGTGCGTCGCCTTCGCGCGCAGCAAGGGCTACCGCACCCTGCTGCTCTGGACCAACCGCAACCTCGACGCAGCGCCTGCCATCTACGCGAAGCGCGGCTTCCAGTTGGTGCGCAGCGAAGCTCACCACAACTACGGGGTGGACCTGGTTGGTGAGCATTGGGAACTCGCGCTCTGAAGCCGTGAGGGCGGTGCAGCACACACCCCACGCGCCACAAGGTCCTGGCGACCCTCGGATAATCCTGCCCATGACAGAACACGCCTCTCCGGCACCCGCGCCTTCCGAAGCCGCCGCCCAACACCCCCGCTCCAAAACCGACCTGTTCCTTTCCTTCACCTGGCTGGCCCTGCAAGGCTTTGGCGGCGTGCTCGCCGTGGTGCAGCGCGAGCTGGTGGAGAAAAAACGCTGGATGACGCGTGAGCAGTTCATCGAAGACTGGGCGGTGGCGCAGATCATGCCCGGGCCCAATGTGGTCAACCTCTCGATGATGATCGGCGGGCGCTACTTCGGTCTGCCCGGCGCCCTGGCCGCGCTCTCGGGCATGCTCGCCGCGCCGCTGGTGCTGGTGCTGCTGCTCGCGGCGCTGTATGGCAGCGTGGCCGAAACGGCTGCCGCACAGGGTGCGTTGCGCGGCATGGGCGCTGTGGCGGCGGGTCTGATCACCGCCACGGGCATCAAGCTGATCACCGCACTCGACAAAAATGCCATGGGTCTGTGGGTCTGCATCGGCCTGGCCGCCCTCACCTTCGTGGCCATCGCCCTGATGCGATGGCCATTGGCCTGGGTGCTGATGGGGGTGGGTGGCGGCGCATGTCTGTGGGCCTACCGGGTGCTCGGCCAGCGCGAGTCAGGAGACGCCGCATGAGCATGGCACCCACGCTGGCGAACTGGACCGACCTGTTCATGCACTTCGCGTCGCTCTCGCTGCTGGCGGTGGGTGGTGCCATCACCACCGCGCCCGACATGCACCGCTACCTGGTGAGCGAACAAGGCTGGCTGACCGACGCGCAGTTCAGTTCGTCCATCGCACTGTCGCAGGCCGCGCCCGGGCCCAATGTGCTGTTCGTCGCCCTGCTGGGTTGGAATGTGGGGATCAACGCGGGCGGTGGGCCTTCGGCCGGCTGGGTGGCCTGGGCGCTGGCGCTGCTGGGGGTGTTGGTCACGATGGTGGCGATCATGCTGCCCTCGTCCATCCTCACCTACACCGCCACGCAATGGGGACACCGCAACCGCGAACTGCGCGCGGTGCGCGCCTTCAAGACCGGCATGGCGCCGATCGTGATCGCGCTCCTGATCGCCACCGGCTGGCTGCTGAGCGCCGCGCACAACGACGCGGCGCGCGACTGGCCGCTGTGGCTGCTGACCGCCTGCGCCACCCTGCTGGTGTGGCGCACCAAACTTCACTTGCTGTGGATGATCGGCGCGGGTGCTGTGGTCGGCGCGATGGGCTTTGTATGAATAGGCCCCAAACGCTCACTGCTGGCGCTTCAACCCCGCCAGCCCCTTGACGTCCAGCGCCGCCATGGCGGCGCGCACGCCGTCCATATTCACGCTGTCACCGGTCACTTCGATCATCACGCCGTTGCCCAGCATCATGCTCATCTCGGCGCGGCTACCGTCCTTGCGGTATTCCTCTTTGATCGAGGCACCGTCACGCTGGTAGACCTTCTCCACCTCATCCTGCGTCTCGCGGTTGACGGTGCTCTGCGCCCAAGCGCCCATCGCCATGGCCAGCGCGGGCATGGCGCCGATGTCCTGCACCTTCACCTCCACCCGACCCTTGTCGTTACGGAACTCGGATGTGACGCTGGAGAAGGTCATGCCCATGGCGTTGTCCGAACGCGCCTCGATCGCCGTGCGCTCCATGGCGCCCAGCTTGGCGGGCACGAAGCCCTGCAGCGTGTCGGGCGCAAACGGCTTGCCGCCCTGTCCGCCGCCCAGGGCCGCACCCATCATCTCGCTCATGGCCTTGCCCGCGGCGGCCGAATCGCCCTTGGCCTGCGCCTCTTCCATCTTCTTGCTCGCCGCTTCGACCTGCTTGCCCATGGCTTCGATCTTGGCCGTGTCAATGGTGATCTCGGAGCCCGGCACCTTGATGCTCACGTTGTCGGACGAGGGCATCCCACCGCCCATCATCATGCTCGGGCCTGAGGTGAACAGGGCACTGACCGCACCCACGATGATGCCCGCCACGATGCCGCAGACGATCAGCACGGCGGTGTACCCCAGGGCCTTGTCTTCGGGCGCTTTCATCAGCACCGGGATGCCGGTGTAGAGCAGGTAGATTGAGTACAGCGCGGCGAGCACGCCCAGCATCGACAGCGCCGGCAGGAGGTTGAACACGCCCCCCACCAAACCGGCGGTCGAACCGTAGGCCACCAGCTTGAACGCGTTGAGCTGGTTTTTCTCACCTTTGAACGTGGGCGCCAGTGCATTGGCGATCAGCGACAACACATAAATCATGGCCAGCGTGAGCAAAAATCCCACCACCATGTTCACCAGGCCGGCGACGATGGGCACGCGGAAGCTGATGCCGAATGCACCCGCACCCACCAAGCTCAGACCAACGAACGTCGCCACGGCCGGGATCGCCGCGAGGAAGACAAGGTAGTTCTTGTAGATGGAAGGCACATCGCCGCCCTCTCCCGCGATCACCGGCCAGGCGTCTTTGGGTTTGAGCAGGATGGCTTGCACGCGTTCAACGAGGTTCATGGTTCACTCCTGAGAAGGTGGAAAGTGACAAGGGACACCAGCGGCTGGCAATGGTCAGTGCGGGTTTTCGAAGAACACGGCGTTGGTGTAGTCACTGATCTCGAAATACACCTTCTTCTCGCCCGTGTCCACGGACATGTTCAGGTTTTCGTCGAGCACGCCGTAGCCGTAGCGATAGGCGCGCGGCTTGCCGTCGTCGGTGCCGAGCGCGGTGCTGATCTTGTCGATCTTGAGAAAGCGGCGCGCCACCTTGTCGCCCGCATAGACCTCCAGCACGCCGTTGGTGCCGGTCCAGTTCTGGATGTCGCGACTGAGTTTGTTCTGCTGTTCCTGGGTGCATCCCGCGAGCAGCAAGAGCGCCGTGAGGGCGCTGGCACCAGCGGCACGAATGAAGGCTTTGCTCATGTATCGGTTCCCTGAAAAAGAGGTTCAGCTGCGCTGGCGCAGGGCTTCGTACAGGCACACGCCGCTGGCCACCGACACATTGAGGCTCTCGACCGCCCCCGCCATCGGAATGCTCACCAGCTCGTCACAGGTCTTGCGGGTGAGCTGGCGCATGCCGTCGCCTTCGGCGCCGAGCACCAGCGCCACCGGCACCTTGAGGTCCACCTGGTAGAGCGTCTTGGGCGCATCGTCGCTGGTGCCGATGATCCAGATGTTGCGCTCCTTCAGTTCGCCCAGCGTGCGCGCCAGGTTGGTCACCATGAAGTACGGCATGGTCTCGGCCGCGCCGCTGGCCACCTTGGCCACGGTGGCGTTGATGCCGGCCGCGTGGTCCTTGGGCGCGATCACCGCGTGTGCGCCCGCGCCATCGGCCACGCGCAGGCAGGCGCCCAGGTTGTGCGGGTCGGTGATGCCGTCGAGCACCAGCAGCAGCGGCGCCCTGCCCTCGGCCTCCAGGCCCTCCAGCAGCTCGTCCAGTGAGTGCACCTGCGGCAGCTCCTGCACCCTCGCGGCCACACCCTGGTGGCCGTGGCTGCCAGCGAGCTTGGCGATGCGCAGGCTGTCGGCCTCGATCAGGCGCACGCCCGATTCTTTGGCGCGCTCCAGAAACTGGCGCATGCGCGCGTCGCGGCGTGTGGACTCGAAGTAAACCTCGACGACGGATTGGGGCGCGGTTTTCAGGCGCACGCCCACGGCGTGAAAGCCGAAAAGCACTTTGGAAGAAGACATGCGCAGATTATCCCTGCGCATCGACCTGAATGACCGCCCCCAAACAGCGGCGCGCCCAGGTCCAGCGTCTGCCTGCGCCTCAGGCAGGCATGGGCACAGCCTCGGAAGCCTGCCCTGCTTCGATGACGATGCGCCTTTCGCAGCGTTGCGCAATGGCGCGGTCGTGCGTCACGAGCACCAGCGTCGTGCCCTGCTCGCGGTTGAGCTCGAACATCAGCTCCATCACCTTCTCGCCCGTCGCGAAATCGAGGCTGCCGGTGGGTTCGTCGGCCAGCAGCACGGCCGGCTTCACCACAAAAGCCCGCGCCAGCGCCACGCGCTGTTGCTCGCCGCCCGACAGCACCTTGGGATAGTGACCCAGGCGCTCGCCCAAGCCCACGCGCTGCAACATGGCCGTGGCGGCCGAGCGGGCGTCGCGTCGGCCCACCAGCTCCAGCGGCAGCATCACGTTTTCCAGCGCGCTCAGGTTGCCCAGCAGCTGGAAGCTCTGAAACACGAAGCCCAGCTTTTCTGCGCGCAAGGCAGCACGCTGGTCTTCATTGCGCGCAAACAGGTCCACGCCATCGATGAGAACGGTGCCGCTGCTGGGCGTGTCCAGGCCGGCGATGATGGAGAGCAAGGTGCTTTTGCCCGAGCCCGATGCGCCAACGATGGCGGCGGTCTCCCCACGGTGCAGCGAAAAGTCGATATCGCGCAAAATGGTCAGCGTGCCCGTGGAGTCGCTGACCGACTTGAACACGTGCTTCACCACAATCATGTCATCCGGCATCGTTTTCGCCATGAAAGGCTTTCAGTTGAAACGTCGTCACTTTAACGCCCTGCTCTCCCTGCTCGCCACGACGGGGACATTGGCCAGCGCCCAGACGGCGAGCAAGTCTGCGGCGGTGCTGGTGGTGGGTGACTCCCTCAGCGCCGAATATGGCCTCAAGCGTGGCAGCGGCTGGGTGCAGATCCTGCAACAGCGGCTGGTGAAAGAACGCATCCCTGCGCACATGGTCAACGCCGGCATCAGCGCAGACACCACCTCGGGCGGACGCTCCCGCCTGCCCTCGCTGCTCAAGCTGCACAAGCCGGCCATCGTGATCCTGGAGCTGGGTGCCAACGACGCACTGCGCGGGCTGCCGCTGACCATGACGCGCGACAACCTCACCACCATGGCGCGCCTCTCCCGTGAAGCCGGTGCGCGCGTGGTGATCGTCGGCATGCAGGTACCGCCCAACTACGGCAGCAAGTACACGGCGGACTTCCGCGACGTGTTCAAAACGGTGGCCAACGCAGAGAAGGCGGCGCTGGTGCCCTTCCTGCTCAAGGGTGTGGCCGATCTGGCCGACCCCACGCTGCTGTTTCAGGAAGACCGCATCCACCCCAACGAGGCGGCACAGCCCACGCTGGCCAACAACGTCTGGGCCGCGTTGGCACCCCTGCTGCCGAAACGATAATCGGGCATGCCCGTCCACACCCTGCCCGCCACCGACGCCATCCACCGCCTTGGTGATTTCGACACCCTCATCGACGCTCGCACCGAAGACGAGCACGCGCTGGACCACGTGCCCGGCGCCATCAACTGGCCCACGCTGAACAACGCCGAGCGCATCACCATCGGCACGATGTACAAACAGGTCAACGCCTTCGAGGCCAAAAAGCGCGGCGCCGCGCTCTCGGCACGCAACATCGCGGCCCACATCGAACGCGAAGTGATCGACAAACCGCGCGACTGGAAGCCGCTGGTGTATTGCTGGCGGGGCGGCAACCGCAGCGGCGCGCTCGCCACCATCCTGGGGGCCATCGGCTTTCATGTCACCTTGATCGAAGGTGGCTACAAGGCCTGGCGCGCGGCGCTCGTTGATGACCTGACGACGCAAGCTCAGCGACTGACCTACCGCGTGGTTTGCGGCCCCACCGGCAGCGGCAAGACCCGTCTGCTGCAGGCGCTCCGGGCGGAGGGCGCGCAGGTACTCGACCTCGAAGCCCTGGCCAACCACCGCAGCTCGGTGCTGGGTCACATACCGGGCGTTGAGCAGCCGAGCCAGAAACGTTTCGACAGCCTGATCTGGGACGCGCTGCGCGGGTTCGATGCAGCGCAACCCGTGTTCGTGGAGAGCGAAAGCAAAAAAGTGGGCAACGTGCGCGTGCCCGACGCGCTGATCGAGGCCATGCGCGAAAGCCCGTGCATCGACCTGGTGCTGTCCGACGAAGAGCGCGTGGCCCTGCTGCTGGAAGACTACGACTTCTTCGTGAAAGACAGCGAGCACTTTTGCCAGCGGCTGGAAGCGCTCACCGAGCTGAGAGGCAAGGCAGTGGTCGAGGGCTGGACGGACATGGTGCGCTCAGATCAGACACCCCAAGTCGTGCTGGAGCTGCTGACACAGCACTATGACCCGATGTATGCAGCGTCGATTCGGCGCAATTTCAAGCAATACAGCGTGGCGCAAAAATGCGTGCTGAGCGACCGCTCGGGCAAGGCGCTCAGCAATGCAGCAGCCAGCTTGATCACATCCACTTCCTGACCCGGCCGCCCCATCGTCAGCACAGCTTTTGATCGCCTGATTTCCAGCCGACGGGGTTGATTGGGTTGCTCTGGAATGCGCTCGAGGCGCCTGCCGCGCGAAGGATCAGGCAGGGTTGCCAGGTTCATTGCCCTCAGGGGCGGGCGTGTCCGCAGGATTCTCCGCGTCGTTGCCTTCGCCTGAGTCGTCGTGCGGCTTGCCAGCGGCTTTGGCTCGCAGCTTTTCTTCCTTCTTCTTTTTCTTGGCGAGTTCGCGCTGGCGTTTTTCGTAACCGTAGTTGGGAGTGGCCAAGTCAGTCTTTCAGGTGGTTCAGGAAGGGAGGGTCAGGTGTTCAGCGCTGCGAGCGCCTGGGCCAGATCGGCGCGCAGGTCTTCGACGGCTTCAAGCCCGATCGCGAAGCGCACCAGGCCGCCTTTGTGCGGCCACCCCTGGGTGCGGATGGAGGAAACCTTGTAGGGAGCGCACAGGCTGATGGGGCCGGCCCAGCTCCAACCCAGCTTGAACAGGCTCAGCTGATCGCAGAAAGCGTCGACCCGGGCTTGCGTGAAACGTTCGTCAAAGACAACACTGAAAAGGCACGCAGCAGCCCTCGCGTCACGTTGCCAAGTGTCATGTCCAGGCGACCCAGGCAATGCCGGGTGCAACACCTGCATCACGCCGGGTTGCCCCTGCATCCAGGCCGCGAGTTCGCGCGTGGTGGCGTCTTGTGCGGCGTAGCGCAGTGCCATGGTGTTCAGGCCGCGCAACACCAGCTCAGTGTCATTGCCGCTCACACCCAGGCCCAGGCGCATGTGCGTCATGAGCAACTGGTGGTGCAAGGCATGGTCGCGCGTCACGACCGAACCCATCAACACATCGGCGCCGCCGCTCGGGTACTTGGTGAGCGCCTGCATGGACATGTCTGCACCCAGCTCGAACGCATTGAAAGCAATCCCAGCGCCCCAAGTGTTGTCGAGGGCCGTCAAGATGGGCCGATCACTGCCTCGGGTAGCGTTGGCCTGTTTCACCACAGCCACCAGCGCGGGCAGATCGGGGAACTCGAGCGTGATGGAGCCTGGTGCTTCGAGCCAGACCAGGCGCGTGGAAGGGCCGATCTTGGCGGCGAGATCGGCAGGATTCTGAGCGTCGTAGTAGCGGTGCGTGATGCCCCAGGCGGCGAGCTCAACGCCCGCAAAGGCCTTGTTGGGGCCGTAGGCGTTGTCAGGGATCAACAGCTCTTCGCCCTGCTTGAGGAAAGCCATGTCCACCAGCGCCACGGCGGACAGACCGCTGGGCGCGAGCACGCAGTAGGCGCCACCTTCGATGGTGGCGATGCGCTCTTCGAGGATGAAGGTGGTGGGCGTGCCGTGCAGGCCATAGGTGTAGCCGCTCTTGTCAGCCCACTCCTGCGTGCGCAAGGCGTGCACGTTCGGAAAGAAGACGGTCGACGCCTTGTGCACACCGGGCGCAACAGCGTCAAAGCCCTCGGGCGGGCGGTAAGGGTGATGAATGAGGCGGGTAGACAGCTCCGACATCGGAATCAGAGTTTCCACTTTTCGAGTAACTGCTCAGGGCGCATGCTGTCATAGCCTTCGAAAGGCTGATGAATCCAGGGGTTCGTGGGCAAGAACTCCACCGAGTAGTCGGGCGTGAACGTGGACAGCTGTTTGGTCCAGATCACGGCGCTGCGCATCTCGGAAATGGGCGCGTAATTGTTCTTGAGCAGGTCGATCACCGCCTTGAGCGTGTGACCCGAATCGGCCAGATCGTCCACCAGCAGCACCTTGCCGGCGATCTCGCCTTTGGGCGTGGTGATGTAACGCGCAATGTCCAGATTGCCTTGCTGGGTGCCAGCGGCAGCGCGGTAAGAACTGGTGGACATGATGGCCAGCGGCACGTCAAAGATGCGCGACAGCACATCACCGGGCCGCATGCCGCCGCGAGCGAGGCACAGGATGGTGTCGAACTGCCAACCCGACTGGTGCACCTTGAGCGCCAGCTTCTCGATGAGGTTGTGGTACTCGTCGTAGGAAACGTAGAGATGTTTACCGTCTTCGGTCAGCATGCGGGCTCCGGGTGGGGTCGGGATGTCGGGGTCATTCTGCACCAAAGCGTTCAGCGCTCAAGCAACGAACGGATGCTTCAGCAAAATCGTGTGGTCGCGGTCCGGACTGGTGGACACCACATGAATCGGCACGCCAGTGGTTTCCTGGATGCGCGTCAGGTAGCGCTGCGCATTGGGCGGGAGCTGCTCGTAGCGCGTCGCACCGACCGAGGTTTCGGTCCAGCCTGGCAGGGTTTCGTACACCGGCGTGCAGCGCGCGATGTCTTCCGCGCCCATGGGCAGGATGTCGATGATCTCGCCGTCAAGTTCGTAGCCGGTGCAGAGCTTGAGCTCGGTCAAACCGTCGAGCACGTCGAGTTTGGTGATGCACAGACCTGAGAGGCCGTTGACCTGGGCCGAGCGCTTGAGCAGCGCGGCGTCGAACCAGCCGCAGCGGCGGCTGCGGCCGGTGGTCACGCCCTTCTCGGCGCCGACCGTGGCCATGTGCCAGCCCGGTGTGCCTTCCTTTTCCCATTCAAGTTCGGTCGGGAAGGGGCCACCGCCCACGCGGGTGCAATAGGCCTTGGTGATGCCCAGCACATAGTGCAGCATGCCCGGACCAACGCCCGAACCCGCGGCCGCGTTGCCGGCCACACAGTTGCTGGAGGTGACGAACGGGTAGGTGCCATGATCGATGTCAAGCAGCGTGCCTTGCGCGCCTTCAAACAGCAGGTTGGCACCGGCCGCGTTGGCGTCGTTCAGTTCGCGCGACACGTCGGCGATCATGGGCTTGAGCAGTTCGGCTTGGGCCATGGCCTCGTTGTAGACCGGTTCGAACTGGATCTCGCCGTCTTTCATATAAGAGGCCAGTTTTTCGTCCCAGGCCATGTCGGCCGAATGCAGCCAAGTCTTGAGCACATGGTTGTGCAGGGCCAGCAGCTCGCGCAGCTTGGCGGCAAAGCGCTCGGGGTACTTCAGGTCCTGCACACGCAGGGCACGGCGGGCTATCTTGTCTTCGTAGGCCGGGCCGATGCCGCGACCGGTGGTGCCGATTTTTTCGGTGCCCGCCTTAACCTTCGCGGCTTCGCGCGCGATGTCGATGGCAGCATGGAACGGCAGGATCAGCGGGCAGGCTTCGCTCACGCGAAGACGCGAGCAGACTTCAACGCCGGCTTTCTCCAGCCCGGCGATTTCTTCGAACAGCTTGCCGACAGACAGCACCACACCGTTGCCGATGTAGCATCTCACGCCCGCGCGCATGATGCCGCTGGGGATCAGGTGCAAAGCTGTCTTCACGCCGTTGATGACCAAGGTGTGGCCCGCGTTGTGGCCGCCTTGAAAGCGAACCACGCCCTGGGCGGACTCCGTCAGCCAATCCACCAGCTTGCCTTTGCCTTCGTCGCCCCACTGCGTGCCCACAACCACCACGTTGCGCCCCGGAGTGGCGCTGCTGTTCTTGCTCATTGCTTGTTTCCGTTTAAAGAGATTTCACTGTCCAGGCACCCGCTTGTGTCGGATCGGACACCAGTTCGCGGTCGCAGTGGAATTCATTGACTTCGTGTTCGTGGCCAGGCAACACGCAGACCACCGTGTGGCCTTCGGCGCGCAAGGCGGCCACCGATTGACGCAGTCCAGGCGCCATGCCCCAGGGCGCTTGGATGGCTGCGACCAAGGGGCGCGGGGCCACGGATGACACGAGCTCCTTGATGTCGAGGCTGAACCCCACGGCGGGGCGCTTGCGCCCAAACACCGCGCCCACTTCGTCGTAGCGGCCGC
Organism: Hydrogenophaga sp. A37; assembly: GCF_002001205.1. GTDB lineage: Bacteria > Pseudomonadota > Gammaproteobacteria > Burkholderiales > Burkholderiaceae_C > Hydrogenophaga. The sequence goes on from NZ_MUNZ01000085.1 coordinate 25,642, forward strand.
CCCGAGCCAATTCGGTCGCGGCGCCCTGCGCGTCCTGTGCGAATACCGCAAAACGCATCCCGGTGTAATAGGCGTATCCGCGCAGGTCTGCCAAGTCCACCGACACGGTCATGCCCTGTCCTTGAGCCTGACTGGCCAACCAGACCAAATCGTCCAGGGCCGCGTGCAACGCAGGCGAAGGCGCCAACCGGGCGCGGGCCTCGGCCAGAACGCCCTCTCCACCGAACAGTCCAGGCAGTGCGCAAAGATCTTGTCTCACCCGCTCAGGCAAGGACTCGGCGAGCTGCTTCAGCGAAGCGACATCTTTGCCCGCCAACGCTGCGTGGATCTGCCGGGTGTGATCTGCGTCGAGGTGCACAGGGGCCAGCACAGCATCAATCACGCGCACATCGGCCAAGTCCAGCAGAAGGGACTGCACCCCGGCATGGTGCATGCAAGCACGCGCGAGCTCGACCACCTCCAGATCGGCCTCCAGCCCGGCATGGCCATAAATCTCGGCCCCGAACTGCAATGGCTCCCGACTGGCGAGCGGACGATCAATGCGCGTGTGCACCACCGGGCCGCAGTAGCTCAAGCGAGCCACACCCTCGCGGTTGAGAAGGTGGGCATCAATGCGAGCAACTTGTGGCGTGCTGTCGGCACGCAGGCCGAGCGTGCGACCCGAGAGCTGATCCACCAGCTTGAAGGTCATGAGATCCAGCGCTTCGCCGGTGCCGGTGAGGAGCGATTCGAGATGCTCGACCAGGGGCGGCATGACCAGCTCATAGCCGTAGCCTCGGGCTGTGTCCAGCAAGCCCCGGCGAAGTTCTTCGATGTGACGGGCCTCGGAAGGCAAGACATCGGCAATGTGATCCGGGAGGACCCAGGCAGACATGGGCATTGTGGGGGCTGTTAAAAACGTGATTTTACCGGGACAGCGGAACCGCCCTGGCGGACGGCCCTCAGGCCATCCACCACCAGAGCAACGCGCCGGCGATCAGGCAGATGAGTCCGAAGAAACGAACCTGGCCATCGTTCAGTTTCAGCATCTCGCTGAACATGCGGCGCCAGGCGCCGGGCGCCACAAAAGGCATCAAGCCTTCAAACACCAAGACCAGCGCGAGCGCGGGCCAGAACACATCGGCGAGCGACGTGTCCACTCAGCGAGCGACGTTGCTGCTGCGCATGGCCTTGAAGAAATCAGACGACGGGTCGATCACCATCACGTCGGACTTGCCCGCGAAGCTGGCCTTGTAGGCCTCCAGGCTGCGGTAGAACTGCGCAAACGCAGGATCGCGACCAAAAGCCTCGCCATAAAGACCAGCGGCCTTGGCATCGGCCTCGCCCTTGATGGTCTGCGCCTGCTTGTAGGCCTCCGCCAGAATCACTTCACGTTGGCGGTCGGCATCGGCGCGGATCTTTTCGCCCTCGGCGAAACCCGTGGACCGCAACTCGTTGGCCACGCGCTTGCGCTCGGTTTCCATGCGCTGATACACCGACGCGGTGATGCTCTCGGCATAGTCCACGCGCGTGATGCGCACATCGACCACGTCCATGCCCCAAGGCTGTTCAGCGCCCTTGACCGCCAACAACACCTCTCGCTTCACGTCTTCCATCAGCTGCTCACGGCGGGTGGACAGCAACTCATTGAGCGTGCGCTTGTTCACTTCCTGCTGAAAGGAGTTGCGAACCACACGGTTGAGCTGCAGCGCTCCAGCGCTTTCATTCAAACCAACGTTGCGGATGTACTGCTGCGGCTCACTGATGCGCCAGCGCACATACCAGTCGATCACGACACGCTGTTTTTCCGCCGTCAAGGTGGGTTCAGTGTCGCTGCTTTCCAGCGTGAGCAGACGCTTGTCGATGTACGACACGTTTTGGACCAGTGGAATCTTCCAGCCCAGACCAGGTTCGGTCACGACTTTCTTGATTTCGCCGAGCTGGAACACCACGCCGAACTGGCGCTGGTCCACGACAAAAAATGTGGCACTCAGAAACGCCAGGGCCACCAGGATAGAGGTGGCAATGAAGCCAAGCTTGTTCATGTGTCGGTCTTTCCGTCGGCCGCGGTTCAGCGGCTCTCACGCTCGCGCGAGCGGGCGTTGTTGGTCGTGCTGGTGGTCGGTGCCACGGGCGATGGCGCACTGCTGGACGAAGCAGGGCTCGCAGGAGCTGCCGCCGCTCCACCTTGCGCGGTCATCTGCATGATCTTGTCCAAAGGCAGATACAGGAGGTTGGAGCCGGCCTTGGTGTCAACCATGACCTTGGTCACGTTCGAATACACCTGAGCCATCGAATCGGTGTACATGCGATCCCGCGTCACCTGCGGCGCCTTCTGGTACTCGACCAGCACTGATCGGAAACGTTGGGCATCGCCATCGGCCTGCCCGACGATGCGGGCACGGTAGCCCTCGGCCTCTGCGCTCAAGCGCGATGCGGCACCGCGGGCTCGCGGCACCACGTCGTTGGCATAGGCCTGAGCCTCGTTCTTGGCACGGTCACGCTCCTGACTGGCTTTGAGCACATCGTCAAAAGCGGCCTGCACCTGTTCGGGAGGACGCACATGGGTCAGGTTGATGCCTTCGACGACGACACCGACCTTGTAACGGTCCAGGATGGTCTGCATCAGCGCACGCACACGCGGAGCGATCTGGTCGCGTTCTTCCACCAGGGCCGCGTCCATCTTCATTTTGCCGACCACCTCACGAACGGCGGTCTCAGCGGCCTTGAGCACGGCCGCATCCGGGTCGCGGCTCTCAAAAAGGTAGGCCCGAGCATCGTTGAGGCGGAACTGGACCACAAACTTGATGTCGACAATGTTCTCGTCAGCCGTCAGCATCGACGACTCGCGAAGACCGGTTGCGGGCACGATCGCGTCGCGCCCCACATCGACCGAGCGGAGCTGTGTGACGAAGATGGTTTCGTGGCGCTCGATCGGGTACGGCAAACGCCAGCGGAAGCCGGCGCCCGCCGTGCTACTGAACTTGCCAAAACGCGTGATCACGGCCTGCTGGCCTTCCTGCACGATGAAAAAGCCGGTGCCCAGCCAGATCAGCAATGCCACGACAGCAATCAATCCGGCACCGATACCCGCAGATTTGGGACTGGGATTGAAACCGGGTGTACCTCCCCCGTTGCCACCCCGGCCCGATCCACCACCCTTGCCACCCAGCAGGCCTCCGAGCTTGCGATTGAAGTCGCGCCAGAGCTCATCCAGATCAGGCGGTCCCTGGTTGGGTCCCTGTGGTGGGCGTTGGCCGCGCGGGGGCTGACGGGGCTCTGGGTCGCGCTCAGGCTCAGCGCCCGCCTTGGGCTCATTTTCACCACGTGCTGGCTCGTCACCGCGGCCCCAACGAGGATCATTCAGATTGAACACGCCCAGCCAGCGACGAAGCCAGCTTGACGAATTGTTGCTGTTCGCGCCACTGGGCGCGGATTCCAGATTCACATCCATGGATTGCCAACTCTTCTTTCGAATCAAAACCATCACATTGTGCCCATTCCAGGGAGCAAGTCCTGCGCACCGGTCAAGTCGCGCTCATCGTCAGGAAGGGCTTGGGCTGGTCTCTCCGCCAGAACAACCGATGACAACAACGTGCGCAAGTCCGGGAGACCGGCTCCGTTCAATGCGCTCACGAAGATACGAGGCACACTCTGCCCTTCGAGTTCCATCAAGTCGCTCAGTACCAAGGGCTGAGTGGCAGGGTCCATCACGTCCAGTTTGTTGAACACCAGTATCTGTGGAACCTGGTCTGCGCCAATGTCTTTCAGAACCCCCATCACCGACGCGATCTGCTCCAGATGAGCCGGATTGGAAGCATCTACAACATGCAACAACAGATCGGCATCGGCCGCTTCTTGCAGCGTGGCCGCGAAAGCGTCGACCAACCCGTGGGGCAGGTCGCGAATAAAACCCACGGTATCCGACAATGAAACCGAGCGCCCCGCCTCTCCGAGATAAAGCTGGCGTGTGGTCGTGTCCAGCGTCGCGAACAACTGGTCGGCCGCATAGGCACGAGCCTTCACCAACGCATTGAAGATGGACGACTTTCCGGCATTGGTATAGCCCACCAATGAAATCGAGAAGGCTTCGCGTCGTTCCCGCTGGCGCCTTTGGGTGGCTCGTTGCTTTTTGACCTTTTCCAGCCGCTCTTTGGTGCGCTTGACCGCATCATTGATCATGCGCCGATCCAGCTCGATCTGCGTCTCACCCGGACCGCCGCGCATGCCGATACCGCCACTCTGGCGCTCCAAGTGGGTCCAGCGGCGCACCAGCCGTGTCGACAAATACTGCAGCCGCGCCAACTCCACCTGCAATTTTCCCTCATGACTGCGGGCACGTTGTGCGAATATCTGGAGAATCAGCAAGGTCCGGTCGTTGACCGGCAGTCCAAGCTCCCGCTCCAAATTACGTTGCTGCGCCGGGCTAAGCGCTTGGTCAAACAAGACCTCGCTGGCACCTGTGGATTGGGCCAACGTCCTGATTTCGTCAGCCTTTCCGGAACCCACAAACAGTGCCGGATCGGGCGCTCGGCGCTTGCAGGTGACCCTCTCGGCGACTTTAAACCCTGCGGTTTGCGCAAGCAGACCCAATTCCTCGAGCCCTCGATCGAAATGGGGGCCGCCCAGATCCACGCCCACCAAGATTACCGATGGGGCAGTAGAAGATGTGGATACGGAGGGATTCAAATCAGATCCGCCCGATGGAATGGCGGGCAAGGCGCACACAGCACCAGCCCATCACAATACGAGGCCCGATCAAGAGGCCGCAGCTTCGTCCGGACCGACGGCAGTGAACTGCACCGGACGACCCGGCACGATGGTGGAGATGGCGTGCTTGTAAACCATTTGCGTGACGGTGTTGCGCAGCAACACGACGTACTGGTCAAACGATTCGATCTGACCCTGCAATTTGATGCCGTTGACCAGATAGATCGACACGGGCACATGTTCCCGGCGAAGCTGGTTCAGGAAAGGGTCTTGCAAGAGCTGGCCTTTGTTATTGCTCACGATATGCTCCGTGTTCAAAAGAAGTTGATAGGACGTGAACCATACCACACGCCTGCCGGTCGGCTGGGGTTGGCCCAGCTCAATCCGCATCCTTGAAGGGGTTGTCCGCGGTCTTGAACTCGATGCGAAGCGGCGTACCCACCAGATCAAAGGCTTTGCGGAAGCGCCCTTCGAGGAAACGCTTGTACGCATCAGGCACGTGCTGCAACGAGTTGCCGTGAATCACGATCACGGGCGGGTTCATGCCACCCTGATGGGCGTACCGCATCTTGGGGCGGAACATGCCGCCACGGGTCGGTGCCTGGAAAGCCACGGCCTCCATCAGCAATCGCGTCAGCACCGGCGTGGTCATCTTGCGCATGGCCGATGACCTTGCCTGGATGATCGATTTCCACACCGGGCCCAGACCCTGGCGCTTCTTCGCTGAAATCAGGTGCAGCGAAGCGAACTTCAGGAACGCCAGTCTTGTTTCGATCTGGCGCTCGATCTGTTCGCGCTGATAGGCGTCCACAGCATCCCATTTGTTGATCGCCAGCACCACGGCACGCCCACTCTCCAGAATGAAGCCTGCGATGTGCGCGTCCTGGTCCGTCACGCCCTCGGTGGCATCCAGCAACAGCAGCACAACGTGCGCGCTTTCGATGGCCTGAAGGGTCTTGACCACCGAGAACTTCTCGATCGCCTCGAACACTTTGCCCTTGCGGCGCAAACCAGCGGTATCGATCAGTTCAAACTTCTGGCCATCCTTTTCGAACGGCACCGAGATCGCGTCACGGGTGGTGCCGGGCATGTCGAACGCCACCAGCCGCTCCTCACCCAGCCAAACGTTGATCAGCGTGGACTTGCCCGCATTGGGCCGACCCGCCACCGCCAGGCGGATGACACTGGTATCCTCTTCCTCGGCTTCTTCGTCGTCCTCATCGGCCAAGCCGGGTATGGCTTCGAGCGCTGTGTCCAGCATGGAGCGCACGCCCTGCCCGTGCGCACTCGACACCGGAAGCACCTCACCCAGGCCGAGTTCAAAAAACTCCACCAGCTGCAGGCCTTGCGTCATGCCCTCGGCCTTGTTGGCCACCAACACCGTGGGTTTGCCCAACCGGCGCAGGTATTTGGCGATGTCGTGGTCTTGCGCACTGATGCCCGCACGGGCGTCCACCACAAAGATCACGACGTCCGACTCGGCCACGGCCTGACGGGTCTGCTTGGCCATTTCCTTGTAGATGCCGGACTCAGCGGTGGGCTCGAACCCACCGGTGTCAATCACGATGAACTCACGCTTGCCCACGTGACCATTGCCGTAGTGGCGATCACGGGTGAGGCCAGCGAAATCCGCCACGATCGCGTCTCGGGTACTGGTCAGTCGATTGAACAGGGTGGACTTGCCCACATTGGGCCGCCCCACCAAGGCGATAACGGGTTTCACGGAAATAGACTTTCGTTCGGGAACGCAGAAAGCCTGTGTTCTTCAGCAAATATCACTGTGAGCGCCAGGCGTAGACGCCGCCATTGAGCGTCTGCACTACCAGCGCAGGACCAGACAGCACGGGTGCGGCAATGATGGGGGAGCCATCGGTCGTGAGCCGGGTCAGCTCGCTGCCATCTTCTCGAGAGGCAAGATGCACAAGCCCCGTGCCATCACCCACGGCAAGCAGGCGACCCAAAGCCAGGGGAGCGGTCAGTTCACGGAACTTCAAGCGATCAACCTCCCAACCACGGTCCCCTTTGGCACGTTGCCAAGCCAGCAGGCGGCCATCCGCCTCGCTGCCAAAAATATACTGTTCGTCACCATGCACGCCCGTCACACCTTGTGCAGGCTTGCTCCAAAGCAAGCGTCCAGTGTCCGCGTCCACACAACCCACTGCTGAATTGAAAGAGCGGGCACACACCGTGTTGCCAATCCGGCTCACAGAGCCCACCAGATCCACCAGTCGCTCGACCTCGTTGGTGCCACGCGAGTTCGCGATGGACGCCTCCCAACGGACCGTGCCATTCAGGGGGTGCAGACCCACCAAGCGACCCGACAAGCCTGCCACCAGCGTGTCGCCAACAGCCAACAGCACGCCCGATTGACGCAACACCAACGGCTCGCCAGGACGGGCTTGGGTCCACAGCCGAGCGCCGTTCTGGGCATCGAACGCAATGACGCTGCGATCGGCCGCCAACACAAACACACGACGTCCCGCCACGAGGGGTGACGTGAACGAAGCAGCGGGGAGTTGCACACGCCAGCTTTCGCGCCCATCGGTCATGGCTATCAACTGGTTGCCTTGGCTCACCACGGCCGTCGTTTGGCCATCGGAGCCCGCTCCAGTGGCCAACGATGTGCCGAGGTTCAGGCGCCAGACATCGCGCCCGGACGTTGCATCCACGGCGGCCACGGCTCCCTTCGTACCCGCGAGGTACACCCTCCCCTGGTGTGCCCACGGCGCCATCGACGGGGATGAGGGGCCCATCTGGGTTGACCAGATCAGTTGCGCGCTCGCGCGGTTGGCCGGAGGGGCGAGTTCGGCCGGCTTCATCTTGACGGGACCGGACGAACACGCCGCCAGCACCATCACGGCCACCATGGCCACCACCTCACCCATCACGCGCAAACGGCCAAGCTGGATCATGTTACTCAGGGCGCTCAACGCGCCGCCTCGTTGGAGGCTGGTGCCGGGGACACGTCCACGCCCAGCGCCGCCAGTTTCACTTGCACAAGTTGCCGGTACTCATTGCGGTTGCTCAGACCGTCCCATGCCTTCTGGTACTGCGCTTTGGCGTCGTCGCCTTTGCCCTGGGCCATGAGCACATCGCCACGGCGATCCGCGGCCAACGGCTCGTAGGCCTTGGGCATGGGCGCCTCCAGCACCTTCAGCGCTTGGTCAAATGCCTTGCCCTCCAGGTGCACACCGGCGAGCCGCAGGCGCGCCACGGCCTGAAAGGACTCGTCAGAAGACTTTTCAGCCACCCAGGCCAGCGCCACTTTGGCCCCATCGGGCTTGCCCGCGTCAAACAGGCTCTTGGCCGCCAGCAATGCACCTTGAGCCGCATAGCTGGTGCCACCGAAGCGGTCTTTCATGTCAGCCAGTGCACGTTCGATTTTCTCAGCGTCCTTGGAATCGGATGCCCGTTCGATTTCGTCGAACAGGGCGGCGGCCTTGGTGGCCTGGCTGCGCTGCCAGTAGTTCCAGCCGTTCCAGGCGGCAAATCCACCTAACACGGCGATCAACACCCAGGTGATCAGGTTGCCGTATTGGGCCCAGAAGTGTTTGAGCTGGTCGAGTTGTTCCTGCTCTTCAAGATCGAGATGTTGCGCCATGGGTGTCCGGGGAAATTGCTTGAGTCGATTGTAGGTGGTGGACCACGCAGAGGCTCAGGCGCAGCGCAGCGAGAGGCCCCAGGCCAAGACATCGCTCAGCGGTTGGAGCTGCTGAACGACATCGCCGTCGCGGACGCCGCGCAGCGGCTTGACTGCCACCATGCCCTGCTCCAGCTCCTGCGCTCCGAACACAAGGGCGAAACGAGCGCCACTGGCATCGGCCTTTTTGAATTGAGATTTCATACTGCCCATGCCATCGGCGCCGCCTGCGTGCATGGTGACGCTCACCCCTTGACGACGCAGTTCACGCAGAAGGCGCATGGCCGCGGGAAGGGCCGCCACGTCCGGCACCACAGCGTAGACGTCGGGCACAACCGGTTCCGGCAGACGACCTTGCTCTTTGAGCAGCTCCAGAATGCGCTCCATGCCCAAGGCCCAACCCACGGCCGGGGCCGGCTTGCCACCGATCTGCTCGAACAGGCCGTCGTAGCGCCCTCCGGCACAGACCGTGCCTTGAGAGCCCAGCTGGGTGGTGACGAACTCGAACACCGACAGGTTGTAGTAGTCCATCCCACGCACCAGGCGCGGATTGATGCGGTAGGCAATGCCTTGCGCATCCAGCAGCGCACGCAGGCGGTTGAAGTGGTCCAGCGACTCATTCCCCAAAAAGGCCATGAGGTGCGGCGCACCGTTCACCATCGCCTGCATGGCGGGATTTTTCGTGTCCAGGATGCGCAGCGGGTTGCTGTGCAAGCGGCGTCGGGCATCTTCGTCCAGCAGGTCGGCGTGGGCTTCCAGGTAACTGATCAGCGCCGCGCGGTGCGCCTGACGCTCGGCCGGCTGACCCAGGCTGTTGATTTCCAGCTCAATGCCTTCGAGGCCGAGTTCGGCCCAAAGGTCGCAGGCCAGCACGATCAGCTCGGCGTCCACGTCCGGGCCTGCAAAGCCCAGGGCTTCGGCGCCGAACTGATGGAATTGTCGGTAGCGGCCCCGCTGAGGGCGCTCATGGCGAAACATCGGGCCCATGTAATACAGCCGCTTGCCACCGTCGTAGAGCATGGAATGCTCCACCGCCGCGCGCACCACCCCTGCCGTGTTCTCCGGTCGCAGCGTCAGCTGTTCTCCGTTGAGGCGGTCTTCGAAGGAGTACATCTCCTTCTCGACGATGTCGGTCACTTCGCCCAACCCTCGAACGAACAGGGCTGTCGGCTCGACGATGGGTGTGCGCACATTGCGGTAGCCATATCGGCGCATCAGCGCACGCAAGGTCTCTTCCAGCCACTCCCAGTGAGCGGACACAGGAGGTGCAATGTCGTTCATGCCTTTGACGGCGCTCAGTTTCTCAACCATGGATGCTTGTCAGGTGAAGGCGCGGCTTCATCGCCGTGCTGTGGGTCAGGCGGTGGCGCCGAACCTTTTTTCAATATAGTTTTCAACAACCGTCTGGAACTCGGCGGCAATGCGATCACCCCGCAATGTCAGTGCCTTCTGGCCGTCGATGAACACCGGCGCCGCCGGGGCCTCGCCCGTGCCGGGAAGGCTGATGCCGATGTCGGCGTGCTTGCTCTCGCCAGGGCCGTTGACGATGCAGCCCATGACCGCCACCTTCATGTTCTCGACACCGGGATAGCGCTCGCGCCATGCGGGCATGGAGCTGCGCAGGTAATCGTCGATCTGCTTGGCCAGCTCCTGAAACGTGGTGCTGGTGGTGCGACCACAACCAGGGCACGCCGTCACACTGGGCACAAACGCGCGCAGCCCCAGCGCCTGAAGGATTTCCGAGGCGATCAACACCTCCTGGGTCCGTGCCTCGCCGGGTTGCGGCGTGAGCGAGACGCGGATGGTGTCGCCAATGCCCTGCTGCAACAAAACGGCCAGTGCTGACGCCGATGCCACCGCACCTTTGGTCCCCATGCCGGCCTCGGTCAAACCCAGATGCAACACATGGTCAGTGCGCTGGGCCAGCGCCTGATAAACCGCGATCAGATCTTGCACGCCGCTGACCTTGCACGACAGCATGATGTTGTTCGGGTTCAGACCGATCTCTTCGGCCCGGCTGGCCGAATCCAGTGCCGAAGTGATGAGCGCCTCGTACATCACCTGGCGCGCCTCCCAGGGCTCGGCCCGCTGCGAATTGGCGTCCATCAGGCGCGCCAGCAGATCCTGGTCGAGACTGCCCCAATTCACACCAATGCGGATGGCCTTGTCCCAGCGCGCGGCGATCTCGACCATCTGGGCAAACTGGCGGTCACCCTTGTCTCCGCGACCGACGTTCCCGGGGTTGATTCGGTACTTGGACAGCGCTTCGGCGCAGGCCGGATGGTCGGTCAGCAACCGGTGACCGTTGTAGTGGAAATCACCGATCAACGGCACATGAATGCCCATGCGGTCGAGCTGTTCGCGAATGTGCGGCACCGCTTTGGCCGCCTCATCGTTGTTGACCGTGATACGGACCAACTCCGAGCCAGCCTGGGCGAGTTCCTTGACCTGAATGGCGGTACCGATCGCGTCGGCGGTGTCCGTATTGGTCATGGACTGCACGCGCACGGGCGCACCGCCACCGACCGTGACACGGTGCGATTGCCAGGCCACCACGCCCGGACGGCTACGACGAACACGTGGGGCACTGATGGCGATGGGACCGATCAGGCCAGCCTGCGACCCAGCGATGGAGCGATCTGACGGCATGTTCATTTAACCTGGAACCTCGCCACGCTGTTGCGCGCATAAGGCATGACATCAAAGGCCAGTCCACGAACGGTAACCTCTACAGCATCTGCTCGACCCAGCACCACCGAATAGGGCGGAGAAGTCGAAAAGCTGAGGACGTCGCCTGTTTTGAGCATGCGTTGCACCTGGGAAGCGCCCCGGCCGTCCACCACCTCGACCCACGAATCGCCGTTGGCTTTGATGCTCAAAAGACCGCTACCTTCCCCTCCAGCGACGGGTGCTGCCACAGCGGTTTCCGTGCTTTGTGCGACCACCGCTGTAGACGGCGTCAACACCACCTGCTCACCGGTGGTGGCTGGCACGACCGTGGGCGAAGGAGCAAGCTCTGTTGTGGCGGTCTTGCTTTCCGAGGCGGGCGCCTCGTTGGTGTCAGACAAACGGGTCACGACCCCCGAAACGGCATCCATCAACGGCCGCAAGTCCGGCAGGTACATCAGCGCCACGGCGGCCATCACCAACGCCCCAGCCCCCAGCACCGCAGGACGCCGCAGCCATTCCGAGGGTTGCAAAGACAACGACCCCCTGGCCGATCTGAAAGGTGCATTGATGGTGTGCGACGAATCGCCCAGCATCGGTGTACGCCCCGAGGGGATTTGCTCCAGCACGGGCGCAGGATCAATTTTGAGCTGGCGGCAGGCGCTGGAGGCCAATGCGCGGGCAAACGTCATGTCCGGCAGCTCTTCGTAGCGCCCTGCTTCCAGCGCTTCCAGTTTCTTGACGGGCACCTTCAGCGCGGCGGCCATGGCCGCAATGTGCAATCCGGCAGCTTCGCGCGCTTGGCGCAAAAGCACCGGCTGGGTCCCTGGCTCCGCACCGGCTGCATCCGACACCATCGGCTCACTCATTGAACGCCCCCCGTTGGTAAGACGCGTACTCCGGCGAACGAGGGAACCGCCGCTGCAACTGCTGCGCGAGCTGGTCGGCCGCCTGCGGGTTGTTCATGCGACGTTCAACCTTGATGCCCAACCAGAGTGACTCCGCGTTGGCCAGATCGGAATTATTCAGACGGCGAATGTAAAACTGTGCGCGTTTGTCATCGCCTCGTTTGTAAAGCAGAGACGCGAGGTTGTAGCCCGTGATGGGATTGGCCGCATCCAGTTCGTAAGAGCGGGCGAAGCTGCCCTCGGCCTCAGCGAACTGGCCCATTCGGGTCTGGCAGAACCCTTTGGCCATGAGCGTCTTCGCCTGTCCGCCGTAGGCCGGATTGGCCAGCGCGCGGGTAAACAGCTGAATGGCCTCGGCATGACGACCCTGCTGGCAGGCAAACCAGCCGTAGTTGTGCAGCGCATCGGAATCACGCTCATTGATCTGCAAGGCGCGTCGGAAACTGTCTTCCGCCTGGCCCGGCTCGTTCATCCGCATGTAGACCAACCCGCGCAGCACATAGGCAGGTCCATACGCAGGGAAAGCGGCGAGCGACTGCTTGATTTCGTCCAGCGCCACCGATGTCTGACCCTGTTCAAAGTAGCCGGTCGCCAGCTCAAGGCGAATGCGGGCGCGCTTCTGCGCCTCGGGTTCGTCGGACTCGGTGAGCGGCTGCGCCTTGTTGGAGGTGGGCGTTCCAGGCCCGCTTGCACAGGCCGACAGCACCGACAGCAAGATCGCGAGGAGCAGCAACAACAGCCATCGAGCCTCCGCAGAACGCCCGACCAACGGCCCACCATCGGGCCGGGCCAGAAGACCCGGTTTTGCCAAGAAGCGGGTCGGGGTGGCGTGTGTCATTCCTGTTTTTCCTTGGCTGACTTCAAAAAGCGGATCGGCTGAACTGCGGCGCGGCGCTTGGCCACCTGGGTGCGGTCCATCACGTCGCCTGCGAGCTGTCCGCAAGCAGCGTCGATGTCATCGCCGCGCGTCTTGCGCACGGTCGTCACGATACCGGCTGCGATGAGGATCTGCCCGAAGGCCTGGACCACCGGTCTGGGCGAACACTTCAGGCCGGAATCTGGAAACGGGTTGAAGGGTATCAGGTTGATTTTGCAGGGCACACCTCTACCACCATGGCCTTTGATCAACGCCAGCAATTGCGCAGCGTGCTCGGGTTGATCGTTGACCCCGTCCAGCATGCAGTATTCAAAGGTGATGAAATCACGCGGCGCGGCTGGCAGGTACCGCAAGCAGGCGTCCAGCAGTTCGGCGATGGGGTATTTGCGGTTCAACGGCACCAGCGAGTCACGGAGCGCATCGTTGGGTGCATGCAAGGACACAGCGAGTGCGACCGGCACGTCGGCGGCCAGGCGGTCCATCATGGGCACCACGCCGGAGGTGGACACCGTCAGACGGCGTCGCGACAGACCATAGGCATGGTCATCCAACATCACCCGCAACGCCGGAACCAACGCGCTGTAGTTTTGCAACGGCTCCCCCATGCCCATCATCACCACGTTGGTGATGACGCGCTCGGTGGACTTCAGGTGCTCGCGCAGAAAGTGCTCGGCATGCCAGAGCTGCGCCAAGATCTCACCCGTGGTGAGGTTGCGCGAAAAGCCCTGGTGGCCGGTGGAGCAGAAACGGCAACCCACGGCGCAACCCGCCTGCGATGAGATGCAGAGCGTACCGCGGTCGTCTTCAGGGATGAACACAGTTTCCACCGCATCGCCGCCACCCACGTCGAACAGCCACTTGATGGTGCCGTCGGCGGAGTCCTGACGAGAGAGCACCGGCAGATCGGTGATGGCGCAAACCGAGGGCAACTTTTCGCGCAGACTCTTGGCGAGATCGCTCATCTCGTCAAAGCGCGACGCGCCCTTCTGGTGAATCCAGCGAAACAACTGGACGGCGCGAAAGCGTTTTTCGCCCAGCTGCTCGCAAAAGGCGGTCAGGCCCTCAAGATCGAAGTCGAGGAGGTTGACCGTCATGGCATGGTGGACCCGCGCTGATCAACGCGAGTAAACGTTCATGCCGGCGAAGAAGAAAGCAATTTCCGCGGCGGCAGTTTCGGGAGCGTCGGAGCCGTGCACGGCGTTGGCGTCGATGCTGTCAGCGAAGTCGGCGCGGATGGTGCCAGCGTCGGCCTTTTTGGGGTCGGTGGCGCCCATCAGATCGCGGTTCTTGAGAATGGCGCCCTCGCCTTCCAGTGCCTGAATCATCACAGGACCGGAAATCATAAAGTCCACCAGGTCCTTGAAGAAAGGACGGGCCTTGTGAACGGCATAGAACTGCTCGGCTTCGCCGCGCGACAGGTGCGCCATGCGAGCGGCCACCACCTTCAGGCCAGCGGCTTCAAAACGGGCGTAAATTTGACCGATCACGTTCTTGGCGACGGCGTCGGGCTTGATGATGGAGAGGGTGCGTTCGATGGCCATGATGATCCTTGAATTTATGGAATAAAAACGATTCTTGCGCAGGTGGCAAAGCCCTTAATTCTACATTGCTCAAAGCAAAACAATGCCGTGCGCTGAGGGGGAAAAAGCCGTCAGCGGCCTCCGGAACGGCCGCCACCTCCACCACCTCCATTGCGGCGACGACCGCCACTGGGGCCGCCACGGGCGGCACCCTGTTCACGTTGGCGTTGCAAGGCGTCCTGGCCAATGTAGCCAAGGGAGGTTTTCAAAGGGTCGGGCTGGCCCCCGCCCGCACCCTGCCCCTTGCCGCCCTTGCCTTTGCTCGCGGACGTGTCGAACATGCTGCCGCGACGCACGGCAGGCGCATCGCCCCGGCTGCCCGCGGGGTTGCCATAGTTGCGTCCGCCCTGCGGCCCCTGTTTCTTGCCGCGCCCTGGCGTGGCCTTACCGGCCGGGCGCTCGGGGCGCTGGTAGACACCGGCAGCCACCGTCAAGCGATCGATGTCGCCCTGGTCCAGCTCCAGCCAGACACCGCGCTTGAGACCTCGCGGCAGCATCATGGCGCCGTAGCGGATGCGGATCAAACGGCTCACGGCGTGACCCACGGCTTCTAGCATGCGTCGCACTTCTCGATTGCGGCCTTCGCCGATGGTCACTCGGTACCAGCAGTTGGCACCTTCGCCCCCGCCGTCTTCGATGCTGTCGAAGCGGGCCTCACCGTCGTCCAGCCGCACACCATCGAGCAAACGCTGCTTCTCATCGTTGGACAAGGCACCCAACACCCGCACGGCGTACTCGCGCTGCAGGCCAAATCGCGGGTGCATCAGCCGGTTGGCAAGCTCGCCCGAGTCGGTGAGCAGCAACAGGCCTTCGGTGTTCAGATCCAGCCGGCCCACCGACTGCCACTTGCCTTGGTAGAGGCGCGGCAGGCGGCGAAACACCGTGGGCCGGTTTTGTGGATCGTCGTGCGACACCACTTCGCCCGCCGGCTTGTGATAGGCCAGCACGCGAGGCGGTGGCGGCGCGATGCGCACGCGCACCGGCTTGCCGTTGACCTTGATGTTGTCGCCGAACTGAATGCGCTGACCGATGTGGGCCGGCTCGCCATTGACCGAGATGCGCCCCTCCAGGATCAGTTGCTCCATTTCCAGCCGGGAACCCATGCCGGCCTGGGCCAGCACCTTGTGCAGCTTGGGCGACTCGGCCTCGGGCTGCAGCACCCGCTTGGTCGGCAAGGGCAGTTCCTGCTCCTGCTCGGCATCAAACGCACCACTGACCACATCGTCAAAACGCAAAGCCTGTGGCTGCGCCTTCGTGTGCGGGGGGCTCGCGGCTGGCTTGGGCGTTGAATCCGGGGTGGACTCCGCGGGCAAAGCGCCCGCGTCGTTGTTGGACGGTTCAGTCGGGTTGTGAGGGGGTTGCGCCGGTGTCATGGTCGTCCTGTGGTTCGTCCTGTTTCGGGACGGGGATCGCCGGTTCGCCGGCGGTGTCAGGGGTGTTTTCACCCGCGGTTGGAAATTCGTCAGCGGATGGCTCGGCCAGTCCGCTGGAAAGGGATTCAAAGTCGAGACGACCGAGGGCCGATTCCTGCACCTCGTTGCCATCCAGTGGAGGCAGCTGGTCCAGGGAAGACAGCCCCAGATCGTCGAGAAACTGCCGCGTGGTGGCAAACAGCGCGGGGCGGCCCACCGTTTCGCGATGCCCGATCACCTCCACCCAGCCGCGGTCTTCCAGCTGTTTGATGATCAGGGAATTGATCGTCACGCCCCGGATGTCTTCCATGTCGCCACGGGTGACTGGCTGGCGGTAGGCAATGATGGCCAGGGTTTCCATCGCGGCGCGCGTGTACTTGGGTGGCTTCTCAGGATGCAGTCGGTCCAGGAAAGGTCGCAGCTCGGGCCGGCTCTGAAAACGCCAGCCGGTGGCCACCTGCACCAGCTCGACGCCGCGTCCAGTCCATTCGGTCTGAAGATCGGTCAACAGTGTCTTGATCGTGTCCGATGCGACTTCCATGTCGAACAACACCCCGAGCTCTCTCACGGAAAGCGGTTGGGGTGCACAAATCAAGGCCGTCTCAAGGACGCGCCGGGCATCCGTCGTGTTCATCGCTGGCGCCTATAAAAACCAGTTGTCGGTCAAGGGGCAAGAAGTTGCGTACAAGGTCTGCAGGGCTTCATCAGGCCCGGGGCGGACAACAGCAGCATGGAATGGTTCGCGGAGGACCATCCGGGTGGGCTGTGGGGACGATCAGAAATCGCAAAGGGACCCGATGGCGGGCCGCAGGACGCCGGGGTCAAGTCACCCCAGTTGACCTGAATTGTAATGGAGCCCGGCCGCCGTGATGGCCTGGCCCATATCAGCGGGTGGCTCGCAGGCAAACGCCAAGGGAGCGCCCGACACCGGGTGGGCCAGCCGCAGCCGGGCGGCGTGCAAAGCTTGGCGCTCCAGGCCAAAGAGCGAACGCCCGCCGTAGACAGCGTCACCCACCAGCGGATGCCCGAGCCAGGTCAGATGCACTCGAATCTGGTGGGTGCGCCCGGTGTGCAACTTGCAAGCCACCAGACAAGCCTGGTCGGTGCCGTCGAGCAAGCGGATCGAAGTGCGGGCCGACTTGGCGCCCGTGGTCTCGGGCCGCAGCACCGCCATGCGCAAGCGGTTGTGGGGGTCGCGCCCCACCGACTGCTCCACATCCAGCTCAGGCGCTCCTTTCCAGCGACCCTGCGCCAGCGCCAGGTATTCACGATGCACCTCACGGGCGGCAATGGCGCGCACCAGCGCCTCCACGGCCTGGCGGCTTTTGCCCACGAGCATCAGGCCCGACGTGTCCTTGTCGAGCCGGTGGACGATGCCCGCCCGTGGCAGAGTCGATGCGCCTGCGTGATGCGCCAGCAAGCCGTTGAGCAAAGTGCCACTCCAATGCCCGGCCGCCGGGTGCACCACGAGACCGGCGGGCTTGTGAATCACCAGCAGATCCGCGTCTTCGAACACCACGTCCAACGCCATGGGTTGCGCCACAAAGGCCATGGTCTGCTGCGTCGGGCGCAGCTCCACCTGCAAACGATCCCCCACCGACACCTTCGCCGACGGCTTGAGCGCGGGGGCGCTGCGCCACACCACGGCGCCGTCACCCATGAGCAGCTGAAGATACGAGCGGGAGAATTCCGGAATCAGCGCCGCGAGGGCACGATCAAGCCGCCAGCCGTGCATGGACACGGGCACCTCGCAATCCCGGACCTCGACCACCGCCAGGCTTTCGTCGGCATCGCCCTCCCCCTCGGAAATGCCCAGCTCGGTTGCACCCCCCGTCGATATAATTTCTGCTGCCAAGACCTGTGTTCCTGTTGTGAAGGTGTGCGTGTGAAGCTTAGTTTGAGATTATCGGCTGTGTCGTTTTGCGCGCTGTCCATGGTGGTCGTTGTTGCGGGCTGCAGCAGCACTCCCGTGGACCCCACCAAGGACTGGAGTCCCAACAAGATCTACAGCGAAGCCAGCGATGAGCGCGAGGCAGGCAATTTCGACAAGGCCATTGGTCTGTACGAAAAACTCGAGGGCCGTGCGGCCGGTACGCCCTTGGCCCAACAGGCCCAGCTCGACAAGGCCTACACCCAGTACAAAGGTGGCGAACAGGCACAGGCACTCGCCACGATCGAACGGTTTCTGCGCTTGCATCCTGCCAGTCCAGCGCTGGACTACGCGCTGTACCTGAAAGGCCTGGTCAATTTCAACGAAAACCTCGGCCTTTTCGGATCGCTGGCGCAGCAAGACCTGTCAGAGCGCGACCAGAAAGCCGCCAAAGAATCGTTTGAATCGCTGCGCGAAGTCGTGACCCGGTTTCCGGATTCGCGCTACGCGCCCGATGCCCGCGCCCGCATGACCTACATCGTCAATTCGCTGGCGCAGTACGAGGTGCATGTGGCGCGCTACTACTTTGGTCGTGGCGCCTACCTCGCTGCCATCAACCGGGCACAAACCGCGGTGAGCGACTACGCCAACACACCGGCCATGGAAGAGGCGCTGGTCATTCTCGTGCGCAGCTACGACGCCTTGGGCATGACCCAGTTGCGTGACGACGCTCGCCGGGTGCTTCAGACCAACTTTCCCAAAAGCGGCTTTCTGAGTGGCGGCGGATCCAGCGTCAGCAGCCCTTGGTGGAAGCTCTGGTGAACGCCATCTGATCGAGTTCTTTCAGCAGTTCCGCCTCGTCCAGCAGGCGGCGCATGGGCGGCATGGCATCCAGCAGATCGTTGCCGTATGAGCGTGTGAGCAGCCGCCGATCAGCGACGACCAGCACGCCCCGATCGGTCTCACTGCGGATCAGCCGCCCAGCACCCTGCTTGAGGGCCAGTGCCGCCTGGGGCAGATAACAGGAACGGAAGGCGCTTCGCCCCTGGGCCTCATGCTGGCGGGCCCGGGCTTCGACCAGCGGATCGTCGGGTGGTGGAAACGGCAGTTTGTCGATCACCAGCAATTGCAGCACCTCGCCGGCCAGGTCCACCCCTTCCCAGAAGGCCATTGACGCAACCAACACCGCGCCGGCGCCATCCCCGTGTGCGGCCGCTCGAAACCGGGCCAGCAGCTCGCGTCTCGACATCTGCCCCTCACACAGCAATTGCAGCGGCTCTCGGGTGCCGTCGCCGACCATCTGCTGCAAGGCCTCCGTCAATCGGGCGGTGGCCCGCAGCGTGGTGGTCAGCACCAGGCTCCGCCCGCCGAGCCGTGTGGCCCACCGGGCCACGGCGTGGGCCAACGCCGGCGTGTGACGTGCGTCGGCCGGATCGGGCAGATCATCCGGCACGTGCAAGGCCAACTGCCGGGCGTGGTCAAACGGGCTCGCCACCCGCAGTGTGCGCATGCGCGGGTGATGCCGCAGGCCCAACGGTTCTGTGAACCAGCCCAGCGCCTCTTCGGTGCCCAGCGTGGCGGACGTGAACACCCAGCTTCGTCCCGCGCCCGCCAGTGCGAGTGCGCTCCCGATGTGCCGGGACGCGTCAATCTGCGTTTGCACCAACACCCAACCCGCAGAATTCGCATCCAACCAGGTCACGTTGTTGGCGTCTTCGGTTGCGCCATCATGGCGGGTCAACTGACCCCACCCCGCCCAAAGATCACGCGCCTGGCGATACAGGCCATCCATCTCGGCCGCCGCCTCTGCAGTCGCCTGAAGGGCGGACACCACCGCGTGCAAAGCCCGGTTCACGGCCATGACCCACGCAAACCAGCGCGCGTCCCTTTGCGCCCCTTGCCAACGATGCCGGCCGGGCGGACAAGGTGGTGACGTGCCAGCTGCCTGATCCAGCACCAGCGCCAGGTGCGCCCATGCGCGCTGGCCACTCGCCCAGCGGGGCGCCTGGGTCAACACGTCCCGCGCAAGCGCGCGCAGCGACCCGCTGCCCACCGACTCGGCCATGAGTTCGACACCGGTCGAATTCAATCGGTGTGCCTCATCAAACACCACCACCTCGGCACGTTCAACAAGACCCGCGAGCCAGGCGCCTTCACTATGAAGGCTGGAGAAAAACAGGTGGTGGTTGATGACCACCCAATGCGCTTGCAGCGCCTCGTATCTTGCGAGGTTCACGTGACACTCATGCCGTCGGGGACAGGCGTCACGCAGACAGTTGTCGCGGGTCGAAGTGATCCAGGGACGCAAGGCCGAGCGCTCATCGAGCCAAGACATCTCGGCCAGATCGCCCCTTTGGGTGCGGCCGGCCCATTGCCGCACCTGCTCAAGCCTCGACCCCAGCAGGGGGTCGATCCCGCGCGAAGGCAAGTCCGACGCTTGTGCGAGCCGGTGCACACACAGGTAGCTGGACCGACCCTTGAGCATGGCCACCCGGACCGGGATGCCCATGGTCCGGGTCAACGCGGGAATGTCCCTCGCGAACAGCTGTTCCTGCAGTGCCTGGGTGGCGGTGGACAACAGCGCGCGACGTCCGCTGTGCAACAGTGGCACCAGGTAGGCCAGCGTCTTGCCGACGCCCGTGCCCGCCTCCACCGCCAGCAAGCCCAAGCCGTCAATGGCCTCGGCCACCGCCACTGCCATCGTCACCTGCGCCTCGCGGCACACAAAACCGGGCGATGCCGCCAACGGGCCATGCGCCGACAGCGTGTGCCGGACCCGCTCGACAGGGGTGGTCAAAAAGGACTCCTTTGCGGATCGCCTGCTTCCGCAGTGGGACCAGCCAAATGCCAATGTGTTCGGTTTTCGTGACAAGCCATTCCGGCGCAGAATTTAGTGGTTACCATCCGACACATTCCCCGCCCCCGCTTCACTCTCAAAACAAAATCCCATGTCCAAAGGCTATCGCATTCACGCGTCCACCGGCATCCACCGGGGTGACCGAGACTACCAGCAGGATCAGGTGTGCCTGTTGCACCATCCTCGCGAAAGTGGCTGCCTGCTGGCCGTGGTGGCCGACGGCATGGGCGGGCGCAGCGGCGGGCGCAAGGCCTCTGATCAGGTGATGCTGACCTCGCGCCAGCTGTTCGAGCGCTACGACCCCGAGACCGACGACGCCTCGTCTCTGCTGAGACAGATCGTGGAAGAGTCGCACCTGGTGATCAAACTGACCGCGGTCTCGGCTGAACAGGAACCTCACAGCACCATCTCGGCATTCCTCATCAATCCGGGCGGCAGCAGCTACTGGATCCATGCCGGCGACTCGCGCATTTACCACTTCCGCAACGGCGCGATGGTGTTCCGCACCATGGACCACTCTTACGTACAGACCCTGGTGAACCAGGGCGAGATCACAGAAGAAGAGGCGCTGGATCACCCGCATTCCAACATCCTCATGGGCTGCCTGGGCACCGACAACGATCCACCGGTGGACATCCATGTGATTCAGCAACTGAGCCCTGGCGATGCCATCATGGCTTGCAGCGACGGGGTGTGGCACTACTTCACGCCGAACGAGTTGGCCAGCACCATCGCGATGCTCTCGCCCCGCGAAGCATGTGAGTTCCTCATCCAGAAAGCCCGCACGCGGGCAAAAGGCATGGGGGACAACCTCTCGATGACCATTGTCAAGCTCGAACCCCTGACCTGACCTTCCCGGCTCAGGTCAGGCCTGTGTCCACCTGCCGGTGTTCCAGAGCCAGAAATTCCGCAGATTGCATTTCAGTGAGCCTCGAGACCGTGCGGGGAAACTCGTGTGACATCGGGCCTTCGGTGTAGAGCTGCTCCGGTGGCACCGCCGCCGACATCACGAGTTTGACGCGCCGGTCGTACAACACATCGATGAGCCAGGTGAAGCGCCGCGCCTCCGAGGCTTGGCGCACCGACATCTGCGGCACGTTGGACAGCATCAGCGTGTGGAACTGGGTGGCGATTTCCAGGTAGTCGTTTTGCGAGCGCGGTCCGCCGCAGAGCGTGCGGAAATCGAACCAGATCACACCGCCCGCCCGGCGCAGCGCCTGTATCTGACGCGCCTCGATGTGCATCACCGGGTCTTGGTCGGCCATTTCAGCCAGCTCACCAAACGTTTGCTCCATCGCCGCATCGGCCAGGGGACCCAGCGGGCAGTGGTAGAGCTCGATGTGGGTCAGCGTGCGCTGTCGGTAGTCGGTGCCGTTGTCCACACTGAGCACCTCCAGCCGCGATTTCAACAGCTCGATGGCGGGCAGGATGCGGTCGCGATGCAGACCGTCCGGGTACAGGCCGTCGGGGTGGAAGTTGGAGGTCGTGACGAAACCCACACCCGCCTTGAACAGTGCGTCCAGCAGGCGGTGCAGGATCATGGCGTCGGTCACGTCCGCCACGTGGAACTCGTCGAAACAGATCAGCTTGTAGCGCTTGGCCATGCGCGCGCCAAGCTCGTCCAGCGGGTTGACAGTGCCCTGCAGCTCACGCAACTCGCGGTGCACCTCGCGCATGAACTCGTGGAAGTGCAGCCGCGTCTTGCGCCGGATCGGGACCGCGTTGTAGAAGCAGTCCATCAGGAAGCTCTTGCCCCGCCCCACCCCGCCAAACATATAGACCCCGCGCGGAATCTCCGGGTTGACGAACATCTTCTTCAGCGCGTTGGAACGCCGCTGCTTGTACGTCGCCCACTCAGACGCACACCGCTCCAGCGCGTCGATGGCACGCTGCTGGGCGGGGTCGGTGGTGTAGCCGCGCTCGACCAGCGCGGCTTCGTAGGTGCTGCGGACGGACAAGGGCGAACCGGGTCAGAAGTTCAGCGTGCGCTTGTCAACGGCCAGCGCGGCTTCCTTCGTCGACTCGGAGAGCGACGGATGGGCATGGCAGATGCGCGCGATGTCTTCGGCCGAAGCCCTGAACTCCATCGCCATCACGGCTTCGGCAATCAGCTCGGACGCCTGCGGGCCGATGATGTGCACACCCAGGATCTCGTCGCTCGCGGCGTCGGCCACGATCTTGACGAAGCCGGTGGTGTCACCCAGCGCTCGGGCGCGGCCGTTGGCCAGGAACGGGAATTGACCCGCCTTGTAGGCCACGCCTTCAGCCTTGAGCTGCTGCTCGGTCTTGCCCACCCAGGCAATTTCCGGACTGGTGTAGATCACATAAGGGATGGTGTTGAAGTTCACATGGCCATGCTGGCCTGCAATGCGCTCGGCCACCGCTACGCCCTCTTCTTCTGCCTTGTGCGCCAGCATGGGGCCGCGCACGACATCGCCCACCGCCCAGACGCCAGGCAGGTTGGTGCGGCAGTCAGCGTCGACCATGATGGCCCCGCGCTCGTCGAGCTGCAGACCGACGGCTTCGGGGTTCAGGCCAATGGTGTTGGCCACGCGGCCGATGGACACGATCAGCTTGTCCACTGCCAGCTCCTGGGCTTCGCCCTTGGCATTGGTGTAGGCCACGCTGACGCCCTTCTTGCCGTTCTTGATCTCAGCGATCTTCACACCCAGCTCGATCTTCAGGCCTTGTTTGGTGAAGACCTTGAGCGCTTCCTTCGCCACGCCTTCGTCGGCCGCCGGCAGGAAAGCGGGCATGGCTTCCAGCACCACGACCTCAGCACCCAAGCGGCGCCAGACCGAGCCCATTTCCAGACCGATCACGCCAGAGCCGATCACGCCCAGCTTCTTGGGCACGGCGCCGACGCGCAGCGCACCGTCGTTGGACAGCACGTTGACTTCGTCAAATTCCGCACCAGGCAGCGCACGGGCGTTGGAGCCGGTGGCCACGATGACCTGCTTGGCCGCAATCACTTCTTCGGCAGCACCGGCCACCTTGATCTGATAGCCACCGTCGGCGGCAGCCACGAACGAGCCGCGACCGTGGAAGAACGTGACCTTGTTCTTCTTGAGCAGATAGAGGATGCCGTCGTTGTTCTGTTTCACGACGCCGTCCTTGCGGGCCATCATCTTGGCCACGTCCATCGTCACCTTGCCGGTGCTGATGCCGTGGTCAGCAAAGTGGTGGGTAGCGTGCTCGAAGTGCTCGCTGGACTGCAGCAGTGCCTTGGACGGGATACAACCGACGTTGGTACAGGTACCGCCCGGGGCCGGGCCGCCAGCGGTGTTTTTCCACTCGTCGATGCACGCGACCTTGAAGCCCAACTGGGCAGCGCGGATGGCTGCGATGTAGCCGCCGGGGCCGGCGCCGATCACAACGACGTCAAATGCTTGAGACATGTTTGTTCCTGAATGGGGTTGGACAAACGCCCCCGAAGGGGCGTCTGGACTTTCGCTGTTCGATCAGATGTCGAAGAGCAAACGGGCCGGATCTTCCAGCGCTTCCTTCATCGCCACCAGGCCCAGCACAGCTTCGCGGCCGTCGATGATGCGGTGGTCGTAGGACATGGCGAAGTAGTTCATCGGGCGCACCACGACTTGGCCGTTTTCCACCATGGCGCGGTCCTTCGTGGCGTGCACGCCGAGGATGGCCGACTGCGGCGGGTTGATGATGGGGGTGGACATCATCGAACCAAAGGTGCCGCCGTTGGAGATGGAGAAGGTGCCACCGGTCATGTCGTCCATGCCCAGCTTGCCGTCCTTGGCCTTCTGGCCAAACTCGGCAATCTTTTTCTCGATCTCGGCAAAGCTCATCTGGTCGGCGTTGCGCAGGATGGGCACCACCAGGCCACGCGGCGAACCCACCGCGATACCAATGTCGAAGTAGCCGTGGTAGACGATGTCGTTGCCATCCACCGAGGCGTTGAGCACCGGGAACTTCTTCAGCGCGTGCACGGCGGCCTTCACGAAAAAGCTCATGAAGCCCAGCTTCACGCCGTGTTCCTTCTCGAACCGTTCCTGCATGCGCTTGCGCATCTCCATGACCGGGGCCATGTTGATTTCATTGAAGGTGGTCAGGATCGCGTTGGTGGCCTGCGACTGCAACAGACGCTCGGCCACACGGGCGCGCAGACGCGTCATGGGCACGCGCTCTTCAGGGCGGTCGCCCAGATCGGGTGCGACCGTGGCCACCTGCGGCAACACCTTGGTGGGTGCACCGGTGGGGATGGCGGCGGGAGCGGCGACAGCCGCCTTGGGCGCAGCGGCGGCGCCGAGCACATCGCCCTTGGTGACGCGACCGTCCTTGCCGGTGCCGGGCACCGAGCCCGGTGCCATGCCGCCGTCGGCCATCAGCTTGGCGGCTGCGGGCATGGCCACGCCGGCCTTGCTGGTGGATGCAGCAGCAGCGGCGGCTGGCGCGGCAATGGGGGCAGCCGCCGGAGCGGGCGCGGCGGCGGCTGGCGCGGCAGCACCTGCCACCGCAGCTGTGTCGATGCGAGCGATCAGCTGCTCGGCGGCCACCGTGGCGCCATCGCCCTGGAGGATTTCGACCAGCACGCCCGACGAGGGTGCAGGGCATTCCAGCACGACCTTGTCGGTCTCGATCTCGATCAGGGTTTCATCCACGGTGACGGCGTCACCGACCTTCTTTTTCCATTGCAGCAGGGTGGCCTCGGCCACGGACTCGGAGAGCTGCGGAACTTTGACTTCTACGATTGCCATGTTCTTGTCCTAGAAATATTGCGTTCAGGGTTGGGCGTTGGGCGGGCCAGGCGCGCGCTGCGCGCACTGAGCCAACCGCTCAACGGGCCAACAGTTACTTGGTAAGAATGAAACCCTTGAGCTTGCTGAAAGCGGCTTCGATCAGGGTCTTCTGCTGCTCCTGGTGCAGGTGCGCGTAACCCACGGCCGGCGATGCCGACGCGGCGCGGCCGGCGTAACCCAGCTTCTGCCCGTCAAGCATGTTCTCGTGGATGTAGTGCTGCACGAAGAACCAGGCACCCTGGTTTTGCGGCTCGTCCTGGCACCACACGATGTCGGTGGCGTTCGGGTACTTCTTGAGTTCGGCAGCGAACACCTTGTGGGGGAACGGGTACAGCTGCTCCACACGCAAAATGGCCACGTCGTCGTCGCCGCGCTCTTCGCGCTTCTTGACCAGGTCGTAATAGACCTTGCCCGAGCAGCAGATCACGCGCTTGACCTTCTCGGCCTTCTTGGCCACGTCCGGATGGCTGTCCGGAATCACGGTCTGGAAACCGCCTTTGGTGAACTCGGACAGCGGCGAGGTCGCGTCCTTGTTGCGCAACAGCGATTTGGGCGTGAAGATGATCAGCGGCTTGCGCAGGTTGCGGATCACCTGGCGGCGCAGGACATGGAAGATCTGGCTGGCCGTGGTCGGCTGCACCAGCTGCATGTTGGTGTCTGCAGCCATCTGCATGAAGCGCTCCAGGCGGGCCGAGCTGTGCTCGGGACCCTGACCTTCATAGCCGTGCGGCAGCATCAACGTGATGCCGTTGACGCGACCCCACTTCACTTCGCCAGAGGCGATGAACTGGTCGATCACCACCTGTGCGCCGTTGGCGAAATCGCCGAACTGGGCTTCCCAGATCACGAGCGTGTTCGGGTCGTTGGAGGCATAGCCGTACTCAAAGCCCAGCACCGCCTCTTCGGACAGGATGGAGTCGATGACCACGAACGGGGCCTGGTTGTCGGCCACGTTCTGCAAAGGCGTGTAGGTGCCTTCGTTCCACTTTTCGCGGTCCTGGTCGTGAATGACAGCGTGGCGGTGCGTGAAGGTGCCGCGCCCGCTGTCTTCGCCAGAGAGGCGTACCGGGAAACCGCTGGCCACGAGCGAAGCGAAGGCCATGTGCTCGCCCATACCCCAATCCACTGGAATGTCGCCACGGCCCATGGCCGCACGATCGGCGTACACCTTCTTCACCAGTTGGTGCGGGGTCACGCTCTCGGGGATGGTGGTGAGGCGGTCCGAGAGCCGCTTCCACTCGGCCATCGGGATGGCGGTGTCGCCCGCATCGGTCCACTTCTTGCCCAGGAAGGGCGACCAGTCCACCGCGAACTTGCTCTTGAAGTTGGTCAGCACCGGGTCCACGGTGTGGCGACCGGCGTCGAGCGCGGCACGGTAGGCCTTGGCCATGTCGTCGCCCAGCGACTCACCCAGGCCTTGAGCGGCCAGCTTCTCGGCATACAGCTTGCGGGTGCCTGGATGCGCGCCGATTTTTTTGTACATCAGCGGTTGGGTCAGGCTCGGGGTGTCCTGCTCGTTGTGGCCCAGCTTGCGGAAACAGATGATGTCGAGCACCACGTCCCGGCGGAAGGTCATGCGGTACTCCAGCGCGAGCTGGGTGGCCAGCACCACGGCTTCTGGATCGTCACCGTTGACGTGCAGCACCGGCGCCTCAACACCCTTGACGATGTCGGTGCAATACAGCGTGGAGCGCAGGTCGCGCGGGTCGGAGGTGGTGAAACCGATCTGGTTGTTGATGATCAGGTGCACCGTGCCGCCCGTGCTGTAACCGCGGGTGGCCGCCAGCGCCAGGGTTTCCTGGTTCACGCCCTGACCGGCGAAGGCGGCGTCGCCGTGCACCAGCACAGGCAACACCTGCTTGCCCAGCGGATCGCCGCGGCGGTCCATGCGGGCGCGCACCGAGCCCTCGACCACCGGGTTCACGATTTCCAGATGAGACGGATTGAACGCCAGAGAGAGGTGAACCGGGCCACCGGGGGTGGTCACATCCGAGCTAAAGCCCTGGTGGTATTTCACGTCACCGGCGGGCAGCTCTTCGGGCGCGGTGTGGTCGAACTCGGCGAACAGGTCCTTGGGCATCTTGCCCAGGATGTTGACCAGCACGTTCAGGCGGCCACGGTGGGCCATGCCGATCACGATCTCCTGCACGCCTTGCGTACCGGCCTGCTGGATCACCTCGTCCATGGCGGCGATGAAGCTCTCGCCACCTTCGAGCGAGAAACGCTTCTGGCCCACGTACTTGGTGTGCAGGAAACGCTCCAGGCCTTCGGCCGCGGTCAGGCGGTCGAGGATGGCTTTTTTCTTGTCGGCATTGAATGCCGGCTTGCTGCGGATCGATTCCAGCTTTTCCTGCCACCAGCGCTTTTGCGTCTGGTCGCTGATGTACATGTACTCGGCTCCGACGCTGGCGCAATAGGTTTCGCGCAGGGCGTTGAGCAGGTCGCGCAAGGACATGACCTCCTTGCCGAAGAACGTGTTGCTGGTGTTGAACACGGTCTCGAAATCGGCATCGGAGAAGCCGTAGAACGAGGGATCGAGTTCGGGGATGTGGTCGCGCTCGGTGCGCTTGAGGGGGTCCAGATCGGCCCAGCGGGAGCCGACGTTGCGGTAGGCAGCAATGAGCTGCTGCACGGCCACGCGCTTGCGACCCAGATCGGAGTCGGCGCCAGCGGCCACAACGACGCGGGTACCGCCTTGCTTGGCGCGCTCGGCAAAGGCGTTGATGACGGGCAGGTGAGGCACGTCACGGGCATCGGTGCCGTCGACAGCCGGCACGTGCTGCAAGGCGTCAAAGTAGCTGCGCCAGTTGTCTGGAACGCTGCCGGGGTTGTTCAGGTAGTTCTCATACATCTCTTCCACGTACGGCGCATTGCCGCCGAAGAGGTACGAGTTGTTCTGGAAGGCAACATAGACGTTGCTCCCGTTCGATGGGGAATTGCTCATAAATCCGCTGACCTCCGCTTCCCTCTGGGAAACATTAGCTGGTTAAAGAAACCTCCCGCGACACGGCTGGACCGATTGGCGGATGCGACAGTGACTGTGGAAGGACCTGACTGCAGCCCGCGATTGTGCCATTGCCTGATCAGCAGCGGTGCGGAGATTGCTGGTTAACGGTGCATTGGCACCGAATTGGCGTGCGGGTGTTGCGAGACGGCGAAGCGACAGCCCACCGTCAGCTTGCGCGCTTCAGACGCCGACGCGGGGCGACAGGCGCTCAGAGGCCGGCACTGCGCTGGGTTCGTCCATCTCGATCGCGATCTGCGTGCAGACGGTGCGACACAGGGTCACCGCCTTCTCGCTCTGGACACGGTAAATGACCTGCGTGCCTTCCTTGCGCTTGGCCAGCACGCCGGCTCGGTACAGCAGGTTCAGGTGTTGCGACAGGTTGGGCTGTGTGGTCTGAATCTCCAGCAACAACTGGGACACGGACTTTTCCTTGTCGCACAGCGCGCTCAGGATACGCAGCCGCATCGGCGTGGCCAACACACCGAACAGCTCGGCGGCCAGTTCGAACACACGGACCTTCTCGATGTGGGCGTCAGACCCGATCATTTGTTCCATGGTGCACCACACTTTTGTCAATATAAGCATGGATCATACTGACTTCAAGCGGACTGTCACCCGCTCAAAATACACCCAGGAGTTCAAAAAAAACCGGCGCACCTTGCGGGTGACGCCGGTGTTTTTCAGCCTGGAACACGGCATCAGGCCTGCAGGTCCTTGATTTGCTGCAGGGCGGCGGGGTCGTCCATGGTCGTCAGGTCTCCGGGGTCTCGCCCCTCACACACCGCCTGTATGGCGCGTCGCAGCAGCTTGCCGCTGCGGGTCTTGGGCAACACGTTGACGAAACGAACCCGGGCCGGCCGGGCCACGGCACCCAGTTGCTCGTCCACCAGCTTCATGACCTCGCCTTCAAGCTTCAACCGCGCCGCGTCGTCGCCCAGCAACGAAGCGTCCTTGACCACGGCGAACGCCATCGCCACTTGGCCCTTGAGCTGGTCGGCCACGCCCACCACCGCCACTTCGGCGATCTTCGGGTGACTGGAAATGCTTTCCTCAATCTCGCGTGTGCCCAGGCGGTGACCGGCCACGTTGATCACATCGTCGGTGCGGCCAAGAATGAAGTAATAACCGTCTTCGTCGCGGATGCCCCAGTCAAAAGTGCTGTAGACCATCTTGCCCGGCACGCTGGACCAATAGGTCTTGACGAAGCGAGCGTCGTCGCCCCAGATCGTTTGCATGCAGCCCGGTGGCAACGGACCCTCGACAGCGACCACGCCCTTCTGGTTGCCGCCCTGCAGCTCGGCGCCGGTCTGGTCGTCGAGCAGTTTGACGTTGTAGCCGTACACGGCCTTGCCCGGCGAACCGAACTTGCTCGGCGCTTGCTCCACCCCGTTGCAAATCGCCAGGATCGGCCAGCCGGTTTCGGTCTGCCAGTAGTTGTCGACGATGGGCTTGCCCAGCTCGTCGGAAATCCACTTGGCGGTCGGCTCGTCCAATGGCTCGCCCGCCAGGAACAGCGCCTTGAGACTGGACAGATCGTATTTCTTGATGAAAGACGGGTCGTACTTCTTGAGCACGCGCACGGCCGTCGGCGCACTGAACATCACCGACACCTTGTACTTCTCGACCAGGCTCCACCAGATGCCCGCGTCCGGCCGGATCGGCAGGCCCTCGTACATGATGGTCGCCATGCCACCGATGAGCGGCCCATAGATGATGTAGCTGTGCCCCACCACCCAGCCGATGTCGCTGGTGGAGAAATAGGTTTCGCCTGGCTCACCCATGTAGATGTGCTTCATGGACGCGGCCAGCGCCACGGTGTAGCCACCGGTGTCGCGCTGCACACCTTTGGGCTTGCCGGTGGTGCCGCTGGTGTAGAGCGTGTAACTAGGGTGCGTGGCATCCACCCACTCGCAGGGCACCACGGTGTCCATGTGCTTCGCGCGCTCGACCTCATAGGCCACATCGCGCCCTTCCACGGCGCTGAATGGCGCCAGTCCGCGGTTGACCATCACCACCTTCTGCGGCTTGTGGGCGGACAGTTTGATGGCCTCGTCCAGCAGGGGCTTGTACTCCACCACCTTGCCGCCGCGCGAACCGGCATCGGCGCTGACGATGACGACCGGCGAGGCGTCTTCGATGCGGCTGGCCAGCGAATGGCTGGCGAAACCGCCAAACACCACCGAGTGAATGGCGCCAATGCGCACGCAGGCCAGCATGGCAAACGCGGCTTCGGGAATCATGGGCATGTAGATCAGGACACGATCACCCTTCTTCACGCCCTGGTCTTGAAGGATGGCGGCCATGCGCTGCACTTCCGCGTGCAGTTGGCGAAAGCTGTAGATGGTCTCGACGTTGGTCTCGGTGGACACAAAGATCAGCGCGTTTTGTTCGGCACGCTCTTTCAGGTGCCGGTCCACCGCGTTGTGGCACAGATTGGTCAACCCACCTTCGAACCAGCGAGCAAACGGTGGATTGTCGTAATTACAGACGCGATCAAAGGGTTTGTGCCAATCCACTAGGGCCGCCTGCTCCGCCCAGAAAGCGTCTCGCTCTTCAATCGAGCGTTGGTGAAAGGCGGCGTAACCTTGTGGATTGCCCATGAAAGTCTCCTGCAAGTGGTGGTTCGAAACGACAGAAACAGCTTTGTGATGGACGCTGAAATGCAGCCATCGAAACTGAATTCATAATTATGAAGCCCAGACTTTCGGGAGTCTGACACTCGCCGACTGGTGGCGGTGTACAAACGTTGATGGACCCGCTGCCTTGAGGCTGCGGGTCGGCATACATCCGGTTCGCCTTACTTGATCAAGGCTTGAACATCACGGAAAGATGGATGCTCGGCGCTGCGCAACCACTCAAACAGCACCATTTCAGTTGTCGTCAGCTCGCAGCCTGCGCCCGCGAGTCGGTCAAACGCAGCGTCCCGGTTGCGCTCGGTACGTGACCCGCAAGCATCGGTGACCACCCAGACGTCGATTTCCTGTTCCACCAATTCGAGCGCTGTCTGCAAGAGGCACACATGCGCCTCGCAACCGGCCAGCACCACGGTGTTGCGCTCGGCAACCGGTGCGGCAGGCTTTTGCAGATGGCGCGGCAAGCTTCGGGCATTGCCCCCGGCTTGTTGACGGGCTGGCGGCCTCAGCCACTCCACGAGGCCATCACTGGCCGCGCTGAAGCTCATCTTGGTCAGGGTGCGCTGGCACAACTCGCGCAAGGCCGGATCGTTGGCGCCCAGCTTCTCGGGGTTTTGCTCGGTGCCGAAGGCCGGCACGCCCAGCAGGCGGGCCGCGCGCGCCAAGCGCAGCGCGTTGGCCAGCACAAGTTCGCGCTCGGGCATGGCCGGCATCAGGCGCTCTTGGTAGTCCACAAGAACCAGTTGGGAATCGGTCAAGTCAAGCAGCATGGTCTGTGTCCTGTGGGGTGTCTTGCATCGCGCCAGTTGCGCGCGCTGCCGATTGTGACAAAACCAGATCGTCTGAAAGACACCGATGGCGAGTCAGGCGGTGAACAAGTCACCCTGCTCAGTGACTTCTGCACCCGACGCAATGCGCGCACCCGCGAGCGTCAAGTCCAACCAGCGTTGAATGCTCAGCATGAAACGCGCCTCCATCGCGGCCTGACTACCCGCTCTTTTCGGGCCCTGCAACACCAGCAACCCCAGGCCGTAGGCCAACACTTCGCCATGCAACTGCAGGGCAGTTTCGGGCGACAGGCCTGTGGCCTGCAAAGCTTCCAGGCACGGTTGCAATGCATCGGCCAGCTGCGCAAGCAGCACAGAAGCCGGGCGCTCATTTGGGGGCACTTCGGGCAGGTTGCCATGACCACCGTGTAGAACCAGTTGCAAACGCTGGGTGTCACCAGCAAGGCTGCCCCACCATGCCAGCGACCGGTCGATGAACAACTGGCGGGCAACCAGCTCATGGCCTGGAACAGGCGTCCCGTCCGCTCTGGCGCGCGCGCCCCGCTCGGCGCGGGGGGCCTTCTGCGCCTTGACCTGCTCCCCCAGTTCGTGGATCACGCGCAGCTGCAATGCGGACAGGATGGCATCTCGCCCCGGAAAGTACGCGTACAGCGCGCCTGCGGTGTAGCCCGCGCGCTGAGCCAGCTGGCGCATGTTGAACCCTTGAGAACCCGTCTCTCGCCAGAGATTCCACGCCACATCCAGCAGTTGAACCCGCCGTTCATCACCAAAACGCTGTTGCCGCAGTTGCCGATCCAGGACCCGCTGCTGCATGTGCTGCACCTGCTCAGGTGTCAGCACGGGGGTGATCACATCAAATTTAACGGTCATGGGCATCGGTGACATGCTGCAAATAACTTTAAATGTTCAATTATATGAACGTTGTTCAAAATAATAAACCCAAAACAAGCAATTCAAGAATGTTTGATAGCTTTGATCCCGATCAATGAAACCCACGCCACTGGTAGATGTTGACCCATGGACCACTTACCTCTTTTGTGTTCACAAGAGCTCCAAATCAGCGTTTGGGAGAAATTCTCAACAGAATCAATATGCTGCAGCTCATACCTCGCTTGACTTGCTACCTTTCAGGCGATAAGCTGCGTCGATGCGTCGTGTGATCCCTATGCTCCTGCTGATAACTTGTGCCTTGGCACAGGCCGCACCAACAGAAGGAGAAGGCAGCTTCGACGACATGAATCAGTTGCTTGAGGAACGGGGCGTGATCTCGCGCCTTGGATCGCAGCTGAAGCTGGCCCGGAACAATGTGGGTGAAAGGGCCTCGGACCTGGTCATGAGTGCCATGGGGTTCTTGGGTGTGCCTTACCGGTATGGTGGAAACAGCGCAGACACGGGCTTTGATTGCAGCGGCCTGGTGCGGGCCGTGTTCGAGCAATCCGTCGGCAAAATCCTCCCCCGGCGTGCCGACGAACAGGCCGCAGCCACTCAAACCATCGATAGAAGCGAGCTCAAACCGGGCGATCTCGTGTTTTTCAACACCATGCGGCGAGCATTCAGCCACGTGGGGATCTACGTTGGCGATGGCAAGTTCATCCATGCACCCCGGACGGGCGCATCAGTCCGGGTGGAAGACATGCGCATGTCTTATTGGCAAACGCGTTTCAACGGAGCGCGTCGTGTGACCTTGCAGGGCGGTGCTGACACCGCCTCTTCGCGTTGATCTGATCTGGAGGCTGGTGGGCGAGCGACCACAGCCGTGCAGCGCCCCCTATTACCCTATTAAGAACACGGCAGGACCTCAACGAGATGCCCTGTCGGCACCTCGTCAGCCATCAACCCCGCTTCTGGATGGACTTGCTGAAAAACCGTTCACGCACGCGGCGCACGGTGCGCCAGATCACTGGTGGGGCGAAGTCCTGACCCATGCGCCACATCACACCCTTGAAACTCTCGTCAGGCCGGGCCTTGAAGATGGTGGTGTGAATGCCATCGTCCTCGCCTTTCGGACGGCCGTTGGTGTAGTAATACAGCGCGAGCGACTTGCGGGTCATGTCTTCCGGACAATTGAGCGGGTCCGGATGACCATGGAAAGAGTCGCTGGTGGTCGTGAAAATGGCCAGCCGGTTGAACACAGGAAGAATCTTGTCGCCGCAGAACTTGGTGTCCTTGTCCCACAGCTCCAAGTAACCACCGTACTCTTCTTTCCAGTCTTTGTTGAGGTACAGCAGGATGTTGATCCGGCGGTCGAGAAACAGGCTGTCGTGCTTGTTGAAGTCGGCGTGCAGTTTCAACAGTCCGCCACGACGGATCTGGTGCAAACCACCACCGCGCAACAGTGGATCGGGGATCAGGTTGGGAATCCCTGTGACTTTTTCCAAGAACCGCAGGAAAGGGATCGAATGAAACTGGTAGAACAGGTTGCGCGTGACGGGGCCGAACTTCGTTTCATCCGCGCACACCAGCTTGATCTCGGTCTGGCGGTTGTAGTTGTGCCAATCAATGTCGGCCGGCTTCGGAAACTCGGCCAGCACCGCCTCGGCCACGTCCTGCGGCAGAAAGTTGTCGAAGTGGATGTGAGGAAATGGGGATCCCGCTGCGTACTTCTGCGCGCTCTGCTCGGCCAGCAGGTCGAACCTGGGGTCATCAAACACAAAACGCTCACTCAAATCCACTGTCGCCATGTCCATAGAGACCTCGGTAGTACGTCAGAAATTGCCTCGGGGCCGATGCATTGGTGTCGGCTGCTGCTGTGGCCAGGCTCAATGCTCAAAAAGGAGATGACCCGCACCAGTTGGTGCGATCACTCAAGGCATCACGCACAACTTTGGGATGCTAGTGCGCAAGACTTAAGGATTGTTTAAGCATCGAGCCGAACCGACCAACATGCCAAGGCGCAGAGGCATGTCGCATGGCCCCGAACACCAACGGGGGCGACGCAGTCGACACAGGCCAAGATGGTCATTGAGGCCATCTCGGTCGCTGGCGTTGCCACAAGACAAAAGGCCAGGAACCGTTACCCCGCCGCTGGTTCAGGCCCCCCTTTTCAGGAGCGCATGGTTGTGGATGTCAATATTTCAGATCTTTGGCGCTGACCTTCAGGCCCGCCAACTCACAGGTCAAAAATTCCAGCCCATTGACCCGCGTGAAATAGCCTCTGGACAACCCCCGGTAAGCGTTTAGTTTGTCTTGCGAAACCGAGGACAGCATCAGGGCGTTCTTCTCTTCTGGCGTGATTTTCTTGGCCAGCAACCGGGTCGCTCGGCTGTCGAAGCAGGCCTCTGCGCTCAGGTGTTTGTAGGCCATGTCTTCCTGGTAGCGTCGCTCCGACAGACTGCGTTCGATGGTCTGCCGGTACAAGGCCACGTAGGCGCTGGCGGCCTCGTTGATCTCTGAGTGGTCGTATTGGGTGACCGCCGCCACAAACTTTTCAGGCACCGGTGGTATCGACTGCGATGTGGAGCATCCCGCAAGCGCCACCACCACCCAGACAGACACGGGGAGTTGAACGTGTTTCATATTGTTGTTCCCTTTTAAGCATTGAAGATTCGAGACTCAAGCACCCGGCAGAAGCCACCGTTCCAGGAAACTCATCGGCAAAGGCCATGCGTCATTGAGCCGATATACATCTTTTTACAAACGCTCAGGGCTCGTGCAGCACTCGACCCTGCGGCCCGTGATGTCGCGCGCGATGCCGAAGGTGCAGAACGTCTTGCTTTGTGCGTCGCGCAGCGGACCCTTGGTGACGAGAATGGCCTCGCTGGCACTCTTGGCAATGGCGGCGAGGAGCTGCATGGCCCGCTGGCTGACCTCATCATTCCAAGCCACCCTGCGCCACAATCACCCATGACATCCCCTACCGCATCCTTCGAACCAGCACCCGCCGCCGCACTCCCCTGCGCCCAGTGCCACTTGCGGTCACTGCATCTGTTCCAGTCCCACGAACCTGCCGAACTTGAGCTCGTGCAGTCGCTCAAACGCCGTGACATGCGCCTGTTGGTGGGGCAAGCGCTGATCCACGAAGGTCAGGTCGACGCACCGCTCTACACACTGCAATCCGGCTGGGCGTTCCGCTTCAAGACGCTGAGCGACGGGCGCCGGCAGATTCTCAATTTCCTGCTCGCGGGCGACTTCATCGGCGTGCAGCAGAAGATGGGCGACGCCGCCGCCCACGGGGTCGAAACGCTGACCGATGCCGTGTTCTGCGTGTTCCAGCGCGACTCGCTGTGGGAGATTCACCGCCGCTCGCCCAGCATGGGCTTCAATGTGACCTGGCTCACTGCACACGAAGAGTCGCTGGTGGACGACACCTTGCTCTCGGTGGGCAGGCGCAACGCCGAAGAGCGCATCGCCACCTTGCTGATCCTGCTGTTCAAACGCGCCGCTGCGCTGCAGGTCGATGCCGGCGCGAACGGTGTACCGTTTCCCTTGACACAGCAACACGTGGCCGATGCGCTCGGGCTGTCGCTGGTGCACACCAACAAGACGCTGCGCAAGCTGGAGCGCCGTGGCCTGCACCACATCGGGGACGGTCGACTGTTCATGCGCGACGTGAAGGCGCTCGCTCGCCTGGCCGACCTCTACGGCGACGGGCGCCCACCCGTGCGCCCCCTGGTGTGACAACGGCCTACTGAGAACCGTCCACGCAAGCGGGGTCCGCTGACACCCCGTAACACCTTGCTCGGCACACATGTCTTTGTACACAGTGAAAAGCTGACCGGCCTCCTACATTGAGTTCAACCCTGCTTCCCGCCTTTCAGGCCCGCAGGGACATCGAAAGACCCCGTGGCTTTCAAAGCCTGGGTCGCCGATGGACGCAATGACCAAGGAGGCCGCATGACAGCCACCACTTCACGGTTCAACACGAACCAACTGCTCGCCACCCTCTCCAGCGCCGAGTGGCAGCACCTGGAGCCCGACCTGGAATGGGTCGACCTCTCGGCCGGAACCGAGCTGCATGCGAGCGGCAAGGCGCTGCGCCATGTGCACTTCCCGGTCACCGCGACGGTGTCGCTCGTGTCCTCGATGGCCGACGGCGCGTCAGCCGAGGTGGCCGTGGTGGGCAGCGAAGGCATGGTCGGCATCTGTGCCTTCATGGGCAGCGCCAACGCCTTGAGCGACGCGGTGGTGCAACGACCCGGCCACGCCTGGCGCATGAGCACAGCGGACGTGCTGCACCACACCCGCCGATCGCCCGACTTCATGCAAAAACTGCTCGGCTACACCCAGGCCTTGTTCACGCACATGGCGCAGTGCTCGGCCTGCAACCGCCACCACGCACTGGACCAGCAACTGTGCCGCTGGCTGCTGCAGCACCTGGACCGCCAGGAAGGATCCGACATGCAGATCACACAAGAGCGCATCGCCAGTCTGCTGGGTGTGCGGCGTGAGGGTGTCACTGGCGGTGCGCTCAAGCTGCAGAAGGCCGGACTGATCGAATACCACCGCGGCCACATCTCCATCATCGACCGCAGCGGACTGGAAACGCGCAGCTGCGAGTGCTACGGCGTGGTGCGGCAGGCCTATGACCGCCTGTCCTGTGCCCACGGCACAGCAACACCGCGCCGATCAGCCGGCATGGCTCACCTGGGTCTGGTCAGCGCGGTGGTGCGTCGCCAGTCCTTGCAAGCCGCCTGAGATTTGCGGGAACGCGCCCACGGTGCCGAAAGAGGCCCGAAGCGCGCATCCTGCATCCCACCTGCAGGCGGCGCACGTGCCCTCCAGCCACTGCCGCACGCAGACCCGCCATCCCTCCCCGACACCCCCTATTTCAGGAGCCCCCCATGAACTACGAAGAACGCGACAGCTTTGGCATCTACGCCGCCACCACCGTCCTGGACGACACCGTCCCCAACCGCAATCGCGGCCCGGGCCCCTACCTGATGGGTGCCGACACCTTGCTCGACAACGACGTGGTCAATACCAAGGACGAGGACCTGGGTGACATCAAGGAAATCATGCTCGACATGCGCACCGGCCAAGTGAGCTACGCGGTGCTGTCGTTCGGCGGCTTTCTGGGCCTGGGCGAGAAGCTGTTCGCCGTGCCATGGTCTGCGCTGAAGCTGGACACCGACAACAAACGCTTCGTGCTCGACGCGAGCAAGGACCGCCTGGAAAGCGCACCCGGCTTCGACAAGGACAACTGGCCCGACATGGCCGACGCGGCCTGGGAAAAGGGCGTGCACGACTTTTACGGCACCCAGCCATACGTCGACCCGCGCGGGACCTGAGCGCCGTCCGGCCGCTCCGAAGGCGCTCAGCCCCGCATTGCGCAGCACGGAGGGTAGTCCAGTGGGCACCGCCAATGCGCCGGCCGCGGGGCGGGCGCGTGTGAATCAACTTGAGGTCGCGCATCCTGTTGCGCGGTCTTTTTGCGGGCAGTCAGGGCACGCGGCCAAACACCTGTTCGAGGCTCAGGTGGTCCGGCAGCACATAGATGGCGGCGGCCTGGGCAGAGAAAACGGGCAGCAGGTGGGCGTCGAAGAAAGCGGCCGGCACGTTGATGCAGCCGTAGGAAATACGGTTGTCTTCAATGGTTTCAGAGGCCAGACGCTGTAAGCGCCTTTCAGCCGGTTGGTGCGCACGCACGCGGTGCATGGACACGGCCGCTTCGTAGTCGACCCACACCACGTCTTCGCCGGTGAGGTTGCTCCCCAGCTTGCCATTGAAGCGGCCTGCCGGCGTGGTGCGTTCTTCGGGCAGCACGTCGGCAATGGCCTTTTGGCCGATGCCGGGCACCGAGTGATCGCCCAAGGCCGAACCGATCAGCACGGCCGTGTGGGCCTGCAGGCGTGCCGCGCTGTCGAACACATAGAGGCGCGCCGCCTGCTTGTCGACCACG
The DNA here is from genome assembly GCF_002001205.1 of Hydrogenophaga sp. A37. Taxonomy (GTDB): domain Bacteria; phylum Pseudomonadota; class Gammaproteobacteria; order Burkholderiales; family Burkholderiaceae_C; genus Hydrogenophaga. Next base: position 64,171 of record NZ_MUNZ01000085.1, read on the forward strand.
ACAAACGGCATGGCAGCATGGTCTTGCGTGGTGGCGCTCCAGTCTGCGATCCGTTTCACCCGGTCTGAAACCGGTGTGCCACCCAGATCGGCAGGGCGTGATAAGGCGACCGTGAACAAGGATGCGCCGGTCGCGGACGGGATCGCGTTCGCCTGCGGCGGCGAGCCGCTCGGCACCATCAGCGCCAACAAACTCAGACCTGCGATGACGCCCATGCGCAATTCGCCGATCAGACGCGCAACACCCCATCCCGACACGGGAGGTGATGCAGCCATACCCACACAGCGAAGTGCTTTCGCGGGATAGGGGGCAAGTCGCATGTGAGTTCAGCGCAATCAAACGAGAAGGGAATCGGCCCAACGCCCTCCCTCACCGGTGCGAAGGGAGGATGTCAGGCCGTGTTCACGGGCGGATCAGTTGCGGTCAGCGCGCACCAGGGGTTGCTCCATGGTGGATGCATCCTGGTTCATGGCGGGTGTGTTCATGCTGCCGCTCACGGACGGTGTCACCGAAGGCTGTGCCTGAACCGTGGGTTCGGTTGATGGCGTGACCGTGCCTGAAGTGGATTGGGCATAGACGAAGCCGGCAGAGCCGACCACCGCGAGTGCCGTCAACGAAGCAGTGAGAAATTTGGACGTGAGCATGGAAGTTTCCTTTCGGCTGCAAGCAGCACAGTTCGAGTTCAGCCGGAGATTGCCGACCGACTTTCAGCATGGGCGGGAGCCGGTACAGGGTCTGTACGCCTGCGAACCAATGGCCTGCTTGCAGATGTAAGACTTTGAGTCGGGCGTGGCCGCTTGTGTGCGCTGCCGAACCGACGAACCAACGTGTCTGCGCCAAGCTACCTCGTCACAAAGAAGGAACAGTAATGGCTCAAATCGCGCACATTGTTGGCAAGGTCGAGTACCGCGGTGGCGATGGTCCAGCCGTGGAGATACGTGAAGGTCCGGTGGAGGTTTCGGTGTCCATCAACGATGCCACCTTGAGCTGGGTCGAAGAGGAAGTCCACGGCTCAGCTGCCATGCCCATCGCCGACTTCCGTCGCTATGTGAAGGAAGGGAAGATCAAGCTCGACGGACCGTTGCAGGTCGAGGCCTGAAGCTGAAGCGCCCGCCTCCCCACCATGCCACCGCCCCTGGGTGACGTGATCTGCATGGCGCCGGATTCAGCGGATGGGCTGCAGCAACAACAGCCAGTCGCTTTCACCGGCGGCGTTCGTGCGATCAGGTTGAACGTGCATCTGGCGACCGCGAACCTCGAACTGAACGGCGTGTTCATCGAAATTGGTGGGATCGATCCAGATCGCTTTCACCGGCTTTTTGAACGGGGCCAGATCGATGCTGAACGACTGGTCTGACACCGTGTAGGCGATGGCCATCGATTGTTCCCTGGCGATGCCCATGGCCACGGGGGCTTGACGCGACTGAAGCCACCCCAGTTTGTGCACGACGCGCCTCAGACGCGGTCGATGCTGCAACCAGCCTTCCAATCGGCCGATCTGAACCGGTTGCGGCTCGACCTCATGCCAAGGGAGCGCCTCCAGGAATTGTTTGGCCAGGCCCATTTGTCTGGCGCCGGGAAGGTGCATCGCCTGAACCCAGGGCATGTTGCCCCAGCAGGATCCTGACGGAGAAGGTCCGAACGGCTGCTCAACCGCATTGACCTGCCAGATGCCATTGGCGCCGTAGGTGTGCCCGGCCAGACCGCTGTTGAGCGCATGCGCCCAGAAGGCTTCGCGTGCGTTCCGCGCCGTCACGGTGGGGCCGATCTCCAGACCCTCGTAGCGGGCCTCCGCGCTGATCACCGGCATGGCCGGCTGCGCGCACCACCCTTGCCACGCGCGCAGGGCGTGGTGTGGCGTGGGCGACCCGTGACCTGTCTGCTGCATCTCAAAGTCGAGCAACGTGATGTCCGTGACCGAATCACGCGCGCTCGTGACGGGATGGGTGGTGATCAGGCGGCCAAAACCGTTGATGCTGCGCATGTGCGCCATCACCTGACTCCAGTCCGATGCCAGCTGGATCCGTGAAGCCGCCTTCTGGGCATGGTTCTCGAGGTACCACGGCATGGTCTGCTCACCGGCTGCGGCCCAGACCACGGGCAGCGCACCCCAGCGCGCGATCAGGTAGCGCCAGTGGCGTTGCATATTGTCCAGACCGATCATGGGCAGGTAATAACCCCATGCCCCCAGGATGCAAGGCACCAACCCTTGCTCGACCAGATGGAAGATCCGCTGATCGGCTTCATCAAAAAAGCGGGGATTGATCCGGCTCAGGTCCTCTTCCCAGCAGAAGCCACTGGAACTCAAGCCTCTTTCGTCAAACAGCGGCATGTCGGGATACAGACCCGCGACCAGCTGGATTACGTTGAAGCCGGTCTCCTTCCTGTTTCGCGCCAGCGCCTTGAAGTCCTCTGGCCAGGACAGGCGCCCGCACAGCCCCATCCACCAGGTGTCGCCCAGCCAGAAGAACGGCGTTCCGTCCGCGTGACAGAAATGGCGCCGATCCGCCGATACCTGTATGCCACCGTGTTTGTAGAGCGGGTTGTCGCCGCGATACGGTTCGATGTGCACTTCACCGACCTGACCATGCAAGGAGGGGTTGCCTTCGTCGCTGCACAAGGTTCGAAATGCATGAGCGCCTGTTTCAGACGAGGCATACCGGACACACCAGGTGGCTTCACCGGCCCAGAAGGCAGGAACCACCACGGTTGTCCCACCGGGTGCCGTGAAGGCCACGTCCAGCACGACGTCTTTGAAGGGCTCCGCATAGGCGGTCGTCGACTGCAAGCGGATCTCAGTCACCTGGTGCTGGTGTGCCTTGAAAGGGGTTGTTTTCAAATCAGGCGGCTCTCGGGTTGAAGGGTGAACAGTCACACGACTCTACCGGGGCGCCGAGGGGCAAGCTTGGGTTCAGGGGTTCGAGCCGGCGCCGGTGACGCGCCAGATCACGTCGCCCACGTCGTCGGCCACCAGCAATGAATGCGCATCCAGCCCGATCACCACACCCACCGGTCGACCGTACGACACCGATTCGTCGGGCGCCAGGAAGCCCCAGAGGATGTCGCGCACAGGGCCTGCGGGTCGGCCGTCGGCGAACGGGACGAACACCACCCGGTAGCCGCTGAGCGTGCTGCGGTTCCACGAGCCATGCTGCCCGATGACCATGCCGTCGACGTCGAAACCCGGCAGCGTGCCGGCCGGCATCCAGCACAGGCCCAGCGATGCGGTGTGCCCGCCCAGCGCGTAGTCGGGGGTCAGTGCGGTCGCCACTTTCGCCGCGTCCTGCGGCACACGGTCGTCGACCGTCTGGCCCCAGTAGCAGAAAGGCCAGCCATAGAAGCCGCCCTCGGTGACCGCCGTCAGGTAATCGGGTGGTGTCTCGTCTCCCAGGCCGTCGCGCTCATTGACCACCGTCCACAGGCGCCGGGTGACCGGCTCCCAGGCCATGCCCACGGGGTTGCGCAGGCCGCTGGCAAAGACGCGGCAATGGTTCGTCTCCAAGTCCAATTCATAGATGCAGGCCCTGCCCTCCTCGACCTCCAGACCGCCTTCGGCGATGTTGGTGAGCGAACCGACACCGACATAGAGCCGCCGGCCGTCCGGGCTGGGCAGCAGGCTGCGCGTCCAGTGGCCGTCAGGTTTGAAAGTGGTCAGGCGCCGCGCCGGCGCGCTGATCGAGGTGTCGCCCTCGGCATAGGCAAAGGCCATGACACCGTCGGTGTTGCCCACATAAAAGGTGTCGCCCAGCAGCGCCATGCCAAAGGGTTGACGCTGGTTCTCCAGCAAAACATGCCGCTCTTCGGCCACGCCGTCCCGGTCGGCGTCGCGCAGCAGCGTGATCCGGTTGGGGCTCTCGCCAAAGGCCGCCGCACGGCGCATGGTGGCGACCATCGCATGGTCGAACAAGGTCTGGGGTTTTCCGCCAGACTGCAACGCCTCGGCAACCGTGACGTCGCCGTTGGGCAGCACCAGCATCCAGCGCGGATGCTTCAACCCGGACGCAAAGGCGTTGACCTTCAGACCGGGGGCCGCCGTCGGCAACTGGCCTGGCGCCCAGCCGCGCGCGGTGGGCATCTTCAAGGTCGGAATGCGCCCCTGCGGGCGGCCCGCCGGGATCTGCGGAGCGTCCCCCACCGCCGGGCTTTGCGCACCGCCTTGAAGACTGCGCCACTTCACGGCACCGGCCCCCACCAGGGCCACCACACGCGCCAACACATCGTAGAAACCCATGGCATCGTTCCTCGTCTGGACTTGAAGGGCTGGGCAAAGGCGTCCACCCCGGTCGTTGCCATTGTCGGGCTCCAGACAGCCCAGCGGCGCCACCTCACCGATCATGTCTCCGGCATGTGGCCCACCATCGCGATCATTGAGTTCAGGATGACGGCAGATCGACACCCGTGTCGGCCAGGAAGTCCAGCGCGATCCTGCTGAAATCCGCCGGCCGCTCCACCATGGGCGCATGCCCGCAGGGCGCCAGCACCACCGGCTTAGCGTGAGGCACCAGCCGCATCACCGTGTCGAGGTGGCTCACGGGCAGAAACCGGTCCTGCCGGCCCCAGACCACGCAGGTGGGCGCCTGAATGCGCCGTGCCTTGGCGTGCGAGTCGTCGATGACCGATGGGCGAAAGCCGCCCAGGTGGATCAGGCCTCGCAGGGTTTTCAGGAACGCCGCCTGTGCGCCGGGTTGCCGGGCCAGCGCGACTTTCTCCCGCACCATCTCTGGCGTGATGCACGCCGGATCGGCCACCGCCGTTCGCCACAGCCGGGCGGTGCCAAACGCGGTGGGCCTGGTGAGCAGCTCGCCCAGCACCGGCAGCGAGGCCAGCCTGAAATCGAACAGGGTCGGGTTGGCCAAGGCCGCCGGTGCCGAGAGCACCAGCGAGCGCACCCGAGCGGGCGCGACCGCAGCGCACTCCATGGCCACCCGCGCGCCCAGCGAGTTGCCCACCAGCGACGCCCGATCCAGCCCCATGGCGTCCATGAACCCCAGCGTGAACAGGGCCAAAGCCGCCACGTCGTAGCTCGCATCGGCGGGCTTGGCCGTGAGCCCACACCCCAGCAGGTCCAGCGCATACACCCGGTGCCGGGTGGCCAGGGCGTGGATGCTGTGTTCCCACTCCAGCACCGAGCAGCCGATGCCGTGGATGCACAACAGCGCGGGCCCTTCCCGGCCCACCTGCCAGTACCGGACTGTGTGGCCCTCAACGGTGGTGAACTGGTCACCGGGTCGGTTCATGCCCTTGCCTTGATCATCTGCTCGCACACGTAGTGCGCCAACGCGTACACCGTCTCCGACGGGTTGTAGCCGATAGAGGTGGGCAGCAGGCTGGCGTCGACCACGTAGAGGTTTTTCACGTCGTGCGTCTCGCCGTGGGGGTTGACCACCGTCTTCTTCGGGTCGCGCCCCATGCGGCAGGTGCCCTGTGGGTGGAACGAGGTGTACTTGTAGCGGGCGGGTTCGTTCTTCAGCCCGCCAATCACCTTGTCCACGTCTTCCACGCGGTCGATGCTGGAGATGTGGGTGGTGGGCAGGAGCAGCCGCTGAGCGCCCGAGGCGAACAGGATCTTGGCCGTGGCGATCAGCCCCTTTTTCATGGATTCGAAGTCCTGGTCGTCCACGAAGTAGCTGATGTCTTTCTTGCCATCCTTCCAGCTCACCTGGCCCACGTTCTGGTCGTGAATGAGGCTGATCAACCGGATGGTGTTCTTGTAGCCCGACATGTAGGCCACATACGGCTTGCCCGTGCCTGGCTCGGCCTGGAAGCTGGCTTCCACCGGTTCCTGGATGGCGTTGAGCAGGATGTAGCCGCCTTTGTCGGGCAGGGTGTTCTGGTCCATGTACAGCGAGTGGGTGGCGCCGTGGAAGTCGCGCACCTCGTGCGGAAACTCGGCGGTGACCGACATGGACGGGTGGCAGGCGAAGTTCTTGCCCACCTGCCCGCTGCTGTTGGCCAGCCCGCTTTTGAGCAGCAGCAAGGGTGTCTGGATGGGGCCGGCAGCCATCACCACCAAGGGCGCATCCACCTGGATGTCTGCTTTCTTCAGGCCCGTGGCCGGGTCGATGATCTCGCCCTTGACACCCACCGCTTTGCCATCTTTCGACAGCACTTCGGTGACGCGGGTGTCCGAGTGGATGACGGCGCCGTGCGCCACCGCCCACGGCAGGTAGGTCACCAGCATGGACTGCTTGCGGTCGGTGGTGCAGCCGCTGAAGCAAAAGCCCGTCATGGCGCAGTCTTTGATGTTGCGCCGGGCCTTGCCCTGGGTGTAGCCCAGCTTGTCCATGCCCTGGCCGATCAGCAGCGCGCCTGGGCTGGTTTCCTGCGGCCCCACGGTCTTGATGTGCAGGTTGCGCTCCACCTTTTCAAAGATGGGCTTCATCACTGCCGGGGTGAGGTTGGTCAGGCCGAATTCCTTGGCCCACAACTTCAGGTAGTAGTCGGGCGTGCGAAAGCACAGCGCGGCGTTGACCACCGTGGAGCCGCCCACGCAGGCCCCCTGCAGCACCGAGATGTCGCCCGCCGAATTGGTCTGCCCGCCATGGTCCTGGTAGAGCGTGCCCATGGCCACGGCCAACATTTCGGGGAACTTGTCGGAGGTGATGTACGGGCCCGCCTCCAGCACCACCACCTTCTTGCCCGCCTTGGCCAGCTCGTAAGCGGCAATGGCGCCGCCCGCCCCCGAGCCCACCACCACGGCGTCGGCCTTCAGGTGGATCTGACTGTCTTTGATATCGGCGGCCTGGGTGACCTTGAGGCCTTGCTTTTCAACTTTGATCGCGTGATTTTTCATGTTGTCTCCGATGTGGGGGGCTCAGCGCGTGGGCAGCGGGGCGTTGCCGAGGGACTTCAGACCGTTGCGCTTCGATATCGGGCCGTCGTATTCCAGCGGCGCCCAGGACGCGGGGTTGGCCCAGTACGACAGCTGCACCAGCTTTTTCAGGCCCGAGGCCAGCGCGCGGTGCGGCACTTCTTTGGCGTTGCCCCAGGCGTCCAGAAAGGCGGTGGCCGTGGCGTCGTCCAGCGCCGTGAAGCGCTTGCCGTGCTGCGCCACCGGGCCTTCGTTGAAGTACTGCAGCCCGCCCTTGAGGCCCGCCAGCACATGGGGCGGCATGGTGCCCAGCAGGGCCGCCTCCAGCGTGCCCAGCAGCACCTCGGGTGTCCAGGGCGCGAGCGGGCTGCCGCCCACGGGCAGCACCACCTCGGCCACGCGGCGGAAGATGGCGGCCTCGGCGGCGTTGATGCTCTTGAGCGCCGGGGCCTGGGCCTGCGCCACCGACGCGGCGCCACCGGCGGCCACGCTCACGGCGGCGCCGGCAAAGGCCATGAAGTCGCGGCGCGACAGGCGCCCGACGATCTGCAGGGCCTGGTTCAAAGGGGATGGGGTGTCCAGATGCATGGTGTGTGTCCTCTTGGCGTGCGTGGGGTCAGAAGGGGTAGACGATGGGTTGCTCCATCACGCTGACCCACTGGGTCTGGGTGAACTCGTCCAGGTTGGCCGGGCCGCCAAAGCGCCCACCGTTGCCCGAGGCGCCCATGCCACCAAAGGGCACGTGGAACTCGTTGTTCACGGTCTGGTCGTTGACGTGGATCATTCCGGTGTGCAGCCGGTTGGCCACGGCCATGGCGCGCGACACGTTGGCGCTGTGCACGGCGGCCGCCAGCCCGTAGGGCGAGGCATTGACCAGTTCGACGGCCTCGTCTTCGGTGTCGAACACCGTGATGGGGGCCACGGGGCCAAAGATCTCGTCGGCGAACGCCGGCATGTCGGCGGTCACGCCCGACAGCACCGTGGGCTGGAAGAACAGGCCTTCGTGCGTGCCGCCGGTCAGCAGCCGGGCGCCCTGGGCCACGCTGCGGTCCACGATGTCCTGCACGCGGTTGCACTGTTTGGCGTTGATGATCGGGCCCAGGTGCGCGGGGCCGGCGTGCGGGTCGCCCACGTAGAGCGCCTTCGCCCGGTGGACCAACTTGTCTGCGTAGGCTTCGGCCACCTTGCGCTGCACCAGGTGCCGCCCGGCCTGCATGCAGATCTGCCCCTGGTGCAGAAAGGCACCCCAGGCGCCGTTGGAAGCGGCGGCGTCCAGGTTGGCGTCGTCCAGCACGATGAGGGCGTTGTTGCCGCCCAGCTCCAGCGCCACCTTTTTCAGCAGCCCGCCACAGGTGGCGCCGATGCTCTTGCCCACCGCCGTCGAGCCGGTGAAAGAAATCATGGTCACGTCCGGGTGGCGCACCACCGCGTCCCCCGTTTCGGGGCCGCCCGGCAACACGTGCAGCACGCCGTCGGGCAGGCCCGCGTCGGCAAACACCTGGGCAATCAGGTGGCCGCCGGTCACCGCCGTCTGGGCGTCGGGCTTGAGCAGCACGGCATTGCCCAGTGCCAGCGCCGGTGCCACCGAGCGCATGGCCAGCAGCAGCGGGAAATTCCACGGCGCGATCACCCCCACCGTGCCCATGGGCACACGGCGCCAGAGGTTGGTGCGCCCCGGCATGGACGATGGGAACAGCTGCCCGTTGGCCTGCATGGGCAGCGCGGCGGCCATCAGCATCTGCTCGTAGGTGGCGTGCAGTTCCCATTCGGCCTTGGGGCCGATGGAGCCGCATTCGCGGATGTTCCAGATGTTGATATCAGCGGCGCGCTCTTTCAGCAAACGCGCGGCCTCGCGCATCACCGCGGCGCGCTGGTCAAAGGGCGTGGCGGCCCAGGCGGCGCGGGCGGCCTTGGCACTGGCGGCGGCGCGGCTCACGTCGGCCGGATTGGCGATGCCGGTGCGTTCCAGGGACTGGCCGGTGGCGGGTTCCCGCACGTCCTGCACACCGCCAGCGGCGTCTGTCCATCCGTTGCTGAAAATCTTGCCTGACCAAACGGCAGGGCTGCTTGCACTCATGGGTTGTCTCCGTCTATGTGTTTGTGGTGGGGCACCAGCGCTGTTTCTGCAAGCGCTGTGCCAAAACGGCAATCCAGTGCATGCGCGCCCTCTTTCTGCGGGTTTGTCCGGGGTTTTGTGCCCCTCGGTAGCCGTCCACCGGGCCCATTCCCACGCAGCCCCGGCGGAGGCGTCTCACGGAGACGCCCATTTCGTCTCAACCCGGGACGATCCGTCTCAACGCCGGGAAAACCCGCATAAGTCGCCCCTCAACATGCACTAAAGTGCATCATCCCCCATCCGGTGCCGCCCATGAACCACCCAGCCCCCACACTGCCGAGTCCACGCATCGACTACCGGCCCGAGCGCATCTGGGAAGCCCGCCAGCACTATTTCAACGAGGGCATGCTGCCCGACGGGCTGCTGGAGCAACCCTTGCTGCGGTCGTGGGAGCGTTGCCGGCAGTCGGGCCGCGCGCCCCAGGAACATGTGGTGTTCGACCCGGTGGAGCGCAGCCACCTCAGCGCCCTGCTGGAGCGCGAACACCGCTTGCTGCAGGCCGCCCGCCCCGAACTCGATGTGCTGGCCGGGCGCGTGTCTGAGGTGGGTTACGCCGTGTTGCTGACTGACACCGTGGGCCAGGTGCTGGCGGTGGCCGGCGCGCTGGACCGCCACTGCCAGCCCATGCGCCAGGCCTTTCGCCCCGGAGTGGACGTGTCGGAAGCCGCCATCGGCACCAGCGCCATGGCCGTGGCGCTGGCCGAGCAGCGCACGGTGCGCGTGCTGGGCCCCGAGCACTACTTCGCCAACAACCAGATCTTTCATTGCTGCGCCGCGCCGGTGTTCGACCCGCGCGGGCGCCTGCTGGGCACGGTGGACGTGACCCGCGACGCGCCGCAGTTGGCAACCGGCGTGATGGGACTCACCCACCAGTGCGCCCAGCAGATCGAACACCGGCTGTTCGACGCCCTGCCCGTCTTTCTGAGGATCGAGCTGGCCGACACCCAGGGCGCCGCCCTCGCCTTCGACCGCGACGGCGTGCTGCTCGCCGCCAACGGCGCCGCCCGCCACCTGTTCGACATGCCGGTGGTCCGCGAGGGCCGCAGCTTTGAAGACCTGTTCGAAGGGCGCTTTGACACCTGGGCCTCCCGGGCCAGCCGCCAGCCCGCCGGCCGGCTCCCCCTGCAACTGCATGGCGGGGTGCGGCTGCAAGGCGTCGCCCTGCCCCTGGCCCAGCGCGCGATGGCCCGTGCAGTGGCCAGCCCGGTGGCCCCCGTCGTCAGCGCGCACCGCACCGCCAACCCCACCGAGGCCACCACCCCGCTGCCGCCCGAGCACCCCGTGGCGCTGCGCGCGCTCGAAGCGGGCCTGCCCGTGCTGGTGACCGGCGAAACCGGCGCCGGCAAAGAGGTGGCCGCGCGCGCCCTGCACCAGGCCAGCCAGCGCGCACAGGCGCCATTCCTGGCCATCAACTGCGGCGCGCTCACCCCCGAGCTGATCGCGTCGGAACTGTTCGGCCATGTGGAAGGCGCCTTCACCGGGGCCGTGCGCGGCGGCAGCATCGGCAAGTTCGAAGCGGCGCGGGGCGGCACGGTGTTCCTGGACGAAATCGGCGACATGCCCTTGCCACTGCAGGTGGCCCTGCTGCGCGTGCTGGACCGGGGCGAGGTGCTTCCCGTGGGCGCCACGCAACCCCGCGCGGTGGACGTGCGGGTGCTCTGCGCCACGCACCGCAACCTGCAGGCGCTGGTGGCCGAAGGGCGCTTTCGCGAAGACCTGTACTACCGCATCAGCGGCTTCGTGCTGGCGGTGCCCCCGCTGCGCGAACGCGACGATTTCGACGCCATCGTGGACAGCCTGTGCCACCGCATCGGCGCCGACGCGTCCCGCCTGGGCGGCCCATTGCGGGCCCAGCTGCGCCAGCGCCCCTGGCCCGGCAACGTGCGCCAGTTGCAGCACGCGCTGACGCTGGCTTTTGCGGTGGCCGAACCCCTGCGCCCCCTGGCGCTGGACGACTTTGCTCAGGCGCCGTCAGCGGCTGCAGCAACCCCGGTATCACCCTGGCCCTCGCAGCCAATCGACTCGAAGGCCGGCCTGTCGTTCCACGACGCCCAACGCAAGGCCATAGCGACCGCCTTGCAACAGACGCGGGGCAACGTCACCGCGGCGGCGGCCTTGCTGGGCATGGGGCGCGCCACGCTGTACCGCCGGCTCAAGTCGGACCCGGAGCTGGCCGCCAGCGGCGATCCGCGCGGGTAGTGCAGCTGCGGGGGTGGTTGCTGAGTGGAGGGTCGTGCCGACGTCTACCGCGCCGACGCCACCTCGTCAGCAAAAAAACTTACCCCACCCCACTGTGGGCTTCTGTGTGGATAAGTCTGTTCACAAGCCTCAAGCCCGGCGCCGGGCTTGGGTTTGCCTGGAGCGCCCGTTTTTTAAGCAGTGCTCAACTTCTCGCCGAAAGCCAGCGCCGGCTGTGTTAAGGGCTGAGGTAGCCCACCCGCCTTGTCACACAGGGCCATGCCCACATCCCGTCGCGGTTCGCCACCGCGCCTGGAAATCCTTGGAAACCCCGGCATGCGCACTCACCGGTACAGGGCCATATGAGCCAGCTCGTTCAAGGCATGGCATTCAGCACGCTTCCTGGCGTGCGCCACTCGGGCGTGTGCGCAGACTTTGGCCCGCGGGACCGCGGGTCAAAGCACGGCGCCACTCAGCAGGCCGCGCTGGGTCAGGTTGCTGATGAAGGCGCGCAAACCAAAGCGCCAAGGCGCGGCGGTTTCGCTGTGTGTCACGCGGTTGTGCAGGCCGCCCAGCCAGGCGCTCTGGATGGTGACGATGTCACCCAGCTTGTGGGTGAAGCCACTGCCAGGCTGATCACGGTCTTCGATGGGCGCGAACAAGGTGCCCAGAAACAGCATGAACCCATCGGGGTACTGGTGCGCCGCCAGCGTCTGCGCCACCAGGTCGGTCGGGTCGCGGCTGATGCTGGCCATGGTGTTGATGCCGCGCAGCTCATAGCCGTCCACCCCCGCCACCCGCAGGTGCACGGTTTCGCTGCGCACCTGGTCCATGCCAAAACCCGCATCGAACAGGCGGATGAAGGGGCCCAGGGCGCACGATGCGTTGTTGTCTTTGGCCTTGCCCAACAGCAACGCGCTGCGGCCTTCGATGTCGCGCAGGTTCACGTCGTTGCCCAGCGTGGCGCCCACGATGTCGCCCCGGCTGTTCACCGCCAGCACCACCTCGGGCTCAGGGTTGTTCCAGGCCGAATCGGCGCGGATGCCGATGTCCTCACCGCAGCCGACCGAAGCGAGCACGGGCGCCTTGGTGAACACCTCGGCGTCGGGGCCAATGCCCACCTCCAGGTACTGGGACCACAGGCCTTTCTCTTGCAGCAGCGCCTTCAGGGCCATGGCTTCTGGCGACCCGGGCCGGATGTCTGCCAGGTTCTTGCCGATCAGCCCGATCACCTGGCTGCGCAGCGCCTGCGCTCGGCTGGCATCGCCCCGTGCCTGCTCTTCGATCACGCGCTCGATCAGGCTGGCCGCAAAGGTGACGCCTGCGGCCTTCACCACCTGCAGGTCGCACGGGGCCAGCAGCCAAGGGGCTTCGGCTTTTCGCTGGCCTGGCAAGCTGTTCTGGACCAGCTCATCCACACTGCACAGGCGCTGCCCAGGGGTGCGATGCACAGCATGGGCGGGCTGGGCCGTGTCGAGCAGCGTGCTCATGGTCGGGTAGCTGGCGCTCAGATCGAACACCCCCTCGGGCCGCAGCGCCACCACGGCCGGGCCGGGAATGGCGCCGTGCGCCCACACACGGCCCACCAGAGTGCCCTGCAATCCGTCGGCAGGCAAGACCCGGGCAAGCGCTTGGGCGTGGTCGTCCGCACCGGTCACCGAGGCCGCTGTCATGTTGTTCATACGAGTCCTTCAAAGGTTCAAGTCGCCACCCCCGCGCAACGGTGTGCGGTGGGGTTCAGTGGTTGTGGCGTGGGGTTTTTTCAGAGATGCGCCGGTACGCCAGGGCAAAGTCCAGCGTCGCGCCGTCGGCCAATTGCCCCGTCTTTTCCCGGTACAGGGCTTCCCAGGGGGAGTGGCTTGGGGGAATGGGCGGCGCTGGCAGCTCGCGTCGGCGTCGCTCGATGTCTTCGGGCGCCACCAGCGCATCGCAGCGGCCGGTGTTCAGGTCGATGCGGATCGTGTCGCCGTTCATCAGCCAGCTCAGTCCCCCGCCCACCGCACTCTCCGGCGACGCGTTGAGGATGGAGGGGCTGTCTGCCGTGCCCGACTGGCGCCCGTCGCCCAAGGTGGGCAGGGTGTTGATGCCGCGGCGGATCAGCGCGTCGGGCGGTTGCATGTTGACCACTTCGGCAGAGCCGGGCCAGCCAATGGGTCCGGCGCCGCGCATCACCAGAAGACAGCCTTCGTCGATGTTCAGCGCCGGGTCGTTGATGCGCGCGTGGTAGTCGTCGGCCCCTTCAAACACCACGGCGCGGGCTTCGAAAACGCCCTCTTGCCCTGGGTGGCTCAGGTAGCGTGCGCGAAACGCTTCGGAGATCACCGAGGTCTTCATGATGCCGAAGTCGAACAGGTTGCCGCTGAGCACCAGAAAACCTGCCTTCTCCATCAGCGGATGGCTGAACGGGCGGATCACTTCGCGGTCGCGTGTTTCGCGGCCTTGCAAGTTGTCGCCGATGGTCTTTCCGGTCACGCTGGCACAGTCGTTGTGCAAGCGGCCCGCCTGCTGCAGCTCCCACATCAGCGCGGGCACGCCACCGGCGCGAAAGAACCGCTCTCCGAGGAATTTGCCCGCGGGCTGCATGTTCAGCAGCAACGGCAGGTCGTAGGCATGTTCGGTCCAGTCTTTGGCCTCCAGCACCACATCCGCATGGCGTGCCATGGCCATGATGTGCACCTGCGCGTTGCTGGATCCGCCGGCCACGCTGACCACCGACAGCGCGTTCAGAAAGCTCTCGCGCGTGAGGATACGTGAGGGGCGCAGGTCTTCGTAGGCCATCTCGACGATGCGGCGCCCGGTCTCGTAGGCCATCTGGCCGCGCTCGCGGTAGGGCGCGGGAATGGCGGCGCAGCCCGGCAGCGACAGGCCCAGCGCCTCGGCCACGGCGTTCATGGTGGAGGCCGTGCCCATGGTGTTGCAGTGGCCCGCCGATGGGGCGCTGCTGCAGGCGCGCTGCAAGAATTCTTCTTCGTCGATCTCGCCCGCGGCGAGCTGGCGGCGGCTGCGCCAGATCACCGTGCCGGAACCCACCAGTTCGCCGTCGTGCCAGCCGTCGAGCATGGGCCCGCCCGACAGCACGATGGCCGGTATGTCCACCGTGGATGCGGCCATGATGCCGGCGGGCGTGGTCTTGTCGCAGCCCGTGGTCAGCACCACGGCATCGATGGGGTAGCCGTACAGGATCTCGACCAGGCCCAGGTAGGCCAGGTTGCGGTCCAGCGCCGCCGTGGGGCGGCGGCAGTTTTCAAAAATGGGATGGACCGGGAATTCCATCGGGATGCCCCCCGCGTCGCGGATGCCATCGCGCACACGGCGCGCCAGGTCCAGGTGGATGCGGTTGCAGGGCGACAGGTCGCTGCCCGTTTGCGCAATGCCGATGATGGGCCGGCCCGAGCGCAGTTCTTCGGGCGTGAGCCCGTAGTTCATGAAGCGCTCCAGGTACAGCGCGGTCATGTCCGAGCGCGCGGGGTCGGCAAACCAGTCGCGTGAACGAAAAGGGCGACGGGGTGTCTTTTGCATGGGGCTATCAGCAGCGCAAAAAGGGACGACGGGAGCTGCCTGCGCGCGGCATCGGGCCGCCGCGCGTGGCAGGGAGCGAAGGCAGTCTACTTGGCGGGGGTGCCGCGCGCCTTGGCCAGTTCGCCCATCAGCTCGCTGGTGGTGTCTTCGCCAAACTCGCGTCCGTACTTGGCCAACACCGGTTGCAGCTTGGCGCGCAGCTTGACCTGCTCGGCAGCCGGCAACTCGGTGATCTGCATGCCAGCCTTCTTCAACTCGCCCAGGGCGGTTTCGCTGAAGGCGCGGATGGTCTTGCGCTCAAACAGCGTGGCTTCCCGCGCCGCTTCCTGCACGATCTTCTGCTCCTGGGGCGACATGCCGTCCCAGGCCTTCTTGGACATCAGCAACACCCAGGCGCTGTACATGTGGCGTGACAGCACCAGGTGCTTCTGCACCTCAAAGAACTTGCTGGCCAAGATGGTCGCCGGGGGGTTCTCCTGCCCGTCCACGGCGCCCTGCTCCATGGCCGTGTACAGCTCGGTGAAGGGCATGGGCGTGGCGTTGGCGCCCAGGGCGCTGAAGGTGTCCAGGAACAAAGGGCTCTGGATCACGCGCAGCTTGAGCCCCGCCAGGTCGTCGGCCTTGTTGATGGGACGGCGCGAATTGGTCACATGGCGAAAGCCGTTTTCCCAGAAGCCCAGCCCGACGAGGCCCTTGTCCGGCAGCATGGCCAGCAGCTTCTGGCCAAAAGGGCCGTCCAGCACGGCGTCGGCTTCCGGCTCGTTGTTGAAGGTGAGCGGCAGGTTGATCGCACCAAACGGTTTGATCAGCGACATCAGCGTGGAAGAGTCTGGAACGGTCATCTCCAGCGTCCCGCCGCGCAGGGCCGAGGTCATGCTCACGTCGTTGCCCAGCGTGCCGTTGGCAAACAGCTTGGCGGTCATCTTGCCGCCGCTCTTGGCGGCCAGCTTTTCGGCAAAGTGCCGCACGGCCTGCGCTTGCGGGTGGTCGTCACTCAGGCCGATGCCGACCTTGAACGTGTGTTCCTTGATTTGTGCAGACACCGGCGCGGCCAGGGCGGCCAGCACGGTGGCGACCACGGCGAGGGTTTTGAATTTCATGATCTTTGTCTCCGTTGGAATGGCTGTTTCGCGACGGGCGTACCCCGCCGTCGGCGCCCTTGCGATCCCTTGGGTGGAAGCGTCTTGACGCAGGGCGAAGATTAGGGACGGCACCGGTGCGGGTCCACTGAATCTTTTGCTACGATCCATTCCAAACGCTTATGAGTCCAGACGAATTTCCGGGTAAACCCTTGTCACTGGCACAAGCCTGTGCCCGGCTGCGGTTCCGGCATCTGCAGTTTCTGGACATCCTGGGGCGCACCCGCAACCTGCGGCTGACGGCCGAGCAGATGCACGTGACGCAGCCAGCGGCCACCAAGATCCTGATGGACATCGAAGCGATCCTGGAGGCGCGCCTGTTCGACCGCCTGCCGCGCGGCATGCGGCCCAACGAACTGGGGCTGTTCAGTTTGCGTTACGCCAGCGCCGCGCTCGACGGTCAGCGCAGGTTTGTTGATGAATTCAACGCCCTCAAGCAAGGCGGCCACGGCCACCTGACCATTGGCGCCATCACCGGCTCGGCAGCGCATCTGCTGCTGGCCTCCGTGGTGGAGATCCAGCGCCTGCGACCGCTGCTGGTGCTCAAAATACTGGAGCAGAGCAGCGACCAGCTCATCTTGTGGCTGGCCGAGCGCAAGATCGACCTGATGATCGGGCGCTTCACCGACGAGGAGCAGCGCAGCCAGTTTCACTACGAGCGCCTGTCTGCCGAGCCCATGTGTGTGGTGGGCGGCCTGCGCCACCCTCTGCGCGGCGCAACGGACCTGGCGCTCACCGAACTGGCCCACTGGCCCTGGATTCTGTACCCGCCCTCCACCGCCGTGCGCAAAGTGTCGGACGACCTGTTTGGCGGTGCGGGACTGGCGCTCACCGCAGGGGTGGTGGAAACGCCCTCCTTCCTGTTTGCGCTGGAGCTCATGAACGCCACCCACATGATGTCGCTGCAGCCCGCCGCCCTGGTCGAAAAGTACGTGAACAGGGGCCTGCTGGCACGCATCCCGGTGAACTGGCCCAACCGCATGCCCGACTACGGCCTGATCTCGCGGCTGGGAGAACCGCTCACGCCATCCGCACAGGCGTTCATTTCAGTGCTGCGCGAGACGGCAAGCCTTGCACCTGACGTGGTGTGACGAGAACTCCAACCGACTGACTGGTGCCTCAGGGGCTGTTGGCGTGGCCCACCCGCACCAGCCGGTCCATGCCACCCCATTGCAGAAACTGGTAAGGCCAGTACAGTAGAGCAGAAATTGGCCTGACCATATTGACCACCAATCCCGGGTTTGGCCTTGGCGTCACATAAACTGCAGCCCACGCGGAGAACCCATGCTGGACCAACTCAAACAAGTGGACAACCGTCGGCTGTATCAACAAATTGCCGACCAGATACGCGCCTACATTGACAAGGGCAACTACACCGCCGGCATGCGCCTGCCGCCCGAGCGGGATTTGGCCCAGCAACTGGGTGTGTCGCGCCCCTCGGTGCGCGAAGCGCTGATTGCGCTGGAGATCGAAGGCAGCGTGGAAGTGCGCATGGGCGCTGGCGTGTATGCGTGCAACCTGGCCCAGCGCAAACCCCAGGCTCTGGCCACCATGGGCGAAAGCCCCATCGAACTGATGCAAGCCCGCGCCGCCATCGAAGGCACGGTGGTGATGATGGCCTGCGGCAAGACCACGCCGGAAGCCCTGCAGGCGCTGCGCCAGATTCTGGACAACATGCTGGCCGCCATCGCGCAAAACCGGTCACCACTGCCGTTTGACCGCCAGTTCCACCAGACCCTGGCCGCGATGACCGGCAACGCCGTGCTGGAGCGGCTGGTGGGCGAGTTGTTTGACGAGCGCCACAGCCCGATTGCCGAACGCCTCAGCGCCCATTCCGAATCGGGTCAGACCTGGGCAGCGGCGCTGCACGAGCACGAAGCCATTCTGCGTGCCCTGGAAAACCGCGACGTGCTGGCCGCGCAAACCGCGCTGCGCATGCACCTGCAGGCATCGGAACAGCGCTGGGTCGAAAACAACCGCCGCGAATGGTCTTGACCCCATAAACGCCAACCAGCTCACCACGGATCGCGTGGTCAGGCCTGTGCATCTGCACGGGCCTTTTTTGCGTCACTTCTACCTGCATCCCACCAAGATGCCGGGTAAATACCGATACATCCGACTGTATTGGTAAGGCCAAATTAACCCAGTTGCGTCAGGTAGCCTTACCAATTGGCCATGACGCAACCTCCGTCGTTTCGGTGTCTTTGCCTGCCCTACAGGAGTTTGCATTGCTGTCATCTGTGTCCGATCCCGTCCATGCCGAGGCGCCCCGCCCTGCAGCCACCGCTGCCGTGCTGTTGCGGCTGGAGGGCATCACCAAGCGCTTCCCCGGGGTGCTGGCGCTCGATGGCGTCCACCTGGAGGTGCGTCGCGGCGAAGTGCATGCGGTGTGCGGCGAGAACGGGGCCGGCAAGTCCACGCTGATGAAGGTCATCAGCGGCCAGTACCCGCCCGACGCGGGCACCCTGCACTACCGGGGCGAGGTCTGTCAGTTCCGCACCACCGCCGATTCCGAGGCGGTGGGCATTGCCATCATCCACCAGGAGCTGAACCTGGTGCCCCACCTTTCGGTGGCCGAAAACATCTTTCTGGCGCGTGAGCCACGCAAGGGCTGGCTGATCGACCGCGCTGCGCTGCGGCGCAACGCCCAGCAGTGCCTGGACCGGCTGGGCCTGGACATCTCGCCGGATGTGCTGGTCAAAACCCTGTCGGTAGCGCAGCAGCAGATGGTGGAGATTGCCAAGGCGCTGTCGCTCAACGCCCAGGTGCTGATCATGGACGAGCCGACCTCGTCGCTGACCGAGTCGGAAACGGAAAAACTGTTTGCCATCATCCACGAGCTCAAGCGCGCGGGCGTGGGCGTTGTCTACATCTCGCACCGGCTCGACGAGTTGGCGCAGATCGTGGACCGTGTGACCGTGCTGCGCGACGGCCGCTACGTGAGCACCGACCGCTTTGCCGACACCAACGTGGAACAGATCGTGGCCAAGATGGTGGGGCGCTCGCTGGACGACGTGTTCCCCAGACGCACTTCGGTGCCCACGCCCGAGGTGCTGCTGCGTGTGCAGGGACTGACGCGCCAGGGCGTGTTCCACGACGTGAACTTCGAACTGCGGCGCGGCGAGATTCTGGGTTTCGCCGGCCTCATGGGCGCGGGGCGCACCGAGGTGGCGCGTGCGATCTTCGGGGCCGACCCGATCGACGCGGGCCAGGTGTTCCTGGGCGAACAACGCCTCGCCATCCACTCCCCGCGCGACGCGGTGCGCCACGGCCTGGCCTACCTGTCGGAAGACCGCAAGCACGATGGCCTGGCGCTGAAGATGACGGTGGCGCAAAACATCACACTGGCCAACATGGAGGCGGTATCCAACCGCGTCGGCATGATCCGCTTCGACAAAGAGCAGGTCGCCGCGGCGCACTACATCAAAGCCCTCGACATCCGCACCCCCAGCAGCAGCCAGATCGTGCGCCTGCTCTCGGGCGGCAACCAGCAGAAGCTGGTGATCAGCAAATGGCTGTTCCGCGAATCGCGCGTGCTGTTCTTCGACGAACCCACGCGCGGCATTGACGTGGGCGCCAAGTACGCCATTTACCAGCTGCTGGACGAGCTCGCCAGCCAGGGCATCGGCGTGGTGATGATCAGTTCGGAGCTGCCCGAAATCATGGGCATGACCGACCGCGTGGCGGTGTTCCACGAGGGGCGGCTGGTCTCTGTGCTGAACACCCGCGAAACCAGCCAGGAAGAGGTCATGCACCACGCCTCGGGCCGCAGCATCCCCGCCCCCGTCTGAAACGCTACCGGACCACCCCATGACCGAACGACAGAAAGACCTGCTCCAGAAATTTGCCGCGCTGGCCAGCCTGCTGGGCCTGATCGTGATTTTTTCCTTCACGAGCAGCGCCTTCTTCACGGTGGGCAACGGCATGACCGTGGCCCTGCAGGTGACCTCCATCGCTTTCCTGGGCATTGGTGCCACCTGCGTGATCATCACCGGCGGCATCGACCTTTCGGTGGGCGCCATCCTGGCGCTGGCGGGGGTGGTGGCGGCCCTGGCCGTCAAGGCCGGTGTGCCCGTGCCGCTGGCCATGCTGGCCGGGCTGCTGGTGGGTGCCTTGTGCGGCCTGATCAACGGACTGTGCGTGACCGTGCTCAAGCTGCCGCCCTTCATTGCCACCCTGGGCATGATGCTGGTCGCGCGGGGTGTGGCCCTGCAGATCACCGACGCCAAGGCCATTGGCGGCCTGGGTGACAGCTTTGCCGAACTGGGCAACGGCTCGCTGTGGCGCGTGGTGAACATTGGCGCCGACGGCTTTCCCGATGTGGTGTTCGTCGGCATTCCCTACCCGGTGCTGCTGATGGTGGTGCTGGCGGTGGCCGTGTCCATTTTGCTCAACCGCGCCACGCTGGGCCGGCACCTGTATGCCGTGGGCTCCAACATGGAAGCCGCCCGCCTCTCGGGCGTGAACGTGCAACGCGTGACGCTGTTTGCCTATGTGTTTTCCGGCCTGCTGGCCGGCCTGACCGGCTGCGTGCTGATGTCGCGCCTAGTCACCGCCCAGCCCAGCGAGGGGCTGATGTACGAACTCGACGCGATTGCGGCCGCGGTGATTGGTGGCACCTCGCTCACCGGGGGCGTGGGCACGATCTCCGGCACCGTGATCGGCGCCTTTGTGATCGGCATCCTGCGCAACGGTTTGAACATGGCCGGTGTCTCGGCCTTCACGCAACAGATTCTGATTGGTCTGGTCATCCTGCTCACGGTGTGGATCGACCAGATGCGCCACCGCAAGTGATCCCTACCGGCAGGGTCTACCGGGACATTCGCACCACCCCACCCACAAAGAGGAATGACATGAAACAACTGCTGAGCACCCTGATTGCGGCCACGCTGGTGGCCGCGTCGTCCCTGGCCATGGCGGCCGACAAGGAAATCGCCGTGATCGTGAAGACGACCAACTCCGACTTCTGGCAAAACGTGAAGAAGGGCTCGAACGATGCCGCGAGCAAAGCAAAGGGCTACACCGCTACCTTCCAGGGCGCGGCTTCCGACACCGACCTGGCCGGCCAGGTGGCGCTGGTGGAAAACGCCGTGAACCGCAAGGTGGCCGGCATCGTGCTGGCGCCGTCCGACCCGGATGCGCTGATCCCCGCCATGAAAAAAGCCTGGGAAGCCAAGATCCCCGTGGTGTTGATCGACTCTGCGGCTTCCGACGCCGGCAAGGCCTACTACCAGTCCTTCCTCGCCACGGACAACAAGACCGCTGGCGAAATGTCGGCCAAGACCCTGATCGACAAGATCGGCACCACCGGCAAGATCGCCGTGATGTCCTACACCGCCGGTTCGGGTTCGGAAATCGGCCGCGTGGGCGGCTTCACCGACTACATCAAGAAGCACTCCAAGCTGCAGATCGTTGGACCGTTCTATTCCAACTCGCAGATGGGCACGGCGCTGAACCAGACGACCGACGTGCTGGCCGCCAACCCCGACCTGAAGGGCATCTTCGGCGCCAACGAACCCACCGCCATCGGCATGGGCCGCGCGCTGACCCAGGCGGGGAAGTCAGGCAAGGTGGTGGCCATCGGCTTTGATGGCAACGCCGACCTGCAGGGCTTCGTGAAGGACGGCACCATCGAGGCCATTGCGGTGCAAAGCGCGTATGAGATGGGCAACCTGGGCGTGAAGACCGTGGTGGAATTGGTGGAAGGCAAGAAGGTCCCCCCCTTCCGCGACACCGGTGTGCTGATGGTGAACAAGAAAAACATCGACAGCCCCGCCGCCAAGAACGTTCTCTACTGAGCCTCCCGCTCTTCTCCTGAAGCACACCTCCGGCGTCACACGCCGGAGGATGGCGTTCCCTGGCCCGATCAATTCGAACCCAAAGGACACGTATGCTGACCGTGATCTGCGAAACCCCCGGCGTGCTGCGGGCCCAGGAGCAGCCCCGCCCCACCCGCCAGGCCGACGAGGTGCTGCTGCGCGTGCGGCGTGTGGGCGTGTGCGGCACGGACCTGCACATCTTCACCGGCAACCAGCCCTACCTGGCCTACCCGCGCGTCATGGGCCACGAAATCTCGGGCACCGTGGAAGAGGCGCCCGAGGGCAGCGGCCTGGGCACGGGCGACGAGGTGTTTGTCATGCCCTACCTCTCGTGCGGCGACTGCATCGCTTGCCGCCAAGGCAAGACCAATTGCTGCGTCAACATCCAGGTGCTGGGCGTGCACCGCGACGGCGCCTTCACCGAGTACCTCAACGTGCCCGCCCCGTTCGTGCGCAAGGCCGAGGGCGTCTCGCTGGACCAGGCGGCGATGGTGGAATTTCTGGCCATTGGCGCCCACGCCGTGCGCCGCGCCGATGTGTTGCCCGGCCAGCGCGTGTTGGTGGTGGGCACCGGGCCGATTGGCATGGCGGTGCTGCTGTTTGCCGGCCTGCGCGGCGGCCAGGTGACGGCGCTGGACACCCGGCCCGAGCGGGTGGTGTTTTGCCAGCAGCACCTGGGCGCCCACGCCGGCGTGCTGATTGGGCCGAACGACGTGGAGGAACTGCGCGCGCTGACGGACGGCGACTTCTACCATGTGGTGTTTGACGCCACCGGCAATCCGCGCGCCATGGAGCGGGGCTTCCAGTTCATCGCGCACGGTGGCAAGTACGTGTTGGTGTCGGTGGTGCGGGACAACATCACATTCTCCGACCCCGAGTTCCACAAACGCGAGGCCACGCTGCTGGGCAGCCGCAACGCCACCATGGAAGATTTTGAAACCGTGTTGAACGCCATGCGCGCCGGCCAGGTACCCACCGCGGCCCTCAACACCCACCGCATGCCGCTGGCCGACGTACCCACGGCGTTTGCCACGCTGATGGACCCGGCACAGGGGGTGGTCAAGGCGCTGATCGAATGCTGACCTGGGCAGGGAAAGGCGTCTCTAGGCAAAGCGGCGCACGGCGGTGGCCAGTTGCTTCACCAGCCCCGGCATCTGTTCCACCGGCACCTGCGCATAACCCAGCAAGAAACCACGCCAGGGTTGCACGCGCTGGCCGATGGCCTGCTCGCTGAGCGCCGGGGCCACGATACCCTGGGCCTGCAGCGTGCGGCTCATGGCGGCATCATCCGCACGCGGGTTGCGCAGGCGCAGCGCCAGGTGCATGCCGGCGGAGCCGCCGTACACATCGGCCACGTCGCCCAGCTGCTGCTCCAGTGCGGCCACCAAGGCATCGCGGCGCTGGCGGTAGAGGCGGCGCATGCGCCGCAGGTGCAGGCTGAACTGCCCACTGCGCATGAACTCGGCCAGCGCCAGTTGGTCGGCTGCGCGCCCACGCGGATGGGTGCGTGCCAGCATGGCGCTGAGCGGCGCCACCAGCGCTGCGGGCACCACCATGAAGCCGATGCGCAGTGCGGGAAACATGGTCTTGCTGAAGGTACCCAGGTAGAGCACGGGCGCATCGGCTGCCAGGCCCTGCATGCAGGACAGCGGCGGCCCGTCGTGGCGGAATTCGCTGTCGTAGTCGTCTTCAACGATGAGCGCCGCCGCGCTGCGCGCCTGCGCAATGAGGGCCATGCGCCGCTCCAGGCTCAACACGCTGCCCGTGGGGTACTGGTGGGAGGGCGTGACGTAGATGAGCTTGGGCGGGTGGCGCTGCCAGTCGGCTGCGGTGGGGGCCATGCCCTCGCTGTCGACCACCACGCCCATGGGTTTGAGCTGCGCGGCCTTGAAGGCGGCCAGCGCGCCCTGGTAGCCAGGGCTCTCGATCCACACCTTGTCGCCCGCATCGGCAAAGGCGCGGGCGCACAGGTCCAGGCTGCTTTGCGTGCCGTCGGTGATGACGACCTGGCTGGCGTCCAGCAGCGCGCCGCGCGCCACCCTCAGGTGGCTGGCAATCGCCTCGCGCAGCGCGTGTTCGCCCGTGGGCTCGGCGTAGTTGAGCTGCGCGGTGCTCAGGCCACGCCAGGCGCGGTCCAGCAGGCGGCGCCACAGCGTGACCGGAAACTCTTTGAGCGCGGGCACACCGGGGGCAAAGGCGGCCGGGGTCTCGGGTGCGTCGCGGGTGGGCACGGCCAGTGCGCGCCTGGACAGGCCCACGCGCAGCGGCGCGGTGGTGTGCGCCAGGGGCACGGCGGCCAGCGTGGCGGCCTGTGCCACCACGGTGCCGCGCCGGTCTGGCAGCACAAAGCCTTCGGTCGCAAGCTGGTCGTAGGCGTAGAGCACGGTGTTGCGCGACACGCCCAGCTCTTGCGCCAGCGTGCGCGTGGCGGGCAGGCGCACACCACTGCCCAGCGTGCCCGCGCGGATGGCGCTGCGCAGGCATTCGTGCAGCTGGCGCTGGCGCGACCAGCGCGTGTGGGCTGACGTGGCGGTGTAGCGGGAAAACAGCAGTTGATAGTCCACAGCGGGCTTTGGTTAGTGGCACCAAAAAACAGTGCAAGTCTGGATCTTAATTTGGAACCACAAGCACTCTACATTGCAGCCCTTCATTCACTCGCACTGCCATGACCGACACCACCAAGCCCACGCCCCCCAGCGACCGCACCCGCGTGCGCCGCATTGCCGAAAACGCCCATTACGACGCCCCCACGCTGCACGCCATCTTGGACGCGGCGTATGTGTGCCACGTGGCCTTTGCCGACGAGAAAGGCACGCACTGCATTCCCACCGCCTGCTGGCGCGAGGACGACCACCTCTACATCCACGGCTCCAACGGTGGGCGCCTGATCAAGCTGCTGGCCCAGGGCACGCAGGCCTGCGTGACGGTGACCCACATCGACGGCCTGGTGCTGGCGCGCTCGGCGTTCAACCATTCGATGAACTACCGCTCGGCCATGGTCTATGGCTCGTTTGAAAAGGTGGACGACAAGCGCGCCGCGCTCGACGCCTTCATGCGCCACCTGGCCCCGGGCCGCGAGCACGAAGCCCGCCGCGGCAACGATAAGGAGTTTGCCGCCACCACGGTGATGCGCATCAGCCTGGCCGAGGCCGCTTGCAAGGTCCGCACCGGTGGCCCCAACGACGATGCCGAAGACATGGGCGTGGCTGCCTGGGCCGGTGTGTTGCCGCTGACACAGCAGCGAGGGGCACCCGTGGCCGACCCGTTGTGCACGGTGCCCGCACCGGCATATGTGCAGGGCTGGGGCGGGTGAGCGGCGGCACCCGCATGCCTTGGTATAAGAATGCCTTTCGATCACGTCAGGGTGAACAACACCCGGAATCTGGCAGACCGTATCGGATCAAAAATCACGGCCGTTGAAGGGGAACACAGTGAACACCACCGCAAGCAGCAGCAAGCACATCCGCATCGGCATCGGCGGCTGGACCTTTGAGCCGTGGCGCGACAACTTCTACCCCTCTGGCCTCGCGCACAGCAAGGAATTGCACCACGCCAGCCGTCGGCTCAACGCCATTGAGGTCAACGGCACCTACTACAGCAGCTTCAAACCGCCCACCTTCGCCAAGTGGCACAGCGAGACGCCCGACGGCTTCATGTTTTCGCTCAAAGCCAACCGCTTTGCCACAAACCGCCGGGTGCTGGCGGATGCGGGCGATTCGATCGCCCGCTTTGTGGAGAGCGGCATTTCTGAGCTCAAGGACAAGCTCGGCCCCATCGTGTGGCAGTTCATGCCGAGCAAGCCGTTCGAACCGGGGGACTTCGAGGCCTTCCTCGCGCTGCTGCCAAAGGCGGTGGACGGCCGCCAACTGCGCCACGCCCTGGACGTGAGGCACGAGAGCTTTGCCACGCCTGCCTTCCTTGCGCTGACGCGCCGTTATGGCTGTGTGCCCGTGCACACCGATTCGCCGAAATTCCCCGCCATTGCCGATGCAGAAGCCGACTTTGCCTACCTGCGCCTGATGCGCAGCGAGGCTGATGTGCCCACCGGCTACACGCCCGAGGCCATCGCCCAGTGGGCCCATGGCGTGCGCACCTGGACCAGCGGCGAGCGTCCGCGCGACGTGTTCGTGTATTTCATCAACGGCGCCAAGGAGCGGGCACCTGCAGGCGCGGTGGCTTTGATGGCGCAGCTCGGCCTGCAGGTTTAATCGCGAGGGTTTGGTACATCAGACATTGGGGAATGGGTCACCTGCAGGGCTACCGGGTTTTTCCCTCTTGATCGCCAGCGCGATCACCACTGAATTCACACACCTGCTCAAGCTGACCCGCGCAGCAAAAAGCCCGAGCCGTTGTCGGCCCGGGCTTTTCTTTTGAGCAGCACCGAAGCTGCTTACTTCTTGCTAGGCGGCAAATCGGTACAAGACCCATGCGCCACTTCCGCTGCCATGCCGATGCTCTCGCCCAGCGTGGGGTGCGGGTGGATGGTCTTGCCGATGTCCACCGCGTCGGCGCCCATCTCGATGGCCAGCGCCACTTCACCGATCATGTCGCCCGCATGCGTGCCGACCATGCCGCCGCCCAGGATCTTGCCGTGACCATGGGCCTCGGGTGAATCGTCGAATAACAACTTGGTCACGCCTTCATCGCGGCCGTTCGCAATCGCGCGGCCTGAAGCCGTCCAGGGAAACAGGCCCTTCTTGACCTTGATGCCCTGGGCCTTGGCCTGGTCTTCGGTGAGGCCCACCCAAGCCACCTCGGGGTCGGTGTAGGCCACGCTGGGGATCACGCGGGCGTTGAAGGCGGCCGCGGCCAGCTCTTTGTTGCCCTGCAGTTCACCGGCAATCACCTCTGCCGCCACATGCGCCTCGTGCACCGCCTTGTGCGCCAGCATGGGCTGGCCCACGATGTCGCCGATGGCGAAGATGTGCGGCACGTTGGTGCGCATCTGAATGTCGACGTTGATGAAGCCGCGGTCGGTCACGGCCACGCCGGCCTTGTCGGCCGCGATCTTCTTGCCGTTGGGCGTGCGGCCCACGGCCTGCAGCACCAGGTCGTAGACCTGCGGCGCGGGGGCGGTGCCGCCCTCATCCGCTGCGGCGAACGTCACCTCGATGCCTTCGGGCGTGGCCTTGGCCCCCACCGTCTTGGTCTTGAGCATGATGTTGTCAAAACGCTTGGCGTTCATCTTCTGCCAGATCTTCACCAGGTCGCGGTCGGCGCCCTGCATCAGGCCGTCGAGCATTTCCACCACGTCCAGGCGCGCGCCCAGAGTGCTGTAGACGGTGCCCATTTCCAGGCCGATGATGCCGCCGCCCAGGATCAGCATGCGCTTGGGGACTTCCTTCAAGGCCAGCGCGCCGGTGCTGTCCACCACGCGCGGATCGTCGGGCATGAAGGGCAGGCGCACCGCCTGCGAGCCGGCGGCGATGATGCACTTCTTGAACGCGATCACCTTCTTGCTGCCGGTCTTCTCCTGGCCCGTGCCGGTGGTCTCTTCCACTTCGACGTGGTTGGGTCCGACAAAAGCACCATAGCCGCGCACGGTGGTGACCTTGCGCATCTTGGCCATCGCCGCCAGGCCACCGGTCAACTTGCCGATGACCTTTTCCTTGTGGCCACGCAGCTTGTCCACATTGACCGAGGGCGCGCCAAAGTCCACGCCCAGATCGGCCATGTGGCTGACCTCATCCATGACCGCCGCCACGTGCAGCAGCGCCTTGGACGGGATGCAACCCACGTTCAGGCACACACCGCCCAGCTGGGCGTAGCGCTCGACGAGCACGACCTTGAGGCCAAGGTCGGCCGCGCGGAAGGCGGCCGAGTAACCGCCGGGACCGGCGCCGAGTACGAGCACATCGCACTCGATGTCGGCGCTGCCGCCGAAGCTGGCGGCGGTGGGGGCCACCACCGGCGCGGCAGCAGGAGCCGCAGCGGGTGCGGTCGCAGCAGCGGGTACTGCAGCTGGCGCGGCAGGAGCACTGGCAGCACCCTCACCGTCCAGCACCAACACCACCGAGCCTTGCTTGACCTTGTCGCCCAGCGCAACCTTGAGCTCTTTCACCACGCCGGCGTGCGACGAAGGAATCTCCATCGAGGCCTTGTCGGACTCCACGGTGATCAGGCTTTGTTCAGCCTTAACGGTGTCGCCAGGTTTGACCAGCAGCTCGATCACGGCCACTTCGTCGAAGTCGCCAATGTCGGGAACTTGAATATCGATCAGTGCCATCGCGATTCCTTAAAGAAGAACGCGACGGAAGTCGCCGAGGATCTGGCCGAGGTAGGCGTTGAAGCGCGCCGCCGCGGCGCCGTCGATCACGCGGTGGTCCCAGGTCAGCGACAGCGGCAGCATCAGGCGCGGCTGGAAGGCCTTGCCGTCCCACACCGGTTCCATGTTGCTCTTGCAGACGCCGAGGATGGCGACTTCAGGTGCGTTGATGATGGGCGTGAAGTAACGGCCGCCGATGCCACCGAGGCTGGAGATGGTGAAGCAGGCACCGCTCATGTCGGCCGGGCCCAACTTGCCGTCGCGCGCCTTCTTGGCGAGTTCGCCCATTTCCTGGCTGATCTGCAGCACGCCCTTCTTGTCGGCGTCCTTGATGACGGGAACGACCAGGCCGTTGGGTGTGTCGGCCGCGAAGCCGATGTGAAAGTACTGCTTGTAGATCAGCGCATCACCGTCCAGCGAGCTGTTGAACTCGGGGAACTTCTTGAGCGCGGCCACGCAGGCCTTGATCAGGAACGCGAGCATGGTCACCTTCACGCCGCTCTTCTCGTTTTCCTTGTTGGTGGAAACGCGGAAGGCTTCGAGGTCGGTGATGTCGGCGTCGTCGTGGTTGGTGACGGCCGGAATCATGATGGCGTTGCGCAACAGGTTGGCGCCGCTGATCTTCTTGATGCGGCCCATCTCCTTGCGTTCGATGGGGCCGAACTTGGCGAAGTCCACCTTGGGCCAGGGAATCAGGCCCAACTCGGAGCCGCCACCACCGGTGGAAGCCGGGGCCTTGGCCTTTTGCGCTGCCGTCTGCACCGCGCCGGCCATGACGGACTTGGTGAAGCCCTGCACGTCGTCCAGCGTGATGCGGCCCTTGGGGCCCTTGCCCTGCACTTCGGCCAGCGGCACGCCGAGTTCACGGGCGAATTTACGCACCGAGGGCGAGGCGTGGGGCAGGCCCAGCGCGGACGTGCCGGTGGGGTTGTGGGCGGGCGCGGCTTCTACCGATGCAGTGGCAGCCGCGGGAGCGGCCACGGCAGCAGCGGCGGGCGCAGCCGCCTGAGCGGGTGCAGCGGCAACGGGTGTCGGCGCCGCAGCACCTGCGGCGCCCTCCAGGATCGCCAGCAAGTCACCAATGTTGACCGTGTCGCCGACCTTGACTTTGAGTTCCTTCAGCACACCAGCGTGCGACGAAGGGATCTCCATCGAAGCCTTGTCGGACTCGACCGTGATCAGGCTCTGCTCGACCTTGATGGCGTCGCCGGGCTTGACGAGGACCTCAATGACGGCGACGTCCTTGAAGTCGCCGATGTCGGGCACGAAGACCTGCACCGGGCCGGCAGCAGCGGGCGCGGCCGCAGGCGCAGTTGCAACAGCCGGCGCTGCGGCGGGCGAAGCCACCGGTGCGGAGGCTGCAGCTGCCGCGGCCGCGGCCGCCGGCGCCGGAGCAGCGGCGTCGCCAGCGGCTTCCACCACCAGCACCACCGAGCCCTCTTTCACCTTGTCGCCCAGCGCCACGCGCAGTTCTTTCACCACGCCAGCGGTACTGGACGGGATTTCCATCGAGGCCTTGTCGGACTCGACCGTGATCAGCGACTGTTCGGCCTTGACCGTGTCGCCCACCTTGACCAGCAGTTCAATGACCGCCACTTCGTCGAAGTCGCCGATGTCCGGGACCTTCACTTCTACCAATGCCATGTCTGTCTCCAATCAGATGTTCAATGTGCCGCTTGCGATGCCTTCTACCGGGGAAACCGCCGGGCTGGCTTTGCCAGACGGCTGGTTTCGCCCCCTTGAGGGGGTAGCGCCGCAGGCGCTGCAGGGGTGGGTCAGCCTCATGCGTACAAGGGATTGATCTTGTCGACCTTGATGCCGTACTTCTTGATCGCCTCGGCCACCTTGGCCATCGGCAGCTTGCCCTCATCGGCCAGCGAGCGCAGGGCGGCGATCACGATGTAATGGCGGTTGATCTCGAAGTGCTCGCGCAGCTTGCTGCGGAAGTCGCTGCGGCCAAAGCCGTCGGTGCCCAGCACCTTGTACGAACGGCCCTTGGGGATGAACGGACGGATCTGCTCGGCGTAGTTCTTCATGTAGTCGGTGGAGGCAACCACCGGGCCGGCGTGTTTCTCCAGCTGTTGCGTCACGAAAGGCACACGCTGCTTGTCGGACGGGTGCAGCATGTTGAAGCGCTCGGCGTCCTGGCCGTCGCGGGTCAGCTCGTTGAAGCTCGGGCAGCTCCACACATCAGCCTGCACGCCCCAGTCGGTGGCCAGCAGCTCTTGGGCAGCGATGCTCTCGCGCAGGATGGTGCCGGAGCCCAGCAGTTGCACGCGCTGATCGCCCTTGGCGCCCGGCTTGCACAGGTACATGCCCTTGATGATCTGCTCTTCGGTGCCGGCGGTCAGGCCCGGCATGGCGTAATTTTCGTTCAGCAGGGTCAGGTAGAAATACACGTTGTCCTGTTTCTCCACCATGCGCTTCAAGCCATGGTGCAGGATCACGCCGACTTCGTGCGCGAAGGTCGGGTCGTAGCTGATGCAGTTCGGGATCGTGCCGGCCAGGATGTGGCTGTGGCCGTCTTCGTGCTGCAGGCCTTCACCGTTGAGCGTGGTGCGGCCCGACGTGCCGCCGAGCAGGAAGCCACGCGCCTGCATGTCGCCTGCCGCCCAGGCCAGATCGCCGATGCGCTGGAAGCCGAACATCGAGTAGTACACGTAGAACGGCACCATGATGCGGTTGCTGGTGCTGTAGCTCGTGGCCGCAGCGATCCAGCTGCTCATGCCGCCGGCTTCGTTGATGCCCTCTTGCAGGATCTGGCCGGCCTTGTCTTCCTTGTAGTACATGACCTGGTCTTTATCGACCGGGGTGTACTGCTGGCCTGCGGGGTTGTAGATGCCGATCTGGCGGAACAGGCCTTCCATGCCGAAGGTGCGGGCCTCGTCCACCAGGATGGGCACCACGCGCGGGCCCAGGGCCTGGTCGCGCAGCAACTGCGTCAGGAAGCGCACATAGGCTTGGGTCGTGGAGATTTCACGGCCTTCGGCGGTGGGCTCCATCACGCTCTTGAAGGTGTCGATCGAGGGCACGGTGAAGCTCTCGTCGGCCTTGGTGCGGCGGTGCGGCAGGTAGCCACCCAAGGCCTTGCGGCGGGCATGCAGGTACTGCATTTCCGGCGTGTCGTCGGCGGGCTTGTAGAACGGCAGCTTGGGCAGTTCGCTGTCGGGGATCGGCAGATTGAAGCGGTCGCGGAAGATCTTGATGTCCTCGTCGGTCAGCTTCTTGGTCTGGTGCACGTTGTTCTTGCCCTCGCCCGACTTGCCCATGCCAAAACCCTTGACGGTCTTGATCAGCAGCACGGTGGGCTGGCCCTTGTGGTTCACCGCCTTGTGGTACGCGGCATAGACCTTTTGTGGGTCGTGGCCACCGCGGCGCAGGTTCCAGATGTCGTCGTCGCTCAGGTGCGCCACCATCTCCAGCGCCTTGGGGTCGCGGCCGAAGAAATGCTTGCGCACGTAGGCGCCGTCGTTGGCCTTGAACGCCTGGTAGTCGCCGTCCAGCGTGTCCATCATGATCTTGCGCAGGGCGCCGTCTTTGTCGCGCGCCAGCAGCGGGTCCCAGTTGGAGCCCCAGAGCAGCTTGATCACGTTCCAGCCGGAGCCGCGGAACTCCCCTTCAAGCTCCTGGATGATCTTGCCGTTGCCGCGCACCGGGCCGTCCAGGCGTTGCAGGTTGCAGTTCACCACGAAGATCAGGTTGTCGAGGTTCTCGCGAGCGGCCAGGCTGATGGCGCCCAGCGACTCGACCTCGTCCATTTCGCCGTCGCCGCAAAACACCCAGACCTTGCGGTTTTCGGTGTTGGCGATGCCGCGGGCGTGCAGGTACTTCAGGAAGCGTGCCTGGTAGATGGCCATCAGCGGGCCCAGGCCCATGGACACCGTGGGGAACTGCCAGAACTCGGGCATCAGCTTGGGGTGCGGGTAGCTGGAGAGGCCCTTGCCGTCCACTTCCTGGCGGAAGTTCAGCAGTTGCTCTTCGGTCAGGCGGCCTTCCAGATAGGCGCGGGCGTACACGCCGGGCGACACATGGCCCTGGATGTAGAGGCAGTCGCCACCGTGGTTTTCACTCTCGGCGTGCCAGAAGTGGTTGAAGCCGGCGCCGAACATATGGGCCAGCGAAGCAAAAGAACCGATGTGGCCACCGAGATCGCCACCGTCTTCTGGGTTGTGCCGGTTGGCCTTGACGACCATCGCCATGGCGTTCCAGCGCATGTAGGCGCGCAAGCGCTCTTCGATCTCGATGTTGCCCGGGCAACGGGCTTCTTCGTTGATCTCGATGCTGTTGACGTAGCCGGTGTTGGCCGAGAACGGCATGTCGATGCTGTTCTGGCGGGCCTCTTCGAGCAACTGCTCCAGCAGGAAGTGCGCGCGCTCCGGCCCCTCCCGCTCAATCACGGCGGCCAGCGCCTCCATCCATTCGCGGGTTTCCTGGGAATCGGCATCCCCTGTACCACGGCCATTGAGAGCGTCGGACGCTGACATGTTTGTCTCCTGTTGGTTTGAAATAAAGCTTACGGCTGCGATCCTGCAGTGTCACGGATTTTTCCACAGAATTCGTTCAATTTCAATATGTGCTTTCACTTTTTATAATATGAAATTATAAGATATCAAATTTGTAGCACTCCCTGAGGCATTTCGACACATGCTGGAAAGGGCCCGCACGTAAACTCGACACATGAAATCTGCCCCCGACAAACAGGTCCTCCAAGCGGGTGATCACACCCCGCTGGAATGGTGGAACCGCTGGTGGCGCAAGCTGCCGCCCTCGCGCCAAGACCGTTTTGCGACGCTGGCACCCCTGCTCTCAGTGCTGCTCTTTCTCTCGGCCATTGCCGTGGCGATCACCTACCTGCGTTATGAAGAACTGGAGCGCGAACAAGAAGCGGTCACCCGCGACGTCGAATACGCGCAACAGCGCCTGCGGTTGCGCCTGCTGGAACGCCAGGAACAGCTGATGCGACTCGCCCGCGAGGTGGACAACAAGGAAATCAGCGCCGAGGAGTTCGAGTTCCAGGCCGAAACGCTGATCAGCCAGTTCCCCGAACTGCAGGCAATCAGCTGGGTGGACGCCCGCCGCACTGTCGCGGCCAGCTACACATCCCCCAGTGCCCCGGTGAACCTCACGCGCCTGAAGGGCGTCACCATGAGCGCGGCTGAAACAGACGGATCGTTCGAGCTGGCTCGTGATCTGCGCCAACCGATCTACTCTCGCCCGCTGGGCAGTGACGCTCGCCAGTCCTCCCTGATGTTGCAGGTGCCGCTGACTGAACAAGGTCGCTTTGCCGGTACCGTGATGGGTGAGTACTCGATTGATGGCCTCATGCGCTTTGGCATGCCACCCGAAATCATGGCCCGTTACGCCGTCGCGCTGATGGACGACAGAGGGCAGGTGCTGGCAGGCAGCCTGCAATCGCCGAGCGCCGTGCTGCGCCTTCTGCCCTGGTCGCCCCAGCCGCTGGAACACGAGGTACCGGTCTCGCCGGTGGGCAACGGTTTGCTGCTGAAAGCGCAGGGCTACCGCACCTCGCAGGACATCGTGGGCAGCGGTTTTTTCTGGGTCATCGGTGCACTCTCCGCGCTCACGGTCTGGATGCTGCTCGGCACCTGGCGTCACACCCGCCGCCGGGTCCAGGCGCAGCAAGCCTTGGTGTCTGAAACCAACTTCCGCCGTGCCATGGAGAACTCCATGCTCACGGGCATGCGCGCGCTGGACATGCAGGGCCGCATCACCTACGTGAACCCGGCCTTCTGCTCCATGACCGGCTGGACCGAGGCCGAGCTGATGGGCCGCACGGCGCCCTTCCCCTACTGGCCGGAAGACGACCATGACCAGTTGGCTGCGAGACTGGAAGACGAGCTCAGCGGCCGCTCCACACCCGGCGGTTTCGAGGTGCGCGTTCAGCGGCGCGACGGCAGCATCTTCGACGCCCGCATGTACGTCTCGCCACTGATCGACCCCAAGGGCCATCAGACCGGCTGGATGACCTCGATGACCGACATCACCGAGCCCAAGCGCATCCGCGAGGAGCTGTCCGCGTCCTACGAGCGCTTCACCACCGTGCTGGAATCGCTGGACTCGGCGGTCTCGGTCGCACCCCTGGGCAGCGACGAGATGCTGTTTGCCAACAAGATGTACCGACTGTGGTTCGGTACCCGTGGGCTCGGCCACCGCCATCTGGTTGATCTCGCTGGCAACCAGCCCACACCCAGTCCCGACAACGGCGACGCAGTGGACGCCTTCGCCGGCATGCCCACCGACACGCTGACCGACGCGGGCTCGGAAAACGCTGAGGTCTTTGTCGAGGAACTCGACCGCTGGCTGGAGGTGCGCACCCGCTACCTGACCTGGGTCGACGGGCGTCTTGCACAGATGGCCATCGCCAGCGACATCACGCCCCGGCGTAACGCCGAAGTCCAGGCAGCTCTGCAGAACGAACGGGCCCAGACCGCCAGCCGGCTG
Organism: Hydrogenophaga sp. A37; assembly: GCF_002001205.1. Lineage (GTDB taxonomy): Bacteria > Pseudomonadota > Gammaproteobacteria > Burkholderiales > Burkholderiaceae_C > Hydrogenophaga. The sequence continues at coordinate 98,480 of NZ_MUNZ01000085.1, forward strand.
ATCACCATGGGCGAGATGGCGTCGAGCGTGGCGCACGAACTCAACCAGCCGCTCACCGCCATCAGCAACTACTGCAACGGCATGATCTCGCGCCTGAAGGAACAGCGCATCAGCAACGAAGACTTGCTCGGCGCGCTCGACAAGACCGCCCGGCAGGCCCAGCGCGCGGGCCAGATCATCCAGCGCATCAAGGCCTTCGTGAAGCGCAGCGAGCCCAACCCCATGCCGTCGGACGTGTCCACCATGGTGAGCAACGCGATCGAGCTGGCCGACATCGAGCTGCGGCGCCAGCAGGTGCGTTTGTCGCCCTATGTCGCTGCGCGAATGCCCAGCCTGATGGTCGACCCGATCCTGATCGAGCAGGTGCTGATCAACCTGCTGAAGAATGCGGGCGAAGCCATCGCGCAGGCTGGACGGCCACCGGGCGAGCGCTACATCGAGTTGCGTGTCGGGCCACGCCGCATTGACGATCAGGAAGTGGTCGAGTTCTCGGTGCGCGACTCGGGCAACGGCGTGCCTGACGAAATGATCGAGCGCATCTACGAAGCCTTCTACAGCACCAAGAGCGAAGGCATGGGCATCGGCCTCAAGCTGTGCCGCAGCATCGTGGAGTCTCACCACGGCAGGATGCAGGTGCAGAACATCTACAATGGCGACGAGGTGGTGGGTTGCTGCTTCAGTTTCTGGATACCGGTGCAGTCCTGACTGACACCCTCCCTGGAAACCACCGAACCCGCCACAGCGTCGTTGCCTGACACAGAAAGAGCGAGATGAGTTTGATCCCCAAAAAAGGCACCGTCTATGTCGTCGACGACGACGAGGCCGTTCGAGACTCCCTGCAGTGGCTGCTCGAAGGCAAAGACTACCGGGTCCGGTGCTTCGAATCCGCAGAGGCCTTTCTCAGCCGCTACGACGCCCGTGAAGTGGCCTGCCTGATCGCCGACATCCGCATGGGTGGCATGACCGGCATGGAACTGCAGGAAAAACTGATCGAACGCCAATCGCCGCTGCCCATCGTCTTCATCACCGGCCACGGCGATGTGCCGATGGCGGTGGAGTCCATGAAAAAGGGGGCGCTGGACTTCATCCAGAAGCCGTTCAAGGAAGACCAGCTCGTGGTGCTCGTCGAGCGCATGCTGGAAACCGCCAAGGAAGCCTTCGCCACCCACCAGCAGGCCGCCAGCCGCGACGCCCTGCTGTCCAAACTGACCGGCCGTGAAGCCCAGGTGCTGGAGCGCATCGTCGCAGGCCGCCTGAACAAGCAGATTGCCGACGACCTCGGCATCAGCATCAAGACGGTGGAGGCGCACCGCGCCAACATCATGGAAAAACTGGGCGCCAACACCGTGGCCGACCTGCTCAAGATCGCCCTCGGCCAGACGCCCGCCAAAGCCTGACACTGCCCCACCCCATGCCACAACGCCCGCCCTCACCGGCGGGCGTTTCCATTTCAACCACTGCACAGACACTCACCATGACCGCCCAACTGATCGACGGCAATGCCCTCTCCCGTCAACTGCGCGCCGACGTCGGCGCGCGCGTGACCGCGCTCAAGGCCAAAGGCATCACGCCAGGCCTGGCGGTGGTTCTGGTGGGCGACAACCAGGCATCGCAGGTCTATGTGCGCAACAAGGTCAAGGCCTGCGAAGACACCGGCATGCACTCGGTGCTGGAGACCTGGCCAGCCACCATGAGCGAGGCCGAGTTGCTGGCACGGGTGGACGCGTTGAACCACGACACCAGCATCCACGGCATCTTGGTGCAGCTGCCCCTGCCGGCGCACATCGATGCGCAAAAAGTGATCGAGGCGATCTCACCGGCCAAGGATGTCGACGGCTTTCACATCGCCAGCGCTGGCGCACTCATGACCGGCCTGCCCGGCTTCTGGCCCTGCACACCCTATGGCTGCATGAAGATGCTGGAGAGCATCGGCTACGAGCTCAAAGGCAAACACGCGGTGGTGATCGGTCGCAGCAACATCGTGGGCAAACCCATGGCGCTGATGCTGCTGCAGCAGAACGCCACCGTGACCATCTGCCACAGCGGGACCAAGGACCTGAAAGCCATGACGCTGCAGGCCGACGTGATCGTCGCCGCCGTGGGCAAGCGCAACGTGCTCACGGCCGACATGGTCAAGCCCGGCGCGGTGGTGCTCGACGTGGGCATGAACCGCAATGAGGAAGGCAAGCTCTGCGGCGACGTGGACTTTGCCGGCGTGAAAGAGGTGGCGAGTTACATCACGCCGGTACCCGGCGGCGTCGGCCCCATGACCATCACCATGCTGATGGTGAACACGCTGGAATCGGCCGAGCGTCTGGTCGGCTGACACGACAGCCCGGAGCACCTGCGTACAGGCTCCCGCGTCAGAGCCCTTTGAGCCGCTCGCAGGGTTGGGGATAGAAACCGAGCAGCGGCGCCGGGCTGGCCGAGGCAGACATCGGCCCCAGCCCCCACTTTTCCATGAAGTCCCAGTGCTTTTGCTGTCCCATCCAGCCCGCCTGGTAGGCGCGCGCGGGGTCCAACCGCAGGAGTTGCGCATCGGCCAGTGGCACGTTATGACCATTGGCAAGGTACTGCTCCAGCCAGCACAGCTTGACCGAAGCAAAGTAGCGCCCATGCTGATACGCCCGACGCGTTTCTGGCACGGCGCGGACCACGAAAATCAGCAACAACACCAGCATCAGCGGCGCGGCACGCTCCCGGTGACGGAACAGCAGCAGGTGGAGCGCGGCCACGGCCGGAAGCACCAACGCGGTGTACCGGGACGCCGTCGCCGCTTCCACACCCAGCTGCACCCGCCCGTAGGCGGTGAGCAGCGCAAACACCAGGCTGCATCCCAGCAGGATCACGCACACCTGCCAGAGGCGCTCCGAAGCCTCATGCCCTGACGGTCCGGACCGAGCGGACAGTGGCCTCAAACCGACCACAAACGCTCCCAGCATCGCCAACAGAAACACCGCGCCCACCGGGTAAATAAACCAACCCGAAGCGCGCTGGACCATCAGCACAAAGTAGCTCAACATGGCCGCCATGAACGGCAGGTAGTCCAGCGGGTTGGGACGCATGGACTGGAAGCCCTCGGCGGACACCACGAACCGGTAGTCCACCAAAAAGGCCGCCACCGTGAGAAAGCAGGTGGCCAAGAGCACCAGCGCGTGCCGTCGCCGCGCAGCAGCTCCGCGCCAGGCCTCCAACAGCAACACCAGCGCCAGCGCCGGCAGCGCCGTCAGACCGAAACCCGTGAAGCCCAGCGCGACCACAAGCGCGGCCACCACCGCCGTGCGGGCCCATCCCGGCGTCCAAAGCCAGACGTTGACCAGCAGCATCAGCAGGCACAGCGGAAAGATGCTGTGCGAGGCGTTGGGTGCCACCCACAGGGTCTCAAAACCGCTGACGCCCCAAAACGCCAACAGCAACAGCGCATCCCAAATCGACCACGAACCTGGCAGCAGTTGCCGGCGCAGACGCAAGGCCAACGCACCCGACGCCAGCTGCACGCAAGCGATCCAGAAGCTGTCCAGGCGCACGTTCCAGTCGCTGAGGTGGTAGGCCGGCAAAACCATCGCAAAACTCAGTCCCTGACGGTGCGGTCCGTGCTGCCAGACAAACGCCACCGGCACATCACTCCACTGGAAGCCGTTGTACAAGCGTGTGAGCAACGCCCATTGGTCGGAGAACGGCACATTGACAGAGAGCAGCCAGGTCATGCCCAGGAGGCGCGCGGCGAGCAACACGCCGAGCATCACCAATACCGACGTGATCGCGCGGGGTGGCAACCCATCCACCCACGCAGACAGTCGCCGAGGCAGGCTCACGGGGCACCTTTGTCCAGCGGGCGGGCCGGCGAGCTCATGGCCTTGTCGGCACCCTCACCCGACCGGCGAACCGCCACAACACGGCCCCGGTGCACAGCCATTGGCCCAGCACCATGACGGACCCTAGGCTGTGCCAGAGCCGCAGATTCCCCCCTGTGGCTCTGGCACTCACGATTTTCGGTGCCACGCCGAGCTCCTGAATCAGGGCCAGCAACATGGCCACGAGCACCAGCCCCAGAGTGATCAACACCGCTTTCAGAGCCGCCAGCGAATCAGGCGACGCCTGCACGCTCAAGACCGCCCGCTGCCGGCGCAGGATCAGCATCAGCACCACCCCAAGAAACAGGCCCGCCCAGCACTGCAGGGAAAACAGCTTGGCGGCCACCGGCCCGGCCACCGCAGGGTTGCCCAGGCTCACGAACAGCGTGGGCACAGCCAGAAAACTCAATGCGCTGATGCCACCCCACCACAGGGCGGCCACCGTCACCGCCAGGCGCTGCAGGGGCATGGGTTTCAGACGTAGCGGACCGCGACGATTTCGAAGCGGCGCGTGCCACCGGGCGTTTGCACCACGGCCACGTCGCCCTCTTCCTTGCTGATCAGCGCCCGCGCGATGGGGCTGCTGATGTTCACCAAGCCGAGCTTCAGATCGGCCTCGTCTTCACCGACGATCTGGTAAGTCACCTGGGTACCCGTGTCTTCATCGGCCAGTTCCACCGTCGCTCCAAACACCACCCGGCCAGCGGCGTCGAGGGTCGAGGGGTCGATGATCTGAGCCATCGACATCTTGCTATCAATTTCGGCAATGCGGCCTTCGATGAAACCCTGCCGTTCTTTGGCGGCATCGTAGTCGGCGTTTTCGCTCAAGTCACCCTGTGCACGGGCTTCGGCAATCGCCTGGATCACAGCCGGTCGCTCCACGGTCTTGAGCTTGTGCAACTCGGCCTTGAGCAGTTCGGCTCCGCGTTTGGTGATGGGAAAGGTGGACATCGGGATCTCCAGATCAGGGACGGGCCCTGGATCCGGACCCGTTGGGCAGCGCTGGCCACCCGGAAAAAGGCAAACCGCCGAACGTTTCCGGTCGGCGGCCTCAATGACCGAAATTATGCCCTGAATCACCCGTCCGGATTCAAGCACCGAACCTCCGCGCGCTCAATCGACCGCGCGTGGAGGCCCCCGGTCAATCCCGCCCGGCTCGCTCGATGGCGTCGGCCAACCGGGCCGGATCGGTGAAACACAGCTCGTGGCTGCCCTGACACTCCACCAGTCGGAACAGGCCCAGCCGCTCCGACAGGCGCGGGTGCCAAGGCAGGCTGTGCGGCAAGGCCGTGTCCTGCTGGCAATTGATGTAACTCTTGCCCATCGGCAGGGCCGCCAGCGGCGTCGTCAGCCGCGCCTTGTCGGTGAAGGTCTTGTTCGGGTGCGGGTTGAGCAGGCCAAACGCCCGCTCGGCCAGTGCGGCATCGGCGTCGTTGATGAAGGCCTCGCGCCAGATCGGATACGGCAGCATCACGGCGCCTTTGTTCGCAGCGGCAATGCCGTCGAACAGTTGCACATAGTGCGGCGGCACCAGGTCGTTGAGGCTCTCCCCGTCCAGCGGCACGAAAGCGTTCCAGTACACCAGGCGGCGGATGCGGTGACCGACCTGGTCGGCCGCGTGGCTGATCACCATGCCGCCGTAGCTGTGGCCCATGAGGCGCACCTCCTTGAGGTCGTGCTCGTTGAGGAAGTCGATCAACGATTGCGCCGCCTCGGCCAGTCCGGTGGTGGCGCGGTCATCGCCCGGGCGGTTACCAACCAGTGTCGGGCAATGCACGACGTGACCCCTCGCACGCAGGTGCTGCGCGACAGGCTCCATGAGTTCGCCCGTGTGCCAGGCGCCGTGAACAAGAACATAGGTATCGGACATGCGTGTCTCCAGAAAGTGGGCGTTGTGCAGGGGTTTCCCTGCTGAGCGCCAATCTACCGATCTGGGAAGCGCCCCAATGGCCGGATTGCGCCAGCCGTCTGGCCGCCATGCGCCAGGGGACTCAGCCGCCCGGGTGCTGCTGGCGCCACCGCAGCGGCGTCACGCCTGCATCGCGCTGGAAGTCGCGTCCGAAATGGGACGCGTCGGTGTAACCACAGCGGCGGCCCACCTCCGCCACGGACAAACCGGCGAGTCGACGCTGTGACAGCAACAGCCGGGCATGGCCCAGCCGCAGCTGGCGCCAGCGCCCCGCCACGGTGTCACCCACCCGGGCAAACGCGCGGTGCAGGCTGCGCGGCGACACCCCCAGGTGCTGCGCCAGATCGGCCGCCCGCCACCCGGACTGATCCAGCCGTTCACGCATCCAGGCCACCGCGCGGGCATGCAGGTCGTGTATGGTGGTGGCGCAGGTCGGCCCGGGCGGCGGCTCCAGCGCTGCAGCCAGCAAGGCGCCGAACTGGTCTTCCACCCAGGTCGGCGCCATGTGTGCGGCCAGCGCGGGATCGCGTCCGAGCTGCAGACACAGCGCCGACAGCACCGCTCCCCAGCCCTGTTCGCGGTGGATGGCGCGCGCGGTCGGCACCTCCACCGCCGTCAGCCACTCGCCGACCCAGGCACGCGGCATCTGCACCGACAGGCAGCCCACCGAATGCGGAAAATGAAGTTCGTAAGGCTGTGAAGCATCCACCAGCACCGCGTCGCCGGGCCGAAGGTTCAGGAAATGTCCGCCCTGTTTCACATGCCAGGGGTGGTCCAGCTGGGCGATCAGGTAGAAGGGAAACGCTTGGCTGCGCGCGATGCTGGTCGGCGTGCGGTACACGTCCTGCGTCGATGCCTGCACCCGGTTGACCGCCAGCCGGTCGAGCGGCAGGTGCGTCAGGCGGCCATCGAAGCAATCGGCCGCGCGCGAGCTGCAATCCATCTCCAGAAAGGCTTCGCAGATCGCGCCCACCCAATAGTCCAGGCGCTCGATGGGACGCGCCTGCGCGGTGGTCCATTCGCGCAGGCCATGGGCGGCGGCTGGGGCAGAAAGCACAACGGGCATGGCCGCAATCTAGCGTCCATGCCCGTCGGGTTCAAGAGGGAAAGCCCCGGTCAACACCGGTCAGCCCCGATCCGGCGCCGGGTCGCCCCGAGCCGGATCAGCCTCTCGAATGATCAGAGTTGCGCGTGCATCTCCTGCACCGAAATCACGCCCAGGCTGTCCATGTACTTCATGCCTTCCACGGCCGCTTCGGCGCCGAAGATGGTGGTGAAGGTGGTCACACGCGCCAGCAGCGACGAGGTGCGGATCGCGCGCGAATCGGCGATCGCGTTGCGGCGCTCTTCCACGGTGTTGATCACGAGGCTGATGTCGCCGTTCTTGATCATGTCCACGATGTGCGGACGGCCTTCGGTCACCTTGTTGACCGTGACCACCGGCACACCGGCCGCCGAGATGGCCGCAGCGGTGCCGCGCGTGGCGACCAGCTCGAAGCCCATTGCCACCAGCGCGCGCGCAATCTCGACCGCACGCGGCTTGTCTCCGTTCTTCACGGTCAGGAAGACCTTGCCCGACGGGCTGCCGTCGGCCTTGAGCGGACGCGGCAGCTTGGTCCCAGCACCCAGTTGGCTCTTCACGAAAGCCTCGCCGAAGGTCTTGCCCACACCCATCACCTCGCCGGTCGACTTCATCTCGGGGCCGAGAATCGTGTCCACGCCAGGGAACTTCACGAACGGGAACACCGCTTCCTTGACGCTGAAATAAGGCGGTGTCACTTCAGCGCCGATGCCCTGATCGTCAAGCGACTGGCCGGCCATGCAACGCGCCGCCACCTTGGCCAACTGGATGCCCGTGGCCTTGGACACGAAGGGCACCGTGCGCGAGGCGCGTGGGTTCACTTCCAGCACAAAGATCACGTCCTTCTTGACGCCGTCTTCTTCCTTTTCCTGGATGGCAAACTGCACGTTCATGAGCCCGATCACGTTCAGGCCTTGTGCCATGGCGGCGGTCTGGCGCTTGAGCTCGTCGATCGTGGCCTTGCTCAGGTAATACGGTGGCAGCGAACAGGCCGAGTCACCGCTGTGCACGCCGGCCTGCTCGATGTGTTCCATGACGCCGCCGATGAAGACACGGCCGGTGTGGTCGCGGATCGCGTCGACATCGCACTCGATGGCGTCATTCAGGAAGCGGTCCAGCAGCACGGGCGAATCGTGGCTCACCTTCACCGCTTCGCGCATGTAGCGCTCTAGGTCGCGCTGCTCGTGCACGATTTCCATGGCGCGGCCGCCGAGCACGTAGCTCGGGCGCACCACCAGCGGGTAGCCGAGGGAAGAGGCTTTCTCCAGCGCCTCAGGTTCGGTGCGTGCGGTTGCGTTGGGCGGCTGTTTGAGGTTCAGTTCATGCAGCAAGGCCGAGAAACGCTCGCGGTCTTCGGCCGCGTCGATCATGTCGGGGCTGGTACCGATGATGGGCACGCCCGCGGCTTCGAGGCCGAGCGCGAGCTTCAACGGCGTCTGGCCGCCGTACTGCACGATCACGCCCAGCGGTTTTTCCTTGTCCACGATTTCCAACACGTCTTCCAGCGTCAGTGGCTCGAAGTACAGGCGGTCGCTGGTGTCGTAGTCGGTGGACACGGTTTCCGGGTTGCAGTTGACCATGATGGTCTCGTACCCGTCTTCGCGCATGGCCAGCGCCGCGTGCACGCAGCAGTAGTCGAACTCGATGCCCTGGCCGATGCGGTTGGGTCCGCCACCGAGCACCATGATCTTCTTATTGTTGGTCGGCTCGGCTTCGCACTCGCCGTCGCCGTGACCTTCGTAGGTGGAGTACAGGTAGGCGGTGTCGGTCGAGAACTCTGCCGCGCAGGTATCCACGCGCTTGTAGACCGGGCGGATGTTCTGCGCAATGCGGCGCTCGCGCACAGCGGCGTCGGTGGTCTTGAGCAGCTTGGCCAGGCGGCGGTCCGAAAAACCCTTCTTCTTCAGGCCACGCAGCGTGTCGGCGTCCAGCGCCTCCAGGCTGGTTTGCTCCAGTTGCAGCTCGATCTTCACGATCTCTTCGATCTGCACCAGGAACCAGGGGTCGATCTTGGTGAATTGGTGCACCTCGGCCAGCGTCCAGCCGGCGGCGAAGGCATCGCCCACGTACCAGATGCGCTCAGGGCCGGGTTCACCCAGTTCACGTTCCAGGATCTCGCGGTCCTGGGTCTTTTCGTTCATGCCGTCCACGCCAACTTCCAGGCCGCGCAGGGCCTTCTGGAAGCTCTCCTGGAAGGTGCGGCCCATGGCCATGACCTCACCGACCGACTTCATCTGCGTGGTCAGGCGGCTGTCGGCGGTGGGGAATTTCTCGAAGGCGAAACGCGGAATCTTGGTGACCACGTAGTCGATGCTCGGCTCGAACGAGGCTGGCGTGGCGCCACCCGTGATCTCATTGCGCAGCTCGTCCAGCGTGTAGCCCACGGCCAGTTTGGCCGCGACCTTGGCGATCGGGAAGCCGGTCGCCTTGGAAGCCAGGGCCGACGAACGCGACACGCGCGGGTTCATCTCGATCACCACCATGCGACCGTCGGCCGGGTTGATGGAGAACTGCACGTTGGAGCCGCCGGTGTCCACACCGATCTCGCGCAGCACGGCCAGCGAGGCGTTGCGCAGGATCTGGTATTCCTTGTCGGTCAGCGTCTGGGCGGGCGCCACGGTGATGGAGTCGCCGGTGTGCACGCCCATCGGGTCCAGGTTCTCGATCGAGCAGATGATGATGCAATTGTCCGCCTTGTCGCGCACCACTTCCATCTCGTACTCTTTCCAGCCGAGCAGCGACTCTTCGATCAGCAGCTCGTTGGTGGGCGATGCTTCCAGGCCGCGCTTGCAGATGGTCTCGAACTCCTCCGGGTTGTAGGCAATGCCACCGCCGGTGCCGCCGAGCGTGAAGCTCGGGCGGATCACCACCGGGAAACCGACCGTCTTCTGCACGCCCCAGGCCTCTTCCAGGGTGTGGGCGATGCCCGAGCGCGCCGAACCCAGACCGATCTTGGTCATGGCGTCCTTGAACTTCAGCCGGTCTTCGGCCTTGTCGATGGCCTCGGGCGTGGCGCCGATCAGCTCCACGTCGTACTTCTCCAGCACGCCGTTGTGCCAGAGGTCCAGCGCGCAGTTGAGCGCGGTCTGGCCGCCCATGGTGGGCAGGATCGCGAAGCCACCGGCCGTGAGCGGGCGCTCCTTGGCGATGATCTTCTCCACCGTCTGCCAGGTGATGGGCTCGATGTAGGTGACGTCGGCCGTGGCCGGGTCGGTCATGATCGTGGCGGGATTGCTGTTGATCAGGACGACCTTGTAGCCCTCTTCGCGCAGCGCCTTGCAGGCCTGCACGCCGGAGTAGTCGAACTCACAGGCCTGGCCGATGATGATCGGGCCTGCGCCAATGATGAGCACGGTCTGGATGTCTGTTCTTTTGGGCATGGTTCGCTTGTATGTCTTGTAGCGCAGGCCGCTCAGGCTTGGCGCTGGGTGTCCAGTTTGTTCAGCAGCGCCTGGATGCGCTCGGCGGGCACGTTTTTCTGCATCAGTTGCAGCAGGCCGTCGCCCTCGATGATGGGACGCAGCACCTCGACCTCGGCCGGGTAAAACAGCGCATCCCAGGCGGCCAACTCGGTGTTGAAGGTCTCGTCGTCCCAGGTCTTGCCTTTGGCCAGCAGGGTCACGAGCGGCGAGGCCTTGTTTTCGACGAAGGCCTTTCGGTAGGGCTTTTGTGCCCAGCGCTGGGCAAACCACTCCTTGTGCGGCGAGGCCAGACCCAGCATGCGCTTGGCGATGGCTTTTTCGATCGCGAAAACCGGGAAACTGAAGAGCTTCATGGATGGTCCTTGGGGCGCGGGGTCAGGCCTTCGCCTGCATCAGACCGATGAACCGGTCAAACAGATAACCGATGTCGTGCGGGCCGGGCGAGGCTTCCGGGTGTCCCTGGAAGCAGAACGCTGGCTTGTCGGTGCGGGCCAGACCCTGCAGCGTGCCGTCGAACAGGCTCACATGCGTGGCCCGCAGGTTGTCCGGCAGGTGCTTCTCGTCCACCGCAAAACCGTGGTTCTGGCTGGTGATGCTCACGCGGCCGTTGTCGAGGTCTTTCACCGGGTGGTTGGCGCCGTGGTGGCCAAACTTCATCTTGAAGGTCTTGGCGCCACTGGCCAGCGCCATGATCTGATGGCCCAGGCAGATGCCGAAGGTGGGCACGCCGCTGTCGATGATCTCGCGTGCGGCGGCGATGGCGTAGTCGCAAGGCTCCGGGTCGCCAGGGCCGTTGGACAGGAACACGCCGCTGGGCTTGAGCTTGAACACGTCAGCCGCGGGCGTCTGGGCCGGAACGACCGTGATCTTGCAGCCGCGCTGAGCCAGCATGCGCAGGATGTTCTTCTTGACGCCGAAGTCGTAGGCCACGACATGAAACTTCGGTGCGATCTGCTCGCCGTAGCCGAAGCCAAGTTGCCACTCGGTCTGGCTCCAGTCGTAAGGCGAATCGGCCGACACGACCTTGGCCAGATCCTGCCCCGCCATGTTGGGCGCGGCCTTCGCTGCGGCGATGGCCTGCGCGCGGTGCGCGTCAGTGAGTGCTTCGCCTGCTGGCAGCGCAACAATGCAACCGTTCTGGGCACCGTGGGTGCGCAGGCGGCGCGTCAGGGCGCGCGTGTCCAGGTCGGCGATGGCCACCGTGCCCTCGGATTGCAGGTAGTCGGTAAGCGTCTTTTCGCTGCGGAAGTTGGACGCGAGCAAGGGCAGGTCTTTGATGATCAGGCCGGCTGCATGGATGCGGTTGGCCTCCACGTCTTCACCATTCACACCGGTGTTGCCGATGTGCGGGTAGGTGAGCGTGACGATTTGCTGGCAGTAGCTCGGATCGGTGAGGATTTCCTGGTAACCGGTCATGGCGGTGTTGAACACCACTTCACCGGTCGTCTGACCGGTGGCACCGATGGAAATCCCTGTAAAGACCGTGCCGTCGGCGAGCGCGAGAAGGGCTTTCGGATGGACGGGAAGCACGGTTTTCTCCAGAGAGTTTTCGAAACGCACCCGCCTGTCGCCACGAGGTGCCGCCGAGGCCGTTTCGCGCCCGCACCCAAAGCGTCGCAAGGGATCGCGACGGGGGTTGTATGCGGGGAATCTGGGCTGGCAGCCGGGGCTGACGCAGAGCTTGCGTCGGATGCGGGTAAACCTTGAGATTATAGCCGCTGGACGTTTGCGCCTCGGCCACCACGCCCCAGAAGCGCACCTGTTCGGGGCGCCCCAACAGGCGGAAACTCGGGTTCAGCGCGATGCCGCGCTGGTGTGCAGACAGATCGCGGCGGCCGCTGCGACGTTCAGCGACTCCTCGCCTCCAGGCTGGATGATGCGCACCGATTGGGTCGCAAGGGCTTCGATCGCCGGGCTCACGCCCTGCCCTTCGTGGCCCAGAACCCAGGCGCAGGGCCAGGGCAACCGGGCCTGATGCAGCAGATCACCTTGATGAGAACTGGTCACCAGCAGCGGCATGGCTAGGTCACCCAGATCGTCAGCCGCGATACCCTCCACCAAGTGAAGCGCAAAGTGCGCCCCCATGCCCGCGCGCAACACCTTGGGCGACCACAGCGCTGCCGTGCCCTTGAGCGCCAGCACCTGTGCAAAACCCATGGCGGCGGCGCTGCGCAGGATGGAGCCAACGTTGCCCGCGTCTTGCAGGCGGTCGAGCACCACTGCCGCGCAGCCCGCCTGAAGGCCTGTCGCCTCAGGCAGGTCACAGACAAAGCCGACACCCGCGGGGGATTCGAGGCCGCTGATCCCTGCCATCAGCGCGTCTGGCACGGTAACGATGTGATCGGCCGCGTCGCGCAGGTCGTGGGGCGCCTGGGGCCAGAAGCTCTCAGTGAAAACCGCCGTCGCAGGCCGCCGTCCGCGTGCGAGCAAGGCCCGGCAGAGGTGATCGCCCTCCAGCCACACCTGCCCCTGTTTGCGGTAGGCGGTGCTGTCCTGCGCGAGCAGGCGCAAGCGTTTGAGCAAAGGGTTGTCGCGCGAGGTGATGACAATGGGTGAATTCATGGAGGTGCTTTGTCCGAAGCGACGGCGAGCACCCGCGCCACGGGCGCGAAGCTGCGGCGGTGCTCGGCGATCGCTCCGTGCGCTTGCAGCGCCTGCAGGTGCGCGGCCGTGCCATAACCTTTGTGGCGGTCAAATCCGTACACGGGGTGCAACTGGTGTAACTCGTCCAGCAGGCGGTCCCTCGTGACCTTGGCGAGGATGGACGCCGCCGAGATGGCGGGCACCAGCGAATCGCCCGAGACGATGGCCTCGGCCAGCACGTCCAGCGTCGGCAGGCGGTTGCCATCGACCAGCACTTTGGCCGGCCTCAGGCGCAAGCCATTCACAGCGCGCTGCATGGCCAGCATCGTGGCCTGCAATATGTTGAGCTGATCGATCTCTTCCACCGAGGCCAGGGCCACGCTGCAGCACAGCGCCTTGGCACGGATTTCGTCGTACAGCTGCTCACGCCGCCGGGCGGTCAACTGCTTGGAGTCGGCCAGCCCTTTGATCGGTGCCTTGTCATTGAGGATCACGGCCGCAGCGACCACCGGACCGGCCAGCGGACCGCGCCCAGCCTCGTCCACACCCGCGACCAAACCCGGCACGTCCCAGATCAGGGACGCCTGCTCAGCCTTGAAGAACTTTTTCAATCGCATCGGCGGCCAATTGTGCGGTGTCGCGGCGCAAGCTCTGGTGCAGTTCGGTGAAGCGCGCTTGCAATGCAGCGGTTTTGGCTGGCGCGTCCAGCCATTCGAGTGTGGCCTGGGCCAGGGCCGGAGGCATGGCGGCATCTTGCAACAGCTCGGGCACCACAAAGTCGCGGCACAGGATGTTGGGCAGGCCCACCCAGGGCTGCAGCTGCTTGCGCCGCATGATGCGCCAGGACAACCCGTTCATGTTGTACGCGATCACCATCGGACGTTTGAACAGTGCCGCCTCCAGCGTGGCCGTCCCGCTCGCGATCAGCGTCACGTCGCAGGCCGCCAGCGCGTCGTGCGATCGACCGTCCAGCACCATCACGTCGTCCAGACCGCTGGCCGCTGCGATGGCCACGATGCTGTCTTTGAGCGCGGGCACGGCAGGCACCACGAATTTCAAGCCTGACCTTTGACGCCGCATCAGCACCGCTGCATCAAAGAAGCGCCCAGCGTTGTACTGCACTTCCGAACGGCGACTGCCGGGCAGGATCGCCACGACGGTCTCGTCATCACGCAACCCCAGCCGTCGCCGTGCCGCCGACCGGTCCGGCTCCAGAGGAATCACATTGGCCAGCGGGTGCCCCACATAGGTGGCGGCGATGCCATGCCGGGCAAGCAACTCAGGCTCGAACGGAAAGAGGCACAACACGTGGTCGGCACTGTTGCGCAGCTTCAAAACCTTCTTGGGCCGCCATGCCCAGAACGACGGACAGACAAAGTGAACGGTCCGAATGCCGTCGGCCTTCAACGCGGCCTCCAGGTCGAAATTGAAATCGGGCGCATCGACACCGATGAAGATGTCGGGCCGATCGGTCGTCAGGAGACGCTGCCTGAGTTGGTTGCGAATGCCGAGGATTTCCAGAAACTTCGGCAACACCTCGATGTACCCACGCACGGCCAGTTTGTCACTGGGCCACCAGGCATCGAAGCCTTGATGGGTCATGCTGGCGCCACCTATGCCCATGGCGGTGAGGCCGGGCCAACGCTCACGCAGGCCCTGGAGCAACAGCCCCGCGAGCAAGTCACCAGAAGCCTCACCGGCCACCATCGCAAAGCGGCGTTGCGCTTCCATGAATCGAACGGCGGAGCCGTTAACGGGCGATGCCGCGGGTCGCGGACGCGAGGAAGCGGTTCATCATCTCGACATCAGCGGAGGCTTCGGGGGTGTCCTGGGCCAGGGCTTCAATGCCGCTGCGCGCCTGCACCAAAGTGAGCCCCTGGCGGTACAGCAGCTTGTGCATCTGCTTCACCGCCGCCACACGCTCCGGCGTGAAGCCGCGACGCCGCAAACCCACCACATTGAAGCCGCGCACGGCCAAGGGATTGCCATCCACCAGCATGAAGGGCGGCACGTCTTGCGACACCGCGCTGGCAAAACCGACCATCGCGTGCGCACCGACCGACACGAACTGATGGATCCCGGTCAGGCCACCGACCGTCACCCAATCGGCGAGATGCACGTGACCCGCGAGCGTGGTGTTGTTCGCCAGCGTGGTGTGGTTGTCAACGATGCAATCATGGGCAATGTGCGTGTACGCCATGATCCAGTTGTCGCTGCCCACCCGAGTGACCCCGCCCGCACCCGGTACACCCAGGTTGAAGGTGCAGAACTCGCGAATGGTGTTGCGGTCCCCAATGATCAGCTCGGTGGGCTCACCCGCGTACTTCTTGTCTTGCGGTATTGCACCGATCGAGTTGAACTGGAAAATCCGGTTGTCCCGGCCGATGGTGGTGCGGCCATCAACCACACAATGGGCGCCGATGGTGGTGCCGGCACCCACCTTCACGTGAGGGCCGATCAGGGTGTATGCCCCGACAGACACCGAACTGTCGAGTTCGGCTTGCCGGTCCACCAGAGCGGTGGCGTGAATCTGCGTCACAGTGTGCTCCCGACGTCGATCAGGCAATGGTGCGCATGGTGCACATCAGCTCTGCCTCGCACACCAGCTCACCCGCCACGCGGATCACGCCTTTGAATTTGTAGATGCCCGCGCGCACGCGGTCGAGGTCCACGTCCATGATCAGTTGGTCACCTGGCTCCACGGGACGCTTGAAGCGAGCGCCGTCGATGCCGGCGAAGTAATACACCGTCTTGTCGTCCATGGTCACGCCTGCGGTGTCAAACGCCAACAGTGCTGCAGCTTGGGCCATAGCTTCAAGCATCAGCACACCGGGCATCACGGGCCGATTGGGGAAGTGCCCTCCAAAAAACGGCTCGTTGATCGTGACATTCTTCAGCGCCTTGATGCGCTTGCCTTTTTCAAGCTCCAGCACACGGTCCACGAGCAGAAAGGGGTAGCGGTGCGGCAGCTGCTTGCGAATCTCGTGAATGTCCATCATGGTGGTCTGGTGTCTTTGGAGGCGTTGTCGAGGCTCTGTTCGACGGCCCGTAGCCGTTCGCGCAGGCGGTTGAGTTGTTTGAGGGAGGCAGCATTCTTTTCCCAGGACGCATTGTCGTCGATGGGAAACATGCCGGTGTAGTGCCCCGGCTTGCTGATGGAGCGGGTGACCACCGTCGCCGCCGAGATGTTCACCCCGTCGGCCAGGGTCAGGTGACCCAACACAATGGCACCACCACCGATCGTGCAGTGCGAACCGATCACCGCGGTGCCGGCCACCCCTACACAGCCCGCCATGGCCGTGTGGTCGCCCACACGCACGTTGTGGCCAATCTGGATCAGGTTGTCCAGCTTCACACCGTTGCCGATCACCGTGTCGTCCAGCGCACCGCGATCAATGCAGGTGTTGGCACCGATCTCCACATCGTCACCAATGCGCACCGCACCGAGCTGCTCGATCTTGACCCACTCGCCACGGTGCGGGGCAAATCCAAAGCCATCCGCACCAAGGACCACGCCGGGATGAAGAATGCAGCGCTGCCCCACGGTGCAGCGTTCGCCCACCGTGACACGCGCGTAGAGCAACGACCCCGCCCCCACGCGGCTGTTCGCGCTCAACACCACTTGCGGACCGATGTGCGCGCCAGCACCGATGTGCACGCCCTCGCCGACCACCGCAAAGGCTGCGATGGAAACGTCCGGTCCAATCACGGCTGTCGGGTGGATGCTGGCCAGTGGGTCGATGACCGCGGGTTCGGTCGTCCGGTGCTGCTCACGCCACCATTGGGTGAGTCGGGCAAAGTAAAGATAGGGATCTTCACTGACGATGCACGCGCCTCTCAATACAGCGGCCTCCTGCAACGCAGGTGGGACGATCAAAGCGCCCGCCAGGGTGGTCGTTACCTGACTCGCGTACTTCGCTTGGGCAACGAACGACAGATCGGAAGGCGCTGCCGTTGCCAAGGGCGCCAGGCGATCAATGTGGAGCTGAGAATCACCCAGCAATTGACCACCGAGGGCCTCGACGATGGCGCCGAGCGTCCGAGACACGTTCTGGACCGCGCGCCTTACTTGGCGCTGTTCAAGCCACTGAGCACCTTGTCGGTGATGTCGTGCTTGGGATTGATGTAGACCGCTTCCTGGAGGATCAGGTCGTATTTTTCGGCCTCTGCCACCTGCTTGATGACTCGATTCGCTTTCTCGAGAACCTGCTGAAGCTCCTCATTCTTGCGCAAGGTCACGTCTTCCTGGAACTCCCGCTGCTTGCGCTGAAAGTCGCGATCCTGATCAACCAGCTGACGCTGGCGAGCGATGCGTTGAGCCTCTGGCAGCGTGGGCGCCTCACGCTCCAGCTTTTCCGACGCTGCCTTGAGTTGGCCGCCCACGGTCTGCAGGTCTTTTTCTCGGCGCGAGAACTCCTGCTCCAACTTGGCCTGGGATGCCTTGGCGAGATTGGCTTCGCGAAGCACTCGCTCGGTGTTCACAAAGCCGATCTTGAAATCCTGTGCCGCAGCTGGGAAAGCCATGCAAGCACCGGCCAGCAAAACGGCGAAAAGGCGGGCGAAATGGCGCTGAGAGGTCTTCATCAAAAAGAGGTTCCGATCTGAAACTGGAATTTCTGGATTCTATCGCCCGAGAACTTGCGCACCGGGTTCGCCAGTGCGAAGCGAAGCGGACCCACAGGGGAAATCCAACTCAAGCCGATGCCGACCGAGGATCTCATTTGACTGAGATCCACGCTCTCCTTCTCGCCATACACGTTGCCAGCGTCGACAAAGGCAAACCAGCGCAGGGTACGGTCATTGCCAGCCCCGGGGAATGGAGCGATGAACTCGGCGTTCAGCACCACGTTTCGTGCGCCACCAACGTTGACGGTTTCGCCGGTCGTGGAACCCATGACGGCAGAAGTGGGGCCCAGCGTGCCTTGCTCAAATCCGCGAACAGACCCGAGACCACCCCCGTAGAAGTTCCGCAGCACCGGGTACGGCTTTCCACCCAGGCCCTTGCCGACACCCAACTCGGTGTTGAAGGCGAGCGTGTACTGACGGGACAGCGCCACATATTGCTGAAACTGGTACGTCAGCTTGGCGTAGCGCCTGTCGCCACCCAATCCAAATTCGGTGTTGAAACGCTGAAGGCGGCCGGAGGTAGGCACCAGCGCGCTGTCGCGGTTGTCACGCGCCCAGCCGATCGTGGCGGGCAGGTAGGTGCCACTCTGGTCCCGATAGGCCTCGGGTAGCTGATCACCCTCTTTCACCTTCACGCGCTCTGCACCGACGCCAAAGTACACCGTGTCGGTCTCGGTAAACGGAACGCCAAAGCGCACACCGACACCCGGCGTGGCGATTTCGTAGTCACCCCCCTGCGCGTCATAGGGTCGTGTGGTTTTGTAGTAGATGTCAAAGGTGCGGGAAACACCGTCTTCTGTGAAGTACGGATTGGTTGTGCTCAGGACAAACTGACGGTTGTATTTGCTGGTATTCAGATCCAGCCCCAGGTAATTGCCGCTGCCAAACACGTTCTCCTGTTTGATGCTGGCAATCAGCGACAACTTGTCGGCTTGCGAGTAACCCGCACCAATTGACAAGTTGCCGGTAGGCTTTTCGGCCACGGTGACCGTCAGGTCCACCTGATCGTTGGAACCGGGCACGGGCTCGGTTTCGATGCCAACTTCAGTGAAAAACCCCAGACGGTCGATGCGATCGCGCGACAAGCGAATGCGATCACTGTCGTACCAAGCGGACTCAAGCTGCCGGAACTCACGCCGAATGATCTCGTCACGGGTCCGGTTGTTGCCTTCAACATTGATGCGGCGCACATAAACACGGCGTGCCGGCTGTGCACGCAACACGAAGGCCACGCGGTTGTTGACCCGGTCGATCACCGGACTGGCCTCAACCTGAGCGAAGGCATAACCAAAGGCACCAAAGTAGTCGGTGAACGCCTTGACCGTGCGCGTCACGTCCTCGGCGTTGTAAGCCTCGCCCGCCCGCACACTCACCAGCGACTTGAACTCTTGCTCTTTGCCCAAGTATTCGCCTTCCAGCGCCACCGACGAGACCACGAAACGGTTGCCTTCGGTGATGTTGACGGTCACCGACATGTCGCGTTTGTCGGGGGAGATCGCCACCTGGGTTGAATCGATGCGGAACTCCAAGTAGCCACGTGCCAGGTAGTAGGAGCGCAGGGTTTCCTGATCCGCATTGAGCTTCGCCCGCGAGTAGCGATCGGCCTTGGTGTACCAACTCATCCAGCCACCGGTGTCCAGGTCGAAAAGATCGCGCAGGGTGGACTCCGAGAAGGCCTTGTTGCCAACGATGCGGATGTCCTTGATCTTGGCCACTTCGCCTTCGACCACATTGAAGTTCAAGTTGACGCGATTGCGCTCGCCTGGTGTGACCGTGGTCACCACCTGAGCAGAGTACATGCTTCGATTGATGTACTGCCGCTTGAGCTCCTGCTCCGCGCGGTCGGCCAGCGCCTTGTCAAAAGGTCGCCCCTCCGCCAGACCCACTTCCCGCAAGGACTTCTTCAGTATCTCGGCGTCGAACTCTTTGATCCCGGAAAAACTCACATCGGCCACCGTGGGCCGCTCTTCCACGATCACGACGAGCACATCGCCATTGATCTGCAGGCGCACGTCGGTGAACAGACCCAAGCCAAACAGCGACCGAATCGCCGTCGAACCCTTGTCATCGCTGTATTGATCGCCGATGCGAAACGGCAACGATGCGAACACCGTTCCGGGCTCCACTCGTTGCAGCCCTTCGACACGAATGTCTTTCAATGTGAATGGATCCACAGCCCAGGCAGGCAGCGCTGCAAACAGGGAAGAGGCGACGGTCAACAGCGTCAGGCCACGCAGTCTGTGTTGGTTTATTTTCATGAAGAGAGAGGGTTCAGCCCACCAAGCGGGTGATATCGTTGAACAGGGCGACAGACATGAGTGCCAACAGCACCGCAACACCCCCGCGCTGCAGCCGTTCCAGCCAGACGTCAGAGACGCTTCGACCGGTGACACCCTCCCAAAGATAATACATCAGGTGTCCCCCATCGAGCACCGGCAGCGGCAGCAAGTTCAGCACACCGAGACTCACACTGATCAGTGCCAGAAACACCAGGTAAGACGTCAAACCGATGCTGGCCGACTTGCCTGCGTAGTCCGCGATGGTGAGGGGCCCGCTCAGGTTTTTGAGCGAGGCTTCACCGATGAGCATGCGACCCATCATCTTGAGAGTCAGCCAAGACACTTCCCAGGTACGGACCACACCCAACCAGAGGCCATCCACCACACCATGGCGTACGGTGGTCATCGCCGGAGCAGCCCCCACATAGGCCCCAATGCGGCCGATCCAGACGCCCTCCACCTGTTCCGGACGCGGCTGCACACTGAGGTGCAAGGTCTGACCTGCACGCGAGACTTTCCATTGTTGTGTCGATGTGTTTCCTTCCGCCCCCACAGACTGACGGATCAGCATGCGCAGTGACTGTCCGTCGGACACGGGCCGAGCGTTGACCTGCGACACACGGTCGCCGGCCTTCAAACCCGCGGCTTCGGCCGCGCCACCCGGCATGACTTCGCCCATCACGGGCTCGGTCCAGGGCGCGGTGATGCCGATGCGCTGAAACAAGTTGGCGTCGGCCTCGCGCACCTGCAGATCGCTCAATGGAAGGGTCACCATGCGGGTGGGAGCACCCTCTTCGCGCGCCACCCAAAGCCTCATGTCCGCGCCAGACAACGCTGCCTGCGTCACGCGCCAGCGCAAATCTTCAAAAGACCGCACCGGGGACGACCCGTCATCACCAGACGCGGTCTCGGCCACCCACTCGCCGCCCACCAAGCCTGCCTTCTCGGCCAGCGTGCCCGCCACGGGACCCGCCAGTACAGGCTTTGGCTCCTCGACGCCCATCCAGTTCACTACCGCGTACAACACCACCGCCAACAACAGGTTGGCCAACGGTCCAGCCGCCACGATCGCGGCGCGAGATCGCAAAGGCTGGGTGTTAAATGCCAGATGTCTTTCAGCTGCATCCACTGGCGCTTCGCGTTCGTCCAACATGCGCACGTAACCCCCCAAGGGCAGCATGCAAAGCACAAATTCCGTTGGGCTACCCGGTCGTTGCCAGCGAATCAATGGCTTGCCGAACCCGACCGAATAGCGCAGCACCTTGACGCCACAAGCCACTGCCACTCTGTAGTGACCGTACTCGTGTACAGCGATCAACAGGCCCAGGGCCACCACAAAGGCAATCAGGGTCATCATCTTGAAACTTTCGAAAGGCCGGGACCGCACCTCGCGGGAAAATCACCGCACAAGGGTCACCAACGGCTCATTTGGCGAAACGTGCCACACAGGACGCTGCCAGCGCCCTGGCCTCTGCATCGATGGCCAGCAACGCCTCCAAGTCGTCGGACTTGGAGGGACTCAGTGCACCTAAAGTTGCATGGTTGACCGCGTGAATCTGATCGAACCTCAACCGGTGTGTCAGAAATGCCTCCACGGCCACCTCGTTGGCCGCATTGAGCACGGCGGTGGTTCCCGCCGGAGCCGCCAACGCTTCCCATGCCAGACGCAATCCGGGGAAGCGTTGCTCGTCGGGGACCTCAAAGGTCAATGCGCCCAGGGTCGAAAAATCGAGTGCAGCAGCACCCGACACCATTCGCTCGGGCCAAGAGAGACCGTAAGCGATGGGCACGCGCATGTCAGGCGTCCCCAGTTGTGCCACCACAGATCGGTCGTGGTATTGCACCATGGAGTGAATCAGGCTCTGAGGATGGATCACCACCTCGATTTGGGAGGGATCCAACCCGAACAGGTAGCGCGCCTCAATGACCTCCAGCGCCTTGTTCATCATCGTGGCCGAGTCCACCGATATCTTTCGCCCCATGACCCAGTTGGGGTGGGCGCAAGCCTGCTCTGGCGTGATCTCGGCGAGCGTGGCCGGGTCGCGCTGGCGGAATGGACCGCCCGATGCGGTCAACACAATCTTGTCGACACGGCGCACCCAGCTCGACGCTTCTTCTGGCAACGACTGGAAGATGGCCGAGTGCTCACTGTCGATGGGTAGCAGCGTACCGCCGCCTTCGCGCACCGCGCCCATGAACATCTCGCCACCGACCACCAATGCCTCTTTGTTGGCGAGCAACAGCTTCTTGCCAGCTCGTGCAGCGGCCAGACTCGGCGCCAGGCCCGCCGCACCCACGATGGCGGCCATGACCGCATCGACCTCAGGATCGGTACTCACCTCGCACAGGGCCTGTGCACCAGACAACACCTGCACAGAAAGCCCCAAATCTTTCACCCGCCCCGCCAGCTGTTGGGCATGGATCGGGCTGGACATCACGGCGAAGCGGGGGGCGTACTCCTGGCACTGGGACAGCAGCAGGTCGACCTGGGTCGCGGCCGTGAGTGCGAACACCTTGAAACGGTCCGGATGGCGAGACAGCACATCGAGGGTGCTCGTGCCGATCGAACCGGTAGAACCCAGGATGGTGACGTTTTGGCAAGACAAACTCATGGCTTCAAGGTACTCGCGATCAACATGGCCACCGGCAACACCGGCAGCAAGGCATCCACCCGGTCCAACACCCCTCCGTGACCAGGCAGCAGCTGACTGGAGTCTTTCATGCCGGCACCACGTTTGACCAGCGACTCCAACAAATCCCCCACCACGCTGATACCCGCCAGAAAAACAAAGCCACCAACCGCCCACACAGGGCCTGCTGCCCAGAGCTGGCTGAACAGACTGGGGGTGGCCGAAGGAAACTGTTGGTCAAGCCAAATCCAAAACCAACCCAACAGGCACACGCCCAGTACGCCGCTGAACACGCCTTCCCAGCTTTTGCCCGGGCTCAGAGTGGGAGCGAGTTTGCGCCGGCCAAAAGCCCTTCCACCGGCGTAGGCGGCAATGTCTGCGCCCCACACCAGTGTCAACACCGACAGCAGAAATCCCAGGCCCACGATGCGGGCCTGCACCAGTGCCAGCCAAGCACACGCGAGCAGCGCAAACCCACCGACCAAACGCAATAACACAGGCCACGCTACCCATCCCGCCACACCCCGTCGCAACATCACGGCAGACAGCAACAGCCAGCCCACCGAGGCGGCCCACCAGATACTTGCCCACGAACGTTCCAGGCCGCCCCCCCACCAGAAAATGCCGACCGCCAAACCCAATGCGCAACCCAACACCCTGGAGCTCCATTCGCTGCATCCATTGAGCCGGGCCCACTCCCAGGCGGCCGCGCCCACCATCAG
Source organism: Hydrogenophaga sp. A37 (assembly GCF_002001205.1). Lineage (GTDB taxonomy): Bacteria > Pseudomonadota > Gammaproteobacteria > Burkholderiales > Burkholderiaceae_C > Hydrogenophaga. The sequence continues at coordinate 121,586 of NZ_MUNZ01000085.1, forward strand.
CACAGCCAGCACGGCGAAGGGTTCGATCGATGGATAAAACATGGCCGGAAGCAACACCGCCAACATCAACAGGGCCGTGATGATCCGCTGCTTAAGCATGGGGTGACGCACCAGACTGCGTCATCGTCAATTGATCGGAGGTTTGACCAAAACGCCGCTCGCGCCCGGCGAAATCGGCAAACGCCCGGTCCAATTCGGCCGCATCAAAATCGGGCCAGAGACAGGGTGTAAAAAACAGCTCGGTGTAAGCGCACTGCCACAACAGAAAGTTGCTAATGCGCATCTCACCACCCGTGCGGATCAGCAAATCGGGATCTCCTACGTGGGCCAGCGCCGTGGTCTCGCACAGCCCCTCTTCGGTGATCTCCCGGCCCTGCGCGACCAGCTGTCGCGCTGCCTGCGCAATGTCCCAGCGGCCACCGTAGTTGAAACAGACGTTAAGCACCATTTTCTGGTTGTGGACCGTCGTTTGCTCCGCTTTCTGCAACCCCTGCAAAACGCGTGATGACAGGCCATGCGAATCACCCGGAAAGTGCAATCGAACGCCGTTTTTGCTCAGCTTGGGCACTTCCCTGGACAACGCCATCACGAGCAGATTCATCAGGCCCGACACCTCGTCTTCAGGGCGACTCCAGTTTTCCGACGAGAAGGCGAACACAGTCAGCACCTGAACATCCCGCTCCAGGCAAGCCCGCACGGTACGTCTCAATGCATCCACACCCTGTTTGTGACCAGCCACGCGGGGCAGATGGCGCTTTTTCGCCCAGCGCCCATTGCCATCCATCACGATGGCCACGTGGCGGGGAACGCAGGAAACGGGGGATGGGAGATTGGCCATCAATGCAGGCGGGTGGTGCAGTTCATGGAGCAAACGATGCAAGTTGGCCTCGCATCACACAGCCATGATGTCTTGCTCTTTACCTGCTACCAGTCGATCCACTTCACCAATGATTCGATCGGTGAGTTTCTGAATCTCTTCAACCGAGCGGCGCTCGTCGTCCTCCGAAGCCAGCTTGTCTTTCACCAGTCTCTTGACGTGTTCATTGGCGTCGCGACGCAGATTTCGAATGGCGATCTTGGCGGCTTCGCCTTCGCCCCGAACGACCTTGGTCAGTTCCTTGCGGCGCTCCTCGGTCATGGGCGGCATGGGCACACGGATGAGATCGCCCTGGCTGGCCGGATTCAGCCCCAGATCGGACTCACGAATGGCCTTTTCGATTTTGGCACCCATGCCCTTTTCCCATGGCGCCACACCGATCGTGCGTGCGTCCAGCAGCGTCAGATTGGCCACCTGCGACAACGGAACCATGGAACCGTAGTAGTCCACGTGAACCGTGTCCAACAGTTGGGGGTTGGGGCGACCCGTGCGAACTTTGGTCAGATTGTTCTTGAACGACTCCACCGACTGCTGCATTTTGTGTTCGGCGGTGTTTCGGATCTCAGCGGTGTTCATGAATGCTCCTCAATGCGGCTGTGATTGGTGACTGGGCGCCGTCAGACGTGGACGAGGGTGCCCTCGTCGCCACCCAGCACCACGTTGCGCAACGCGCCGGGTTTGAAGATTGAAAATACCTTGACGGGCAGCTTCTGGTCGCGGCACAGCGCAAACGCAGTGGCGTCCATCACCTGAAGATTCTTGGCCATGGCCTCGTCGAAAGTCAGTGTGGCGTAGCGGGTGGCCTTGGGATCCTTGTTCGGGTCGGCGCTGTACACACCGTCTACCTTGGTGGCTTTGAGCACGATTTCAGCGCCGATCTCGGCGCCACGCAGTGCGGCAGCGGTGTCTGTCGTGAAAAACGGGTTGCCCGTGCCAGCGGCGAAGACCACAACCTTGCCCTCTTCCAGGTACTGCAAGGCCTTGGGGCGTACATAGGGCTCAACCACCTGTTCAATAGCAATGGCCGACATCACACGTGCCACCAGACCCGCCTTGTCCATGGCGTCAGCCAGGGCCAAGGCGTTCATGACCGTGGCCAACATGCCCATGTAATCTGCGGTCGCGCGATCCATGCCCACCGACCCGCCAGCGACACCACGAAAGATGTTTCCGCCGCCAATCACGATCGCCACTTGCACCCCCAGGCGGGTGACTTCGGCTATTTCCTCCACCATGCGCGCGATGGTGGCTCGATTGATGCCGAAGGCGTCGTCGCCCATGAGGGCCTCACCGGACAGTTTCAGCAGAATGCGCTTGTAGGCTGGCATGGACATTTCCCTAATTTCAACTCAATCTGGAGACCCGATCGGCAAGTGTACCGAGGAGCGGCGGACGATCCCGCTCGCAAAGTACCTACCATCGGCAAAAGCCAGGTTTCACATGCGACAACGGGCCTTGCGGCCCGTTGTCTGGATCGGCAAATGACCGCCAATCGGATGCCTTTAGGCCCCCTTGGCCGCAGCGACTTGCGCGGCCACTTCAGCAGCGAAGTCGTCAACCTTCTTCTCGATACCCTCGCCCACCACGTACATGGTGAATGACTTGACGTTCGTGTTCGCGACCTTGAGCATGGCGCCCACCGTCTGCTTGCCGTCGGCGGCCTTCACAAAGACCTGATCAAACAATGACACCTCCTTGAGGAATTTCTGCACGGCGCCGTCGATGCGCTTGGCGACGATCTCCGCGCTTTGAGCAGGTTTTCCAGCCGCCACGAGCTCTTTGTTGGCTTCGTCTGCCTTTGCCGTGGCCACAGAACGCTCCCGCTCGATGAACTCGGCAGGCACATCGGCGCTGGTCAGCGCCACCGGCTTCATGGCTGCCACATGCATGGCCACGTCCTTCGAGGCCACGGCATCGCCATCGAACTCCACGATCACACCGATGCGCGTGCCGTGCAAATAGCTCACCAACGAAGCACCACCGCTGTAGCGCTTAAAGCGGCGAAAACTCATGTTCTCACCGATCTTGCCAATCAAGCCCTTGCGGACGTCTTCCAGCGTGGGGCCAAAGTTGTCTTGGCTGTAGGAAAGGCCACCCAGCGCCTCCACGTCGACAGGGTTGTGCTCGGCCACCAGCTTGGCAGCGGCATTGGCCAGCGCCAGGAAACTATCGTTCTTGGTCACGAAGTCGGTTTCACAGTTGACTTCAATCAGCGCACCCGTGTCGCCATTGAGGTAGCTGGCGACCACGCCTTCGGCAGTCACACGGCTGGCGGCCTTTCCAGCCTTGGTGCCCAGCTTGACGCGCAGCAACTCCTCGGCCTTGGCCATGTCGCCATCGGCTTCGGTCAGCGCCTTTTTGCACTCCATCATGGGCGCGTCGGTCTTTGCGCGCAGTTCACCAACCATGCTTGCGGTAATTGCCATTTCAGTTCTCCATTGGCCACATCGAACCCACAACGGGGACACGGACTCATCGATTGATCGGTTTCGCTTGTAAAAAAGGGGCTACTCGAGCCCCTCCTTTCGCTCAGCGGTGAGGCTCAGGCGGCGGCGCCTTCTTTCACTTCAACAAACTCATCGCCACCTTCGGCAGTCACAGCCTTGACGACGTCGTTCACGGCACTGGAACGGCCTTCGAGGATCGCGTCAGCGATGCCGCGGGCGTACAGCGCCACAGCCCGGGCCGAATCATCATTCCCGGGAATCACATAGTCGATGCCGATGGGTGAATGGTTGGTATCGACCACACCGACCAACGGAATGCCCAGCTTCTGAGCTTCAAGAATGGCGATCTTGTGGAAACCCACATCGATCACAAAGATGGCATCAGGCAGTGCAGCCATGTCCTGAATGCCGCCGATGTCCTTTTCCAGCTTCTCCATCTCACGAGCAAACATCAGCTGCTCTTTTTTGGTCATGCTGTCCAAGCCAGCCTCTTTTTGAGCCTGCATGTCCTTCAGACGCTTGATCGAGGTCTTGACCGTCTTGAAGTTGGTCAGCATGCCGCCGAGCCACCGCTGGTCGACGAACGGCACGCCAGCGCGGCGAGCCTCCTGAGCAACGATGTCGCGCGACTGGCGCTTGGTACCCACCATCAGAATGGTGCCGCGATTGGCGGACAGCTGCTTCACGAACTTGGCAGCCTCTTCAAAGAGGGGCAGCGTCTTTTCGAGGTTGACGATGTGGATTTTGTTGCGGTGGCCAAAGATGTACGGAGCCATCTTTGGGTTCCAGAAGCGGGTTTGGTGACCAAAGTGGACACCAGCTTCCAGCATTTCGCGCATGGAGATAGACATGAGAAAGTTCCAGAGGTTGAGACTAAAATCCAGCCCCGATCGCTTGCAAGTTGAGTCCCCATTCGGGCCTCACTCGACAAAACAACACCTGGTTGGGCTGGTTTGAGATTAACTTTGCAGAGAGTTCTGGAAATGCATTCCTGATCCACATCTGCAAAGCCGTTCGATTATAGCAGCGCAAGACCACATCCAAGCCGCAGCACCTCAAAGACTCGTCAGCGAGCCGCTCTTCTCTTTTTGCCCCCGATGCCATCAAGCCAGCCCACCGATCGATCAAGCACGCCCCCCTCTTGGGAATTCGAACGTGGAGCAGTGCTTTGAAGCTGGCGGTGATTGGCGCCGGCGTGGTGGGAGTGACCACAGCGTACGAGCTGACTGCAGATGGGCATGAGGTCACGGTGTTTGAACGCCACAACACAGCGGCCGAGGGCGCGAGCTTCGCCAACGGCGGCTTGATCGCACCGGAATGGATCGCCGCCCAAGCGGCCGCTGACTGGAAATCGGATCAAACCACGGGCTTGAGTGCTCTTTGGCGCTCGCTTCGAACAGGCACGCCCCCTCGATACACCAATCCCGCGACAGGTTTGCTTCACTTGGCACAATACAGCAACGAGCGCTTGATCGAACTCACCGAACAACATCAGTTGGCACTGGACAGCCATCAGGGCTTGATGATCATCTGGCAGAGTGAACGCGAGGCAGACCAAGCGCGATCGATGCACGAGCAAATTCGCGAACTGGGCGGCGAATGTGCACTCGTGGACGCAACCGAGGCGCGGGGCCTGGAACCTGCCCTGGGCGCAGAAACACCCCTTCACGGTGCGATGGTGCTGTCCGGTGCCTGGTCGGCCAATTGTCGGCAGTTCACCTTGCAATTGAGGGCCATGGCGCAGCAGCGTGGTTGCCGGTTTGAGTTCGGATCGGTGGTGCATGGCCTGGAAACAGGCAGCGGCGTTCACATTGCATCCAGCGGACACACCAGCAACATCCACAGCTTTGACGGGGTGGTGGTATGCGCCGGCCTCGCCAGTGCGGAATTACTCCGGCCGATAGGGCTACGGGCCCCGCTGCGCGCCCTGGTCGGACACTCCATCAGCGCAGCCGTTCGCGAGCCTTTGGACGCCCCACTGTCCGTGGTGCATGACCTTCGCCGCCAAGTCACCATGGCCCGCATGGGCCAGAGGGTCAGGGTGTCGTGCGTGGCGCGTGACGGCCAGGCTGCCGAAAAGTCGCGGACAGAAATAAAAAAGCTGTACGCCGTGTTGAACGACTGGTTTCCTGGGGCTATCCGCCTGGGTGGGGCAGCCAACGTGCAGGAATGGTCCAGCACGGTTGCGGTCACACCCGACGGCTTGCCCATGTTGGGGAATACGGGCTTGCCCGGCGTGTGGCTCAACCTGGGACACGGCATGCATGGTTGGGCCATGGCGTGCGGCAGCGCGCGTGTGATCGCGGACCAGGTGGCGGGCCAGTCACCTGCTGTTCAGCTGGCGCCATACAACCCCATGCGGTTCGACACATGAGTAACGGTAGCGTGATCGCGTCATGGTGAAATGCCATCAGCCACGTGACCCGCTGAACACTTTTCAACGCCCTTTCATGCTTCAGGTCTTCGAGAGACATCTTGTTGACGAGCTTTCACACGGCATGCAGGATGTGCGCAGCTTTTTCTGAACCCCGGCAAGGAGCCCCCATGACCATGTTCATCTATCCGGGCCAGTTGCGGCCCATTCCTTCCGTCTGAAGCGCACGTGCGAAGAATTGGCACATCGGGTACAGAGCCGCTTTACGGCGTGGAAGGCACGCGCGCCGTGGAGCGAGCCCTGGCTTCCACACTTCGCCCATTTGAATCCATGGCCCGTGCCGGGCTGGCCACCGCCCAGCTCGCGCTGGCGCTGGCGCCACACGCTCGATGCATCTGGATCGCCTGTGGACCTGGGAACAACGGTGGCGACGGTTTGGTGGCAGCGATGCACTTGCTGGACCATTCCCGACGCAGTGGAGGTGATCTGGAGGTGGTGGTCACGCTGTGTGGTGACCCAGCGCGGCTACCACCCGACGGAGCCCGTGCACTTTCTCAGGCATTGAGTGCCGGCCTTGTGATCGCCCCTCATCCGCCCCGAGCGTTCGACTGCGCGATCGACGCCCTGCTGGGACTCGGCGCGCAGCAGGCCCTTGAAGGCGAACTCGCCAAGCAGTTGCAAACCATGCACGGAAGCACCACCACGGTGCTGAGTGTTGACCTGCCCAGTGGCCTGCTGGCAGACACGGGCGTCTACCTCGGGCCTGCGCCGAAAATTGGGCTCGGTCCGCGCCACACGCTTTCGCTGCTGACGCTCAAACCTGGCCTTTTCACTGCTGATGGGCGGGATCTGTCTGGCGTCGTCTGGTTTGACGACCTGGGTTGCACGTCCCTGAACCAGATTGCACCGGTGGCGACGCTGCATGGCATTCAGGGAGGCTCACCCCAACGCGCGCAGGTGTCGCACAAGGGCAGTCAAGGTAACGTGGTGGTGATTGGCGGTCAGAGCATTTCGCTTTCTGGCTCCGGAATGACCGGCGCCGCCATTCTTGCGGCTCGTGCCGCACTGCACGCCGGTTCTGGGCGGGTGTATGTGGGTCTGCTGGATGGATCAGAGCCGTCGATCCACTGGGATCCACAGTGCCCTGAACTCATGTTCCGCAGCGTCGACACGCTGCAGCAAGACCGCCACCTGCTGCAAAGCGCCGCCACGGTGTGCGGCTGCGGCGGTGGATCAACCGTGGTTGCTCGGCTGCCGCAGCTTTTGTCGACCTGTCCCAAGCTGGTGTTGGATGCCGATGCGCTGAATGCCATTTCGGGGGACGACAACTTGAGGAGACTCACAACACAGCGGGCTCAGCGCGGGTGGGTGACCGTTCTCACACCACACCCATTGGAAGCCGCCAGGTTGCTCGACCAGGACACCACCACCGTGATGTCCGACCGTTTGACGGCAGCAATGACCGTGACCCGATATCTTGCTGCTATCTGTGTGCTCAAGGGATCGGGCACCGTGATCACCGGACCGGGTCAAGGGCCGATCATCAACGCCAGCGGCAATTCGTCTCTGGCCACGGCAGGCACTGGCGATGCCCTGGCGGGCATGCTGGGCGCCGCTCTGGCGATGCCGGACATGGCGCCCGAGTCTGCTTTTCAGGCAGTTGCTACCGCCGTGGCACAGCATGGCCGACTGGCCGATGACTGGGACCGAGAGCGCTCTGGCGAACTCACTGCCGGTCGACTCGCAATGAGGGCACGGCATTTGCACTGAGCTACAGAATCACCCAAGCATGATCAGGCCGACCTGCAACAGAATGATCAGCACAAGAACCGACAAGTCGACACCGCCGATCAACGGTAGAAAACGGCGGATTGGCTTGAGGATCGGGCCACACAAACGCTCCAAAGTGGTCAGTACCGAAGAGGCGGGCTGCACCCAAGACAGCACGGCGTAGACCAGCAAAAGAACCATCAAACCCTGCAGCAGCACGCGCAACAACAGCTTGAACGCCAACGTCGGAATCACAAGCATGGACGCCACCGGTGCGCCGTCCAAAGGTGATAGGGCCAACACCAGCACCAACCACAAACCACCATAAATCAGCGCCAGCAGGAGCGCAGCCATGAGGCTGCCCCAGTCAATCCGACTTTGTGCCATCCCCTTGGGCAGGATCCGACGAACAGGCGCCACCAACCAATGGGTCAACGCCATGACAAAACGGCCTGGCTGCCCGGACATGTTGATGCGAAGCTGGTTCATCCAGGCCCTCAAAAGCGCCGCCCCGACAAGAAAGAAGAAGAGGGTTTCCAGCAGGAAAAACAGCACCCTCATCAGCGCCGCCCCTTGCGCGACTTGCCAGAAGGTTGCCGTGTGCCGCTCCGCGATTCGTTCCGACTGGACGAACGTCCCGCCGGGTCCTTGACAGACGACGACAAGGGCTGTGCTTTGCCTGGTTTCTTGACCTGCTTGGCACGGGCACCACTGCGGGGAGATCCTTCCTCCACGTCGGCAGCAGCGCCACCCGTCTTGTCTCGCATGGCGCGCAGCACCAGGTCGTCCTCACCCGACACCAATCTGAAATCGATGCGCCGGCCATCCAGATCCACGCGACTCACCTGCACCTGCACGCGGGTGCCCAGCGCATAGCGAATACCGGTGCGCTCACCGCGCAGTTCCTGCCGTGCTTCATCGAAGCGGAAATATTCACCGCCCAGTTCGGTGATGTGCACCAAGCCCTCGACGTACATGGCGTCCAGCGTGACGAACAAACCAAAGCTCGTGACCGAACTCACCACACCACTGAACTCTTCACCCAGATGCTCGCGCATGTACTTGCATTTGAGCCAGGCTTCAACATCACGACTGGCTTCATCAGCCCGCCGCTCGTTGGCACTGCAATGCAAACCAGCGGCCTGCCAAGCCAATGTGTCGGCAGACGGCTTCTTCACCTGCTCGCCCGGCACTGGCGGCTTCACGCGGCTGGCCAGTCGCTTACTCAACTTGGCGTGCGCCTCACCCGGCGTGGGCAAGACCGGCAACTGGTAGCGCTGCTTGTTAAGGATCGCCTTGATGACACGGTGGACCAGCAAATCCGGGTAACGCCGAATCGGGCTGGTGAAATGGGTGTACGCCTCGAACGCCAAGCCGAAGTGGCCCTGGTTCATGGGTGTGTAGATGGCCTGCTGCATGGAGCGCAACAACATCATGTGGATCTGCTGTGCTTCAGGCCGGTCTTTGGTCGCCGCTGCGATGTGCTGGAACTCCGCTGGCTGCGGGTTGTCGCTGATGGTTTGCGGCACGCCCATGGCCTTGAGGTAGTTGCGCAGGATGTCCTGCTTCTCGGGCGTCGGACCTTCATGCACCCGGAAAAGCCCCACGTGTTTGCCCTGGCTGATGAAATCAGCCGAACAGACGTTGGCCGCCAGCATGGCCTCTTCAATCAGCTTGTGTGCATCGTTGCGGGTGCGCGGCACAATCTTTTCGATGCGGCCCGATTCGTCACAGACAATCTGGGTTTCAGTGGTTTCAAAGTCCACCGCTCCGCGAGCATTGCGCGCGGTCAGCAGCGCACGGTAGACATCGTGCAGGTTCAGCAGGTACTGCACCAGGGGCTTGCGCAGCGCTGCCTCAGGCCCGCGCGTGTTCTGGAGGATCGCCGCCACCTCGGTGTAGGTGAAACGCGCATGGCTGAACATCACCGCCGGGTAGAACTGGTAGGCATGCACCTCGCCCTTGGCGTTGACCAGCATGTCGCAGACCATGCACAGACGCTCAACGCCGGGGTTGAGTGAGCAAAGGCCGTTGGACAATTTCTCCGGCAGCATCGGAATCACGCGACGCGGAAAGTAGACCGACGTGGCGCGGTCATAAGCGTCCACATCGATGGCAGAGCCCGTTTGCACATAGTGGCTCACATCGGCAATGGCGACGAGCAAGCGCCAACCCTTGGCGCGCCCTACCTTGGCCGGCTCGCAATACACGGCATCGTCAAAATCGCGCGCGTCCTCGCCATCGATGGTCACCAGTGGCACGTCGCGCAGATCAACACGGTCTTTGTGGTCCGCGGAGCGAACATGGTCGGGCAGACCTCGCGCCTGGGCCAGCGAGGCCTCGGAGAATTCATGCGGCACGCCGTACTTGCGCACGGCTATTTCGATTTCCATGCCCGGATCGTCGATCTCGCCAAGCACCTCTTTCACACGCCCGACAGGCTGCCCATATAGCGCGGGCGGTTCAGTGAGTTCGACCACCACGACCTGGCCAGGCTTGGCGGAGCCTGTGGCTCCCTTTGGAACTAGTACATCCTGTCCATAGCGCTTATCCTCCGGCGCGACAAGCCACACACCGCTTTCCTGAAGCAGTCGGCCGATGATGGGCGAGTTGGAGCGCTCGACGATTTCGGTGACCCGTCCCTCAGGGCGGCCTTTTCGGTCCGAACGCACGATCCGCGCCTTGACACGATCCTTGTGCAATACCGCCCGCATCTCGTTGGAAGGCAGGTAAATATCAGCCTGTCCATCGTCGCGGATCACAAAGCCGTGTCCGTCACGATGACCGGACACGACACCTTCAAATTCAGCCAACAGATTGTTTTTTTCGTTCACTTTTGAGGTTCTTTTTCTCGTGCTATACTAGCGTTTTTCCTGAAATGCCCAGGTGGCGGAATTGGTAGACGCACTAGTTTCAGGTACTAGCGCTGAGAGGCGTGGAGGTTCGAGTCCTCTCCTGGGCACCAATCATAAGGGGTTGCAAACGCGATGTTTGCAACCCCTTTTTTGTTTTCCCTTTCGGGAAAATGGCGGTCAATGACCACCATCAAAAAGGCACCGCCAGCAGGTCGTGTCCCTCAGCCGCAACAACGCGTGCCTTCGTGAATTCCCCCACTTTCAGCGTCTTGCTGACTTTTTCTGGCGGCAGGAGCCGCACGACGCCGTCGATCTCGGGCGCGTCGGCATAACTGCGGCCCACACCACCCTTTTTGCCCATACCTGGCGCAGAGTCCACCAGCACCTGCATGGTGGCACCCACGCGCGCACGCAATTTATCGGTCGACACAGCCTCTGCCACGGCCATGAACCGCGCGCGGCGCTCTTCGCGAACCGCCTCCGGAACCGCGTCCGCCAGCGCATTCGCTGCTGCACCATTCACCGGCGAATAGGCAAAACAACCTGCACGGTCAATGCGAGCTTCGCGCACGAAATCCAGAAGGTGCTGGAACTCGGCTTCGGTCTCGCCTGGGAAGCCTGCAATGAAGGTGCTGCGCACCACGATCGCTGGACAGAGCTCACGCCAACGGGCGATGCGCTCCAGGTTTTTTTCGCCGCTGGCGGGGCGCTTCATGCGCTTGAGCACGTCGGGGTGGCTGTGCTGCAGCGGCACATCCAGGTACGGCAAGCACAAGCCTTCTGCCATGAGCGGAATCACATCGTCCACATGCGGGTAGGGGTACACGTAATGAAGACGCACCCAGGCGCCAAACCCCTGGGCTAGTTCACCCAAAGACCGCACCAGATCGAACATGCGGGTCTTCACGGGTTTGCCATCCCAAAAGCCCGTGCGGTATTGCATATCCACGCCATACGCCGAAGTGTCCTGGCTCACCACGAGCAACTCTTTTACGCCAGATTCAAACAGCTTTCGCGCCTCAGTCAGCACATCACCAATGGGGCGACTGACCAAATCACCGCGCATCGACGGAATGATGCAAAAGGTACAACGGTGGTTGCATCCCTCACTGATCTTCAGGTAGGCGTAGTGACGGGGCGTCAGTTTGATGCCTTGTGCAGGCACCAGATCCACGAACGGGTCATGCGGCTTGGGCAGATGCTGGTGCACGGCTTCCATGACCTCATGGGTCGCATGCGGCCCGGTCACGGCAAGGACACTGGGATGCATCTCCCGCACCAAGTTGCCGCCTCCGACCCCTTCACGAGCACCAAGACACCCGGTCACGATCACCTTGCCGTTTTCGGCCAGGGCTTCACCAATGGTGTCCAGGCTCTCCCTCACCGCATCGTCGATGAAGCCACAGGTGTTGACAATCACCAGATCGGCACCGGCGAAGGTCTTGGAAGTTTGATAGCCCTCAGCGCTGAGCTGCGTGAGGATGAGTTCGGAGTCGGTGAGTGCCTTGGGGCACCCAAGACTCACAAAGCCTACTTTGGGCGCAGCAGCGCCCGGGGAAACAACTGATTTTGTCATGGCCTGATTGTCTCAGACCCATGACCATGGCGCTCCGCTTGCTTCAGCGTTTGAGCCCAAGAGCTGCCAGCATTTGCTCGCTGTGCTTTTGCATCTGCTCTTGCATCTGTGCAAACGCGGTTCGGGACTGCTCCATGTACGTACCCATCATGCCTTGCATCATCGGCGACTGCACATTGGTGAACTGCTTCCAGAGATCCGGGTTCACTCCCTTGGTCTGCTCGGTCATCTTGTTTTGCAGATCCATGAATATCTGAACGTTTTTTTCCAGATAGGCTCCCATGAAGTCCTGCATTGCATGCCCATAAAACCGGATGATGTTGGCCAGCACCTGCTCGGTGAAGATCGGCACACCGGCTGTTTCTTCTTCGAGAATGATCTGCAGCAAGATGCTGCGAGTGAGGTCGTCGTTCGTCTTTGCGTCGCGCACCACGAAACGCTCGTTGTCCATTACCAGCGACTTAACCTCCGCCAGTGTGATGTATGAGGAGGTGTCGGTGTCATACAGCCGACGATTGGGGTATTTTTTGATGACCCGCACGGCGTCTGATTGGGGCCCGTTGGCATCTGCCTTGCTTTTTTGCACTACACGACTTTCTTGAGTAAACAGGACACCACCAGGATCAGGGCTGACGTTACGCCACATTCTAGAAACCGGAGACTCCCATGGCGAGCATGGGTTTACCCTGTGCAGTTACGGGACATTCATCAGAGTGTATCCCGCACAAAGCAAAAAGGGCCTGACTGACGTCTGGCCCTTAATTTTCGGAAATATTTGGTAGGCGCGATTGGACTCGAACCAACGACCCCCACCATGTCAAGGTGGTGCTCTAACCAGCTGAGCTACGCGCCTACAAACTGTCCGAAGCCTTGAATTATAGCAGTGTTTTCAACACCTACAAAGCAAACAGATCCATCACTTGCGCCTGACCACACGCACACCGGGCACATCACCCACCACAGCCATGGCCCGCGAGACTTGGCGGGCGTCGGCAACCTCGATCGTGAATGTCATCCATGCGATGCCTTTGACCGACTGCGTCTGCACACCGATCACGTTCATCTTCTCGCGCGCAAACACTTCGGAGATATCTCTGAGCAACCCCTGCCTGTCCAGCGCCTCGACCGCTACATCGACCGGATACACCGCTGCCAGACCATCGCGGCCTGCGGGGGTCTGGCCACCCCATTGCACATCGATCACCCGATCAGGACTCTTGCGCTGCAAGTGCGCAAAGTCACTGCAATCGCTCCGGTGGATGCTCACTCCCTTGCCTCGCGTAACAAACCCACAGATGTCATCGGGGGGCGCCGGTTTGCAACACTTGGCCAGTTGCGTCATCAAAGAGTCCACGCCCACCACCAGCACACCGCCACCGGCCGAACTGCTGGCCTTGCGTGGCTTCTTCAACCAGGGAGGTAGCTCATCAACCACGGTAGGTTCACCAGGGCGCAGCTGCAACTCGATGGCTCGAAGCGACAACTCGTCTTTGCCCACCTGCTCGAACAGTTCCTGAGCCGAATTCAGGCCCATGGTGCTGGCCAGTTCGTCAAAACGAAGCGAGGTTCGACCTTCGCGCTGCAAAAGCTTTTCCACCGCCTCGCGGCCGCGCGCCACAGTCTCTTCCATGGCCAGAACGTTAAACCACGCACGCACCTTGCTCTTGGCACGGTGGCTGACCAGAAAGCCCAGCTCGGCATTCAGCCAGTCGCGTGAGGGGCCGCCGTCCTTGGTGGCGATGATCTCAACCGTCTGACCGTTCTGCAATGGCGTATTGAGCGTGACCATCGCGCCGTCCACCCGGGCCCCACGACAACGGTGACCCAGGCTGGTGTGCACCGAGTAGGCAAAGTCCACAGGGGTCCCGCCCTGCGGCAGCTCGACGATCGCAGCGTCGGGCGTGAGCACGTAGATGCGATCGTCGAACAGCCCCTGGGCCGTTCCGCTGAGATCACGCTCCCAAGCCAGCAGCTGGCGCAGCACGGCGATCTTGGCGTCGTACTCGGAGCTGGCCGACACACCGGCGTAACCCTTCGCGCCTGCTTCCTTATAAGCCCAGTGGGCCGCCACGCCGTGCTCTGCGTGATCGTGCATGGCTTGTGAGCGAATCTGGATCTCAAATGCCCTGCCCTGCGCGTCGCGCACCACAGTGTGCAGCGACTGATAGCCATTGGGCTTGGGTTTGGCAATGTAGTCGTCAAACTCTTCAGGAACCGGCGTGAAATGGGCATGCACCAGCGCCAGCACACCGTAACAATCGTTCTTCTCAGGCACGACCACGCGCAGCGCACGAATGTCGAACACACGGTCAAAGTCCAGTGATTTGCCGCGCATCTTCTTGACGATGCTGTAGATGTGTTTCGGTCGCCCCTGTACCGAAGCGTGTATGCCCTGCTTTTGCAGGTCCCGCTCCAGTTGCGCTCGCACTTGCTCCACATGGACTTCTCGCTCGGCCCGCTTTTCATCCAGAAAGCGCGCGACCTGCTTGTAGGTCTGAGGTTCGAGGAAACGGAACGCCAGGTCCTCCATTTCCCACTTGATCTGCCAGATGCCCAGACGGTTGGCCAACGGTGCAAACACGTGCAGCGACTCGCTCGCCAGCGCCTGCCCGGGGTCCTCCCTGCAAGTGGCGAAATAACGCAGGGTCTGCAGCCGCGATGCGAGGCGCAACATGACCACCCGCAGATCGCGTGAGAACGCCAGCAGCATCTTGCGCACGTTTTCAGTCTGGCTCGCGGCCAACTCAGACACCGGCGCCTTGGCCAGTGAAGTCAACGGCAGCGCCGCTTCATGCGCGGCCTGCCTTTCCTCGTTCTTTTTGGCCTGCACCTCGGCCGTCTTGACCCGAGCCTGACGTTGCAACTGCACAAGCTTCGTGGTCTCCAGCGCCAGCGCGGCGTAGTTGTCTCCAAACGCCTTGGCAATCACCTCTTGCGGCCGGTTCAGGTGCTGGCAGGCGTAGACCAGGTAGGCAGCGGCCTGCATCGCCTCGGAACCACCAATGTCCCGCAGTACCGCGGCCACGGCATCGGCGTGGGCGAGAACGTTTTCACCTGTATCCAACTGCTCACAGGCGAGCAACGGCTCAGCGAAGGCACGGGCACGCGCCAAAGCCTGGACCTCGTGCGGCAAGCTGTCGGACGTGGCGGCCACGATGGCCGATGGCTGGGAAAAAGGAGCCGCAGCGGCGCTGTACTTCATGGCGATGGTTCGACTTCAGTCCGCCAAAAGGCAATCGCGCACGGCAGCAATCTGGTCCGCCGCCACCAGCGTGGGCGCATGCCCTACGCCGGCGAATTCGATGCAGTGCGCACGTGGACCCCGCACGGTCATGGCTCGGGCGGTGTCTGGGGTCAGAAGGTCGGACTGGGCGCCACGCAGGAGCAACGTGGGCGCGGTGATCGCGTCGTACAGCCCCCACAGCGCCGCCTCCCCGTCCTTCACCGCTTGCTGTGCCGCCGCCTGATCGGGCGCATCTGTCAGGGCCCTGAGCGGCAAGGCGAGCGCCGGGTCGTAGTGCAGCCACCAACGCCCGTCTCGCTCCCGGAGCATGGGGCGCGAAAGTGCCTGCCATTGCTCGGGCGTATGAGGACCAAATCCGATGGAAATGGCCACCAGATGATCGGCCGCCTCTTTTTCGCTGCCGAATGAGGGATTGAGGCCCAGATAGGTACCGATGCGCAGCAGCGCTTCCCACTGGATCACGGGACCCACGTCGTTGAGCACCAGCCGGCGCAAACCGAAGGCCGGTTGGGCCGCCAGCGCCATGCCGATCAGGCCGCCCATGCTGGTGCCCACCCAGTCGATCCGGACAGCTGGATCCTGCTCTCGCAAATGCATGATCAGCTTGGCCAGATCCGCCACGTAGGTGCCCACCTGATAAGCCATTGGGTCGGCGAGCCAGTCGCTGTGCCCTCGACCAGCGACATCCACCGCGAGCACGCGCGCTTGAAGACTCAGTTCACGGGCCAGCGTGTCAAAGTCGCGCCCCTGGCGAGACAGGCCGTGCACGCAGAGCACCACCCGGTGAGCATCAGCACCGGCTGCCGCGGGCCAATCCCAGTAAGCCATGCGGCGTGCGGCTCCACCAATGGCCAGCGGACCATCCACTGCGAGAAACCGAAGCTGGGGCACCTGACTGAAACCGCTCATCCCTTGAGACTCCGTGATAATGACTTTAATGCGTTTGAACCTATCGTAATGGAACTGGAGAACCCTCATGCTTGCCAACAAAACCGCCCTCATCACCGGATCCACCAGCGGCATCGGTTTGGGCATTGCCAAGTCCCTCGCCCGCCAGGGCGCCAACATCGTGCTCAACGGCTTCGGGGACGTCGAAGGTCCAAAGGCCGAGATCGCGGCGCTGGGTGTGAAGGTGGCCTACCACGGCGCAGACATGAGCAAGGCCAGCGACATCGAAGACATGATGAGCTTCGCCGCGGTGCAGTTTGGGCAGGTAGACATTCTGGTGAACAACGCGGGCATTCAGCATGTGGCCCGCATCGAAAGCTTTCCCATTGATCGTTGGGACGCGATCATCGCGATCAACCTCTCCAGCGCCTTTCACGCGACCCGCCTTGCTTTGCCGACCATGCAAGCCCGCAACTGGGGACGCATCATCAACGTCGCCTCGGTCCACGGCCTCGTGGGTTCTGCGGAAAAATCGGCCTATGTCGCTGCGAAGCATGGTGTGGTCGGTCTGACCAAAGTGACGGCACTGGAAAACGCCACCAGCGGCGTGACCTGCAACGCCATCTGCCCTGGTTGGGTGCTCACGCCTCTGGTTCAGAAGCAGGTGGACGCCAAGGCAGCCGCTTTGGGCATCTCGAACGAAGACGCCAAGAAGCAGTTGCTGGGCGAGAAAGAGCCCTCCATGCAGTTCACCACCCCGGAGGAACTGGGCGAGCTGGCCGTGTTCTTCTGCTCGCCGGCCGGCGCCAACGTGCGCGGCGTGGCATGGAACATGGACGGTGGCTGGGTCGCTCAATAGACAATGGCAAACCCAAAAAGAAACCCGGCTGTGCCGGGTTTCTTTTTGGAAGAACCGAAACAAGGCTCAGCGCAACTGAATCGAACCCGACACCGTCACGTTGACCAGGCTCTTGCCCGCCTCCGCGGGCACAGGCGCCGCATCGGACGACATCGCCACATTGGCCCGAGCGGCCATCGGGCGCGGATACCCGGCACCGCCTCCCTGATCGGCCGAGCTGATCGACAGCTCACGCAGGCTGTAACCCGAAAACCCGAAGCCCTTGGCGACTTCATCCGCACGGGCCTTGAAGCGCGTGATTGCCAGGGCCTGTACATCGGACTCCAGCTTTTGTTGAGCCTCGCGCGAGAGCGAGAAGGCCATGTTGGCCATGGTCAAGGTCTGCACCTTTCCCGCCGTGCTGCTGATGCGCACAAAGTCCCGGCCTTCCAGAACCAGCTCGGTGCTGCCTTGCCAGCCATTGATCTCGCCGTTGCTCCCGTAACGGGGGTACAGGCTCAGCTGCCCGGTGCGCACCTCCAGCTGTTTCGGTATGGCCTCCGCCTTCGCCGCGGTCAGGGCCGCATCCAGGGCCTGTTTGAGTTGGTTCTGCACCACGGCCGCGTCGCTGCCTTCGCGGGTGGTGGTCAAGGTCATGCTCAACCAGTCTTGCGGTACATCCAGAAATCCGCTGGCCGCGATGTTCACCACGTTGGCGGGCTCATTGGGCTGGGGCTGCTGGGCGCTGGCGCCGGCGTGCCATGCCCACCCTGCGGTCAACACCAGCGAAACAAGCCACCCGCGGCGCACAGAGGACGTCCCCATCAATAGCCTCGGGTTCATTTGTTGCGCTTGGCTTCAGCGGTCTGGCCGCGCAGCTGCTCGCGCAGGCGCTGGCGCTCCTCCACACTGAGGCGATAGGGCTTGCCGGACGACTCGTCTGCGCTCACCGGCTGGCGCAAGGCATCGCGCAGGCGATGGGTCGGGCGGGCATCCCCCGACTCGGAAGACACGGAGGGCACCACGGTCATGGCCTGCAATGGGGGTTCGCGGAGGTCGAGCGCATGGACCCAGGCCGGCAGACCAAGAACCACTGCAAGTACGGCTTTTTGGGTTGTCATGAAAAGTTCAGATCACGGGTGTGTTCTGGATTGTGGGCGGGAGCACAGTAACGGTCTTGAGGTCTTGGGCAACAGTTGTAACCGCCTGTCAGAAAAACAAAAATCCAGCGCTGATAAGCACTTGGCGCTGCCACAATCGAGTTTGTTACATTTACCGAGAGTTGCTACCATGCCACAAACTGCTGCCCGCCCGAACAAGATTTTGGTCGTGGACGACGATGTCCGCATCCGCGATCTGCTCCGCCGTTACCTCATGCAGGAAGGCTTCGAGGTCATGCTCGCCGAAGATGGCAAGGCCTTGAACCGGGTGCTGCAGCGCGAAGCGGTCGACCTGATCGTGCTCGATCTGATGATGCCCGGCGAAGATGGCCTGTCGATCTGCCGGCGCCTGCGCGCCAATGGCGACCGCACCCCCATCATCATGCTCACTGCCAAGAGTGAAGACGTCGACCGCATCGTGGGCCTGGAAGTGGGGGCCGACGACTACCTGGGCAAACCCTTCAACCCCCGCGAACTGCTGGCCCGTGTGCACGCGGTGCTGCGCCGCCGACCGCCGACAGAGGTGCCCGGAGCGCCGTCTCAAGACGCCGAGGTGGTGAATTTCGGGCCTTTCGAGTTCGACCTCAGCCTGCGCACGCTGCGCAAAGACAGCGCAGACCTGCCGCTGACCACTGGCGAGTTCGCGATGCTCAAGGCGCTGGTGCGCCATCCGCGCCAGCCGCTCTCTCGCGAGAAACTGGCCCAACTCGCCCGTGGCCGGGAGTTCGAGCCTTTTGACCGCAGTCTGGACGTGCAAGTTTCGCGCTTGCGCAAGCTGATTGAAGAGGACGCGGCTTCTCCGCGCTACCTGCAGACGGTCTGGGGGGTGGGCTACGTGTTCGTTCCGGACGGCAACGCCTGATGACCGAAGAGTCCCGCGTTCCGTCGTTCGAAACCGAGCCGGCTTCGCTGGAGACCGCCCCCGCGCCATTGGAGGTACGTCCTCCGCGCGAGGTGAGCCTGTTCTGGCGCACCTTTTTTCTGCTGTCCCTGCTCCTGCTGGGCTGCTTCGCGGCTTGGCTGCAAACCTTTCGGGCCTTGGAGTTTGAGCCCCGCACGCTGCAAAGCGCGCAGCAGCTGGCCTCGCTGGTCAACCTCAGCCGCGCTGCGCTGGTGCATTCGGACTCCATCGCCCGTGTGTCGCTGGTCAAGACCATGGCCGATGAGGAGCAGGTGCGCATCGCACCCCGAGAGCCGGGCGATGTCTACCGCCGGTACGACGCCGATCCACTCAGCCGCACGGTGAGCGCCCAACTGAGCGCCCGGCTTGGCGCTGACACGGTGGTGGCGCGAGAAGTCAACGGCAAGCCAGGTCTCTGGATCGGGTTTTCCATCGATGGCGATCCCTACTGGCTGCAGACCGACCCGTCGCGGGTCGAGTTGGTCACCGGCACCACCTGGCTGATCTGGCTGGGCACGGCGGCGGTGCTCTCACTCACGGGCGCAGCGTTGATCGCGCGCTTGATCAACCGGCCGCTTCAGAAGCTGTCTTTCGCCGCCAGCCGCGTGCGCGAGGGCGACTTCAACTCCAGCCAGCTCAACGAAGCGGTCGCGACCAGCGAGATTCGCCAGGTCAACATCGGTTTCAACCGCATGGCGCAGCGCCTCTCCAAGATCGAGCAGGACCGGGCGCTGATGCTGGCCGGCATTTCCCACGACCTGCGCACACCGCTGGCCCGGCTGCGGCTCGAAACGGAAATGAGCGTGCACGACCTGCAGGCCCGAGAGCACATGGCGGCCGACATCGAACAGGTCAACGCGATCATCGATAAATTCCTCGACTACGCGCGGCCTGATCATCTGGAAGCACAGCGGGTGGATCTCAATGAAGTGATCGACGCGGCGGTGTTTGCGCTGGGCACCGCGCCCGATGTGGTGGTGCAGACCCGCATCCCGCCCGGCACCGCGGTGATGGGTGACGCGGTTGAACTCAATCGCGTGTTTTCCAACCTGCTGGAAAACGCCTTGCGCTACGGCAAGAATCCGGTGACGGGCGTTGTCCACATCGAGATCGGCGCCAAGGCGAAAGACGAGTGGGTGCTGCTCAAGTTGCGTGACCACGGCTCCGGGGTGGCCCCCGAGATGCTGACGCAGTTGACACAGCCCTTCTTCCGTGGCGACGCATCGCGCAGTGCCGCCACCGGCACCGGCCTCGGGCTGGCGATCGTGGAACGGGCCATTGCGCGCATGGGCGGTCGCTTTGCGCTGGCCAACAGCACCTCCGGTGGACTGTCGGCACACATCAAACTGCCCATCGCGAAAAAGGACTGAAGGGCTCTGCCTTCGGTCCGATCCGCCCTTCTTCAATCGGCTGGAGCGCGCACGAGCAGCGCCACGGCGCGGGCTTCCATCGAGAGCCCCTGCCCCACCGGCCCCAGCTTCTCGGCTGTCTTGGCTTTCACGTTGACCTGGTCCACGGCCACCCCGAGCGCGGTGGCGATGCGTTCGCACATGGCGGAAATGTGAGGTGACAGCTTGGGCGCCTGGGCGATCACCGTGCTGTCGACATTGCCGATCTCGAAGCCCGCCGCGCGCACGCGCCGCGCCACCTCCGTCAACAGAAGCAACGAGTCGGAGCCTTTGAAACGCTCGTCCGTGTCGGGGAAATGACGGCCGATGTCGCCAAGCGCCGCAGCACCCAGCAGCGCGTCGGTGATGGCGTGCAGCAGCACATCGGCATCCGAGTGCCCGAGCAGGCCCAGTGTGTGCGGGATGGTGACGCCACCGATGATCAGCGGGCGACCGGGCACCAGGGCGTGCACGTCCCAACCCTCGCCGATGCGGAAGGGGATTTTGATGGGGTTCATGCTCGGCTCCTCAGGATGGCTTCCGCCAGGGCAAAGTCTTCCGGGTAGGTGACCTTGAAGTTTTGTGCACTGCCGGGCACCAGCAGCGGCCGCTGGCCCGCCAGCTCCATGGCGCTGGCCTCGTCGGTCACGCCGGCAAAGCCGTTGCTGGCCTGGGCGGCCAGCGCCGCCTGCAAAGCGCCAACGCGGAACATCTGTGGCGTCTGCGCGAGCCATTTGTCAGACCGGTCCACCGTCGCGGCCACGCGACCACGGGCTTCGGTCTTGAGCGTGTCGGGCAGCTTGAGCGCGAGCAGCCCGCCCACAGGGTCGCCCTCGCAAGCGTCGATCAGCGCGTCAATCTGTGCCGGGGTGATCAGACAACGCGCCGCGTCGTGCACCAGCACCCAGTCGCGGGCGTCCGCCCCCGTGTCCAACAAAGCCTGCAAACCGTTGAACACGCTGGCAGCACGCGTGCTGCCGCCCACGCGGGCGAGCTGGATGTGTGGGTCGTCATCGCTCAAGAATCCATCGCCAGGCGCCACCACCACCAGACAGCGTTCGATGCGCCTCACCAACTGAAACGCCGCCAGCGTGTGCAGCACCATGGGCTGGCCGGCGACTGGCTCGTATTGCTTGGGCTCAGTCGTGCCAGCGCGGGAGCCCGTGCCGGCGCAGGGCATCAAGGCATGGCAACGGGGTGCCGGGTTAGGGGGCATTGGTGCAGGGATGTCGGTCATGGAGGTGAGCGCATTCTAGAATCAGGCCTTTCACACCCCCCACCTCCTCAGGTGGGGGGTGTTTGTCATGGAAGCGGCTGGGCCCGAGGCCTTGCTTCCCACATCGCGCGAGCCACCAAGCCCATGGACCTGCCCAAACTCATCCCCGGCAAACGCTTCACCCTGCCCCGCCCCAGCGGCGCGGCCGATGCCCTGCTGCTGGCCCAGCTCGGTGCGCGCGAAAAAGCGGCCGGCCGCCTCACGGCCATCGTCACGGCTGACGCCACCGACGCGCAGCGCCTGATTGACGAGATGGCGTTCTTCGCGCCCGGCCTGCGCTGTGCGCTGTTCCCGGACTGGGAGACCCTGCCCTACGACACGTTTTCGCCGCACCAGGACCTGATCTCCGAGCGCCTGGCCACGCTCTGGCGCATCCAGCAGCACGACAAGGACACCGGTGCCGACGTGGTGCTGGTGCCCGCCACCACCGCGCTCTACCGGTTGGCGCCGCCGTCCTTCCTGGCCGGCTACACCTTCCAGTTCAAGGTCAAGCAGAAGCTCGACGAAGCCAAGCTCAAGGGCCAGCTCACACTCGCTGGCTACCAGCACGTGACCCAGGTGGTGAGCCCCGGCGAATACGCGGTGCGCGGCGGCCTGATCGATCTCTTTCCCATGGGATCGCAGGTGCCCTACCGCGTGGACCTGTTCGACGACGAGATCGACAGCATCCGCACCTTCGACCCCGACAGCCAGCGCAGCCTCTACCCGGTGCCGGAAGTGCGCTTGCTGCCCGGACGCGAGTTCCCGATGGACGACGCGGCGCGCGCCAAATTCCGCAGCCGCTGGCGCGAACTGCTCGACGGCGACCCGACCAAGAGCCGCGTCTACAAGGACATGGGCAACGGCGTGGCCACCGCCGGTATCGAGTACTACCTGCCGCTGTTCTTCGAACAGACCGCCACCGTCTTTGACTATCTCGGGGAGAAAGCGACGGTGGTGCTGCACGGCGACCTCGAACCCGCATTCCAGCGCTTCTGGCAGGACACGCAGGACCGCTACCGCCTCGTCAAGAGCGACCCCGAGCGCCCCGCGCTGCCGCCCGAAAGCCTGTTCCTCTCAGCCGAGCAGTTCTACACCGGCGCCAACGCGCACGCCCAGCTCGCCATCCGCCCGGCGGTGGAAGATGTGGCCGACAACGCCTTCGCGCAAAAGCTGGGCGACCTCTCGGTGGTGCGCAGCGCCGAAGACCCGCTCTCGCGCCTGCAGGGCCACATCCGCAACACCCAGCACCGCGTGCTGCTGCTGGCCGAGAGCGACGGCCGACGCGAGAGCCTGCTGGACTTTCTGCGCGCCAGCGGCCTGAACCCGCCCGCCTTCGATACGCTGGCCGAGTTCCAGGCCAGCGACGAAAAGACCGGCATCGCCACCTCGGTGCTCACCATCGGTTTCAGCTCGCTGGAAGACGGCATCGACTTCGTCACCGAGACCGAACTCTTCGCCGCCGGCCCCACCACGCGCCGGCGCAAGAAGCAGGAACAGGTCAGTGACGTCGATGCGCTGATCAAGGACCTGAGCGAGCTCAACGTGGGCGACCCAGTGGTTCACAACGCCCACGGCATCGGCCGCTACCGGGGCCTGGTCCACATGGACATGGGCGAAAAGAACCCGGACGGCACGCCCGCGCTGATGGAGTTCCTGCACCTCGAATACGCCGACAAGGCGGTGCTCTACGTGCCGGTGAGCCAGTTGCAACTGATCGGCCGTTACACCGGCGTGAGCGCCGACGAAGCGCCGCTGCACCGCCTGGGCAGCGGCCAGTGGGAAAAAGCCAAACGCAAGGCGGCCGAACAGGTGCGCGACGCTGCGGCCGAGCTGCTGAACATCTACGCCCGCCGCGCCGCGCGCCAGGGCCATGCGTTCCGCTTCTCGGCACAGGACTACGAGATCTTCGCCAACGACTTCGGCTTCGACGAAACCGCCGACCAGCGCGGCGCGATCCACGCCGTGATCCAGGACATGATCAGCCCGCGCCCGATGGACCGGCTGGTGTGCGGCGACGTCGGCTTCGGCAAGACCGAGGTCGCCTTGCGCGCCGCCTTCGTGGCCGTGACCGGCGGGCGCCAGGTCGCCTTCCTTGCGCCCACCACGCTGCTGGCCGAGCAGCACTACCAGACGCTGGTGGACCGCTTCGGCAAGTGGCCGGTGAAGATCGCGGAGATGAGCCGCTTCCGCTCGCAAAAGGAAATCACGGCGGCGCAGAAAGGCATTGCCGACGGCTCAGTCGACATCGTCGTCGGCACGCACAAGCTGCTGAGCGAAAAGACAAAGTTCAAAGACCTCGGCCTGCTCATCATCGACGAAGAACACCGCTTCGGCGTGCGCCACAAGGAGCAGATGAAGGCGCTGCGCGCCGAGGTGGACGTGCTCACGCTCACCGCCACGCCGATTCCGCGCACGCTGGGCATGGCGCTCGAAGGCCTACGCGACCTGTCGGTCATCGCCACCGCGCCGCAACGCCGGCTGGCGATCAAGACCTTTGTGCGCAACGAAGGCAACGGCGTGATCCGCGAAGCCGTGTTGCGCGAACTGAAGCGTGGCGGCCAGGTCTACTTCCTGCACAACGAAGTCGACACGATCGAAAACCGCAAGCAGAAGCTCGAAGAAATCTTGCCCGAAGCGCGCATCGCCATCGCCCACGGCCAAATGCCCGAGCGCGACCTGGAGCGCGTGATGCGCGACTTCGTGGCGCAGCGCTACAACCTGCTGCTGTGCTCGACCATCATCGAGACCGGCATCGACGTACCCACGGCGAACACCATCGTCATGAGCCGCGCCGACAAGTTCGGCCTGGCCCAGCTGCACCAGCTGCGTGGCCGCGTGGGCCGCAGCCACCACCAGGCCTATGCCTACCTCATGGTGCCGGACATCGAGGGCCTGACCAAGCAGGCCTCGCAGCGGCTCGACGCGATCCAGCAGATGGAAGAACTCGGCTCCGGCTTCTACTTGGCCATGCACGACCTGGAGATTCGCGGCGCCGGCGAGGTGCTGGGCGAGAACCAGAGCGGCAACATGCTGGAGGTGGGCTTCCAGCTCTACAACGAGATGCTCAACGAAGCCGTGCGCTCGCTCAAAGCCGGGCGCGAACCCGACCTGCTCAGTCCGCTGAGCGTGACCACCGACATCAACCTGCATGCCCCCGCCTTGCTGCCCAGCGACTACTGCGGCGACGTGCACCTGCGCCTGTCGTTCTACAAGAAGCTCGCCACCGCCAAGACCACCGACCAGGTGGACGCGCTGCTGGAAGAGATCGTGGACCGCTTCGGCAAGCTGCCGGCCCAGGCGCAGACGCTGATCGACGTGCACCGCCTGCGCTGCATCAGCGCGCCCTACGGCGTGGTGAAGGTGGACGCAGCGCCCGGCGTCACGAACATCACCTTCAAGGCCAACCCGCCCATCGAGCCGATGCGCATCATCGAGCTGATCCAGAAGAACCGGCACATCAAGCTCGCCGGCAACGAGAAGCTGCGCATTGAGCGCGCGCTGCCAGAAGTGAAAGACCGGGTGCAACTGGTGCGCGATGTGCTGCGCTCGCTCGGGCAGCCAGTGAAGGCTGCGGAGCCGGCGGGTGCGGCCTGATCTGGCACGGCTCCACGCGAAACCATTCATGCCCTGTACGGATAATCCAGACATGACTTCCACCACCGAATTCGCCCCCGGCCTCACCGTCCAAGGCTTCACGCCGCCGCTGAACCTCAAGGATTTCAAGCTCATCGCGTTCGACATGGACTCCACGCTCATCAACATCGAGTGTGTGGACGAAATCGCCGATGCCGCCGGCCGCAAGGCCGAGGTGTCGGCCATCACCGAGGCCGCCATGCGCGGTGAAATCACCGACTACAAAGAAAGCCTGCGCCAGCGCGTCGCCCTGCTGCGTGGCGTGACCGTGGCGCACATGGAACAGGTGCTGGCCGAACGCCTGCAGCTCAACCCGGGCGCCGAAGCGCTGGTGAAGGCCTGCAAGGCCGCGGGGCTGAAGGTGCTGCTGGTCTCGGGCGGTTTCACCTATTTCACCGACCGCGTGCGCGACCGGCTTGGCATCGACTTCGCGCGCTCCAACGTGCTGGAAATCGAGAGCGGCCCCAACTGCGGCCAGCTCACCGGGCGCATGGTGGACCAGGCCTGGGGCGACATCTGCGACGGTGCCGAAAAGCGCCGCACGCTGCTGGAAGTGGCGTCGCTGCTGTGCATCGAACCCGACCAGTGCATCGCCATGGGCGACGGCGCCAACGACCTGCCGATGATGGGCGTGGCAGGCCTCTCGGTGGCCTACCACGCGAAGCCGAAGGTGCGCGAACAGGCCATGGTCGCCATCAACGAAGGCGGGCTCGACCGCCTGCTCGAAATCCTGCGCTGAGGCGCCGCTCAGCCTGCCGAGCGGCGGTTGTGCTTGGTGCGGCGGATCTTGTGGCTGGCGCGGTCCTGCGCCTTCTCGATGCGCACGGCCTCCTTGCCCGTCACCTGACCGTCCGCCTCGATGCGGCCTTCGAGCCGGTTGATGTGGCGCTGCTGTTGCTCCAGCCGTGCCTGCTCCACCGGGGTGATCTGACCGGACCCCACACCCTGGTCGATGCGGTGGGATTGGCGCGCCTGCCGGTTGTCCACGCGTTGCGACTGCTGGTCGCCCGCGTGTGCCTGAGCGGCGAACAGGGTCAGGCCGAGGGTGGCAGCGGTCAGGGGTTTGAGCCAGTGGTTCATGGTGCTTCCTTTTGCGTGGGTGTCGGGACCGGAGTGGTCCTTGCCTGCTTTGAACCAGCACCGGGCCTGCGGCTTACGCCTCCGAGCCCCAACCCGTGTAAAACACCAGGGTATTGCGTAAGAACCCGGACCGGCCTGGGTTGAAGCGGTGGCAGACACGTCCGTCACCCGCCCGTCGGCCACATACACACCATGAACAATGCCTTCCGTTCGCTGCTGGTCCGCTGCCTGGCCTGCGGCGCCTTGCTGTTCAGCGCCGCTGCCGCTCAGGCCACGCCGCTGGCCGTGCCCGACGCCCGTGAATGGTCGCGCCTCACCCCCGCACAGCAGGCCGAGATCAAGCAGCGGCTCAAGGACGCCTCGCCTGCAGAGCGCCAGGCCTTCCGCCAGCGCCTGCGCGAGCAGTTGGAAACCCTGACGCCGCAGGAGCGACAGGCCCTGATTGAGCAGACGCGCCAGCGCTGGCAAGCACTGGCCCCCGAAGAAAAACGCCGCCTCGCCGAAGAGCGCCGCGATCAGGTGCGCGAGATGACGCCAGCCGAACGCCGCGAGCTGCTGCGCCAGCGGCGCGACATGCTCAACAAGCTGAGCCCCGCCGAACGTCGGGCGCTGCGCGAAAAACTCCCGGCCGACTGAGCCCATGAGCGAACCCCCTGCCGCCATGGGCCTGAGCGCCTCTCTCCAGGGCCTGGGTCGCTGGGTCGGCCGCGCGTTGGCGCCCGGCCCAGCGAGCGTGCCGCGAGGCGACGGTTGGGCGCTGTGGCGTGCCGCCTGCGACGGCCACGCGGCCAGTGCCCGGGGGCTGGTTCACCAGCTCACGCCGCAGGCCATGGGGTTGGCCATGCAGATGCTGGCACGGCGGGAAGACGCGGAAGACGTGGTGCAGGAGGCCTTTCTGCGCCTGTGGAGCAGCCGACCGAGCGACACCCACGGCGCCACGCTCGCGACCTTCTTCAACACCATCGTCATCAACCGCTGCAAGACCTGGCTCACCCGGCGCCGCGAACTCAGCGCCGACCCTGAGCAGCTGGCCGAGCTGTCCGACGCTTGGCAACATGACCAGGCCGAGGCCCCCGACCCGTTGCCCGCGCTGAGCGCCACCCAGCTGCAGGCCGCCATGGCGCGCCTGCCCGCGCGCCAGCGCATGGCCCTGGCCATGTGGGCCTACGCCGACGCCGACGTGGCCGACATCGCCCGTTCAATGGAACTCGACAGCAACGCCGCACACCAACTGCTGCACCGAGCGAAGACCGCCCTCAGACGCCAGCTCCAGGAG